>NZ_JBCFBO010000001.1:0-697768 GCF_038562635.1 Methanobacterium sp. | reverse complement strand
GTGAAAGATTACTTGTTATGTGATTTTAATATTAAAAAGTAGTTTTATAATCTTTTAAATAAGTGAAAGATTACTTGTTATGTGATTTTAATATTAAAAAGTAGTTTTATAATCTTTTAAATAAGTGAAAGATTACTTGTTATGTGATTTTAATATTAAAAAGTAGTTTTATAATCTTTTAAAGTTAATTGAAATATTTACTTATTCAGATCAGCTTTAGAGATTTTTCTTATAGTTTTTGGAATTCGCGAATATGTTTCTAAGACCTCGTCTTCGATGTATTTTTTAAGGTCTTCAATCTGGAGTATATAATCATCGATCATATCTATAACTTCTTTATATGGAGTAAGGTTATTTTCACGTTCTTTTTCCACTTTTTTTCTTTTTTCTGTAGCGCTTAATTTTTTCCCCCCACCGAATATGCCAAGGACTTTAGGTTTCTCTATTATGGAATCATCTAAATACAAATTTCTTATGGTTCTCATGTCTTGAGATACACTATGCTTTAATTTTGAAACATCACTTTGAAGTCTATTTAGTTTAACCAATGTTGTTCGTGCTTCAAAATCGGTGGATAAATTCAGATCAGACTCTTCAATGTACATTCCCTGAAGTTGTTCATAATATACTCCTGGATCCAGAATTTCTTCGTGATTTTCCATGTTTAAAAATTAGAAAGAATCATTATATAAACATTGTTAATAGTTAGCCAATTCTGCTGCATAATATAAAATATTATTAATTTTAACATGTTCTTTATTAATTATCTTGTATAATAATCATGGATATATTAAATATTTATTTATTAACAGATTTAAATGTCTAATAATGAAATTAAAGTATCATTAAGATTTATTTGCATTTTAATTATGCATTTTAAGTTAGGTATTTATATTAATACCAAAGTAAGTTTAAATATAATTGGTTATATATTTGTAGATTGGAAAATTCATATATTATAATAAAATAACGTTAATTTTAAGCACGACCAATATTTAATGGTGAAAAAATGAGTTATGATGTAAAAGATATTTCACTTGCACCAGAAGGTAAGAAAAAAATAGATTGGGTACAAAGGCATATGCCTGTTTTAGAGCATATAAAATCAGAATATGAAAAAGAAAAACCATTCAAAGGAATTACAATAGCTTCATGCTTACATTTAGAACCAAAAACTATAAATTTAGGATTAACGCTTTTAGCAGGCGGTGCTGAAGTTGCAATGACCGGATGTAACCCTCTTTCAACTCAAGATGATGCTACAGCTGCAGGGGCAGCTATGGGCCTTAATATGTACGGCTGGAGAGAAGAAACCACAGAAGAATACTATGAAACTATCCATAAAGTACTTGATCATGAACCGGACATTTTAATTGATGATGGGGCAGACATGATATTTTTGGTACATAAGGAAAGGCCAGAACTTATCGAAAATATAATGGGTGCATGTGAGGAAACCACCACTGGAATTCACAGACTTAAGGCTATGGCCGAAGATAAAGCATTAAAATTCCCAGTTATTGCTGTAAATGATGCATATACCAAATATTTATTTGATAACAGATATGGAACTGGACAATCAACATTTGATTCGATAATGGGTTCAACAAATGTCCTTATTGCAGGTAAAACTGTTGTTGTTTGTGGATACGGCTGGTGCGGTCGAGGTATCGCAATGAGGGCAAATGGTTTAGGTGCAAATGTCATTGTAACTGAAATAGACCCTATAAGAGCTTTAGAAGCAAGAATGGACGGATACCGTGTAATGAAAGTGGCAGAAGCAGTTAAATATGCAGATCTTCTTCTAACTGTTACTGGAGATATAGACGTAGTTACAAAGGAACACTTTAAAAATATGAAAGACGGTTGTATACTTGCAAATTCTGGGCATTTCAACGTAGAGATAAACAAGGGCGATCTTATGGATATGGCTGTTAAACATGAACAGTTAAAACCAGATATTGAAGGCTTTGTTATGGAAGACGGAAGGGAATTTTATCTTCTTGCAGATGGAAGGCTTGTTAATTTAGCAGGAGAACGCGGCCAGGGCCATCCAGCAGAAATTATGGACATGAGTTTTGCAGTACAGGCATTATCGGCTAAACATCTTTTAGGGGCTAAATTAGAAAACAAAGTTTATAAAGCTCCAGATGAAATTGATGATAGAGTCTCTAGACTAAAATTAAAGGCAATGAATATTGAAATAGATGAATTAAGCCCAAGACAGTCTGAATATCTTGCAAATTGGGAAGAAGGAACCTAAAACTTTTCCTTATTTTTTATTTTTTATAATTTGAATCTAATTTTAGCAGGTTTAACAGATGGTGGTCTTTAAAAAGATAATAAATAAAGGAGATAATCCTGTACGTCTTTTTATTGGAGGAGTCCACGGGAAAGAAGGACTTACAACTATAGATGCCCTTTCTAACATTTCTGAAAATGATGTTAAAAACGGCAACCTTACGATGTACAATTTTGATAAGAGCCCCTATATCAGCACACTTGACAGGCATTATTATGGTTCTGAGCGAGGTAAGGAGATCATATCTATAATTAGGGACATTAAACCTGAAATGTATGTTGAACTCCACTGTTATAACTCAAACAGTTTTAGCAAGTTAACAAATTTAAACAGAAAGGAAAGTACTGGTGTTCCTCCGCTTATACACCTTGAAAAAGGTGTTTTAATAGGTTCAACATCCCCTTACATTCGAACATCTTTATTTAAAGAATGGGATGTTTGTATAACACTTGAAATTCCATGTAACTATTCAATTGAATCTCTTGAGGTTTATTTGAATGTAATGAAGGCTGTTGCAGGCTCGAAGGATAAATATGAATTGCTTGATAGGCTGAGGGCAGATTATCCCGAACAGGTTAAAACTGCAGCAAAATATGCTGTTGAGCTTTACTGGGATGGATATCCTCCACTATAATGTTTATTGAGCTTTAAATCACTTAAAATTTATTTTTTTTGAGATATTGATTCAGGATCACAGATTCCCAATAATTAATAATTTATAAAAATATATTATTACTATATGGGTGGGTGATTTAAAATGAATTCAAATCTTCAAAATCAATATATGTCTAAATTACGGGCATTTTCTGAAATTTTAAGTATTTTTATCATTTTGATCAGTATTTTATTCCTTATTGGATGGGCATTTAATATTGAAATTCTTAAAACTCCAGGTTCTGATTTTTCTACTATTAAATCTAACACTGCGTTTTCTTTTCTTCTTATTGGTATAATCATATGGTTTTTGCAAGAAAAACGAGTAAATTCGCGTAATATTTTAATTGCACGAATATTATCTTTAATTATTTTGTTAATTGGATCTTTTACTCTTTTTGAGTATATATCTGGTATTAATTTAGGTATAGATCAGATATTATTTAGGGAACCTCATGGTGCTTTCCAAACGGGAGCTTTAAACAGGATGTCATTGGTTGCGGTTTCAAGCTTCTTATTAATTAGTATTTCCCTTTTAACGATTGATAAGAAAGAAAAGGGAAATTTTCATATTTTTCAGTTATTAATTATTCTTGTGGGCTTTGTATCATTTCTCATTGTTTTAGGATATCTTTATCAAACAACAATTTATCCTATTTTGAACACAACAGCACCATCTCTTTATGGGTCTGTTATGTTATTCCTTATTTTTCTGGCAATTATTGCTTCTCGTCCAGATAAAGGCTTTATGAAAATATTAACAAGCAAGGGGCTTGCTGGTGTTTTCGCACGGAGAATATTACCTAGTATCATTATTATTCCTTTGATTTTAGGTTGGTTAAAACTTTTGGGGGAACATATGGGATTATATGATGCTGAATTTGGAACTGCGATTACCATATTTTTTACTATCTTAATTTTAGTAATTTTAGTCTGGTTAAGTGTCCAGTCAATTTATAAAAGTGATATAAGTCGTCAGATGGCAGAAAAAAATATTAAAATGCAAGCTGAGTTAATAAACCTTACCCATGATGCTATTTTTGTCCGCAACATGAACGATGAAATTACATTCTGGAATAAAGGATCTGAAGAAACTTATGGTTGGAGTATGAAAGAAGCACTGGGAAAAGTTACCCATGACTTGTTGCAGTCGGAATACCCTGAACCTTTAGATAATATTCAGAAGGATGTTTTAAAGTATGGGCAATGGGATGGGGAATTAAAACATAAAAAAAGAAATGGTGAGATTATTACAGTATTGAGTAGATGGTCACTACAAAAATATGAAAATGGTCCACCTTTGGGTTTTTTAGAGATTAATACTGACATAACGAAACGTAAAGAAGCTCAAAATAAACTCAAAGAACTCGTAGAGGAACTAAGGCGTTCCAATTACGAACTTCAGCAGTTCACTTTCATTACATCTCATGATTTACAGGAACCACTTCGAAGTATTGCAAGTTTTTCACAGTTATTGGGGCGACGTTATAAAGGTAAACTGGATAGTAATGCTGATGAATATATTGATTTCATTGTTGATGGAGCAATGAGGATGAAGGAGATGATTCAGGGTTTACTGGAATATTCTCTTGTTGGAAAAGGTGAAAACTTTCAACCGACAGATGTTAATGAAACCATTGATATTGTTTTATCTAATCTTAAAAGGTTAATTGATGAAAATGAAGCGGAGATAACTCATGAACGGCTTCCTACTATAACTGCTGATTCTAGACAATTGGTTCAGATATTCCAGAATCTTATAGGAAACGCCATTAAATTTAAAAATCCAGAAAAACAGCCAAAAATCAACATTTTGGCACATCTAGATACAAAAAAGAAGGAATATATATTTTCAGTCTCTGATAATGGAATTGGAATTGAAAAACAGTACAGTAACAAAATTTTTGATATTTTCAAACGGTTACATACAATTGATGAGTATAGGGGGATAGGTATTGGTCTTGCAATCTGTAAACGGATCGTTGAACGCCATGGAGGGAAAATTTGGGTTGAATCTGAATATGGTTTAGGTTCAACCTTTTATTTCACGATTCCAATCAACCATCTAAATTCTTAAAAAAGAGAGGATGCTAACAGGATATCTTTTAAAAAAGTTTAGAAAAGAAAAAAAAATTTAATTTTCAATGCTTTTTCTAACCTCTTCAATGAATTTTGTCTGGCCAATTCTTTTCATGGTTGCAGCTAGCCGCTCTCTTTGCGGTTTATCAGCGTATTTATCGTAAACCTTGAGAACATTATCTATGTAGTCTGTTATTTCATCAATACTTTTAACTTTAGTGCTGACACCTTCAACCAGCTCCCTTCCAGCTTTGCCCCCTATATAAAGCATGAATCCTTCTTCTTTAACTTCCCTTGCTTTGTGCGGACACGCATTTAAACATTTTCCACAGCCAACACAGATATTATAGTTGGTATAAGAAGTGTCTCCCCTGATATTAATGGCTTCAACTTTACAAACTTCTGAACATCTTCCACAGCCGTTACATTCATTTTCATTAGTTTCTGGGAATTTTATACCTGCTATTCCTGTATCATGTATCTGTGGCCTCATGCATTTATTTGGGCATCCGCTCACTGCAATTTTGAATTTGTAGGGGGTAGGTCTCTCTTTGAATTTATCTTCTATAATCTCACATATTCTAGTTGTATCTATAAGTCCGCTGCCGCAGTTTTCTTTACCTGGACAGGCAAGTGTTGCCCTGACAAGCGGACCTTCTGAACCAGTTACAAGGTTAATTTCATTGAGTTTAGTAACAACATCCTCAATATCAAATCCATTTATGCCGTGGAGTTCATATGCCCCTCTATTTGTTAACTTGATCCTGGCATTATATTTTTCTGCTATGTCTGCAACTTCTTTTATTTCTTCTGTGGTGTACCATCCAGCTGGTTTTGCCCTGATCCTGATGAAATAAGTTCCATCAGCTCTTTTTGAAACACCTGCATAATCTGAAGCCCAGTAAAAGGATATATATTCATCATTTTCCTTTCTTTTATTTACTTCTTTCTGGAACCTTTTTTGTTTGAAGCCCTGAAGTTTTTCAATTTCTTCAACTTCTACACCTTTTTGAAGATCTAAAGCGTTTTTAATTTCCTCACCTTTTTTGGTCCTTATTATGATGGTTGAATATCCATTATGGCTTCCAACAGAACCAATTGAAACATCTGCAAGCTCAGCATCGAAATCTTTGCACATTTTACAGCCTGCACAGAGCTCTATTTTCTTTAAATCTATTTTTTTCTCTTCTCTATTTGTATATACCAGAAGTTTGCCTTTTTTAACGTTGAATTTTTCAACATCTTCCATTTTTATATTATTTTCTTCTAATATCCCCTTCATGTTTCCATAGTCAAATTTTTCTGTACAGAAAAGTCCTATTAGGTACTCAATTTTTGGAATTTTTACAGGTTTACCTGTTCTTCCAAGTTCCTCTTCATGCTTTGCAAGGTATGGGAAATACTGAAGTTTCCTAAGCCCGTTTATCTGGCAGGGTAGTGCAACAATTGTTACTTTTTCGAGGCCCATTTCACCTGCTGTTTTCAGCGCTTCAAGGGTGGATATTGCATATTTAGATTTTGATGTTTTAAGTAAATCATCAGCACTTTGAACTATTAATGAAACAGGTTTCCAGTATTCATCACCAACTACAATGGCACCGTCTATCTTTTTTACCTGGAGGAGATGTTTTAAAAAGGCGGTTACTGCGCCGCCGTCCTGTCCTTCAGATGATCCCCTTCCATAATAAAGGTCTTTTTCAAATTTTTCCCTTAATTTTATCTGATATTTTCCGGATGAAACCCTTGGACAAACCTCAAAGCACATTCCATGGCCGTTTCGCAAACATTCTTCTGTTAGTTGAGGTCTGCCTTCAAAGGTAAGTATGTTATTTGGGCAAATTACAGTACATGTACCACATTTAGCACACATGTCACTTCCAACTATTTTTTCAAGTTTCCAGATATTTTCTTTATTTATCTGGCTTTTTGGATACATTTTGGCCAGTTTTTCTGGAGGTTCCATCATTAAAATTGCTTCGCGAATTATAGTTTCATCAACTTCTACATTTTTTGCAGATGCTATTGCATCTGCAATGTCTAAAATATGGGATTTAAGTTCTTCACCCACTTCTTTTTGCTGATTTGGACTCATATTCTTTGTTACTTTATCTATATAGTTGTTAATGTACATTCAGTCACCTTTAGAATCCATATTAATTTCAAATTGTTCAACATTCGTGTTTATTGATTTAAAAAATTCCAGCCAGTTTTTTCGAACTTCTCTGCCGTATTCTGTTATTTGATAATATTTCCGTGGTCTTGAATCTGCAGTGTCCCAACGGCTGGAAAGCAGTTTTTCATTTTCGAGACGTTTAAGAAGAGGGTATAAAGTGCCTTCTTCAATTTTAAGCTCTGAATTTTTGAGGCTTTTAGTTATATCATACCCATAACGTTCTTTTTCGAGTAAACACATTACAGCAATCTGTATGGCTCCTCTCCTCATTTCAGTCTCGAATCTTTTGGATATGCGGCTCATTTTATATATTCCTCGCAATACTTTGTAGTACAATAATCTATGTGGTACATGATACTTGGTGCTACATAGTATATAAAAATATTGTTGAGACTTAAAATTGAAGATAAGTAATATTTTTAAAATTATAAAATTATGATTTTAACAGATTTACAGTCAATTTGGATAAAATAATTGTTTAATTCAAGAATTAAATACTTATTTTTCTTTATTTGTTGAAATTATTTTAGATCAAATAATTTAGAAGTAGATATAAGATTAATTAAATTTGATTTTTTAGATTGAGATATTTAGAACTAAAAACAGCTAAAATGAAAAAAATATTATAGAAATAAAAAAGTTATAATTATCCAATGGTTGTAATCTCGTGCTTGAATACTCTCCAGTAGTATTGTGCCGCGGTTAATTTTGTTTTTTCATAATCCACGCTTACGGCTGGACCTATTCCTGTGTCGCTCCAGTCTGTAATTTTAGCACTGTTTTTGGTGACTTTTGCAATGGTGAATGTATCATGAAATGCGACAACGTATTTTTTAGTTTTAGGATTTTTAGTGTAGTAAGTCATGTATATTTTTATGAAATTGTTGTTTATTTTGCCATTTTTTTGATATTGATATGCTTTCCATGTTATTTTTTCCCATGCACCATCTTGACCGCTCCATCCATATTTGGTGCCGTGGTCTACTACTTTTACCGCTGCTGCAGGTTCTGCAAATTGAAAACCCTCAAAAATTTAATGAATTTTTGGGGCCCAAGAAACGAAGTTTCTTACGGCCAACAAAGACTACAAATAAAGTTATTAAAACTGCAAATATATTTTTATCCATGTTTTCGCCTCTATATTATTATATAATAAATAAAGATTTTTATTGAGTCACTAGCTTTTTGTTAATTCGTGCCTAAATATTCTCCAGTAGTACTGTACTGCTGTTAATTTTGTTTTAGCATAATTAACAGTTGTGCCTCCATCTACACCATCGTTCCAGTCTGTAATTTTAACGCTGTTTTTGCTGACTTTTGCAATGGTATCTATCTCATGGATTTCGATATAGTATTTTTTAGTTTTAGGGTTTTTTGTCCAGTAATTTATGTATATTTTTATGAAATTGTTGTTTATTTTGCCATTTTTTTGATATTGATACGCTTTCCAGGTTATTTTTTCACATGCACTATATTGAATTGTGCCGTGGTCTACTACTTTTACCGCTGCTGCTGGTTCTGCAAACTGGAAACCCTCAAAAATTTAATGAATTTTTGGGGCCCAAGAAACGAAGTTTCTTACGGCCAACAAATAATACAAATAATGCCATTAAAGCTGCAAGTATATTTTTATTCATGCTTTCACTTCTTTATATTATATAATAATGTTTATTATTGCTTAAAAACTTAAATATTTATCTATTTTTTTAAAGGATTACAATTATGTGTCTTAATGAGTCCCTGGTAATATTTTTAAGAGTTAAATTCTGTATTATCTTGAATAATGATTATTTATGGTTATACTCTTCTTTTTAACTCTGTAATTTGAAAATTAAAAAAAAATAATTTATTGAGTTACTGGTTTTTACTCGTACCAATTAAAGAGTTTTGCCCTGTAAACTCTCCAGTAGTATTGTGATGCGGTTAATTTTGTTTTTTTGTAATTTAACGAGTAAACAGAAGGTTCTAGAATATCCTGTACATCTCTAATTTTTATGGTGTCTTTGCTTACTTTTGCAAGGGTGATGGTATTTTTGTATCCATATGTGTATTTTGAGTCAAATTTCCAGCGGGTAACAACTACAGTTTTCACGAAATCGTTATTGTACTGGTATGTTGTCCATGTGTTTTGTCTCCACATACCCTGTGTTTTGTCCCACTTATAAGAAACACCGTGGTCTACTACTTTTGCAGCTGCTGCAGGTTCTGCAAACTGGAATCCAACAAAAACTGCAAATAAAACAGTTAAAACCATAATTGATTTTTTATCCATATTTTCACCTTTTTTACTTAATCAAGACTTATTTTTTTCTCAAGGGGATTGGATAGGGTTTGATAGGGAGAGGCAACCCTATCCAACTGAATCTGGATTTAAATATGCATGTACCAATTTACATGTCAAAGTATAATGTAACATTTTAAACATATAAAGTTTTCTATTATTTTAAGATTTAGATTAAAATTAAAAGAGCCTTTAAAACCATATTTTAATAAAATTAACTTATTAATACTAATTTTATTAAGCTATATTTGGTGTATGCTGATTATTTGTATTTATCATTTAAATTTTACCAAAAATACCTTAAACAAAGAATATGGTACTGTTATGTTGAATAGTGATCTTTATATATTAATCCTCAAAATTCATTCTAAAAACACAAATTTTAAATATATTAAATGTTACATTTTAATTTAAACATGAAAAGAATTAGCACTGTTTCAAGGGGGGAAGTTTTATTCAAGTTATAAAGTTAAGAAATAGAATTGATTTTGATAAAAGTGATATACCTACTGAAATTATCGAAAAAACCCTAAAATTAAATGAAAAATTTGAAATTGAGTTAGATATTTCCCTTAATTGTGGTAACCACTGGATTAAAATATTCAATGATAATTATTTAAGAATGACTAAATTGGAACGAATTACTGGTCCTAAAATTGGTTCTTTCCTGGATAAAGAACGTATTATTTTTAAAACCCTTAAAACTGGAAAAACTAAGCTAATTTTTGTAGAAAACAGTAGTTTAGGTCCCTATAAAGAAATAGTATACAATATTGATATCATAAATTAAGATACAATTTTAGACTCATATTGTAAATTAAATAGTTTTTAAAACGGCATAAAAATTAATTTGTAAGTATGGTGTATACTTTATGGGTGTAACGAAAAAAATAGCCAGGAATACATTTTTTTTGGTTATAGCCAGTATTATAAGTTATGTGGCCTATTTTTTTGCTTTAATGTATATGGCAAGATATCTGGGACCTGGAGAATTTGGAATTTTATCCGTTGCAATTGCATTTACTGGATTATTTGGAATTTTCACAGATTTAGGACTTGGAATGCTAACCGTGCGGGAAGTATCAAAGGATAAAAAATTAGCAGCTAAATATATTGGAAATACTGTATCTATGAAAGCTGTTTTTTCAGTTATTGCTCTTATCTATATTTTAATAGCAACTGTCTTAATGGGTTATAATCCCAAAACAACAATTGTTATCATTTTGATTACGCTTGCTATTGTGATAAGTTCTTTTTTTACAACTTTCTTTTCAGTTTTTCAAGCTTACCAGCAAATGGAACACCAGGCAATTGCCACAGGGTTTGACAACATATTTATGTTTGCAGCAGTGGTTGCTGCAATAAGTCTTTCATGGGACGTTGTTGCGCTTGCATCTATTTATCTAGTTAGAAATGTTCTTGTTCTGGCGTACATGTTTATCATTTATATCAGAAGGTATGATCTGCCTAAAATAGAATTTGATCTTTCTTTCTGGAAACCGACCATAAAAGAAGCGCTTCCATTTGCTTTATCTGGAATTTTCCTCACGTTGTTTATATGGATACCTTCCATAATTCTTTCTGCAGTGGCGGGTAAAGAAGCAGTGGGGTTCTACGGTGCACCTAATAAACTTATATATTTCTTTTTATCCCTTTATTCAGTTTATATGGTCGCTGTTTTCCCTGTCATGTCTATTTATTATAAAAAATCAGAAAATTCACTTAAATTTATTTATGAGCGTTCCTTCAAGTACACTCTAATCATATGTTTACCAGTAACCCTTTTTATTTCTTTAATGGCCCCTCAAATTGTGACTGCAGTATATGGAGATGCATATAGTCCTTCTGCTTCAGCTCTTCAGATTTTGGTGTGGACACTTACCTTAGTTTCTGTAAGTGGGATCTCTGCAAATCTTTTAGGATCAATCAACAGGCAACTTACAGTAATTAAAATAACTACTGTTGGAATAGTCCTGAATGTATTATTAGGGCTATTATTGATACATAAATTTAGTTTCATTGGCGCATCTGTTACTACAGTAGTTACAGATATTTCAGTACTGCTTTTTATGTTGTATACTCTTTCTAAAACAAATTTTGTGGATAGATCTTTATTTAGAGATCTGCCAAAAATAATTTTATCCAATTTAGCAATGGTTTTTGTGGTGTATTGTTTAAAAGATTTTAATTTAGTTATAACAGCTTTATGTGGATTTATTATTTATTTAACAGCCCTTAATTTCACTAAAATTTTTGATAAGAATGATTTAATTATTTTTAAGAAAATGTACGGAACTGGAGGTAAATAATTGTTTAAAAATTATATAATAATCGGCCTTTAGTTGATATGGGGTAAAAGGTGGATCAAATGAAGGTGAATAAAATATCACATCCCCATATCAAACCAATAGGATCAACTAATTTATGGTACAATTAAAAGTTAAACGTTAGTATATTTAAAGTTTTCTATATAAAAAATTAATCTCAAGATCTAATGTAAATGAATTTAAAAGAGAAAACTAAATTAAAAATAAAAGTTAGGATTTATTATTTCATAGAAAAAAGGCAGTGCTTAAATGAAATTACGTGGAAAGACTCTGATACTCATGGCAGTTATAATCCTATCTTTAACTGTTAGTTTCTTTATAATTTCAGAGCTGATATTTGTAGGCAGTTCCTCTGAAAGTGAAAATAGTTATACCAAGCTGGTACTGAATAACACTCTTAATTCATTAAATAATAGTTTAGAATCGTTAAATAACAGTGCAAATGATTGGTCAAGCTGGGATGATGCTTATTACTATGTTAATGGCTATAATCCTAACTTTTTAAATAAAACACTTGTTAATGATGCGTTTTTAAAATTGAATATTGATTTTATATTATTTGCAAATAATGACGGTAAAATAGTTTATGCAGAAGCATATAATAGAACAAGCCAGAAAGAGATACAAATATATTCTAATATGACTCAAAGTCTAAAAAATAGTGGCTTAATGTTGAATACAAACAATAATAAAAGTTTATCTGGGATTATAATTATTAATGGAATCCCTATGATAGTTGTTTCAAATCCTGTTTTAAAGAGCAATGGGGAAGGCCCATCACACGGAACTCTAATTATGGGAAGATTTTTAAATCAGGATATGTTGAGCAGTCTTTCTAACAGTGGGCTTGTTTCTGTTCAACCAGTTAATGATACAGATGCACCCTCTGATTTTTTAAATGCCATGTCACATTTATCAAATGAAACACCTGTTTATGTAACTAATTTAAGCCATGACTCCATTGCAGGATACAGTCTTTTAAAAGGAGTTAATGGCAGCTCTGATCTTGTTTTAAAAGTTGAATTGCCTAGGTTTATTAACAATGATTATGAAAACGCTATTTTCTATCTTATACTGTCTTTAATTATAATGGGTTTACTGGCGGCCATGTTTATCACATATTACCTTGATAAAAATGTTCTGTACAGGCTGGACCAAATAATAGAAAGCATTACTGGAATAGGTAAAAAGAATGATTTATCTAAAAGAGTACCTGTTTTAGGTAACGATGAAGTAGCTGATTTATCGACTTCTGTAAATAATATGTTAAGATCTCTTCAGGAATCTAATTCTAATTTAGAAAAGAGCGAAGAAAAATACAGGATGATATTTGAAAATACAGGCACTGCAATGGTTATAATAGGGGAAGGTATGGCCATAAATCTTGTAAATGATGAATTTGAGAAAATGACAGGGTTTTTAAAGGGTGAAATTGAAAATAAAAAAAATTTAATGGATTTCGTGGTTAAAGATCAGCTGGATAAAATCGAAAACCACCATAGCTTCAATGAATTTAAAGATAAAAACACACTTAATAGTTATGAAGTCCAGTTAAAAACTAAAAATGGGAATATTAAGGATTTATTTGCAACATTTGGTTTTATTCCTGAAACCAAACAGGCTTTAATATCGTTTATAGATATTACTGATCGTAAAAAAGCAGAAGAAAACTTAAAAAGGCATGCTGCTTTATTAGATATTTCATATGAAGCTATTTTTTCATGGAGTTTTGAAGAGGGCATATTATCGTGGAATAGGGGTGCTGAAAGGCTTTATGGATACAGTAAGGAAGAAGCGATTGGTAAAATTAGCCATGAACTGCTTAAAACTAAGCATCCGCAAGGATTGGATGATTTTATGGAAAAATTAGATAAATATGATATGTGGACGGGGGAATTAATTCATACAACTAAAAACGGCGAAGAACTCGTCATGGAAAGCAGGCAGCAGTTAATTCAAGATTCCCACGGCAAAAATATTGTTATTGAAACTAACCGTGATATTACAGAACGTAAAAAATCAGAAGATAAAATAAGGGCATCTCTAAAAGAAAAAGAGGTACTGCTTCGGGAAATACACCACAGGGTAAAAAACAACCTGCAGATAATTTCAACCCTTCTTCAACTTCAATCTGATGAAATCACTGACCAAAAGACCCTTGAAAATTACAGGGAAAGTGAAAACCGTATCCAGTCTATAGCTTTAATTCATGAAAAAATGTACCAATCAAGGGATATTTCCAATATTGATTTTACAAGTTACATAAAGAGCTTAATAAATGATCTTATGTATTCATATGATTCCGATTCAAGAAATATTAAATCTGTAATTGACACAGGTAACTTCTTATTCAGTATTGAAACAGTACAACCTCTGGGTTTAATAGTCAATGAAATTATTTCAAACAGTTTAAAATACGCGTTTAAAAATAGAGATGAAGGCACTGTTTTAGTTAAGCTTGAAAAAATGGATTCTAATAAGTTTAAACTTATTGTTAGCGATGATGGTGTGGGGTTCCCTGAAAATATTGACTTTAGAAATACCAGTTCATTGGGACTTCAATTAGTAAATGAACTGGTAAAACAGCTTGAAGGGGATATAGAACTTAATATAGGTGATGGAACTGAATTTGTAATCGTATTTAAAGAACCGGAGTATAAAAGAAGGATATAGTAATTAAACTCAGTGTTGACTAATCGGATAAATTAACTTAAGGGATAAAATGGAAGCTAAGGTATTAATTGTGGAAGATGAGAGAATTCTGGCTATTGGAATGAAGCGTAAACTGGAAAGTGCAGGGTATGCAGTAACTGGAATTGCTTCTTCAGGAAAGGAAGCAATTGAAAATGCTAAAAAAACTAATCCTAATTTAGTTTTAATGGATATAATTTTAAAAGGACCTATGGATGGTATTGAAGCTGCTCAGCAAATTATAAACCTTTACAACATTCCAGTTATCTATATTACAGCATATGCAGATGAGGAAATTCTGGAACGCGCCATGATAACAGAACCTTACGGATATTTATTGAAACCTTTCAATTTAAACGAATTAAAAGCCAACATTAAAATGGCCATTTACAAACATAAAGCAGAAACTGAAAGGAAAAAATTGATTAAAAATAGAATTATGGATGATTATTATCAGTTTATGATTCAAGGTATGAATGAATCTAAGTACTGTGAAATGGACATCAAGAACACACTTCTTAAAACATTTGAAAAAAGCTTTGAAGAAATGAAACCCGAGTTTGAGAAGGAGTTAAAAAACAAGGATTTAGATATATCTGATGATGATACCGTTCTATTATTCGAAGCTTACCTTTCATGGATATCCAATCTCTTTACAAGTTTTGGTGTTAAAAATAAAATAAGATCAGAAAATGATTCTTGGTATTTAGAATTTTTCAACTGTTCATGGAGTGAATATTCAGTTAAAAATAAGGTGTTTTGCATTAACTGCAATGCAATGGTTAACTGCAGTTTTAAATGGATTAATATCCAAGGAAATGTCTGCAGAATATCGAGCATAGCAAGCAACTCCCCAAAGTGTTCTTTTAAATTTTATTCTACTCGTTAAATATCTGATAAATCAGATAGAAATTTTTATATAATTGAATTTTTAATCTTTAAATGAAATTTATTAAATATAAAGGATATAATAATGAATTAATTGTTAATGGAATTAAAAATTAAAAAGAGGAATATCATGGGATGCATCACTATATGTATATCTGATGAGTTAGAAATCGCGTTTAGAAGAATGGCAAGAATTTCTTATGGAGAAAAGCAGGGTAAAATGTCGAGGGGAGCTGAAGAAGCGCTATATCAATGGTGTAAACAAAAAATAGAAGAATTAAATGTTGACGAAAAGGAAATTTTTGATTAAGAAGGGGATCACATGGCAGAAAATGAAACAAAAAATACTTCAGAAGATTTAAGCTCTAGAACCGTTGATGAAGACATTTTTAATGAAGTAAACAAGTTTTTAAAGGAAAAAGAACAGTACATTAAAGATTCAATAATTGGATCCAGGGTAATGGAAGAATTAGGTGAATTTAGTCTGGATGTTGGGATTAAAAAAACTTATTTGTGCGCCCAAGAAAGCGAAAATGTTTACAGCGTTTTAACTAAAGTTATTGAAAAGTTTATCCAGGCATATGGTGGTACTGCAACTATTTACCCTAAAGGTGAACAGATCTGCCTTGAGCTTATAACACCTAAAAGAGGCGTGTAAAAAGGTGTAAAAATGCCAGAAACTAAAATATTGATAGTTGAAGATGAAAAAATCCTGGCCATGGGATTAAAAAAGAAATTAGAAAATTTAGGATACTCAGTAACAGATTTAGCCTCATCTGGTGCAGAAGCAATTGAAAGCGTCAAAAAGGTACAACCCGATCTTGTTTTAATGGACATAGTACTTAAAGGGGCAATGGATGGGATAGAAACTGCTGAGTTCATTGTCAACCTCTATGATGTCCCTATCATTTATCTTACAGCATATGCAGATGATGAAATGCTTGCGAGGGCTGAAAAAACATGTCCCTATGGATATATACTTAAACCGTATAAGGACAGCGAATTAAAGGCCAATATTAAAATGGCTGTTTATAAACACAGCGTTCAAAAAGATAAAGTAATGGACTTTGAGGATATATACCGCGATGTTACACGTTTCCTTGATGAAAATGAAGGTTCATTTAAAGAAGGTGTACTGGAAGGCGAATCACTTACTGGACCTTTTAATATAGATATTGGGCTTAAAAATATTTATATATCCACTGATAGAAATAATAAAGCTGCATACGCTGCTTTTTATAAGTTATTAACTGATATTGCCCAGAAATATGCAATTTCAGAAGAAAATAAGGTTGTTGTATATCCTAGGGGAGACGAGCTTTGTTTAGAGTTTTCTAAATAAATTACATTTATTTTTATCTTGATTTTTTTTATATCTTTAAAATAATAGTCTTATTTTATTAAATACCAGTATATAGAATATATGGCACAGTAATAGACATATATTACTGCTATAAATAAAACAGCTGCCTTAAGCATGTTCTTTTTTGTTTCACCTAAAAAAGCTACTGATGAACTTGTTTTTGTTGGGGTTTGATTCACAGAAAAACACCTGTTTTATATTTACCTAATTTTGTACGCTATTAATATCCAGAATGACTTTAAAAATGTTTTTAATGACATATTACCACATTTACAACTAGATATTTTATTCCAATGTTTACTCTTTAATGTATAATGTAACATTTTAACTATTTAAACTTTTCGATCAAATGAAAAAGATCTAATTGAAATTAAGGATGCAGTGAAGTCACTGAATCCCATGCATCATTTTTGAAAGCTTTTTGCTGGTAATTATTAAAATTATACCTGCAGCAGCAGATATAACAACGAAGATCATGAAAAATGATGTAAACCCATCAATGGGCGTACCTAACAAAGTTGTCATAGTCCTGGTTGGGGATGGATATAAACTGCCCATGTAACCTGCCATTACACCCCCAATTGAACTTGCTAAAAACCATGTGGCCATAAGAAGACAGGTAAATTTAAGTGGGGCTAATTTAGATACCATGGATAATCCAATTGGAGATAAACATAGCTCTCCCACTGTAAATATTACATAAGCCAGTACAAGCCATAACGGACTTATATTTTGAGTTCCAGTGTCGAGCATCTGGGCTGCGGGCAAAATGGCTGTGAATCCTATGGCTAATATAATCAATCCTATTGCCATTTTCAGCGGTACTGGAGGTTCATGTCCTTTTTTTCTAAGCACTGGCCATAATGCAGCAAATATTGGGGCCAGTATCAGTATCGCCAGCGGATTTATGGTTTGAAACCAGCTTGCAGAATAATGCATATTGCCTAAAAATGGAATTACCTTGTCCACGTGTTGTTCAGCTAAAAGGGTAAGTGATACTCCTGACTGTTCAAAGGCAATGAAAAAGAAAATGGAAAAAAATGATAAAATAGCAATAACTGCTGTTCTATCTTTTTCTATTTTTGTTAACTTTTTAATGGAATTTTCTTGGCATTTTATGTCATGGGAAGGTACAGAACCAACACTTTTACCTTCAGGAGTTACCAGGTATTTATTTTTACTCCATATGAAAATAATTAAGCCAATAATCATCCCTACACCTGCAGCTAAAAAACCGTACATGTAATCTGCAGGGTTTCCTGTATCTCCTAACCCTCCTACAATTAATGGGGAAAGGAGGGCTCCGAGGTTGATACCCATGTAAAAAATAGTAAATGCTGAATCTTTCCTGTTATCATTTTTAGGATATAGGAAGCCCACCATTGAGGATATGTTAGGTTTAAAAAATCCATTACCTATTACAAGTAGTGATAAACCAATTAAAAAGGATATTCCTTGATTATTAAAAATAAAAGAGGAATATGTGGCTCCCTGAGATATAGATGGCACATAAAGATAGCTGCTTACTGCAAGGGAAAATTGGCCCAGTGCCATCAATATGCCTCCTGTAATTGTGGATTTACGGTTTCCCCAGTATCTATCAGCCACATATCCTCCAATAAGAGGTGTCAAATATACTAATCCTGTGTAATATCCGTAAATAGTTGATGCAAATGTAGTATTGTAAAGAAGAGCGTTGACCATGTAAAGTATAAGGATGGATCTCATACCGTAGTAACTGAACCGCTCCCACATTTCTGTAAAAAATAGAGAATAAAGTCCTTTAGGATGTTTGTTTAGAATAGTTTAGCCTCCTCATTTACTGTTGTAAAATCTGTAACCTTTAAGTTCATAATAAGATTCATCTTTGGTTTCAACGGGTTTTTTATCTCTTAATTTGCTTTTGCGAGATCCATAAGCAAAATATACAGCTAAGCCAATGACCAGACTCACCGCAAATCTTTCAAGTGTTGTGCTTGAAAGCTGGAAAATAAGAAACACACAGAATATTATGGAAAGAACTGGAATTACTGGAACTAGAGGGCATTTGAATTTCCTCTCAATATCTGGCTGCTGTTTTCTAAGAATGATTATGGATAAAGCAAGGAAAATAAACGCTGAAAGTGTTCCAATATTAACTAGCTCAATTATCACGCTCAACGGTAAAAAGGCGGCGATAATTGAAGCTACTGCCCCTACAATTATAGTGCTCAGTACTGGGGAGCGGAAATCATGGTGAATCTTTGAAAAAACACCTGGCAAAAGTCCATCTCTCGACATAGAATAAAATATCCTTGTTTGTCCAAATAGGCTGGTGAGCAGTACTGATGTAAGCCCAAATAATGCTCCAAATGATACTATTGAAGCAGCCCAGTTAGCCCCTACTTTTTCAAGTGCGAATGTAACTGGTGCGGCATTGTTTAATAAGCTGTAAGGAACCATGCCGTTTAAAACTGCTGCAACAGCAATATAAAGAATTGAACTGATGATTAAAGAACCTATAATTCCAATAGGCAGTGTTTTTTGGGGATTTTTTGTTTCTTCTGCAGCAGTGGAAACGGCATCAAAACCAATATATGCAAAAAAGACCATTGCTGCTCCTTGAAGCACTCCTGTCCATCCATAAGGCATGAAAGGTTGATAATTTGCAGGATTTATGAAATTAGCACCAATTATGATAAAAAGCAGTATAATGAAAATATTGATTAAAACAATTACTGCATTAAAGCGAGTACTTTCTTTGACTCCTAAAACCAGTATTCCAGTTAAAAGTGCAATAATTAAGAATGCAGGTAAATTAATTAATCCAGTACATGGTGGGCTGGTAATTATTTGGGGCAGGTTGAATCCTGTTGAGTTTAGCAAGCCTACGATGTATGAAGACCAGCCTACTGCAACTGCAGAAGCAGATATAAGATATTCAAATATTAAGACCCAGCCGATCATCCAGGCCCATACTTCCCCCATAGCAACATAAGTATAGGTGTAAACGCTCCCTGAAATAGGAATCATGGAAGCAAATTCAGCATAGCATAATGCGGTGAAAATACATGCAACTGCTGAAATAATAAATGATAAGACCAGTGCAGGTCCAGAATAGTTAGCTGAGGCAATACCTGTAATTATAAAGATACCTGCACCTATTATACAACCTAATCCCATAATAATTAAGCTTAATGGGCCTATAGATCTTTTTAATGATTTAGTTGAGTTATCTGTGTTAATTAGGTCATTTATTGGTTTTTTACGGAAAATGTTTCTGTTCATAGTTTTACCGGATTCTTTTATTTTGCTGAAAGTTCGTCTGTGACTGCATAATTTCCCTGTTTTATTAAATCACTGTTTTTATTGGCTGCGTATTTCTTGTATCTTCTGTATGTGAAGTAGAATGTTAAGCCGGCCAGTAACCATATTCCAAATACTTCTATTGTAAGAAGTTTTAACTGTGTAATTAGACCTAAGCAGGCTATTATGGAAATAATTGGTATTACAGGGACTAATGGGCATTTGAATTTTCTCTCGATGTCTGGCCTCTGCTTTCGAAGTATTATAACAGACAATGCAAGAAATATAAACGCAGTAAGTGCTGAAATATTAACTAGTTCAAAAATCCCTTCCAGTGGTAAAAAAGCAGATATTAATGCAGATATAGTGCCTACAAGTATGATGCTTGTTATCGGAGATTTAAATTTTGGGTGAACTTTTGTAAGTCTTTTAGGGAGTAATTCATCCCTTGACATTGCAAAAAGAAGTCTAGGTACAACAAACATGCTTACTAAAATAACTGTTGTAAGCCCTGCAATTGCTCCAACTGTAACTATTGCTGTTGCCCAGTTTATCCCAACACTTTGAAGTGCAATCTGAACTGGTGCTGCGCTTCCTTCAAACATGGTGTAAGGAACCATTCCAGTCATTATGGCTGTTACAGTAATGTATAATATTGAGCAAACTGCAAGTGACCCTATAATTCCTATTGGGAGTGCTTTCTGTGGATTTTTTGTTTCTTCTGCTGCAGAAGCTACTGTATCAAAGCCAACATATGCAAAAAAGACCATTGCCGCTCCTTGTAGTACTCCTGTGAGTCCATTAGGGGCAAATGGATGATAATTTACAGGGTTTATAAATTGGGCCCCTACTATTATAAATAATGCGATCACGGCGAGTTTTACTACAACAATTGCTGCATTAACCTTAGCACTTTCCTTTGCGCCAAGAACAAGTACTCCTGTTAAAAGTGCTACAATTAATAATGCAGGCAAATTAATTGATCCAGGACCGGTAAGTGGAGAACTTGTTATTATATCTGGTAAAGCGAATCCTATTGAACTAAAGAATCCTGAAGTGTAGGAAGACCAGCCTATTGCCACTGCAGATGCTGCAATAATATACTGGAGTATTCCGGTCCAGCCTATCATCCATGCCCATATTTCGCCCATTGTTACATGGGCGTATGTATATATCCCACCTGTTACCGTAATCATGGATGCCATTTCAGCATAACATAATGCTGTAAGTCCGCAGGCCATACCTGCAATTATAAATGATAAGATCAACGCAGGACCTGAAGTTACAGAGGCCACTCCGGTTACTATGAAAATCCCTGCACCAACAATTGCACCAATACCCATTATAATAAGCCCTATTGAACCTAAAGAACGTTTTAATTTTTGATTACATGTATCCAGGTGCAAACATTCTTCTATATCTTTTTTATGGAACAAATTGCACATTATTACCACTATCCTCTATTACTGGAATAGGGGGCCTTAACCTGTAAACCAGTGAATCCGTATTTTTTAATTTTATTTAGGTATTCTTTTTCGTCTATTCCATAAACTGGAGGTGTTATTGTAGTATCATATACTCTACCTTCCCATGATACTACCATATGTGAATATTCTCTGGGTCCATGCTCTATTGTTATTAAATAGACATTTTTTGCTCCTTTTTTAGTAAGTACATCTGCAAATGCATTGGATTTGTGTTTGCAGTTGCATTTTTTAACGTCATATTTAAGAGACGCAATTTTGTGAAAGGATTTGTTTATTTCTTGATCTTTGGAGGTCACTTGTGCATTTACTTTTACTTCTTTAGATGTGTTAAAGGAATTATTAGAGCTAAAATCCATTGATAACAGTGTATTTGTTGTAAAACTAATTGTTATTATTAATATAAAAACGGCTTTTTTCATGACTACAACTCCACAACTCTCCTCAAGTTAATACACTTTTAATTTTTAAAGTAAAATTTTACATTTTACATATATAATCTTTTCGGTTTTGTAGATATTTATTTTTAATAGCTAAAATGTCTTTAAAAAAGATAAATATCAATTATATACGAAATAAATCACAAAAAGCAAAAATTTAATGTATTAAAAACTAATCATATCTAATTTATGTAAATAACAGCTATTTTGGTGCTTTGTTTTAATAATTTTCAATGAGTTATGTGAATGGCAGTTAGAGATCCATTTATAACCAATAAATAGTATTAATAAGACTTTAAAACTGTAAAATTCTTTTTATTTCTATTTTAAGAATTATTATGTTTAATTTATAAAATGAGGAGAGGGAATAGGAGTTAAAAATATATGGAGGCGCTCCTATCCCTACGGGCGTGATTAACAAACATGAAAGTACCCAACTTTACATGTCAATGTATAATGTAAAACTTTAAATATATAAACATTTCTATATGAGTAGCGTTGTATTAATTAAACAAAATAAGAGGTGGTGTAAACAGACTTTATGAAAAACTGAAAAATGGAATTGGGCTGTTAAATGCATCTTGTATTTTAAAGAAGATGGGATAAAACTAAAATTCCATCTTTAACTACTTTTAAAGTTAGGTTCTGAAATAATCATATATTTATGAAATTATTCTAAATTTAGTGTAGTTACCTTAATCCTAATTGAACCATACAATTATTAACCTAATTTTTTTTCAGGCTTTTTTCAAGGTTAAAGTAATTAATTCATCGCGATTTAAATCATTTTAAAGTCTTTATTTCAATCATATGGGTTTGAATTCTAAAAAACGTAATTAAATATCTTAGGCTGTAAATGTCATTTTAAGATAATAGAAGGGGATTAGAATAGGAGTTAAGTATGGAGGTACTCCTATTCATGATCTACAAAACAAACAACCTACTTCATGTATAATGTAACATTTTAGGTATATAAAGTTTTCTATTTCAGCATTTAGGTAGGACTGAATGAAATGTTTTACTATTTTGATAAATAATAGATTTAATAGATAAAAAAGGATTATTAGTCCTTATTTAAAATTAAAAAAAGAGATTTTTTTATTTAAGGATTTCTACAATCTTATTATTTGCTTAGCTGTATTTCAATGGCTGAAACGTTACTGTTTGATCCTTCTCTGTTTGACACTTCTTCTGTACTGATATCTATAGCTCCTACTTCTGCCTCGGTTATAAATCTATTTCTTACAATCTCTGCAACATCAACAGCCCTACTTATGGCTTTCCCTCGGGCTTTTAACATTACTTCAGATGTTCCCCCGTTCATTTGGGTCACGACAGCTAACACATAATTCATTACTGGTTTAGTTCCAATGTATACGACATTTTCTTCTGACATCTTTTAACCTCCGTAGAAATGATGAGTACTATAATATTTGAATGTAATATTATATACAACTATGCATTTTAATAGATAAAGATTTAAAAGATTCTAAATTCAAAAATGTGTAATTTTAATCTCAATTTTTAAGTTTAAGTTCATTTAAGATCATTTTATAAATCTATCCTTATAATGACTATAAACATCAATTAAGTGTTTAAATTTATATTTTAAACATATTACTCATTGTAACTGTCTATGATAGAAATAAAAGACAGTATACTGATTTATTTTATTTATATTTCCCTTTTACCTGGTATTCTTTGGGGTTTAGAAGCTCCTTTTCCAGATAGTTTACCTTTAGTATAAGTTTCATCAGATTTTGTAGCTTTTTTATCTGTCATTGGTCTTATAAGGCCGTGTTCCAGCACATAATCTCCGTATAATAATTTATTTACAACCTCTCTAAAATCTGCACGGGATAAGTTTGAAAATTCTTTTTTTAAGGTAGTATATAATCGTTTTTCAAGGTAAACTCCATTATGATTTTTTAAAATGTCATTAGCTCTTGCTTCTATTGGAGCCAGCTTATCATTGTCGGTCATTTTTTATCTCCTGAAAATTTAAAATTAATCTCGTTTAACTATATGTTTTTTCTAAATAATTTAATTTATTAAATATTTAAAGGTTGATTTATAGGATAAAAAAATTTAAAAAGCATAAAAGTTAGAATGGTTTATTTTTTAAACTTTTAATATATATTTAAACTATTTTTTTTTATTGTTTATTATTTTTTGCACTGCTTGAATTGACATTTAATGTTTTATAAAGATTTTTTATCATATGTGTTTCTTTTAAATATAAAATCCCACATTTATTATTAAATAAAATTAATATAATAATACAAAATTAATCTGGTTAACTAACAATAATTAAAAGGTGAGAGTATGTCAAGATTTGAAGAACTCTGTGAAAGTTATACCGGTGCAAGGAAACGGTATTTCAATTACGAAAATGAATGCATGGAATTTGGGGTTAAAATGGTGAATGGACTAAAAGAATATTTAGAATGCCCTCCAGAACAGGTGAATTACTACCCTCCTGATAAAGAAAGTGATCCCAATGTTAGCTATAACATACATGGAGCTACAAAACTTGGAGAAGATGGTTTCTGGCATGTTGGTATTGGAATTGGGTTATATGAAGTTCCACATGGCCGTCCACAGGAAAATGTAAGAAGTACACTTTTAATTAAAAAGGAAGATGGCCGCTTTGTAGTAAAATACGGTAAGGAATCTAAAGATGAATTCAGGATATGTGAAGACAGCGAAGATGACCTAAAAAAGTTATATGACTACATTTTTGATGAAATTAAAGAGCTATATGATAAACAGCTGGAACATATTACTGGCGGGGCTGAATTTGCCCATGATCACGATGATTTAAGGTATATTCAATAAATATTCAATGCACTTTCAGGTTTAACTTATTAAAATATTTATTAGTCTTAACTTTTCTTTAAATTTTTATGTGATTTCTATCGGGATTGGCACTATAAAGTCAGTTATGGCGCAATATTCTGAATTAATTATAATTTAGTATGTTTTAAAGAATATTGGATTTTAAGACTTATTAGATGATTAATTTCATTTAAAAATAGTTATTTTTTAAGTAGTTGGATATAAATCTAAATATTTCAAACAAAATATTTAGATTTAAAATTTAAAAAAGAAGTTATTTTATTATTTATTAAGATGTATTTCAATGGCTGAAACGTTACTGTTTGATCCTTCTCTGTTAGATACTTCTTCTGTACTGATATCTATAGTTCCAAGCTTTATATCTGTTATAAATCTGTTTCTTACAATCTCTGCAACGTCAACGGCTTTGCTTATAGCCCTTCCACGCGCTTTTAGAATAACTTCTGAAGTTCCGCTGTTCATTTGAGTTACTACAGCTAGTACATAATTCATCACTGGTTTATTTCCGATATATACGATGTTTTCCTCTGCCATTTTATACCTCCATATTCTAATATAATATTTTGACTTGGTATTAATACAGTTATGTATTTCTGTTTTAAATTCCTTTTTGAGTATTCAAAACCTATAAAAAATTCTTTACTTTAAAAAAGTAGTTTGACTTAACCTGTATTAATATGTCGTGAATTAATTTTTTGTATATTCAAATCGTGAATGTGTATTATATGGAAATGGCTTCGCATACGATTTAATTTAGGTAATGCAGGCCTTAATTCTAATTGAACGAATTTATCCAGCCCCCATATCTTTTCTTTTCCTTCTTTTATCCTTTGCACGATTTCTGTTACCTCTGCAGGTTCTAGATGATGCCAGTAGGATTTGTCGTATCTAAGTTTAGCTATAATGTCCCACCAGTTTACTACGTTTGTCAAAGTTTCTCCTCCGAATCTGATAAAAATAGTTGAAATCAATTCAGGCAAAAGTATAAAAATATTGGTATAATCAGAATTATAATAGTTAATATGGTCTAAAATTCCTAATAAACTTTTCTATATCCTTATAAATTTATGTTACTTATTCATTATTAGTATTATACTTTAAAAAATTTAATTAAATAAATTGCCATTGAAATATATAAGTTCAATGTCTTTTTTTTAAATAGAAGGCAAATATCTTAACATATTTTCTATATTTATATTCCCATGCATATCTCAAATTAATTAAATTAGTTCATATTTTGAAATGTATTATATTTTATCTTTTTAACCTCTGATTTTATGAATTCTACAATATCACTACACTATCCTCAATCAGTAATCTTTAATTACATTAAAAAAGAAAATCTTTTAATTCACATCTAATTGATCTAAATTAGAGATTTTATTCTAAATTTAATTATATCTAAATCAAGTTACAAGGAGAAATAAATTGACCAGTAATCAAGCTAAAAAACTTTATCAAAAAGGAATAGAATTATTAAGCTATGGAAAGTCTAATGAGGCTGTTAACTACTTTCGTGAAGCAATAGAAGCAGATCCGTTCTGTATGGAAGCTCAGCTAGAACTTGGATATCTTCTGGGGTCCATGGACAATTATGAAAAATCGCTGCAGTGTTTTAATAAGGCAGTGAGAATAGAAAAAAATTTTCCAGGACTTTTCGGCAGGGGAATGTGTCTTTTCTTCATGGAAGACTATGATAAATCATTAGAAGCGTTTTTAGAAGCCCAGGAATATGGGGAAAATGAAGATTTATGGTACTATATTGGAAACCTTAATTTAATTCATTTAGGCAACTATGAAGGTGCTGTAAACTGCTTTGATATAGCACTTTCCATAGATGAAAATTTTATTGAAGCATGGAATGATTGTGGTATGGCTTACAGCATTTTGGAAGATGATGAAAACGCGCGGGTGTGTTTTGAAGAGGCTTTAAATATTGATCCTGATTACAAGCAGGCTATTTACAATATGGGGGCTACTTTAGCGGATATGGGCTGCTACAGCGAGTCACTGGTGTATCTGGATAGAATCCTGGAAAAAGAGCCGGATAATTTCAAAGCGATGTTTTATAAAGGAAATGTTCTGTATTTTATGGAAAAAGAAGAAGAATCAATTGAATACTTTATAAAAGCTCTTAAAATAGATAAAAATCAGCCAGAACTCTGGAATTACTTAGGCTATGTTCAGTTTAGCATTGGACAGAATCATGAAGCGGTGGAATCTTTTAAGGAAGCTATTAACTTCGATGATGAGTATGATACAGCTTATATTAATCTGGGAAATGTTTATATAGATTTAGGCAAGAATAATCTTGCTTTTGATTGTTTTAAACGGGTACTAGAAATTTCTTCAGATAATGAAGAGGCATTAATGAAAATTGAAGAATTAAAAACAGAAAAAGAAATATTGAACTGAAAAATTAAATATTTTTTTTATAACCAATCACTTTTTAATGATTATCATGTAGGTATCTGTGATAGTCCTGTCGTCAACAGGGGGATATATCAGAATATGGTACCATGGAGTGCAGATTATATTTACAAATATGATCCCCTGTTTAGTAGCTTTGAATGTAAATATGTTCCCTTCAGTAGATAAAAGGTCTAGATAGTTCTTGTTGTACTGTGCATTGAAGGATACTTCGGGAATATGAATTCCTGAAGGTGCAGCTGTAAATGTATCGTTTAGCTCTACTGTCTTTACATGAAACTGCCAGTTTGAATCCATTTTAGCTGCGGACACTCCTGAAACCATATAGCTCATTGAAAACACTGTTACAATGAAAATTGATGCTATTTTTAGATTGTTCATCTTTTATGAACCCTCCTTTTCAATTTAATGAATTAATACTGGTGATTGTTAGTAACTACAAACATATAATATTATTTAAATTCAAAAATTAGGATATTTATTAAAGGGAAAATAAATATTTAATATCTATAGCCTGCGTATTGATTATTTTAATTAACCCCCGTGAAGTTAGAGAATATTTCATCTAAAAAAAAGCAAGGTTTTTTAAATAAACTTCCAAGCTGGAGGCGAAATATGTATTTTTTTTATAAGTGTCTAAAACTAAAATGGAAAAATGGATAAATAAAAAAAAGTAGATGATTTTTTTAAGAAGGTGTTAACTGCGAACTTTATATGTGCAGGTTAAAGTTGATATAATGATTAAATAAATGGTGAATAAATGAAATTAGAGTTTCATGGAGATTTTGTAACAATTTACATGCCTGCAGTTGAAAGAGAAAAAGCAGTAACATTTTTAAATAAGTACGATATAAACTATAAAGAAGATGAGATAACCAGAATTGATGGAACATATATTCAATTTGGGTTTTATGCATCAGAAACAATAAAAAGATTATTTGATCAATTTTTAAGAGACAGAATTAAATAAATTACAAAATTGGTAATTGCTTTTAAAAACTCATTTTAATTACTGATTTTACATTCTATGATTTTTAAATAATAAAATTTAAGTAAATGGTAAAACATAGGATAAAAAGAATGTTCTTTTTATTTTAGACGAAGTTTACGATATAAAATTAATTTGGATATATATTGTATCTAAAGCTTTTATAGATAAATAAGGAGATGATTTAATGCATTTATTTTGTGTTGAATGCGGTGGAGAACTTAAACATTTTCATGAGGGTTACAAATGTATAAAATGTGGTAAAGAGTATCCTCCAGTAAAATGTAATAATAAAGAAAATAAATGATAAGGTTTTATTTTATTTACGGCTTAAAAACTCAATATTCGAGTATTTGTCTTAAAATTCACAGTCTTATCCTGTTAAAGAAAATTAATATTTTATAATGAAATTTAATTTAATATTTAATTGTTAAATTTTGATTAGTTGAATATTGGTTAAAAATAGAGAATAATGTCAAATGACGATAACCGTTTAAATACGTTTATCTGTAAATATCCCACATATAAGCTGCATTGCCTTTTGCTTATTTGAGTTAATATTTCATGCAATAACTTAACAAGCAGATAAAAGTTTAAAACGTTAATGCAGGTGCTTCAGGCACATAATTCGTGTCAAAATATAGAACACTTGAGAAAGGGATTACTCTCCTGTATTTATGGTTGTTGTCATTAAAATGTATAATAATTTCATTAGTCTGCACTGCCAGCTTTTCTACATTGTTTTCGCCTATTTTAAATAACTCTTTATCTTTTGAGTTGAGATAGGTTATTTCAATAAATTGAGATTTTTCCATAATAGATCACCACAATTGATTTTTAATTATTTAAATTATTGTTTTTAATATTTTTAATTTTTATAGGGAGTCATGTTTCAGATTTAATAAATGCGAAATGGAATTTCATCTACTTTTTTAGCTATACAATATTTAATAATATTTAATAGCAATAACTATTAAAATTAAATTTAGCTTCTAAGTTATATATTGGCCTTATTTTTTTATTTTATATGGAAATAAGTGTATAAATTGGTTTTAAATGAATGGTAATTTTATAATTTTTAAAATAATCCCAAAATAAACGATAATTTTATATGATATGGTTTACAAAAGATATAATAATAAAAATGAGGTGATATGTATGAGTGAATTACCATTGGCTCCAGTTGGAAGAATCATAAAAAATGAAGGTCGTCTAAGAGTAAGTGAAGATGCGACTGAAACTTTAGCAAAGGCTTTAGAAACTAAAGGTGAAAAAATTGCTGTAGAAGCTGTTAAACTTGCAAAACACGCTGGAAGAAAAACAGTTAAAGCATCAGATATTGAATTAGCTGCTAAAATTTTGTAAAATTTTTTATTGAAGAATATTATTTATTTTTTTTGTTATCTTTTAAATTAATTCATTAAATAATTTGTAAAAATGCTCATGTTTGGAGTACTGTGCAGATATTAATATTTAAATTATTGTGTAACTTTTGATTAAATAAATGGAATTTTTTAAACAAGTTTAACTTAGATTAACCATTATGACAGTGAAGTATGAACCATGCACTGGATAATGGACATGTAAAAAATTTCCAATTTTTTGCGTGCTTGCATTTCCTAAAATTCGAAGAATTTTGGGGCATGCAAAACTTCGTTTTGCGGTTGCGAAGCGAAGCTTCGCAAACATCAAAAACAGTAGGTTTTTGAAAGCTTCGATTTTGTGAACATGAGCGTATAAAAATTAAATAACTAGTTGATTCAATTATTTAACATGGTTAAAAAAAGTGAATCAGAAATGTTTTTAAAAATAGCAAGTAACTGTAAGCCCGAAGAATTGAAAGATGTATTAAAAAAAGTTGAAAGTGCAATTGAAAAGTCTGTAGATAAAGATAAGGATCTTCTAATGGCAAAGACTATAATCACAGCTAGACTAACTTCAATGAGAAATTAAATAAAGAATCACCTCTATCGTGTTAGCTATGAAATTTATAAAAAACTGTTGGAAGTGGTATGAATGAAGACCATCCAATGACATGTATAACTGAGTATAAATTTTTGTCAGCAGATATTTTCTTACCACTACAAATAGATTATATTTTATTTAAATTAGCAGTTTAAGTTAAATTTCTGGAGATATTTAATAGTTTTCTTGGCAAGTATACTATATACAAGTATTTTTTATGAGTTTGATATTAAATAGCTCTTTTATCAAGTACAATTTAAGTAGATATAATATACGTTTAAGAACCATTGATTGTGTATTATGTTCTTAATATGAAAAAAAGTTAAAATTAGACTTTTTAACTATAACATATTCTTTTTTCTTTTAAAATACATTACTTTATATAGTATCAAAAATATAACGATTGTTGAAGCCTATTTTTTAGGCTATAATAAGGACGTGAAAAATTGTTTGGAAATAATTACGGAAGAGATAATAGAGGAAATTCTTCTCCTGTTAACGAAGGCGAAGAATACGATGTTAAAATAGAAGATATGGGAAGAGATGGAGACGGAATCGCTAAAGTAGAAGGTTTCATAGTTTTTGTAAGTGGAGCTAAAAAAGGCGATGAAGTTAAAATCAAAATCAATTCTGTAAGAAGAAACTTTGCTTTTGCAGAAGTAGTAGAATAGCTTAATTTAGGTTTTAAGTTAATTTTTAATGCTCTTAATCTATATTAATGCTTCAAATTGTACTACAATTATAGTGAACGTTTTTTTATTAAGATGTCACGTCTTATCATTAAAACTACGGATCATGAGCTTTTAAAATTTAATTTTCATTTAAATTTATCTATTTTTTAATTTTTTTTTTACGCATATCAAAATTACTTTTCGAATGATCTAACTCAAGAAGAGTATAAACTAGTTTTAATAATTTGAGTAATGATTGATAAGAGTGGTTTTAGACTTAATAGAGTAATCTCACCTGAAACCAGATATAGTTTCTATGGCAAAATATTTTAAAACATTCTAAAAATAAGGAAAATGTCTAAATAATCCTGAGCACCGAAGGAGGCACCAAATGATGCCCAAGATTATTCAGCAGTCCACTTAATAATAAGTTCGTACTAATTTATATGTTTTTTGTACTTTTATGTTTTTGAACAGATGTATTTTTGTACATGTGCACGTTTTTTACTAATATTTTCCAATATTTTTGCTGCGCCACTTTTGTCAGATATTTGTTAAATGATTAAAAAGATACATTTTAATTTATTTTATTTGAAATTCAAAATTCTGAATATTCCTAAAATTTCATCAGGACTTTTAACTAATGAAAAGCAACAGTGTACATGTCAAATACATAGAAAATACAACAATTGGGTTGTAACTACAAAAATTCCTTAATTTCCTATGATTTGTATATAATGGCATTTTAAGAGTGATCCCGGCTATGAAATAATATTCCATATTAAATTGGAATTGGAATTTATCTTTTAAACGACTACTATGGTAAAGCAGTTCGATTTATATATGATGTGGTTCAAATATCAACTAAAAATATTAGACTCCAAAATCTGTTAAAAATTTATATTTTTGATAGATTGGAAAATAATTTGGCTCAAAAACGTTTTGTTTGGGGGCATTTCTTTAAAAAAGAATAGGTGATTTGATGGATTCCAACTATGAGAACGCAATGATAATATTAAAAGCGATGGTGGAAAGAAGCAGAGTAAATGCCAGCAGTGGCGATGTCATAAAGAGAATTACCAACCTGGAATGTGAGGAAATTAACAGTGCAATACCATGCCTGGAAGAAATGAACTTAGTAAAGACACTAGGCGACATAAGTAAGGTCAATTTTGACTTTTTTAACGTTAGACTCTTACCTGAAGGTTACAAATATTATGATGAGAATTTCGGGAAAATAAAGAGCATAGATTAGAAGCTCAAAATTTTCGCTGTTTTTTAACTAATTTTTATTTTTTATGTGATTATTCTTCTTTTTTTGTAGTAGAAAGGCCTAAACGTTCTGCGATTACATGGATAGTTGACCCCTGTACCAGTGCTGAGGTTAAAGTTATAAAGAAAACTATGTTAAAGATCATGTTCGCGCCGCTAATTCCAGCTACTATGGGGTAAGTTGCAAAGATAATAGGCACGGCTCCTTTAATACCCACCCACGAAATGAAAACTTTGTCTTTGAGCCCTACTTTGAATGGTGAAAGACATAAGAATACTGCAAGGGGCCGGGCAACCAGAATCAGGAAAAAAGAAATTAAAATTCCTACTCCAATTACTGGAACGATTTGGGAAGGGAATACAAGAAGTCCTAAGGTTAAAAACATTATAATTTGCATTAACCATGCCATTCCATCAAAAAACTGCATCTGGATCTTTTTATTTATGAAGTGGCTGTTTCCAAGTATCAATGCTGCGATGTAAACACTTAAAAAACCATTTCCACCTACAAAATAGGTCACAGAAAATGTTAAAAATGCTAGAGCTATGGTAAGGACTGGATAAAGCCCTTGAATGTGGAGTTTAATGCTGTTAATTAGTTTAACTGATCCTTTCCCGAAAATAACTCCTAGAATGACACCGAGTCCTATTGACTGTACCAGTAACATTATAGTAGACCAGACCGATGTTGTGGGGTTCAATATCAAAAATATTAACGTGGTGGTCAGAAAATAGGCCATAGGATCGTTTGTCCCACTCTCAAGCTCAAGGGTAGGTATAATATTATTTTTTAAATCCTGATTTTTTGACCCGAAGATAGAAAATATTGCTGCTGCATCTGTGGATGAAATAATAGCTCCAATTAAAATGGACTGGATAATGGAAAACCCTGTAATCCAGTTAATAAAAAGGCCTACTGCAATGGTGGTTATTAAAACACCTGCAGTTGAAAGAACAACTCCTCTACCAAGGACTGGTTTAACATCTTTCCATTTAGTGTCTAAACCTCCTGAATAAAGGATTATGACAAGGGCAATAATCCCTATGAACTGTGTAATATTTGGATTATCAAAATAAATTCCACCTATGCCTTCAGAACCTGCCAGCATTCCTATTAAAAGGAAAAAAACGAGTGATGGGATTCCTAGCCTGTTTGAAGTTTTGCTTATTATTATGCTGATAAAAAGCAAAAGGGAACCAATTAAAATGAATTGTTCTGAAAGCATTACGTAATTATATTTATTTATTTTGGTATATAATCTTTGATTATTAAAACGTTTACCTCATTATAATACTTCATGAGGTTTAAATGTTTAAAATATGTCCATTTAGAGATTTTATTAAAAAATAGGTATTTTTAATAAATGTTGATTTGAAAAATTAAATTAGATTCTATTCTTTTTCTTCTTTTTCCCATCTTTTAAGGCACTGGTCAATGGTTAAACAGAATTTACTTTCCATGATTTCTTGTTCTAATCTTGTCTTTTTAATAGATTGTCTGAGAGGTCCATAGACATTGGCGGCTTTAACTTTAATGCCGCGGCTCTTCAGCTCGTCGACAAGTTCTTCTAACATTTCAATTCCGGAATAATCAATAAAAGAAGTGGCCTCAAAATCTAAGACAAATAATTTAGTGTCTTTATATTTTCCATCTACTAAATCTATAATAGTATTTTTCACGTTTTCTGTGTTCAAGAATATCTGTGACCCATCGACCCGGACAATGAGGGTATGGGACGCTATTTCAGCTTCTGGGCGGCGTTTAATATCTAAATATTGGACAGTACCTGGAATACGACCTAATATGGCTATATGTGGGTTGTACATATTTTTAAGCAGGCTTAAGACTGATAATATAACTCCTATTACAATTCCCTCCAGTGCACCGATAAAAAGCACTGTTAAAAGTGTTACAATGGCAACTGTGAATTCTATCTTGTTGAAATTATAGATTTTACGGAAATGGGGAATATCAACCAGACCTCTTATTACATACAGTACAATAGCAGCCAGTATGGCTTGAGGCAAGTTGTAAAATATTCCTGTAAATAAAACCAGAACTAATAAAAGTACTAATCCAGATACCCCTCCTGCAAGTTGGGTTTTTGCCCCACTTTCGTCAGCTACTGCGGTTCTCGATAGGGTTCCACCTATTGGCAGCCCCTGGAAAAGGCCTACAGCTACATTAGATGCCCCCAAAGCCAGCAGTTCCTGATTTTTATCAACTTTATAGTTGTTTTTAGCAGCATATTCCGAGGCGAATATATACCCTTCCACATAACTTACAAGAAAAACAGTCACTGCTAGAGTGATCAAGATATTAATATCTATCAAATTGGGATCTGGAACTATCAACGCAGGTAATCCTTGGGGAAGGTTCCCTACTATTTTTACACCTAAAGAAGCTAAGTTAGCCAGAGTAACGACTGCAATTGACCCTAAAACAAGGAACAACGTATTGGGTAGTTTAGGAAATTTTTTAGTGGCTAAAATTAAAAAAAGAATTCCACCGATACCAATGGCAAGAGTGGCAGGGTTTGCCTGGCCAATATGCATGAAAAGATAATACATGCGGTTAAAAAAAGTGCCCGAACCTCCAGGTATTCCAAGTAATGTAGGGAGTTGTCCAGAGGCAATATATAATGCTAGACCTGCTAAAAATCCGGTTAAAACAGTTTTTGAAATGAATTTAATTATGAATCCTAATCTTAAAGCCCAGGATATGAGCGCGAGAATCCCCACCATGACGGCTACAAGTGATGCCATCATGAAGTACTGGCCGGTATTTACAGCCATCAGGGAACCAATTGTAGAACCAACCAGTATAGAAATAGTTGAGGTAGGGCCGATAGACAATTGTTTAGATGTCCCAAAAATCATGTAAACCAGTAAAGCTACCATTGCAGAATATAAACCAATTTCGGGAGGTAGCCCTGCCAGAGAAACGTATGCCATGGCTTCGGGTATTGTAAATGCCCCAACTGTAATTCCAGCAATAATATCTGGTCTTAACCATTCTTTATCATACGATCTTGCCCACCGGGTTATTGGGAGTAAGGATGAAACTTTCATGGGTTTAGTCTCCATTTTTAAGCCAAAAGTTTATCTCTCTTTTAATATGTGGGTCCTTTTTGTTAAAAGTAATGGTCAGTGTCCCATTTATGGTTATAATTTGTGTATTTTCCAGTTGTAAATAGAAAATAAAGAACATTAATTATTAAATTTGTTCGCTTATGTGCATGGTCCATACTTCACTGTTATAATGGTTAATCTATGTTAAACTTGTTTAAAAAATTCCATTATTTAATCAAAAGTTACACAATAATTTAAATATTAATATCTGCACAATACTCAGACATGAGCGAATTTGTTTAAATATATTAAAATCAATTTTTTTATATTCTAATTTAACTCATGGATTTCCAGCAATTTTGCACCTAAAAAAATATAGGGTCATCTTTAAGGGAATCTTCGGCCTGTTTTTTCTCTAATTCTTTCATTTTCTTTCTTACAGCAAGAATGAATCTAGTTGCCTCTGCAGAGTTAACTTTTCTAACGGTTATTTTGCCGCTGGTAAACCATATTCTAATTTTAGCATACCCATAAAAATCAGTGTCTTTCTTTTTATAGATACGTACTATATTTTTATACAGAACCAGTCCATCTTCCATCATTATGCCTGTAGGTGTCATAATTACTTTGTGCCTGTCACCGGTGACACTTAAGTATTCATCTGCCCTGCTCTTTGCTGTGACTTTCCTTCGTTTTCTTTTTCTTTTGTTAGGTATTTCAGATCCTTCCTTTTTCGACGGCATGATCAGTGCCTCCTCTACTAGAGTATATCATTGTCCTTAAAATTGTTTTGGAAAATAATCTGAAAAACATTACAATATCCAATTTAAATCATTTATCAGGTTAAAAAATTGTGATTCTATATATAAAAAAACAGTAAACTTTATTAAATACTTAATTTTAATAAATTAAGGATATAGGCAGCTTTATGGCTTAATTAGTTTATTCATGGTGTATATTTTAATTTAAAAAGCATATTTTAAACTTTTATTTAATTATTATATAGTATAATGCCTTTTTTACCTTTAAAATATTTAATAACATTTTTGTTTTGCAATTAATTTAACATAGGTATGTATTTCCATAATTTATCCATATTAATCTTTAAAATAAGTAATAATCTTTTTATAAGAGTTTAACGTAACACCTTATGATCTTAAGTTTGGACGATACTAATTGTGAAAGGGGGTGAAAAGATATTAAAACAGGGAATTAAATGTGAAAATAGAATTTTAATCCCATTACTGATTTTAAGTTTAGTTCTAATTTTGAATTTCTGCATTAGCAGTGTTTCCGCAGCTTCTGGCGATATTATTTATGTTAATGGTTCATCGGGAAATGATTCCTGGGACGGTTTATCTGCAACATGGACATCAGGTACAAGCGGCCCGAAACTCAGTATTAAAAATGCTACAGGGACGGTAAATAATGGCGGAATAGTTAATATTGCAGATGGGAATTATAGGGGAGTAAACAACACTAAAATCACTATTAACAAAAATATGGCCATTATTGGCCAAAGTCAAACAGGTACTGTCATAAATGGGACTAATTCAGCGTGGATATTCAAGATACAATCCGGTGCGACAGTTACAATCGAAAATTTAACAATCACAAATGGAAATGCATATAACGGTGGAGCTATTTACAATGGCGGAAATTTAATTGTTTCAGACGGTAGGTTCACTGATAATTATGCATATGTTGCAGGCAGTGCTATTTACAATCATGGTACTTTGGCTGTGGTTTACAGCAGTTTCCTGAACAACGATGCAGACGGTGGTTTTGGTGATCCTGCATATAACTTCGCTGCTGGAGCTATCTATAATGATGGTAATTTAACTGTAACTGACAGTTACTTCACAGAAAACTGTGCAATGTATGGTCATGGTGCAGCTATCCACAATAATGGTGTTTTAATCGTAACTGGCACTGATTTTATAGGTAACTCTGTCTATGGTTTGGGTGGGGCTATCTACAACGATAATGCTTTGTTAATGGCTAACAGTAATTTCATTGCTAATGTTGCATATGCTGCAGGTGGGGCTATCTACAATATCGGTACATTGGCCGTGACTGACAGCAGTTTCATGAACAATGTTGCATATGGAGCGTTTTATGCTCCATATATCTCGACTGCTGGCGGTGCCATCTACAATGATTATGGTGGAACTTATACTGTGGACTCGTGTCAGTTTGCAGGAAACATTCCACAGGATATCTACAACAACACTGAAGCATCTTCAGGTTATGGCAGTGGTGTAATTACAGGCTCATCTGGTAATCACGGTGCTACTGTAAAAGCTGCAAGCAAAACTATGCCTTTACAAAAAGCAGGACTACCTTTAGCTGGATTTATACCTGCTGTTTTGTTAGTTTTAGGTGGGTTAACAGTTCCAAAAAGAAGATAATTTCTTTTTTTTATTTTTAAAGATTGAATATTTTGAATTAGATTTTATTTTTTTCATATGATGTGTACTATGGATAGTTCCATTTATATATACTCAAATTAATATAATTAATTAATACATTCTGAATAAAGGGGGTGTTTGAATGGGTTCTACCCAGGAAAACGCAATGATAATTTTAAAAGCAATGGTAGAAGGGAGTAGAAAACGCGGAAGTGGTGACGCCATAAAAAGGATGACCAATCTGGAATGCGGCGAGATTAATGAGGGTATAGAATGTCTGGAAAAGATGCACCTGGTAAAAACATTACCTGGGGTAAAGAAATTCAGGTATAACTTTTTAAATGTTATTCTGGAACCAGAAGGCTGCAGGTACTATCAGGACAATATTGGAAAAATAGACTGCATTGATTGAGAATATTTACTTTATTTATTTTTAAAATAATTAGTAAATACCTATTTTTTTCTTTTAAACATCTAATCTTCCTTAAATTTTGGATACTTTGACTGGATTTATATTTTTTCTATTTTTGAGTATTAAAAACATTACATTAAAATTCAAAAAAGAAATTTTTAATAAATTCTTGCAGTAAAATATTAATCAAAGGTAAATTAAAATATATACTGGTGATTGGATGGAAGTGATAACCTTTGTAGAGGGGAATGTCCCAATTTCAAAGATAAAAGATTTTGAATCAGATTACAAAAATTTAAAACAAAATGAGAAACCAGAAGGAATGATAGCATCATATTTAATTCAAGATGCTGATAGAAAGGGACGTTATATAATTGAAACAGTATGGACTAGTCAAGAAGCCTTGGATAAAATGGGAAACGAGCAGTTAGAAGTGGTTGAGTTATTTGAGAGATCGGGAGTTAGGCCCACTATAAGGGCGTATAATATGGTAAATAACTTTTAGATTATTTTCTTTTTTGATTTAATTTATTTTTCTAGGGCATATGAAGATCTAAGTTCGGCAATTAGGTGGATAACTGAACCCCTTGTATCCATGTAGAAGATGGTTATAAAAGAAAAAAACCATCTAATGGATTCACGGCGGTGAGAAATTTGATCATTAATATATAAAAAGCAAAATAGGCCAATTAAAATAAACATTACTTAATTACATCTTTGCGCTGGTATTTAGTTTTTTTAGCAGGCCTAAATTTTAATTCACTAAAATTTAAAAAAAGGTTCCGATTTAGGGATCATCAATTGATTTCAGCTTTGCTAAGCTGTATTTCAATGGCTGAAACGTTACTGTTTGATCCTTCATTGTTCGACACTTCTTCTGTGCTTATACCGATGTTTCCAAGCTCTGCATCTAATATAAATCTATTTCTTACAATTTCAGCAACGTCAACTGCTCTGCTTATAGCTCTTCCCCTGGCTTTTAACATCACTTCTGATGTTCCACCGTTCATTTGAGTCACCACAGCCAATACGTAATTCATCACTGGTTTAGTTCCGATGTATACTACATTTTCATCTGACATTCTTTTTACCTCTAAAAAAATTTTTTATTTTTTTGGGGCCCGCAAAACAAAGCCTGTGAAAATTGAAAATCTTTGATTTTCAAACTCGCAAATTTCATTTGCGAGAATTGAAAATTTTCATGGCGTCAAAATCTTTGATTTTGACAGTTTTGCGGCCGAAGAAACAAGTTTCCCCGGTTTCGTAAATTTCAAACGTAACAGTTTGAAATTTTATTCAACCTCCAAATTTTTGTTAAAAAACTTGGGGTTCTCGAAATTCTATGAATTTCTGAACATCGAAATTAAAATTTCAACAGTTCCAAAAATCATGAATGATTTTTGAGAACCTCCAGAAACAATGAGTATTATAATATTTGAATATGTTACTATATACAGCTATGTATTTAAACCAGGTTAAATAAGTGTAAATGTTAAAAATAGTATAAAATAGATGGGTGCAACATGAATGAACATAAACAAGTAGAAGTTGAAATAGATGAAGATTTTTGTATTCTCGTGGATGAAGGCCTAGAAGACGTCATTAAAGATTTCTTCCACTGGGAAATTGAAACATGCAACTGCTGTATTGACTACAAAGAGTCAACATGGATCGAATTCTGTGATTTTGAAGATTGGAAGAAATTCTTAGAGCTTGCATTACGTAGTAACATTGAAGTCAAAGGCGCAGAGCCTGAACGCGAAACTCTATGGGATTTTCTCCAGGTGAAAGGGAATGTAAAATTAGTTTTTGGCGAAGAACTCATAGATGACCCTAATAAGGAAGACGGTGTTGTAGGTACAGGTGTACTTGTGATTTGTGTGGGATTAATGTTTCCAAAAGAACTTTTGGATGACTTTAAAGAGCTTTTGTTTGAAGTTTTGCCGCCGGAATAGGGCTTTTGATTTTTGCGGGGCGTAGGAATCTTTTGAAAATCAGAGATTTCAATACTTTTCTTTTTAGGCATTTATACTTCTTTCATTTTAGATATCTTGGCATGATTAAAAGTTTTTGGAAAATAAAAAGTTTAGAGTAAATATTTTTTTATTTGTTATATTTAGCTTCTATTTTTGATATAATTAGAGTTTTAACTTGTTAATTAATCTAAATATTATTCATTGTGTGTTTTTGATGTTTTTGGCCAAATAAAATTTATTAAAATATTGTATAACTCATATTTTTTTTAAAACTTTACTTAAAAACTTGATTTATATTTGATAATTAGTCAAAGGTATTTATTGGGGTATTAGATTGTAAAATGGCTGTATTATGTGGTTTCAAACGAGAATAAACGTAAATAATATTAATAAGTATTAATAAATTTTTATAAAATAATAGAGTTGTTTTTTATGATTTTAAATGATGAAAAAAAGGAAAAATTTTTTAATATATTAATCGAAATTAAAAGTTCATTTTCATTTTCAAGTGCTAAATTATATTTATTGTTGCTGTTAATCATGTATATTCCTATATTCTTAGTTTTTCAAAATTATTATGTGATCGATAATCAAAATTCATTATTATCAACTCAAATAATAGCTTTTTTAGGATCAGATGCTTTTAAGTGGGTTACAACGGTTCTTCTTGTTCCAATTCTTTCTTTATTTATTGATAATACTTTTAAAGTCCGAGAAAGAATAGATGCTCAACTTGAAAAAAGGAAAGAAGAAAAGAAGCAGTTTCAATTAGATTGCCTTAACAATACGCAAGCAGTATGGAGAGATATTTTAGGATTATGCGGTGAATTAAAATTTTATGATTTAGAGAAAAGAAATATCTCAAATATTCGCTTAGACTTGGTAAAATCTAGGAATACTGCAATAGAAGTTACAAATATGTGGAATTATTATTTTCCTAAGCTTCATGAATATGATAAACATTATAGGCGATTATTATTGATTCCTTTTGATATTCTTTTAAATTCTGCAAACTCTGTAGCTCAATATATACAGGATAATCAAGGCAGTCCTTATATCAAGAATGATGAGATAGTGGATTATCAATGTGCACTTAGTACTATTGAAAATAATATGGATTATTTCTTTCAGGATTCTATTATTAACATTTTCAGAAGTTACATGAATCTTGAGCATGAAAATGATATAGGTGCCAAAAAAATGCTAAATGATAATTTAAGTACGATAAGAGAGTTATCTTATGAGTTAAAAGAAAAAGAGCTAGAAAATGATGATATTTTTTCCTTTGTTAAAGATAAATTAGATAAAGATAAAATTGAAAATATTTCAGATAAGTATGAACAATGGTGTAAATGTAATCCTACTGAAAAGCCAAATAAATGCTATTTGATTAAAGATTTCAATAAAACATTTGATCAAATAGCGAATAAACGCAAATATACTACTAAAATTCCTTATTCTTTAGATTGCATGAATGCACTGGCAAAATACTTAGATTCTAAACGAGCATCTTCTGAGTTAAGACATAGAGCTTTATGGAAAATTAGATATTATTTAGAAAACTCTGATGATAATAATCATTAAAATTAATTTGATGAAATATTTTATTTCATTAAATAGATATTAAAAATGAGTTTTAACTAATATTAGAAAAAAATAATATATTTTTGAGATATAAAATCTAAAAATCTTCAAATTCAACATCATTCAAAACTAACATCTTCTTCTTTTCTTCATCAATCACGACAATCAAACGCTCATCTAACCGTATCAATTCAGCAAGAGGCTTACCGTTAACTTCAGCGTGCAGTTTCCTTATTTTCCAGTTATTTTCGATTAACCAGCGCTTCATGTCTTCAGACATCTCTTTTTGAGGAATTTCTTTATTAGATCGCCCATTTTCTTTGTAATTGATTATTATTGGCATTTTCTCTCACCTAAGACTTCTTGACAATTAGACATGTTGTAATACTAATATTTATACTTTGCCTAAATGTCTAAAGGGAAAGAATACTAAAAGACTAAACGGAAAAAGATAAACATGTCTATTAACCTATTTTATAACATGGAAACCCTTGAAAACGAAGAATTTCTCCAAAAATGGAAAAAATCTAACAAATCACAGAAAAGAGTCTCGATTATGGATGAAGCATTTGAGTTTGCAAGTCAAAAAGCGTTTGAAGACTTTGGGATTAGCCAGTCTTCTTTCAGCATGGAAATTTCGAAATTAATTTTGATTGCTAAGGAGTGTATTGAGAAAGAAGAAAAAAAGAGTAAATAATTATTTGTTTACTTAACTTATTTATTTGCTTGAGATAGGAGATGATTTAAGATTTTATATCGTTCATTAGGGATGAAATTTGCTCTATTACCAAATAGAATAAAATTTTTTGCTAATTTAGAAACCATATCCAATTCAAAATTATTATTATTGGAAAATAATTTTTTAGGTACTTCTGTCCTTTCGTTCTTCAATATAAATTCATATGCTATAATATCTAAAAATCTTGGGATTTGAATAGCATCTATTGGATTTAAGCATACTCTTTGAATTAAATCGAATAAATATTTTGAATATTTTGGATAAAGTTGACCCATAAAATCTTCTTTAGGAATTGCAAACTTTTCACCAGTTTTAATTTTTAGTTCGTTAGATAAAAAAGTGTACACAGATTCAAGTACTTTTTTCCTCTCTTCAATTTCGATGCCTTCTCCTAATAAACTTTCTTTGATATGAACTGACTTTTTTGTATCTGGAAATATTAAAATTGGCTCAGAAAATTTTAATATAGATAATGAAAGTAGACTCAATGTATATACTTGTAAAAACATTTTTTCTTCTTCTTCCATGTTTGTGGTACTATTTATACGGCTTTGAACGTTTATTAACAATTTAATTTGCTTTTGTGGTATATCATTCCAATATCCAGAAACCAAATAATAATAAGAAGTTTTTGAACTGGATTTCAATTTTTTAAATATTTCTTCTTCCCTTTTTATTATATTTTTATCAAAAGGTCCAATATAAGGTAAAGATCCAATTTTATAGGAATTTTCTAATTCTTCTAATCTTTCTAATGATATTGGAGTTATATCAAGTTTCCTTGCAAGGTCAAAATATTTACTTTCATTTATTTGCGTTCGTAGAAATATTCCATTTCTAGCTTCAGCATATTTCATTAATCCATGTAACCAAAATATTCTATCCGTATTTTTTGCTCCACGTCCAGATTTACAATCGCATATAACCTTTATTTGTTTAAAATGTTCATCCATTTTTAAACCTAATACATCAATATCAGTATAATTATCTGATGTTATCTTACCATAAGAATATCTTGGTAAAACTACATTTTTTCTTACATAATGACCATTATACCATAAAAATCTCATTATTTGTAATTTAAGATCAAGATCTAATTCACTCATAATTATCAGCTCATAATCTACTTCCACATAGATATTCCATCATTATATTATATTCTTTTTTTGCATCAATATGCTCTGCACTCTTTATTTGCCTTTGTTCCGCTGTATAATTGAATATACCTTTAGCTAGTATGGCATCGACTTTAGGTTCTCTTATAATACTGCCAATGGGTTCTTCCCCCTCTAATAATTCTACAGCTATGTCCATTGCTCTATCATTTTCTGGAGTGCTTATATAAGTTACTTTATAGGAGTTACCATATGAAGCAGGTACACTTTCAATATTTACAATTCTATCCCTAAGTAATAATTCGTATTGGGTTAATGCATATGAATGTGGTCTCATTGTATTTGATCTAAGTGAATAAAGTACACTTAATGGAGATCTTATTCGTGAAATATCTGCATGATGTTGTCCATGACGGACACATGCTACAATAAGCCTAGCTTTCTCAAAAATATCATTAATATTTATGGGATCTAATCCAAATTGAGGAGTTGCAGCGAATATATATTCACGTTCTATTTGGTTAAGATCTTTTATACCTACGGATGGAAAAAATCCATGATTAATACCGGCTATCAGTGTATTTTTATTACCTTCTACATTTTCTATTGGCTTACCGGGATATTTAACAACATTTTCTGCAAGTTTTTCTATATTATCAAATTCATCATAAGATTGTCTTTTAAGAAACTTCAAAGCATTATCCACATTATTCGCCCAATAATATGGGGTCCATAATATTTCTTCATCATCTTCAGATGATTTAAAAGTTCCAAAATAATTTACTAGCTTTCCACAAGTTAAAGCGCTTTCAAATCCACTTTTGGAAGTTGATATTTCAGATAGTAAAGTATCTAATTTCACAGGCTTTCTTTTAAGGATTTCTAAGGATTCTATGGTTGCTCTATCAACATCTTTTGGTTCTTTTTCTTCCCAATGTTCTCCTAATTCTGGTAATAAAGTTTCTATTGGAGGAATGGATTCGTATACCTTTTTTATTTTGTCCCCCTCTCTTTCAACTTCAATGTAATTTAATTTTTCTAATTCGGGTATCAAATCTGATTTAACAACTGCATAATCTTGTTGAATTGCGGATCCAATGGCTGCAAGTTGTTTTTCTTCTATTATATCTGCTTGCATTATGTTAACTGCTAATCTGGCTACGTTACCTATTTTTCGGGTATCATATAGTTCATAACCATAAATTCCTACTTGCTTATTTAAAAAACATTTACTTACTTCAACTGCTTTAGTAGTTATATGTGCATGATCTAATTTCATCTAAATCAACTCTCGTGTAATAAAGCAGTATAATTGCATTTTAAATCATATTTTAGCAGTTTACTCATAAAAAGAATACCTTTTGCAACATCTAAATTGACTTCTTCAGCCATAAATTCTCTTACACATTCTAACTCTAAATCTTCTAAATTCATTTATTCATCCCCTTTATGCCTATGATCATATATAAGTTAATATATGATGTTATTAATTATTATGGTAGTTGAATATAAAAAGTTATTTGTTTTAATAACGCAATAATACTTATTTTAAATATATTAATTAATATTGAGTTTTAATTTAAATTTAAAACAAGATAATGAATATAAATTATTAATATTGATGTAAAATTGTATTAAGTTATATTAAAATATAAATGATGTAAAAAAATGGCTAATAAATGTTAAGTAATACATAAAAATGGAAAATAGAAAGTAAAAAGAATCAAATCTAACAAATCATAGAAAAAAAGTTTTAATTTATATGAAAAGTGGATTTTAAGATTCAGAAAGTGTTTGAGGACTTTGGGATTAGTCAACCATAACTATATTAACAATATTTTAATAAATTATATTAAGTGATCCCCATGTTTTCAGACGATTTAAATGAAATATTTGAATTAGAGGCCAATGCAAGGGCGAAAAGAAATGATTTAATAAACAGGATCAGGAAAAAGCTCGACGGATTTAGGAGTAAGTTCCGAATCATCAATGAAATTAAAATTGACCTGTTTGAAGACGATAAAGGTAAATTTATAAAACTAAGTTTTTTTACAGGCAGGGGATTTTCAATTAACAACCAGTTCATAGAAGAACTCACAGAGATCATGGAAACAGGCAGCTATAATCAGATATTTGTTGATACGGACAAGCTGGAAATAGATTTTTTCTACAAATAAGATTTTTTTTTAATTTTGACTATTTTTAGGCTTCAATAGATAATAATGGACAAATTTTACTGCTTTAATATCTTACAATATTTTAATATCTGTTGATTTTATATTTTAGTTGATTTCTTCCGCAGCGAAGCGAGGCAGTCGAAAATTGAAAATTTTCGTGCCTCAAAAATCTGCGATTTTGGAAGGATTTTTTGATTCACCGCTCAAAAAATTCAATGAATTTTTTGGCGCCCCAAACACTATGTGTTTGAGGGCTTTTTTTGAAAAAAGGTGGATGTGAAGATTTATTAATAACATAAATCAACTGCTTATTTAAAGAATTACATATTTCTAACACATTCTCTCTAAAATCAAATCTAAAAGGTGCTAAAATGGTATCTAATGACGAAATATCACAAAAATTAAGAAGTAAAAGAGAAGGAACGCCTTTAAATAGTTATTTAGTCTGTAACAAGTGTGGAGGATACTATGAATTACAGCCGGGGGAATCATGGAAAGAATTTGATACAGAATGTGGATGTGGGGGGCAGTTGGTACATAACGATACGAATTCTTTGGTGTCAAGAGCGTACTATATGTCTGAAGAGGAATATGAACATAAAATGTACAGTACTGAAATATTAATCGCTTATATTGCATTCTTTCTTTTCTGGCCGATATCACTTGTACTGGGGTTTTATCTGCTTACAAGAGATAATAAAAGAGCTAAATTTCACGGAAAACTAATACTTGCTCTATCTATAATACCTATATTTGTTATGGGCATCGCAGCGCTTCTCGTTTACAAGGCATATTTCAGCCAACCTGCTGTTAATCCTGCTATGGATATATCTAACGTTCGTAGCATGCAGTTATTTGCAGCGTGCTTCTTGAATTTAAAAGTCATTTAAAGAATTAAATCTTTTCAACATATATCCACTTAAATTAAACTAAAGTGCTAAAATGGTCTCTAATGAAGAAATTACTAAAAGACTAAAAAACAGAAGAGAAGGCAAAGTCATAAATGGTTATTTGGTCTGTAATAAGTGCGGAGGATACTATGAATTGCAGCCGGGGGAATCTTCAGATGACTTTGACACAGAATGTGAATGTGGTGGGCAATTAGTACAAAGTGCTATAAATTCTTTACCTCCATCTGGAGAGGAATATTTATTAGATGATGAATATGAGGAGAAATATAACACCGTTATAGCAGTAGCTTATGTTTTTCTCGTGCTTTTCGCGCCATTGGCATTTTTAATGTCTCTATATCTCATTACAAGGGACCATAAATGGGCTAAACATGATGGAAAAATAATATTTGCAATATCTTTAGTGATTATGTTTCTTTATGTTATTGCAGGGGCATTTTTAATTCCTTTAAAATATGCTCATTGAATTTTTATTCGGGGGTTAGAAAAATTCTTACAAAGCCGCTTTCAAACTCTTCAACATATTTTAGTCTCAAATTACGCGCATATAAATTTATTTTGCTTTTTTAACATATATTAAACTTTTAAAATATAATCAAGCTTATTATATACTTTTTTTATTCCCTAAATTTCAATTATGTCTATTTTACAGGAAAAACAAAACATTTATAAATAATGACCACCAGTTATAATAAATAATGACCAGTGGTTCTATAAAAAAATTACCATTGGTTTTAATAAAAAATGACCGTGAGTTTCAAGGAGATGGGAGTATGAAATTTGGTATAGAATTTCTTCCAAACGAACCAGTAGATAAAATTGTTAAGCTGGTAAAACTGGCAGAAGATGTTGGATTTGAATATGTGTGGGTTACAGACCACTACGACAATAAAAATGTTTATGTGACATTAGGATTGATAGCTGAAGGGACGGAGACCATAAAAATTGGTCCTGGAGTAACCAATCCCTACGTCAGAAATCCGGCCATAACTGCTTCAGCAATTGCAACTATAGACGAACTATCAAACGGAAGGGCAACTTTAGGTATCGGGCCTGGAGATAAAGCCTCTTTTGATGCTTTAGGTATCGAATGGACAAAACCAGTAAGCACATTAAAAGAATCCATTGTCACCATGGAAACACTACTTCGCAAAGAAAAAACTGAGAATGGTGCATTTCTTAAAGGTGTTAAAGCAGTGCAGGAAAAAGTCCCAATTTATATGGGGGCTCAGGGACCTATGATGCTTAAAACAGCGGGGGAAATTTCAGACGGGGTCTTAATTAACGCTTCAAATCCTAAAGATTTTGAAACTGCAATTCCACTTATAAAAGAAGGTGCCGAAGCAGGCGGTAAAAGTATAAATGATGTAGACGTTGCAGCATACACCTGCTGTTCCATTGACGACGATGCAGGTAAAGCTGTTGGTGCAGCTAAAATAGTAGTGGCATTTATTGCACGGGGCTCACCAGCGCCTGTTTTAAAAAGACACGGCATAGATGCTGTGGCTGGAAAAATAGCAGAATTTCTTGGTAAAGGAGACTTTGGAGGGGCAATTGGCGCTGTAGATGGCAAGTTAATAGATGCATTCTCTGTTTGTGGGGCGCCTGATGATTTCATACCAAAAATTGAAGCCCTCGGGGAAATGGGTGTAACTCAGTTTGTTGCAGGCTCCCCAATTGGCCCTGATAAGGAAAAATCCATAAAACTACTGGGCGATGTTATATCTACATTTTAATCTTTAACCTAGATTGATAGTTTATCATAGATGTATTAAAAAAACAAACATATTTTTTTTAATTTTTTACAACAGGTATTTCTGATTAAATTCAATTTAACATGTGCAAAGTACTTTAAAATTATCAAAGGTATTGATTTTAAGATATAGGTAAATGAAATTTTAATTTTTTAAATTTTAACTAATTTTTGAAAATTGTTGAAAATCATCAGTTTAAACTGGTACTATGTACTACTAATTTTTAATAGTAAGAAATTAATACTAATATTTAATAACTTATACATTCATATTATAACACTGGTGCTCATGACATTTTTTGCTTATGATTAAATTATTTTGGAGTGGTTGAAGTTATTGGGGAAATAACAAAAGGTTTAATAATTTTGATTGTAGTTATCATGGTATTTTCTCCTTCAGCGTCTGCGTGGCATGTAATTACTCATGAAAGCATTGCAGAAAAAATTTACTATGCAATGCCCCTTAATGTGCAGTATAACCTGAATTTAAGTGAGATGCGAGTGGGGGCTGCTGCTCCTGATTTAATATTTAAAGACGGTGGAAATGGGGGCCATAAATATCCTAAAAGCTATGAAAAAGCCATAAAATGGCTAAAAAAGGGAAAAACAGCATATCATAAAGGCAACTATAATTATGCGAGTTACTGTTTTGGCGTGGCATCCCATTATATTTCAGATTCTTATGTAGTTGCCCATTGTGCAAATATAGGTAAATCAGACCATAAAAATTATGAAAAGCAGTCTAAAGAAATGAAACCTTCTACAATATGGTACCGGGAAGATCAGTTTAAAGACATAAATTTCTCTGTAGTAGGACACAATGAAAGTCTAAACTCAAAATTAACCGAAGCATACAAAACTGGGGAAACAAGATGGGACATGTGGATTGAAAAGAGGAGTATGGCCCTAGTTCAACTTGATTTAGATAATGCCGCCGTGATAGCGTATAATACAATAATGGAATGTGTTCAATAAGTTGTTTAATATTTCGTTGCTATTTTTATAAATATTAAATTATCTTAACATTTAATTCCATAAAAACTGTAAGGAAATGTTTCTTTTATCTGGATTAATATTTCATCTTTTAATATTTATTTTCTAAATAAACTGTAAATGGAATGTTTCATTTATTAAGAGTTTTTTATAGATTATATTGTAAACCCTTAACATTTTTGAATCTGTATTGGATATTGCTCTAAATTATTCTTTATTTTGCCTAACACTCCACGCGGATTTAACACATTTCACTTTTTAAGACCTCTTCACGGAAAATCAATTTAGGACATCATAAATTTTCAATGCCTTTAAAATCTTATTTATGCCTTTTCTAGTGCTCATCACCCTGCCCAGCATAGTCCCTGATGTAATGCTAAGAATAAAGGCCAACAAAGGGGCTCCCTGCATCCAGTACCCTAAAAAATGCGCCCGGGTAAATACGAAGATCAAATAAAACACGAGAATAGCCGCGCCGATCCTGTCTATTCGGCCAATGACGTGGCTGGTATCTTCATCCCAGCTCAAGCGGTACATGCGGCTGACCAATGTGCCTATTACAAAGCCTATAACTATTCCACATGCTGCCAGTGAAATATTAACTGTATGCTGCAGCACTTCAAAAGCTATAATAACCATCATGATGATCATTACAGCAGAGTAGATTCTAAGTCTCATTATAAGACGCGGCTCAAGGTACTTGCGTATAAATTGTTTATTCATGTTATCTTAAAAATTGTAGATGCTGTTTAATCTAGCCAAACCACTGCTCTAAGCTCTTCTGCGCGGGATTTAACTTCTTCAACTTGTCCAAAGCTCCCATAACTCTATCTGCAGAAAAGTCGTGTTCATCAGATAAAAATTTAATTGCCCCTTCTTTATCTGCCTTTTTCCACTTAATATCATAATCATCGATAAAATCATGGTTTAAGAAGATATCCCTGATCTCCTGGGGGTCAACGTCCATTTCTGCTTTCAGGTGTTTCAACGCCTTAAAAACATCGCCGTGTTTTTTAATCAGATTACGTCCTTTTTTAGCCCCAACTCCTTTTATTCCCTCGTTGAAGTCAGTACCTACAAGGACTGCAACATCAACAAGCTGTTCGCGGGTTAGTCCATTCATTTCCAGGATTTCATTGAGGTTAATCATTTCTAGCCTTGATTTAGAGCCTCTGGCTGCTATGTTTTTAAGCATTCTAGACGCCCCAAAAAGCAGGCAGTCATAATCCTGCGACGCAACACACCATGCATCACCTCTTTCTACCATATAAGAAGCCTGAGCTTCACCCTCTGATATCGCTTGAATATAAGGGATACCCATTAAGTCAAGGAGCTTTTTAGACCCTTCAATGATATCGGGGGTCATCCTGGATGAACGCATTGCAAACTTACGTGCATCTTCAATCCTACCTTCATCAACAGCTTTTTTCCACTGAACTTCTGCTTCTTCCCTTATCTGACGCCTCCCATCCTGCGTATCTTTTTTAAGGATATGGGCTTTGCCGTCGAAAACATAAATGGGTTTAATTCCCTTTTCAACAAGGGATGAGGTCCTGTAAAGGATACCGCTCAGGTGAGACGTGACATTTCCCTGGCTGTCCATGAGTGGAGTGCCGTCCATCTGCCTGATACTTGATAGAAATTGATAAATGGTATTTGCTGCATCTAATGCTACTGTTTTGCCCTTTAATTCATCTAGTTTTATTTCATGAGAGGATACGATGTCTCTAAATTTAAGTCCCATTCTATATCACCTGTAATATTAAAAAATAATGTCTGGCTTAAAATGATTATTCTCTAAATAATTATCTGTAAATGTTTTATTAAATTTATCTAAACTGATTTTTGAGATTATTTTTTTTGTTTGATATCTAATCATAAATTGTTTGTAGTACAAATCGCAAAGTTAATATGAAGAATATGATTCTTATATCTGCAACGGCCGTGATCTCTAAAAATCTCTTCTAAACTTCTTATAATAAATGTTAATGGTCTTTTAATATAGATTTGGGTATAAATCGGGTAAATCTTTAAATAAATTATAAAATTTATAGTGTATGAGGATAAATATGTGGAATAATTTGAAAATAGTCGTTATATTAATCTTAGTGATTTTAGCTGTGTTTGGGGGCGCATCATGGTTTTTAAATGCTTCTCAAACTGAAGTTAATGCCACTAGTAACATTACTGGCCAAAGCTTGACTAATGTCGCTTATGCCAATGTATCTGCAGCTGAAAAAATGGATATTTATCTTCCAAATACAACCGGACCTTATCCAGTTATTATAGCGATCCATGGCGGAAGTTTTTATAAAGGAGATAAAAACAGTTCGGAACTAAATGCAATTAAACAGGCAGCCTTAGACAGAGGCTATGCGTTTGTTTCAATTAACTACCGCTTAAGTAGTGAAGCGAAATTTCCAGCCCAAATTAATGATGTTAAAGCAGCTATTCGTTATTTAAGGGCTAATGCAAAACAATATAATATGAACCCCCGTGAAATTGGTGTTATTGGAAATTCAGCAGGGGGTTATTTAGCTGCACTGGCAGGTACCTCCGGAGGTGTAACAAAGCTTCAAAATTCTAGCCTGGGAAACTCCAATGTTTCTGATAGAGTTCAAGCAGTTGTTGACTTATATGGGCCTATTAATTTCGGTACCATAGACCAGCAGTTCGTTGAAAGTGGAATTAATGGAGAAACATGTAACATAAGCAGTTCTCTGGAATCAAAACTCATGGGACAGGATATTTCCACAATTCCTGACCAGGTGGCTAAAGCTAATCCAGAGACATACATCTCAATCGATGATCCAGCTTTTTTTATACAGCATGGAACCGCAGATAGAGTGATTCCTTACCAGCAATCTGTAGACTTTGCAGGTAAACTAAAAATTGTAATTGGAGATAAAAAAGTATATCTTGAAATTATTCAAGGTGCTGGACATGGGGATGAACAATTCTTCACTACTCTTAACATAAAAAAGATTTTGGACTTCTTTGATGCTAATTTAATGCAATCTTAAGTTATTTAGAACTGCAATGTGCGATATATTGAGTTAAGTCTGGACAGAATATAATAGATAATTCCTTTAAAATATAAAAAGATAATATTAACTTATTTGGGTAATAAACTTGAATTTCTAATTTATTCCCTGAATAAACTGTAAGGAAATGTTTCTTTTATCTGGATTAATATTTCATCTTTATAGATTATGTTGTAAACCCTTGTAAGCATGGTTGAATCTGTATTGAATATTGATCTAAGCTCTTCATCTGGTTCTTCAAAGCCTATATGGGTTACTTCCCTTCTTGATTCAATATTGTATTTTCTAAGTATGCGTCCAATAGGAATATCTGCCTTTAGGAGGTCTTCTTTGAAGTTGTTGGTAAGTTTATCCACAGGAGTTAGTGATATGGCGTGTATAAGGGGTTCTTCTGGATTGTGGCTCATAACTACCGTTCTGTAATTAATAGTATCCCCTTTGTTAATGTCTAGATCTTGAGCTTGAGCATCATCAGCTTCTCTGAATTCCTGAACAAGTGTTTCAACATTTATGTGCCCTTTTAATACGTCCAGTATTGTTGTAACTGATCCATCAGTTGCAAGGAGTATTTTTTGAGCGCTTGAAAGGTTTCCTATGTCCTTTTCCACTTCTTTTATTCGGTCCATTACGTTCATATTTTTCCCTTGAGTGTTTTTTAAAGTATTTGATGAACTTGAAGGGTGTTGAGAATTTATATAATTTTTGAATAATATTTTTTGTATCGTATCCTTTTTACTGTATATAAGCTTAATTTATAAGTTAGATCCAATAATTTGAATTATTTATAAATCTTGGGGATTTGATATTTCTCCTAAAACTGCTGAATAAGCTACAACTGCAGGATTTGCAAGGTACAGGTACGATTCGGGGTCTCCCATTCTGCCCATAAAGTTCCTGTTTGTGGTGGAAACACATACTTCATCAGAACCTATAACTCCCATATGGGCTCCTAAACATGGTCCGCATCCAGGGTTGCATACTATGGCTCCTGCATCTATGAACGTTTCAATAAGTCCTTCTTTTAAGGCCTGTTTATATATATTGGCTGAGGCAGGTATTACGAGCAGCCTTACATCTTCATGTACCTTTTTGCCATTTAAAACTTCTGCTGCTTCCCTTAGATCTTCAAGACGTCCGTTGGTACATGACCCGATGAGTGCCTGGTCTATAGATACCCCTTTTACGTTGGAAATATCTTTAACATTATCCACGTCATGAGGGCACGAGATTTGAGGTTCAAGGTCATTTACATCAAAAGAGTATTCTTTTTCGTAGACGGCATCTTTATCGGACCTGACAACTTCAAAATCAGTGATCCCTATATTTTTCAAGTATTCAATGGTCTTTTTATTTGGTTCCATGATTCCATTTTTGGCCCCCATTTCGATTGCCATGTTGCAGATGGTCATTCTTCCTGCAGGGTGCATTGAATCAATTGTTTCGCCGTGGAATTCCAGTGATTTGTAGGTAGCGCCAGATGACCCGATTTCACCAGCCACGTTGAGCACAACATCTTTTGCAGATACAAATTTCCCCAATTCACCGTTAACAGTTACTTTAAATGCTTCAGGTACCATGAACCAGGTTTTACCAGTTGCATATACCATTGCAAGGTCTGTTGCACCCATACCTGTTGCGAAAGCTCCAAAAGCTCCATAAGTACATGTATGTGAATCTGCACCGACTATGACTTTTCCTGGCTTGACATAACCTCTTTCAGGCAGTACCTGGTGGCATATACCTTCCCCATGAGTATATAAGTTTGTTATTCCCTGTTCCTTTGCAAATTTCTTTGCTACCTTTTGAAATTCGGCAGAGCCAATGTTATTTGCAGGAATATTGTGATCAAAAACAATAACAATCTTCTCAGGGTCCCAAACCTTTTGGGCAACATTGTGAAATGTTTTTATGGTGGGTGGTGATGTTCCGTCGTGTGACATTGCTAAATCGATATCAGCTTCGATAATTTCTCCGGGATGTACTTCTTTTTTCCCTGATGCTCGTGAAAGTATTTTTTCTGTGATATTCATAAGATCAAACCTGGGATATAAATGTTTAAAGGTGTTTTAAAATAGTAAATTATAGGTCTGCCATACTGCGTACAGACCGGACTATCTTATTGAAAAGTTCGTCGTTTATGTATTTGCCTTTTTCTCTACTTTTTTTAACCTGGTCAACGATTTTACACAGTTCGTCATTGGTCACTTCGATTCCACATGCGTCAAGCTTCGCTTTAACTGCCCTGCAGCCTGAATGTTTTCCAAGGACTATTTTTCTGTGATGGCCGATCAGTTCTGGTAAAAAGGGCTCATATGTAAGTGGTTCTTCGATAACTGCATCTACATGAATTCCTGATTCGTGTCTGAACACGTTTCTTCCTACTATTGCTTTGTTATCAGGTACTGAAACACCTGTAAGTTTTTCAACCAGTCTTGAGATTTCATAGAAATGTTTAATATTGAATCCTAGATCAAGGCCGTAAATAATTCTTAAACTCATTACCAGCTCTTCAAGTGATGTGTTACCTGCCCTTTCGCCTATTCCATTTATAGTAGTTGATGCAGCATTTGCACCACCAAGGAACCCTGAAATGGTGTTTGCAACGGCAAGTCCGAAGTCATTGTGACAATGCATTGCTATTCCTGTCTTGATATCTTTCCTTATTTCTTTTACGAGATATTCTGCACCTTGAGGACTTAACGCACCTACTGTATCAGCTATGTGTATCCTATCAACGCCATATTCTTCAGCTCTTTTGTAGGTATCTTTTAAAACGTTTAAATCTGTTCTGGTGGCATCTTCAGCTGAAAATGCTACAAAAACACCGTGGTCCTTTGCATATTCAACAGCCCCCATACACATATTTAAGACCTCTTCTCGGGTCATGTTAAATTTATGTTTTAAATGAAGGTCTGAAGTTGCCATAAATGTAATTATACCGTCAACGTCGCAGTCCAGTGCCACATCAATATCTTCTTTTTTGGTCCTTGATAAACAGATTATCTGTGCATCTAAATCTTCATCTACGATTCCTTTAACAGCACGTTGTTCTTCTTCGGAGACTATTGGAAATCCAGCTTCTATTTGATGTATTCCAAGTTCATCAAGTTTTCTTGCAATTTGTAACTTTTCAGAAGGTCTTAAACATACTCCCGGGGTTTGTTCCCCATCTCTCATTGTCGTATCATATATTGTGATATCTTTTGGAAATTTCAAATCTACCGAGTCGTTATAAGGACTGACAAAATATTTCAAAACGTTCCCCACCTTAGTTTATTTTCCGTTTATGCGCGTTGTATTAATTATAATATCTTAAATGTAATGCATACCTTAAATCGTGCTTTATTTTAATACCTGTATGGTTTAACGATTTTTTACATTACTATTCAAGTTATGAAATTATATTTATCTAAATTGATCTAAGTAGAATAATAATTGTATATTAAGTTTAGTTTTTTTATCAATTTTACCTTTTTAAGCTATGTACTTTTTGTTTTTAATTTATATAAAATATAGTATTTGCATTTTTTGTGATTATTTATCTATTTTTAACGTATTATTATTCAAATGGCAACCTTAAATGAAATTAAATTGACAAAAAAAGAATAAATTTTGGAAATTACGTGTAATTATTCAGTTTAATATCTATCTTGATGTTGATATTTTGGGATTTAAATTAGTTTTAATGTATAACAGTTAATGCAAAATAAATCTATAAAAACAATTTTAGGAGTTTTCAATCTTTATAAACTCCTATAAGCTCCAAATATGATCTTCGTTCGAATCCGTCTTCAATTCCGAGTTTTTTATATATGTGAAATATTTTATCAATTGCTTCTTTAAAATCTTCCCCTTCAACCATCCCTTTTTCTATTTCAACAAAGCTTCCAACTTTGTGGACTTTATCAAGTGATATGCTAAATTCCTGGAATGAATATGTGGTTCTTTCTTTTTCTACATCTGCAGCGGGTTTAAATCCAAGATTTTCTAAGATTAAACCAGCATTTTTGGAGTCTTCTACGTTAACTTCTATTTCTTTACGTGTTTTACTTACATCATCCAGTTTAGGGCCTTTGTATGTAAGGATTATCTCAGATTTTTCGTTATTTATAGTAGTATTCCTTATTCGCAGTGCTTCATCACTTTTTTCAAAGTCCCTGTACTCAGGGTTGTTAAAATAGGTATCTTTCTGGTGTTCTATCATTACTTTTTCAGCACCAATTTCTTTTAACTTTTCCAAAACGCTGTTAAAATCGCTAACATGAGCTTTAGCTTCAACTTCTATCATTAAACCACCATCAATATACTTTTTAATTTACTCTCTAAATTTATAATACCATGGTTAATATGAGCTTTATTCTATTATCTATATGATGTGTCTTATTCCTATTATATGTCCACTAAAGTGGACAGCTTGAGGAAGGGCATCCTCCTGAATATTCGGAATCAACATTTAGATATTTCTTCTTGTTATCTTGGTATGAATTTAAATATAAAACCTGTTTTTTGCTTCCATATCGATACACTGTAATTCCCTTGCACTTAAGTTTGTAGGCCATTAACATAATTTCTTTCACGTCTTCTGGAGAAGCATTATTCGGTAAATTCACGGTTTTTGAAACCGCATTATCCACGTGTTTTTGAAATGCTGCCTGCATTTTAACGTGCCACTTGGGGCTTATTTCATGTGCGGTTTGGAATACTCTTTTAATACTTTCGCTAATTTCATCTATATTCTGTATGGATCCTTTTTTAGCAATTTCAGTCATTAATTCCTTGCTGTAAAATCCCTCTTTCTTTGCGGTACTTTCAAAGAGTTTATTGACCTCCAGCAGCTTTTCTCCTTCCATTACATCACGGATAAATGAAACAGCAAACAGCGGTTCGATTCCGCTGGTTGTATCTGCAATTATGCTTATGGTACCTGTAGGTGCAATAGTAGTCACTGTTGCATTTCTCATAGCTTGAAAACCTTTTTTATCATATATACTCCCTTTAAAATTGGGAAAAGAACCTCTTAATCTCCCCAGTTCAGCTGAAGCCTTTCTTGCATGGCATGTAATAAATTTCATTATTTCTTCAGCTGTATCAAGTGCATCCTGTGAATCATAGGGAATTTCAAGCATTATAAGCATTTCTGCAAATCCCATGATTCCCAAACCAATTTTCCTGTTTTTAAGGGTTTCTGTTTCTACTTTTGAAATTGGGAAGTTATTTACATCAATTACATTATCTAAGAAGTGTACAGCAGTTTCAACTACATTTTTTAACTTATTAAAATCAATTTTGCCAGATTTAACCATTTTTACCAGGTTTATGGAGCCTAAATTACATGATTCATAATTTAGAAGCGGCTGCTCGGCGCAGGGGTTGCTAGCTTCTATTATACCTGCATTAGGAATTGTATTTTTCCTGTTTATTTCATCGATAAATATAATTCCGGGATCTCCGCATTTCCATGCTGTATTTACTATGGTGTCAAACACTTTTCCTGCATTCAGCTTTTTAACATGTTTTCTATTTCTTGGATTTATAAGATCATATTCTTCATTATTTGCAGTGGCATTCATGAATTCATCATCAACAGCTACAGAAATGTTAAAATTAGTTAGAACATCTTCATGTTCTTTTGATGTAATAAATTCAATTATATCTGGATGTCTGATATCTAGTATTCCCATGTTTGCCCCTCTTCTCCTTCCACCCTGTTTTATAACTTCTGTGGCGACATCAAAAATTTTCATGAATGATGTGGGTCCAGATGCGACTCCTTTTGTTGATTTTACAACATCACCTTTAGGTCTTATCTTAGAAAATGAAAATCCAACTCCACCCCCTGACTTATGGATGAGTGCCATATGTTTTAATGCATTGAAGATTCCATTTATAGAATCTTCTATGTATATGACAAAACATGCAGAAAGCTGATTAATGGGAGTACCTGCATTCATCAAAGTTGGTGAATTTGGAAGAAACTCAAGCCCGGACATGGCACGGTAAAATTCTTTTTCTGTTTTATAAGTATCAGTATCATTATATAAATTATCTGCACATGCTACTGCTTTTGAAACTCTTTTAAACATTTTTTCTGGAGTTTCAATAATATTTCCATCTTCATCTTTAATTAAATATCTTTTTTGAAGCACCTTAAGTGCATTAAATGAAATTTTTAAATCATTTTTTGATTTGATTTAAGTGCCTCCTTAGGCGATTGAATACATTAATAATATATTGATTTTCAATAATATTGTCTTTTCTATAATTGAACTTTTAGTTAAGTGTAGAAATAAGTTGTAGGGGATAATGCTTGGACTAATAAAACTAAAATTGGGTGAATTAAAAATTAACTCAAATAAATTAGATACTTTAAAAATAAATTAATTTTCTAATGAGTTACTCATCAGAATATTTTATGGAATAATTTTTAAGATAATTTTTTATATTTTTAATCTGTCTCAGGTATTCATCCACAGTATATTCAATAGATTCGTAGGGCGCGATTTTCAGGTCGCGTTCGTCTATTAATTTTCTTTTGTCACTGATTTTGTCTTTCATGGAGCGTTGTTTACTGTACAAGCCCATTACTTTTGAAGAATCTTTTATATCTTTTATTTTTTCCATATAATCTATTCTAATGGCCCTTATATCTATACGGATGTTGTGTCTTATCCTTTCTAAAATTTTTTCTATTTCTTCAAGTGCATCTAAAAGAATCAATGCTTCTTCTATATTTCCTGGAGATACAACTAGGCCTTCAATTCCAAGATCTTGAATTTGTTGTTGGTACACTTTGGGGCTTATCATAGTCTTGCCTATAGATATATTTTAATGGGATGTTAAGAAACATATATAAATAGATTTATCTATTATAAATATAGTTAATAAATCTAGTGTAATATTTGGAAGTATCAGTATCAATATCTTATTGAACTATGACTCATTAAATTTAAAAACAAGTGTGATCAATTTTAAAGTAAACTGCATTTTTAGAATGATATTTATTTCAAATTAAATCAGTATTGTACTTTTATCTCGATAATTTCTAGATATATTATTACCTAAAGATACAAAAGACAAATTTTAATGAATTGTAAAAAATAATTTAATATATAAATCAATGATTATGAATTAAAACCTGGAGGAATGTGCTTGACAGATGTACCAATTAAAGTTGAGAATATTGTAGCTTCTGCAACTCTTGGAAAATCAATTGAACTGCCTAAGGTAGCCCCGGCGCTAGAAGGTGTCGAATATAACCTGGAACAGTTCCCAGGACTTGTTTACAAGCTTAAAGAGCCTAAAACAGCAGCTCTTATATTTGGATCAGGAAAATTAGTATGTACTGGCGCGAAATCTATAGATGATTCAGTAAAAGCTATACATATTACTGTAGATAAAATGAGGAAACTTGATTCAGAAATACCTGAAGAATTTAATATTAAAGTACAGAACATAGTTGCTTCTGCAAATTTAGGAAAAACATTAAACCTTGAAGCAGTAGCATTAGATTTAGAAAATACAGAATACGAACCAGAACAATTTCCAGGTTTAGTTTACAGACTTGAAGACCCTAAAGTTGTATTATTACTGTTCGGTTCTGGAAAAGTAGTATGTACTGGTGCAAAAACCATAGACGATGCTCAGCTCGGCGTTGAAAAAACGAAAGAAAGACTGGGTGAACTGGATTTAATTTAAATCCTTAATTTGATTATATATCGGTGATCTTTTGATTAAACTAATAGCCTTTGATCTTGATAATGTCCTTATAGACAGTGAAGCCATAGACGAAATTGGCAAATTAATGGGAATTGAAGACAAAATAGCAGAAATAACAAAAAAAGCCATGGAAGGAGACCTGGATTTCGAAACATCAATCAAAGAGAGAGTTGCTTTACTTAAAGGCGCTTCAGTTGATGATATTAAAAAGGCAATCTATGACATTCCTCTAATGGAAGGAGCCAAAGAAACTATTGAAGTGCTTAAAGAAAGAGGATACAAAATTGCAACTATAACCGGTAGTTTTGAAGTCATCGCAAACCGTATGAAAGAGGAATTAAATCTTGATTACGCAGTTTCGAATACTTTACATGAAGAAAACGGTGTTTTAACTGGTGAAGTAAGCGGACCTCTTGTAAATGGTTCTAAAGCAGATGTATTAACTGATTTGATGAAAAAGGAAGACATATCTGCAGATGAATGTGCGGCGGTTGGTGATGGCGCAAATGATATTTCCATGCTTGAAATGGTCAAGCTAGGAATAGCTTTTAATGCAAAACCTGTTTTAAGGGAAATTGCAGATGTTGTAATTGAGAAAAAAGATTTAAAAGAATTGTTACCTCTATTTGAAGATAATATGGATAATAAAGATAGTGCGGAAATTTCAGAAACTCCTGTTAAGGAAGAAAGCTTTGATAAATTACTTGCTGAAAAGAGAGAGCATGAAAAGAAATTAAATGGACTCACTAAAGAACGTGATGAGTTAAACAGTGAAGCCCGATCTCAAAGGCAAGTAAGGGATGATTTAAACGCAAGTATTAAAGAAAATCTCAACAAAGCAATTGAGTTTAGAGATAAACGTGATAAAACTAACGTAGAAGTTAAAAAATACAAAACTCTAAGGGACCAGACCAATGAAAAACTCAAGAGCATGGAATGGGCGTCTGGAAAAAGAGATATAGTAAACATTGAAAAAGAAATTAAACGGCTTGATAAGACCATAGAAACAAAAGTTCTCGATATCAAGAAAGAGAACGAACTGGTTAAAAAGGTCACAGAGCTGCAAAAGAAACTTCAAACTATGCAGGAAGACGAAAAGATCCATAGTGAAGCAGTGGAGCTTAAAGAGCAGTCTGAAACATACCATGCTAAAGTTGTTGAACTTTCAGATGAGGCTCAGTCTACCCATGAACAGATGCTGGAATATTTCCAGAGAATAGACGGGATAAGGAAAAAAGCAGACGAAGCCCATAACACGTTTATTGAAACTAAAAACACTGCTTCCAAAAAACATGAGGAAGTAAGGGAAGTTTTAGGACACATTCGCAAGATAAATAAAAAACTTGATAAAGTCAGGTCTAAAAAGCGAAATAGAGAAAGTGAAGCTACCGCAAAAGAAAATATTAAAGAAAAAGCACATGCTGAAGAAATATATGAAAAGTTCAAAAGCGGTAAAAAGTTAAATAGAGATGAATTAATGCTTTTACAAAAGCATAATGTTATTTAACTAGCTTATTTTTTTTAATTTTCATTTTTAATTTATTTTACTTATTTAAAATTGAGTTAATTTGCCGTATAAATAAATCAGTTATTAAAATAGAAAATGGTTTTAATGGTTAATATCTTTTTAATATATTATAATTAGTTATTTTTACTATGGGAATGTTTTAAGGTTATGTAAATTAAAATCAGTTATTAAAATAGAAAATGGTTTTAATGGTTAATATCATCGTCTAAATTATCTTCTGGATAATCCGCCAGGTATTCTTTTGGTGATGGTTCAATATCAACCGTTCGCGGATTTCTCCCCATTTCAAGTATAAATTTATTTACACGTTCTATCATGTTTATATACTCTTTCTTGGAGATTTTATATCCTTTAACCATTACATGCTCTGGCATTTTTCCATGTGTCTTTTTATAATCCAGTATAAAACTGACCATTTCCCTGTACTGTTTGAGGTTGAGTCTTTCCATTTGATTTCCTCTATTAAATTGAGTGCGACGTGATCATACCATATCTGTAATCGTTCATGCTGTCATGTAAAATTTTCCAGTTTTTTACACTCCAACATGAACTTTTTTAAGTTATGTATGGTCAGATAGTTAAGATTGGTTTTATACACTATTAAGGTTTTAGTTTCGTGAGCTAACTATTGCCTGCTACGGCTTTATATTAAACCATTCCCTTTGGAGGGTCTTGAATTTCTACAGTGGCATCTGGATTAAATGGATTTGTCCTTATAGCAAGCGAGAAAAGATAAGGATAGTTTTCCATGAGATGTTCCATGTACTGCAGCCATTCATAAACCAGTAAACTGTATGCTCTTTCTGTATCTCCTGCAAGATGTTGATAATCTGCTTTAGGGAGATTTGTTAGATCAGTTCTATTTTCAAGTTCTTCAGTTAAATGAAACACTGCCCATAACAGGTCTGTAAATGAATCATGTTCCAGTAAGTTAGGATTTGCCAAAAGGCGCAGCATAAACTCCCTGTTTTTAACAAGAAATACTTTTAACTCCTGAAAGTAGTGTATGGAATTGGGGTTGTTCTCTCCAATATACACATGGAAATTGTAATTTTTAATTCTGTTACTTGCATCTAAAAAATCTTTTTTAGTCCATTCATCAGTCATAATCAACTTTTTCCTTATCTTTTCAGTTTTAGAGTCAAATTCTGAAATTCCCGCCAGTAACTCAGTTCCAACTTCACTGAAAAAGGACCCTATGACCATGTTCATTTTTTGAAGTAGATTTCTTTTTTCCCTTTCACCTATTATCCATTCTAAAACAAGAACGATAATAAGGGCCTCTATAGGAATAAACGCTAAATCTATATCTAGATAGAACAAAGTGTCGTGTAAATCTTTGAAAAGTAAGAAATTAGTAATATAAAGAATTGCAGCCAGTATAATTAAAATTAGACCTAAACGGACTCTCCAGTTGTTCAGATATTTCCGTATTTCCATAGTTATCCCCTTCAATTTTTTTGGCCAGTAACAATATTTATAGGGTTCCTTGCAAGCATCATAGTTCCTCTTTTCATGATACGTCCCTTTGAAATAGATACATCAACTATATCAATATCCATCTGGAGTTTTTCCATTGTTTGAACAGCTTCAACAGGGGTTTCGAGTAAAATTGAGGTAACTATTATTTTTCCATTTTGTGTGAGTTTCTGGTAGCCTTCCTCTATTAAAAGAGGTAAATCTCCACCACTCCCTCCAATCATCAAAATATCAAAGGTTTCAATGTCTCTTAAGGCTTCAAGGGCATCACTATGGATAAGCTGTACTTTTTTATCCAGTTTATGCTTTTTAAGGTTTTTTTCTGTTGTATTTAGCGCATCTAAATTTTTATCCACTGCATAAACAAGACGTGACCTTTTAGCAAATTCTAAAGTCAACCCTCCTGTTCCACAGCCTATATCAACTACAATATCCTCTGGCGATACCTTTGATTTGCACATAACAAGGCATCTTATTTCTTCTTTGGTTGGTCCAGGTACATCTTTGTGAGTTATAAATTCATCATCTGAAATCATATGAATCATTAAAAATTTTGATTAGTTATGGGTTGTCATTATGCCATCGTTTAAACATGTGATTATCAATTTCCAGGACATCTAAGATTTTTCCAACAACAAAATTGCATAGATCATCAATATTTTCTGGATTATGATAAAAACCAGGCATAGCTGGGAGGATTATACCTCCTTCCCTGCTTATTTTAAGCATATTTTCAAGGTGAACTGATCTAAGGGGCGTTTCACGAGGTACGATTACTAATTTTCTTCTTTCTTTAAGTACCACATCTGCAGATCTTGTTATGGCATTATTCGCGTATCCATTTGCTATTGCAGAAATTGTCTTCATTGTACATGGAGCTATGACCATAGAATTGAATCTAAACGACCCGCTGTTAATAGAAGCTGTAAGATCCTTTGGATCATAAATTATGTCTGTTAATTCTTTTAATTCTTCTTCTTCCATATTAAGTTCATATTTAAGGATTATTTTGGCAGGATCGGTTATTACAAGAGCGGTATCTATATCTAGTTCCTTTAATACTTCAAGAAGCCGTACTCCGTAAATCACACCACTTGCACCTGTAATAGCAACTACAATCATAATTATCACATATTTATATTTTGTATATAATTTATAATCAAATTTTTTAATTAGCTAATTTTAAACAGTTAAATATTTAATTTGAATATTATAAGTATAATAAGTTATTTTATTTCTTTTAATTAATTTATAACCAATCTTTAATATTTTTTTGCATTGTAAGCTCTAAATAATCCTCAAATGGGAATTCTGAAGCTTTTTCTGCATATTCATCTGGAACATATATGCAGATATCTGCGTAATTAAATCTCATATTTTTAAGGGCGCTTACTAAATTTGATATTTCATTTAATTTTACGCATTCATTCCCAACAGACACTTGGGTTCTCATTTCATTAAAGAAGGGGTATTCTGGGATATCGATTATTGTATACTCAGAATGTGAACCTAAATCTGCGGCGATTTCAAGTTCAATTTTTTTGAGCTTCTTATCTTTGATCTTGAAAACATCCTTTGGTTCTTCTAAATCACTGAGTTTTATGGTAAATACTCTTTTAAACAAATTTCGGTTATCTAACCTGTTAATTATGTCTTTAATTTGACCATCATGAGATCTTGCAATTGTGGTAATGTCTGCATCATCATATTTGTAAATGGTATTTGAATTAACTAAATCTGCTTCAAACATCCATTTTATGCATCTTCGAAACATTGAATTTATTATTCTTGTGGTGTGGTGCTGATAGACACTGGGATACATTAAGTATCTTGCAATGAGAGCGGATTCAGCGGCTTGAATGCCTTTTACTCCGATAACTAAGCTATCTTCAAGTTTCATTGAAGATACAAGTCTTTCAACGTCGATCATCCCATAAGCAACACCCGTATAATAAGAATCTCTTACAAGATAATCCATTCTATCTGCATCAAGCTCACTGCTTATTATATGTCCCAAAGGCCCTTTTCCATGTATTATATTGATTATTTCTTTGGGATCGAACATTTCAGACAGAATATCTGAAATTTCTGATTCTTTAATAACTTTAGATGTTTGATATTCGTGGGGAGTATCAAGAACACCTTCTGATACATGTGAAAATGGGCCGTGTCCTATATCATGCAGAAGTGCACAAGATCGGATCATTTTTTTGGTATGTTCATCTAGCCCAACGCTGTCTGCAATTTTGGATGCAACGTGCATTGTCCCGATGGAATGCTCAAAACGAGAGTGGTTTGCACCGGGATAAACAAGGTAAGTAAATCCTAACTGTTTAATTCGTCTTAAACGCTGGATTTGAGGAGTATCTACCAGTTTAATCTCGAATTCGTCAAGATAAAGGTTTCCATGGACACTATCCCTTATATTTTTCAAATTTAATTTCTCCTTTATAACTAATCCGTGCGTTTAAATCAGTTATTTCTGTAATGGACTAATGATAAACTGTTGAGCTTATCCTCCGGACATAATAATGTTTTTTCCTTCATCAGTAAATTCTTCTTTTTTAAATTCAAGATCATGTTTTATACGCTCTATTGATTCTTTAAGAGCATCTACTGTTTCGCCTCTGTGTGCTCCAGCTACAACTACAAGTAAAAGAGAGTCCCCCGTGTAAAATTCCCCAACATAGTGTACTGCGGCTATTTCTGCCACTCCATGTTTATTTTTAACCTCTTCTATGATTTCTTTAAGTTCCTTTTCGGTTTTTTGAATATCAGGGGTACTTAAATTCAACTTTTTAACTTTAGTTTCATTTTCTTTGCCCCTTACTATACCTTCAAAGGAAAATACTGCTCCACATTCATCGATTTTAGGATTCTTTTTAACCTGATTTATAAGGTCGGGAATTGTAATTAATTCTTCATCTTTTTTGATAACCCTTACATTTAGAGCCATGTGATCACCATAAATTCTTAAATTTTTTGTATTAATTCTGAAGTTTCTTTTTTAGATAGATGTTTCATTCTTGAAATTCCATCAATTTCTTTAATAACATTTACAACTGATTTGGGAACAAGTGATTCCCAATCTTCATCTAGAAGTATCCTTCTTCTAACTTCTGTTCCAGAATAAGTTTCACGATTAAACAGTGGTGGTTCTGTGACCTTGTTTTCTGCTTCAATAAAAAGTCGTTGAACCAGCGGATTACCTGAATATATGTATTTGAATGGGGGTGTTAACATTTTAACATGGGCCACCCAGGTAGAATTGCAAGCTACATCCTGTATGGGTATAATATAATATTTTGATGCATGAATGCCGTTTTCACTAAGGGCCTTTGTAAGCATCATCACCCTTTCACCTGCAGTAAATGGATCTTTTAGGGTATGGCTCAGCTGAGCACTTCCAATACCTATTATGACTTCATCAACTTCTTTGAGAATGCTTTTTATAACTTGAAGATGTCCATTATGGACTGGCTGCATTCTTCCAACAAGTAATCCTCTCAAATAATCACCTGTTTAATTAATCTGTTTTCATGTGCTTTAATATTTTGTTTATATACTGAAAAAATTCACTAGTTTTATTAAAAACTTTTATTATCTAAAACTTTGTTAAAATTCGTTATACACTTGCAAAGTATGTTAGAAAAAGTATTTTTGTATTACTAAAATAATTTAAAATAATGTTTATATAAAACTTATGAAATTTAATCTAGCTTGAAATAAAATTATTCATCAAATAGTGCATTTACAGCACACAACGTAACTTATTAAAGTTAGGTGACGGCTTTAGATTGAAATAGTTATATTCATTGTAAGATGGACACCAGTTTAATCTGGTGTCCTTACTTAACAATTTTAATTATATCATTTACATTTTTCCCATCGCTTTGCTTATATCTACAGGGGAATTGAATTGTTTATCAGGCATATTTTCTAAAACTTTCAAAACATCCTGATTAGCATGATTTTCTCTTGCTCTTTGAATTAAATCTTGCTTTTGTGCAGGAAAATGAGTCCCCTTTATGGATTTTTCAACCTGTGCTGGACTTACATTAAACCTTTTCTGTCGCTTTTGTGCCAAATTTTCACCTCCACGCATTGCTATCTCGTGATGAGATAACTTTAAACAGGTATCACTTAAATTAGTCATGGAATAATAAATTGGTTTGTTTAAAGGCGTTATAGTTTAAATTAGCAAGTATAAATTGAGATTAGCTTAAAACATATTTTCCCTATTTTCATTTTTGAAATTTGGAATTTAAGTACTTTACTACTTTTATATAAAAAAGTATTACAAAGCAGTTCAGCTTAAATTAGGATGTATAAATTAGCATAACAATTTAAATCACTTTGTTTAATATTAACTAAAGAAGTGATTTTACAGGTAATATTCTTTTGAGTTAAACTCCATGAAAGTTATTCAAAAGCCGTCGAAAAAAACAGGGATATACTCTTAAAGAGGATAAACAGCTTTGATCAATTTTTAAAGATTTAAATTTTTCTGAACATGTTAAGTCAATAAATTTTGGCTAAATATTAATTTATTTAAACAAGGTGTAAATGAATGATAAAGGTTGAAAACTTATCCAAGACATATAAAATAGAAAATGGTGGAGAAATCAAGGCATTAAATGATATAAATCTCAATGTTGAGGAAGGTGAGATTGTCGGGATAATTGGGATGAGCGGATCTGGAAAAACTAGTTTACTGCGAATTCTCAGGGGTGTAGAACCATTTGACAGTGGTAAAATAACACTTGATGGTATAGAAGTTTCTTCAGATTCAAGCCCGTACTATTTTGCAAAACTTAAAAACTCAACTGCAATTCATCTTCAAAGGTCATTTGGTTTATGGGGGGAAACAGCCCTTCAAAATGTTGTAAGGAAATTAGCCGGAGTTAAATATGGTGATGAGTCTTTACAGGATGTGGACGATGCGGTGGTTGAATTTGGAGATCAGGCAAAGGAAATTCTTGAGATTGTAGGTTTAGGCCATAAGATAAATCATTTTGCCCCTGTTTTAAGTGGTGGTGAAAAACAAAGACTTATAATGGCAAGACAGCTTGCAAAAAAGCCAAAAGTCTTATTGCTCGATGAACCGGCTACCATGTCATGTCCAAGGACAAAACAAGAAATTTTAGATGCTATAAAAAATATAAATAAAGAGTTAGGTGTTACAATAGTTCTCGTGTCTCACCTTCCAGAGGTTCACAGATACCTTTCAGATAGACTAGTTTTAATAGAAAACGGTGAAATCATTGATGAAGGTTCTACTGAGAAAATAATTACCAAATTTATGGGGCCAATGGAACCTGCTGAACCATTAGCAGGCCATGAGAATATAGGCGACCCCATAATAAAAGTAAATGATTTAAATAAGAGATTTTTCCTTTTAAAAGGTGGAAATACTCTTCAAATTAAAGATATAAAATTTGATATTAAAAAAGGTGAAATTGTATCTTTAATAGGACCAAGTGGAGCTGGGAAAACAGTTTTGCTTCGAATGGTAGCGGGGCTTGATGCTCCAGATTCTGGATCTATTCTCTTTAAATTGAATGATAACTGGGTAGATATGCAAGATCTGGGATTGGAAAGAATGAATGTAAGGCGGAAATTAGGGTTTATGCATCAGGAATTTGCCCTTACTCATTATGCAACAATCAAGGATCAAATTGCGTCACGTCTTGGAGTTAAAGATGAACATGTTATATCAAAGGCACGTAAAACAGCTGAAGAACTTGGTATCAGCGATAAAATCCTTGATGTTCTTTACCAGCTTACTGATCTTCCAGAACATGAAGCTAAAGCAAGACTGGAAAAAATTGAGCTTAAACCTGATATTTTAGACCTTCTATTTCCAAAATTCCCAGATACAGAGGTTAGAAAATATGCTGAACCTATTTTTGAAGCGCTTGATTTGCCCCTTGATATTTTGGACAGGTGTTCCTATGAGCTTTCTGGAGGTCAAAAGGTTAGAGCCACTTTAGCTTTAGTGTTAACATCTAAACCTGAGGTTTTAATCCTGGATGAACCATTTGGAGATCTTGATCCTATCACGCTGAGAATAGTATCAAATTCGCTTAAAAGGATAAATAAAAAATTTAACACAACTATTTTGATGGTAAGCCACCATGTAGACTTTATTAGAGAAGTTACAACCAGGGCTATAATGATTGATAATGGAATAATTGTAGGTGATGGTGATCCTCAAAAACTATGTGATGAATTCATTAAAACATGTAAAGCTGATTATTTGGTGGAATAATTGCTAAATATGGGATTTAGGTAAATGTTGCAGTATTTGTTAAATCTCTTAAAAAAACTGAACATGAATAACTGTGCTTTTGCACACGATCATAAGTAATCAATATATAAATAATCCAAAATTAAGACTAATATTGCCTAAAATACCATATGTGGACATTTACAGAATGTCCCGATCTTATTTTTTTTAAAAACAGTGCAAACTTCTAGTATAGTCGGTACCTTGCGACGCAAGTATTTTTTTAAAGTACTTTTCTACCTAAAGTTAATATCCTCTGGTTATTCTCATGGAATTTTTCTATAATTTTATTTACATTATCTAATAAGAATTTAATTTCAACAATATTTTTGGAGATAGTCAATTCTTTAAAGGTCATTTGTATTGAATTATCAGATATAGAAAAATTATTTCCTTGATTTGATATTTTGTATATGTGGCGTCCTTCCTGTATTTCAATGGAATCATTTTGAAATGTGATACCAAATAATATACTTTCAAGTGATCCTAATCTGTTTTTAATCTTTTGTTCCAATACTCGGCGTTCATCTATTGTATCTTCATATTCTGGAAACTTAAATTCAATTCTTGTCTCAACTATTCCATCATTATCCATAAAATCAACTATCTCCTTATTCGGCTAATATATAATGAATTTATATATTTAATATATTAATATATTTTGTTATTATTATATGAAATGATATTTGAAAAGAGATAAAATGCCGCTGCAAACTGGTTAATAGTAAAACAACTATAATTTCGTTTTTTATTTTATATCTAAAATCTCAAAGTTACCCAGTGTATATTTTCTCGGTAAAATCAGATCAGACTACCTTTTATAGATTAATTATGTTTGAAAATAAGTTATCATATGCTCTTTTTTAAAATTGCATGTTTATTTGGATATAACCAAGTTAGTAGCTGTAGATCTATTAAATTAAAACATTCTTATAATTACTACAAAGATGTAGCATCTGTTATATGTGAAATTATTTTAACATAATCCTCTTATGACTTGGACTTAGGTAATTGCAAATTATCTAAATATTTAATGCAAAATAATAAATCATTTGACTTATAAAATATAGATCATAACGAATAGCAGTGATTAACCATTAAATAAGAAATTTTTATTTAAGTAATATATTAAAAGGTGATTGAATGAGCTTTGAAGAAATAGGCACGGAAAATGCGTATAAAGTATTAGCACCTCGTCCTACAATTATTGTAACAACCATAAATAAGAAAGGTGAAGTAAATGCTGCTCCATTTTCTTTTACAATGCCAGTTTCAATGGATCCTCCATTAATTGCTTTTGCATCAGTTGCAAGCCATCATACCTATAAAAATATAGTGGAAGTTGATGAGTTTGTGGTAAATATTCCAAAGGAAGATATCTTAAATAAATTATGGATAACTGGTGAAAAGTTCCCATACGGTGTAAATGAAATAGAAAAGGCAGGTCTTACTTCAAAACCATCTAAAAAAGTTTCACCACCTGGAATCGAGGAGTGCGTCGCATATATTGAGTGTAAAGTGCACTGGATTAAAAATGCTGGAGATCATAATATTATCGTGGGAGAAGTCCTAAATGTCAGCGCTAAGGAAGATTCCTTAAAAGATGGTAATTTAGACGTTGAAAAGATAAAACCAGTTTTACATGTTGGTGGAGTGAATTTTGTAGTTGGAGATCACCTCAAGAAAGTTGAATAGTATTTTTACAGGTTAACCTGAATTATCTCGATTGTGTAAGGAGTGTATTAAATGTTTAAAACAATATTGGTTCCAACAGACGGTTCTGAATATGCCGGAAGGGCTGAAGATATAGCAATTTCTATGGCAAATAAGTATAATGCAAGAATAGTTGGGGTCTATGTGATTGATGAAAAGCTTATTTATCCCTATGATGTTCTTGAAGATGAAGGTAAAACAATATTAAAAAAATTAAGCGAAAAAGCTAAAAAAGAAGACGTAGTTGTTGATGAAATCCTCGTATTTGGAGATCCGCGTAAGGATATACCTACTATAACTCGAAGGATGGAAGCAGACATTGTTGTTATTGGAACCCACGGAAAAAAGGGTTTAGAAAAGCTAATACTTGGCAGCGTAGCTGAAAGTATTTTAAAATCTGTAGAAGCGCCTGTAATGCTTGTTAAATAATTAATTTGTTTATAATTATTTTTTTTAATTTTTAAGGTATTTTTTTATATTATTTTGATGTTTCAAATAATAGAATATGAGATTATAGAGGTTAAATGTGGATTAGGTCTGTAATAATATATTTTTGTGACTACCAATTGAATAGGGGATAGTGAAACTAGGAGATTGGAATATACGATAATGTAGTTTTTGCGGCCCATAATCTCTTGTAAAATTAGTGAGACCCTGAGATTATGGAGCCTGCAAAAAACTTTGATAAAAGTTTTTTGCGGATATTGATCTTATATTGTGGGTAATGAGATTATATGGCCTGAAGAAGTTTGTTTTTCGTGGATTCTAAGTGGGTATTGGTGGAAGTTGTAGGATTGTGGGGATTGTGAAGCCTGTGAAAAATGTATTTTTGTGCTTATGATTTCATGTTATTGATAATGAGATTATGGAGCCTGCGAAAACGTAGTTTTCGCGGCTACCAATCGAATATTAGATCTGTGATCAATGAGATTGTGAAGCCGTGAGGCTTCCAATCGAATATTGGTGAAGACTATGAGATTGTGGAGTTTGCATCCGGAGTACCTTGATACTAAAGGCCTTGTCGCACTTTGGAGAGAAGGAATAATGGCCCGTAATGTTCTTAATGGAAAAACTGAAGGTTACAAACATCATCCTCAACTTGAAAGGTTTAAAAAACAAGATGATCCGGTACTCGCCATTGATACTTACTTATTACATGTTTACAATGAATCTAAAAGAAGAAATTATAATTTTAAGAGGGATAGAATTGGAATTAAGTTTGTAAATTCTAAAATTGAAGTAACTGATGGACAAATGCTTTATGAGTTTAAACATTTAAAAAGAAAGCTCAAAATAAGGGATCCTGAAAGATATGATATATTGGTGAATTTAGATTTTCCCCGGTCAAATCCAATTTTTAAAGTAGTGCCGGGAGATATAGAATCGTGGGAAAGACCATATTGACATTTAATTTATCAGCTTGTGCAGTACATCCTGAAAACCATTAAAACTTAATTAAGTCCTTTTTAAACAAAATTTAGATGGTCAATGCCCTTTATAATGAATTTAATTTCTTAAAAATGAGTAAATAATTAAATTTGGAAGATTTATAAATATTAAAAAACAAAAATAAAGTATAAAAATTAAAATTAAGTTTTTTAGGATGTATAAAAGGGGGATTTAATCAATGAAATATAAATGTAAAGTCTGTGGGTATATCTATGATCCAGAAGTAGGTGAACCTAGAACAGGAACACCTCCAGGTACAGCATTTGATAATTTACCGGAGCTGTGGCGCTGTCCAAAATGTGGGGCAGGTAAAATTCGTTTTATGATGATAAGGTAGCAGTTAGAAAGATTTAAAAGGTTGATTCAATGGCAAGCAGATATAAATGTAATGTATGCGGTTATATATACGACCCTGAAAAGGGTGAACCTAAAACAAAAACAGATCCTGGTACGGCATTTGATGACTTACCTGATTTATGGCGTTGTCCTAGCTGTGGGGCAGGTAAGATTCGATTTGTTAAAATCAGGTAACTTACGAAAAATTTAAAATAAATAAAGCTCATATTTAAATCGTTTAAGTACTTCTATTATTAACAAACCTTTTGGAGGCTGAAAAATGAAAAAATATATATGTACAGCGTGTGGTTACATATACGACCCCGAAGAAGGCGATTCCATATCTGGAATAGATGCGGGTACTCCTTTTGAAGATTTACCTGATGACTGGCTTTGCCCAATGTGTGGAGTCGGAAAAGATCAATTTGAACCTGTTGATTAAGATGGCATCCCGAGTACTAAAATCTGGAATATATGCAGTGGGTGCTATAGATTGGGACAGGAGGATATTTGATGAAATTATCTCTCTTCCAGAAGGTACAACATATAATTCCTATTTAATACAGGGAAGCGAAAAAACAGCGTTATTAGATACAGTGGATCCCACTAAAATAGGGGAATTAGTAAGTAATCTCCATGAACTTAATGTGAACATTGATTACATAATATCACATCATGCTGAACAGGACCATTCTGGGTCAATACCGGGAATTCTCGAAATTTATCCAGATGCAGACATTATAACCAACCCAAAATGCAAAGAAATGCTTAAAGACTTACTTTTAATTCCTGATGAGAAATTTATAACTATTGAGGATGGAGAGACCCTTTCACTTGGAGATAAAACCCTTAAATTTATTTATACTCCGTGGGTGCACTGGCCTGAAACTATGTCCACATATCTTGAGGAAGATAAAATCTTATTTTCATGTGATTTCTTTGGTTCACATCTTGCAGAGAGTAATCCATTTGTAACTGATGAGGCTCGAACATATATAGCTGCAAAGAGATATTATGCAGAGATAATGATGCCTTTTAGGGTGTTTATCCAGAAGAACATGGAAAAACTTAAGGATATTCCTATTGAGATAGTGGCACCAAGTCATGGGCCGGTTTATAAAAAACCAGAACTTATTTTTGAAGCTTATAAAAAATGGATATCTGATGAAACTAAAAATGAGGTGGTCATACCATATGTATCTATGCATGGCAGCACAAAGGAAATAGTGTACTATTTAATGGATATACTGGTTAAAAAGGGCATAACTGTCAAACCATTTAATTTAACATCTTCTGATGTTGGACAATTAGCTACATCTCTTGTAGATGCATCAACGCTCATAATTGCCACTCCGACTGTTTTAACTGGCCCACATCCAAGTGCAGTTTATGCTGCATATCTTGCAAATGCACTGCGGCCTAAGTTAAAATTTGTATCTATAATAGGCTCTTATGGATGGGGTGGAAGAACAGTTGAACTACTTAAAGGAACTTTAACCAATATAAGGGCGGAAATCATTGATCCTGTTATTGTCAAGGGATTTCCAAAGGAAGAGGACTTCAAAAAAATAGATGCACTTGCAGAAGAAATTATTAAAAAACATAAAGAGAAGGGTTTATTATAAATTCTAGTATTGGAGTGATGGAATGATTAAAGAAAATGTTTTGAATGCTTTAAATTATCAATTGAATGCTGAACTTTACTCGGCATATCTTTATTTATCAATGGGAGCATATTTTGAGTCTATTGAACTGGCTGGTTTTGGAAACTGGATGAGGGTTCAGGCACAGGAAGAAATGACCCATGCAATGAAATTCTATGATTACATTGTACAGAGAGGGGAAAGAGTAGTCTTATCTTCTATAGAAGAACCTCCAGCTGAATGGGAATCTCCTCAAGCAGCATTTGAACATGTTTACAAACATGAACAGAAAGTTACAGGTTTAATAAATGCGTTGGTAGACTTAGCAATGTCTGAAAGTGATCATGCGACAAATAACTTCCTGCAGTGGTTTGTGGCAGAACAGGTTGAAGAAGAAGAATCAGCCAATGCTGTACTTCAAAAAGTTAAACTCACAGGTGAATCTGCAAGCAGTTTATTCATGCTTGATAGTGAACTTGGACAGAGGGTATTCACGCCTCCTGCAACAACTAAAGGGTAGTATTTTTTCATATTTTCTTTTTCAGTTTGATTTTTTAAAAAAAATTTTTAAATACATTTTATTATTTTAAGTGCAGGGAATCTTTATTTTTAAGTTTATTCTCTTTAAATTTAGCTGTAATGGAATTATAATCTTTAAATTTAAATTAATGTATCTTATTTATGGATTTTTGGACATATTCCTTTGAAATTTTCCTATTAACATTAAATCTTTACATTATTCTCCTAATAAAAGCGAAATCATTATTTAACATAAATAATAAAATAATAATGTTAAATATCTGTTAAATAAGAGGGTCAAAAATGGGACATAAAGTAAAAATATATGAGGTACGGAAAACCAAAAAAACCGACGAAGCTGGAGGAATGCCGCTTATTGGTGATCCATTTCCAAAAATTAAGGATGTTAAAACAACTCAAGGTATAATAAAACTTCCAAAAGAGTATAAAGGTAAATGGTTTGTCCTTTTCAGCCATCCTGCTGACTTTACACCTGTTTGTACCACTGAATTTTTAGAATTTCAAAGGCATTATATCGATTTTAAATTACTGAACTGTGAACTAATTGGGCTCAGTGTTGATCAGGTTACTTCGCACCTTAAATGGATAGAATGGATCAAAGAAAATTTCAATATCAGAATTGAATTTCCAGTAATTGCCGATAACGGGGACATTGCAAGTAAACTTGGTTTAATTCACCCTGCAAAGGGAACAAATACAGTAAGGGCTGTTATAATAGTTGATCCAGAGGGAATAATAAGGGCAATGATTTATTATCCTCAAGAGCTTGGAAGAAATCTCAGCGAGATAGTGCGGGCAGTAGAAGGACTTAGAATTGCAGACGATGAGAAAGTAGCAATTCCTGCTGACTGGCCACTAAACAGAAGATTTGGAAGCAATGTGATAATTCCACCACCACAAAGTCAGGAAGAAATTATCGAAAGAAAACAGAATGTAGAAGCCGGAGAATATGCATGTATTGACTGGTGGTTGTGCCACAAACCATGGTTTAAAAAGTATAAAACTTCAGAATGGAAAGAGTTATAGTTAAAAGGAGGTTGAAAAAATCTCAATCTTCGATTGAGATTTTTGAACCCCAAAAATTTTTTACAAAAATTTTGGAGGTATTTTATAATGGCAAAAGGATTTTATGAATTACCTGAATTAGATTATGGATATAAAGATTTAGAACCACATATTTCTGAACAACAGCTTAAAATACACCATCAAAAACATCATCAAGCCTATGTAGATGCTGCAAATGCTATTTTAAAGCTATATGATGAGTCAAGAGAAAAAGGCGCAGATTTTGATGTTAAAGCTAAAGCAAAGGAACTTGCATTCAATGTAGGTGGGTACCAGCTCCATACGCTATTCTGGAAGAATATGGGACCTGCTGATAAAAATGGCGGCGAACCAACTGGTACAATAGCTGAATACATAAAAAAAGATTTTGGTAGTTTTGAAAGGTTCAAAAAAGAGTTTTCACAGGCGGCTATAAGTACAGAAGGTTCTGGATGGGCTGTTGTTACATTATGTAAAAATACTGACAGGCTTTTTATATTGCAGCTTGAAAAACACAGTGTAAATACTGCCCCTAGATGGCCTCCACTTATGGTGCTTGATGTGTGGGAACATGCGTACTATTTGGACTACAAAAATGTAAGGCCGGACTTTGTAGAAGCGTTCTGGAACATAGTAAACTGGGATGAGGTCAACACTCGAGTTGATGCCTGGTTAAAAGGTTAAACTCTTTAAATTTTTCTTTTTTATTAAATATTTAAAAACATCTTTTTTTAGTTAGAATTATTTTACAAAAATTAATCCGTCTTTATACTTGTCTTATATAAAAATTAAAAGATTATAAAGAATTAAAAAGGTGTATAATTCTATAAGACATATATTCCAATGCTTCCGGAGGCGGTAAGCATTTTTTTATATATTTTGGGCAAAGGGAAAATCAGTAATCGGTTAGGCGGTAAAAATTACGTGATTAGAATACCCTTTGCCGATCTATTGTTTAGTGATGCATTAGTTAATAAGCCTTTCGGATTTATTTATGTATAAATAGATTCCTGAAAGTGTAAAAATTAAAGAAAATACTAATAGTATTTATTGTGCATTATAAATTATTATATATCCTTAAAATTTAAAATAGATATTTTTAATACAAATATTTTTAATTTTATTTTTATAAATTAGATTAATATATTCATATAATAATTATATGCATTTTAAATAGAATTAACGTGATAAAAATTGATAGCAGGTTTAGTGGAGCTCTCAAATAAATTATGTGTTTAATTCCTTAAATTTAGATATCTTCTGGGATTGCAGTTGCTACAAATAAATACATAAGTTATAAAAATAGATTTTAACTAAAGTTTATATTACAATTTTATCTAATGATTGGCAGGGAGATAAATGATCTGGAATAAAGAAGCAGAGTGCATGTCAGAAAATGATAAAGAAGCACTACAACTTAAAAGACTACAAGCCGTTGTAAAAAGAGCATATGAAAATGTTCCATATTACAGGAAGCGTTTTGATGAAGCAGGTGTTAAGCCAGAAGATATTAAAACTCTTAAAGATATTGAAAAACTTCCATTTACCACAAAAACTGATTTGAGGGATGCTTATCCATTTGGAATGTTTGCAGTTCCTGAAGATGAGATAGTGGAAGTGCATACCACATCTGGGACAACAGGAAAACCGACAGTTTCAGGATACACAGTAAAAGATCTTGATATCTGGGGAGAGGTTATTGCACGGGCCTTAGGAATGGCAGGGGCCGGAAAAAAGGATATAATCCAGAATGCTTATGGTTATGGGCTTTTTACGGGAGGAATGGGCGTACATTATGGTGCACAAAAAATAGGTGCCACCGTAGTACCTATTTCTGCTGGAAATACCATGAGACAGCTTGAAATTATGGAAGATTTTGGATCAACTGTACTAACATGTACGCCGTCATATGCACTTTATCTGGGTGAAATGGCTGAAAGAGAAGGGATCAGCAAAGAATCAATAAAATTGAAAGCAGGAGTATTTGGGGCCGAAATGTGGACTGAAGAAATGCGGAATGAAATAGAAAAGAGGCTTAATCTTACTGCACTTAATATTTACGGGTTGACTGAGGTAATTGGCCCGGGGGTGGCTATGGAATGTGATGATAAAAGGGGTTTGCATATATCTGATGACCATTTCTACCCTGAGATTGTTGATTCTAAAACACTTAAAACATTGCCTGAAGGAGAGAAAGGAGAGCTTGTCTTAACAACATTAACAAGGGAGGGCATGCCTGTAATCCGTTTCCGTACAAAGGATGTTACAGCTTTAAGAAAAGGAAAATGTTCCTGTGGAAGGACACTTATCAAAATGGATAGAATCACAGGACGTACCGACGACATGCTTAAAATTAGGGGAGTAATTGTATTCCCATCACAGATTGAAAAGGCGCTGCTTAAGATTGAAGATCTTGAACCGCACTACCAGATTGTGGTTACAAGGCCGCAGCACCTGGATGAACTTGAAGTTCAGGTTGAAACGTCTGAAAAGTTCTTCTCAGATGAAGTAAAACATGTGGAAGAAGTTAAAAAGATGATAGAGGACCGTATCCACAGTGAAATCGGGCTTAGAGTTAATGTGACTCTTGTTGAACCACAATCACTTCCAAGAAGCGAAGGTAAAGCTGTTAGGGTTATTGATAAAAGGGAAATTTAAATAGAAATCATACAAGGTGGCGAAGATGAAATTAAAACAGGTATCTATATTTTTAGAAAATAAAAAAGGGAGACTATGGAACGCGTTGAGTATCTTAAGAGAATCAGGGATGAATATACGTGCTCTCTCAATTGCAGATACATCTGAGTTTGGGATTTTAAGAATTATAGTCCCTGACCCTGAAAAAGCGAAAAAAGCACTTGAAGCTGGCAATTTTGTAGTTAAAATAACTGATGTAATTGCTGTAGAAGTTCCAGATTCTCCAGGTGGGCTTGAAGGAATTCTGGAAGTATTAAATAAATCGGATACTAACGTGGAATACATATATGCCTTTGTTGAAAAGAAAACAGAAAAAGCAGTAGTTGTACTGCGTACTGAAGATATCGATGAAGGTATTGCAGCTTTAAAAGAAGGTGGAGCTGCAGTTCTCTCACCTGAAGAAGTTTATGAATTGTAAAATAAATATATTTTATTTTACTTTTTTATTAATTTTAAAAGCTTAAACATTTGTTTTAAATTATTTAAAGTTCTTAATTTGAATATTGCTATTTTCATAGCCTATTTATTAATTTAGTAGGTGTAAAAATCACTTTTAAACTAAAATAATCGTTTTAAAGCCTTTATATTTTAAAAAATCAATTCTAAATTTTTATATAATTTGGGAAACAAACATTATCTATAAATTTAGTCAACGGGTGTTTTCATGGGTAACAATGTTAATAAAATGTCAGCTTTATTGATCGCTACTATAGCCTCCTTTTTAACTCCATTTATGGGTTCTTCTGTTAATATCGCACTTCCAGCAATTGCTTCTGAATTTGCTACAGATGCTATTTTGCTGAGCTGGATTCCAACAGCATTTCTATTAACATCAGCCATGTTTGCTGTTCCATTTGGAAGAATAGCAGATATACATGGAATGAAAAAAGTTTTTACCTCTGGAATTATTATTTTTACCATAGCATCTTTTTTATCAGCTATGGCTCCTTCCACCCTTACACTTATTGGATTTAGGGTGTTACAGGGAATTGGTAGTGCAATGATTTTTGTTACTGGACTTGCCATTATAACATCAGCTTTTCCTCCTCAAGAAAGAGGAAAAGCAATTGGAATAAATATTGCAGCAGTTTACACTGGACTTTCTCTTGGACCGGTTTTAGGAGGTCTTATAACTCATTATATTGGCTGGAGAAGTTTATTCTATTTAATGGTACCTTTTGGTTTACTGGTGATTGTTTTGATATTCTGGAAATTAAGGGAGCAGGAATGGGCTGCATGTAAAGGAGAGAAATTCGATTTACCTGGTTCAGTGCTTTACAGTACAGCTCTTGTACTGGTTATATTTGGATTTTCATCGCTTCCTGACATATGGGGAATAGCTGCTATAATTGCAGGTGTTTTAGTATTTTTAGGATTCACCAGGTTGGAATTGAGTATAGATAGTCCTGTGCTGGATATGAAACTATTCTTTAAAAATAGGGCGTTTGCCTTCTCTAATTTGGCTGCACTTATAAATTACAGTGCTACATTTGCAGTTACATTCCTTTTAAGTCTTTATTTACAGTATGTAAAAGGATTAAGCGCGCAAAATGCAGGTCTAATTTTGATAGCCCAACCGATAATGATGGCCATAATAACTCCTTTTGCAGGTAGGCTCTCAGATCGTTATGAACCACGTATCATGGCATCTATAGGAATGGCTCTGGTGACATTGGGACTTTTAATTTTTGCATTTATAAGCGCACAGACTACATTTGAGTATATAATAATTGGATTGATTGTACTGGGCATTGGATTTGGACTTTTTTCTTCCCCCAATACAAATGCCATTATGGGATCTGTGGAAAGGAGATTCTTTGGTGTAGCTTCAGCTACAGTCAGTACCATGCGTCTGGTGGGTCAGGTTTTAAGTATGGGTATAGCTATGTTGATTTTTGCCATGTTAATTGGCAGAGTGCAGATATTACCTGCCCAGTACCCTGCTTTAATTCAAAGTATACAGATAACATTTATCATATTTGCTGTACTCTGTTTTGGAGGTATTTTTGCTTCAATGGCCAGAAAATAAATAATTGATTCAAATAGGAGGTTAAAATATGTATAAAAAAATTTTGCTGCCTACAGATGGCTCGGAAAGTTCAAAAAGAGCAGGTGAACATGCTATAACCCTTGCAGATGTAACTGGCGCTGATATCATTGTATTGAATGTAATTGATGTCAACTATCTGCAGCCTTCTTACCTGCCGAGTTTTAGGGAAGATCTGGAAAAAGAATTAAGAAACGAAGGGAAAAAAGCTATTGCTAGATTTGAAAAAGATTTAGAAGATAGCCAGTGCAGGGGAATGTGCAAAAACATTAATTTCATATCTAAAATAGATGAAGGAAAACCGCATGAAATTATACTTGAAACCATGGATAAAGAAGATGTTGATATCGTGATCATGGGAGCTTCGGGCAGGCATGGTTTAGATAGGGTTTTAGTTGGGAGTACTACAGAAAGAGTAATAAGAGAAACAAAACGCCCTGTTCTTGTGGTTCCATAATTTTTAATTTAAAGGGTTATACATTTCCAGAACTGATTTAAAGTTCCCCTGCTTCCATACTTAATACTTTCTTTTACAAATTTTCCAGCCTTTTTAACAGCAGTTTCGATATTATCTCCTTTTATGAGAGATGCGGTAATTGCAGATGAATAGGTACATCCGGTACCGTGGGTATTGTTACTTTCAACAAGTTCTCCTTTTATAACTTTAATTGAACCATCAAAGAGTACGTCAGTTCCTTCAAGATGTCCTCCCGTAACTACAACATTACAGGTTTCTCCTATTTTAAGTGCAGCCTCTATGGAATCTTCTGTATTCTCTATTTTGACTCCTGAAATTTCCTGGGCTTCATGTATATTGGGGGTGGCCAATTCAGCAACAGGTAAAAGATATTTTTTTAGAGATCTGGCAAAGTCTTTTTGGGACAGATGCCCCCCAGAGCCTGCCACCATTACAGGATCAACCACCACTTTTAGTCCATACTCGGTAGTTTTTTGGGCAACTGTTTTTATGATTTTATCAGAGTAAAGCATCCCTGTCTTTGCAAATTCAATTTTTTCCTGTTTTAAGATTGTATCAATTTGTTTTTCAATGAACTGCACATCAACTGGCTGAACTCCCTCTACTTTATTTATATTTTGAGCAGTGAGGGCTGTTATTACAGCAGTTCCATAAACACCAAATGCAGAAAAAGTCTTGATATCATTTAAAATTCCAGCGCCGCCTGAAGGGTCAAAACCAGCAATGGACATCGCGATCATATAGTGGCCTCTCGGCTAACATCCAACCTTTCAGATCCATGGTTAGATTTAACTTTAAGCTGTACTTTCTTTAAATAGTCTCTTGCTTCAGTTCCTTTTCCATGTAGCATTATTTCGCCGAGGTCTTCTGCTGTATTCACATCCAGGGATAAATAAAAGGAATCATAAATGCTGTGTGAGAGTCCTCTTAATTTAGCTTCATCTATATGTTCAAAGAAGCTGTAATCTCCGAATTTCACACAAAAGGAAGTAGGGCATAGAAGTGCATTTGTACCTCCGCCTTTGGAAGGAGCAATGACAACATCAAATTCTTGACTTCTATTTAATATCTCTTTAACATGATTCTTTTTAATTAAAGGCACGTCAGAGGGTACTATAAATATATTACTGCAAAAATTAGAATAGTGTTGAATTGCCTGAGTTAATGCACCATTTAAATCAGTAACTCCCTTTTCCTTAAATGTTTCAACGCCAAGTTTTTTTACAAAATTTAAAACATCATCATCAGAGCTTATAACTATTATATTGTCTACTAACCCGCTTAAAACTCCAATTACATCTTTTAACATGGATTTTAATAAATTTTCACGTTCCAATGGCGTTAACTTAGGGGATAATCTTGTTTTTGCATCTGTAAATTTTGATACTGGGATTACAGCAAATGTTTTTTCCATAGTGGTAACTCCTGAATCAGATTTTTTACATAGTGGTTAATTCATTTATAGACCCTACTTGAAATAAAATTTTAATTAATATAAATTATATTGATTCTTTTATCCAACTTATAGTATTGTCTATCCATGATGAAGTTGATCCACTGTTTGATTGTGTTTGATTTAAATTTTTGATATTGCTTTCTGTAACGTTGAATGTGCTCATAACATCACTTTTGGCATCGGCTATATCCTGACGGAACTGTGACCATGTAATGTTATTATTGTCCACAACTGCCACTGGTTCTCCAGTATATGGATTCAAGTTGCCTTCGGATGTAATTATCCAGATTTGAAGTTGGGCGTTCATAGCACTTTGAGAGTTAGTTGGATTAGAACCACTTATCACACGAGTTATTGCGCTGTATGTGGTATTTACAGGTAATAGCTTTGTACCTACGACAGCCCTTTGAGATGGTTCTAGGCAGTATGCCTTTACAGTTGCATTTGAGTTTGATGATATTGTTTTATCTTCTGCAATTACAAGATCTTGAGATACTGTACTTACAAGTACGTCTCCTTTCTTCACTTTAACAGATTTGCTTGCATTATTTGTTATCATAACCTGGTGAGGAACTGTACCTGCTGCAGTTTGCTGAACTACTGTGATCTTTCCACTAGTATATGCGTCGTTTAAATGTACTCCACTGGATACTGAGTAACTTATCATTCCCGAAACTAATGCAAATACTAAAACTATTAATACAAGACTTACAACTCTTATATTCATCTGTTTCCCCAGCTAATGTTTAATAGGTTTTTGCAATCATAGTTCTGCATGTGGAAGGCTTTCCACAGTTAATACATTCACGTGCTGCTGCCCCTTCCTCTTGAAGTAAATCTATCTCTTCTTTTGCTATTTCGGTTAAAGGCATTTTGTAAGTCTCTGATTTACTTTCTCGAACTCCAAGAATATCTACTCTGACTTTTTCCTCAAGTTCTTTTCCGCAAGCTTCATTTCCGCACCAGTGGAATGTAACAATTCCCATGTTTTCTTCAATTTCCCGGGCAGCTTCTTCAACGGTTTCAGCATCTCTTAGGTGCTTATTGAAGGATCCCCATGCCTTTTCTCTCATATCATGAGTTATATTGTCTAATGTGGATTTAATTTCATCTATAAATTCATCAGATTCAATTGAAATAGTATCTTTTTCAAGTTGATCCCTTCTAAAGACTACTGCATTCTTATTTTCAATGTCACGAGGACCTATTTCCATTCTTAGAGGAACTCCCCTCATTTCATGTTCATAGAATTTTTTGCCTGCTCTTATGTCCCTATCATCAAAATGGACCCTTAATCCTGCAGACTTGAGTTTAGCTTCTATATTTCTACAGAACTCTAAAACTTCTTCAGCACCTTTTTTAAATATAATTGGTACAATAACAACCTGATAAGGTGCAACTGCTGGTGGTAAACATAATCCTTTCTCATCTCCATGAATACCTATAATTGATGCTATAACTCTGTCAGATATACCGTAACATGTTTGGTAAACATATTTATGGTCTCCTTCTTCTGTTTCATAAGTTATGTCAAATGTCTTTGCAAAGGTTTGGTCAAGATTATGTACTGTTCCAATCTGGAGTGCTTTTCCATCAGGGAGGATGGTATCAAATGCTACTGTATATTTAGCACCAGGGAATTTGTCCCACTGTGGGCGCTTTGAAATCATATAAGGAATTCCGAGCATATCAAAGAATTGTTTGTAAATTTTAACTGCATTCTGTACCTCTTCTTCACATTCTTCTTCTGTTGCGTGTACAGTATGCGCTTCTTTAAATGTAGTAATTTCCCTGACCCTTATTAGAGGTCTTGTGTGTTTTGTTTCGTATCTAAATGTGTTAACGATCTGGTAAAACCTCATAGGGAGATCGGTATGGGATCTTACCCATAATGAGAACATTGGATACATGGCAGTTTCACTTGTAGGTCTAAGTGCAAGTTTTTTATTCAGTTCTGTAAGTCCTCCATGTGTAATCCAGTAAACCTCTTCTTCAAAACCTTTGACATGTATTGCTTCCTTTGCAAGTTCATCTTCAGGGATTAACATTGGGAAAAGTACCTCTTCATGGGTCTTGTCTAAGATATTTCGAAGAATTTCTAAAGTATATTTTCTTATTTTGAATCCTTGTGGTTGCCAAACGTTCATCCCTTTTACAGGATATCTATCGTCGATTATTTCTGCTTCTTCTAAGATATTATGGAACCATTCACTGAAATCTGTCATATATTCACCTAATTAAAATCTAATAAGTATATAAAATGATTATATTTTTTATGGATATTATAGTAGATAGTTGTTCCTTTAATTATTTAAGATTAAAGGTAGGGAATTCTCTAAAAAAGTAATTTTTAATCCCATTAAATAACTAATATAAAACTACGCTCATGCCCCTGAGGTTATGTAATTATTTGTAGTTATATCTTCATGTGAATATAGTTGAAGTTTTTAATATAATTAACTAAAATTACAATTTAACAGAAAGTGTAATTTGGGGTATAGATATGGGCGAAAACTAAATCGATTTTAGAAGATAGATTTGAGCTTAACTTTTTAATTTAAATTTCATGATATTATTTATTTTAATAATAAGGCTAAAAATAGGGACTTTAAACACTCAAAAATCATGATTTTCTGGCACAAAAAGTATAGCTTCGGTGATTTTTGGATTGAAATTTAAATAAAAATTTAAACATTTAAAAAATAAATGAGGGGCTACATGTATTATTGTAACAATTTTAAACATACTAACTACTAATTATTTAATAAGACTAATTTAAATTTTCTCAATTTTGAAAAAAAGAGTTTTTATCTAAATAAAAAGCTAATAAGCTTTTTTAAATAATTACACGATTTATCTGTATGCAGTAAAAGCAATAGATATGCTTATTTTATTAAAATAACGTTTTAAATGACTTTATTTGTTAAAAGTACCAAGTAGGGCATGTTGTCGTAATACTTAATTTTATATAACTTCATAGAACGCTTTAAATTAAAAAAAGAGCTTTAAAGATACTTTTTTTTCAAATTTAAACCAAAATATTTATATGCTGCGGAGATTAATTTGTTCCTACTCCCTGAAAAACTCAGATTATAGTTTTTTGATTGGGAATCGGAGGCGGTATAATTACGAAAAAATCGTTATTTGTGGCCCTACTAATATCCAGTCTGTCATTGATGGGTATCGCTGGTGCAAGTGCATCAGATGTGGGGGCTGCACAAACACAGGCTGTTAATAACAGTACTGCGTATAATTTAATCATAAACCAAACAGCAAACAATACTTTACAGACAAATACTAAATCTACAACTCAAGCTGTGGCAAATTCAACTATAAAATCTACAAATAACAGTCAAACACAGCAAACTACAGTAAATACCAGTGTTAGCAGTCAGAAACAATATGCTGCAGCAGGAGAAACAAAAACAACAATTAATTCAACAAGTTTTACTGTAAGTCAAATCACCGATGCAGCAGCCAGGGTCAAAGCATATATCGAAACTAACCATGTCCTTCCAAATTATGTGACAATTGGTACAACACAGGTTAAAATGCCTGACTTCTTAAGACTGCTTACTGCAGGTTTACTGCAGTTAAACAACGGAACAACGACAAAGATAACTTTAAAAACTGTCGCTGCTCCTGCACAATCCAGTGAAAACATTACAAGTGGAAATATATACAAGTCAGATTATGTAGACCTTGCTAAAAGAGTTAAAACATTTATAGATGCAAATGGTATAACACCAAATTATGCAAACACTAATCTTGGTAAATTAAGGTATGAATCCTTGATTTATACATATTCAAAGATACTCAATTACTATCAAACAAACAAGGCATTACCAAATTATGTTTCAGTAAAAGCATGGTCAACAGTTACTTCAGCTGTATCACAGGCAAGACCGGTATATATAACAAGTGATTACATAAATGGAGCAACAACTGATACAAATAGAATCAACGCTATTGTAAATGGTCTAAAAGCACTGGGAATAAATGCATATAACGCAGGTTTAGGTGCTAATACTCATTATTCAGTACTTCAAAATACAAATGTACCTGCAAATGCTTTAATAGTTGATGTTTATGGTGGAGCAGATGCTGGTGTAATATATGAAATGGGACAAAGCTATTACAAGAAATTAGTTGGAACTAGAAAAGTATTCTGTGTATGGATGGCCCCATCATCGGTTAATATAACTGGTTTAGCATGGCTGCCAAGGGCACATGATGATAATTATAGCCCGGCTAGTTTTACAGGACTGGCACACCCAGATCAATATCTGTTAAACAATGGATATAATTACATTTATTCTGGAGATTTGAATGCAGTAATAGCTGCTATCTACAAACAAGCGACAACATAAATGCTGTTTTAAGTAAGTTAATAAAATATTTACTTTTTTTTAATTTTAAAATAAGATTTTTTTTAAAATGTGTACATAAAAATTTAATTTTTATTTAATTAAAAAAATAGTTAATTGAAAGAGATGTGATCCTTATTTAAATGTGAAATAATTAAAGAACCTTGAGTTACAAGGTATCCTTAATGTTTTACTCCTCTTCCTCTTTTACTTCCAGCTTTTTTATAATGACTTTTTTGTCTTGTTCTAACGTTAGTTCCTTTTACTTTTGCCATTTTATTCACTCCTAATTTATTAGTTTAAATATTGTAATGGTACTGATTTAAACACTCAAACAAGAAAGGTTTGGTGTACAAAAACTACAGGTTTTGCAAGTCTCAAAAATAGTTTTTATTTGAGTCAGTACCTCTGAGCCTGAATTAATGCATATTTTTGCTTTTTTCAGTACACGTTCTGCAAGCAAAAAATAGTTCTTTGCTTATAAAGATCGTCAATCATTTAATTTATTTTTTGATATTCCTTTATATATTTGCCTATTTTAAAAGTATTTTTTAAAGTTCCAAACTTATAATTTAAGATATATATAACTTTTTGAATTAGTTATATAATTTTCTGTAAATTGAGTTAATTTAATGATTTAGCCACTTAAAAAAGTTTTCAAAATAGAAAAAGATATAGTTTTAAAACAATAAATTTGCGATACAATGAATGAATATTATAAGGACGATAATATGGACTTTAGGAAAATCCAACTACCACGAGAAATTCATACTGGCGAAGGAGTAATTGAAGAAACAGGTTCTATCTGTAAGGATCTCATGTTTAAAGATAAAGTTCTGGTGGTAAGCGGGCCAAATACCCTCAAGATAGCGGGAGAAAAGGCTATAGAAAGCCTTCAAAATGAAGATTTTGATGTTGAAACTTTTATAATTGATAATGCATCAAAATCAGCTGTTTTAGAAGTTCAGGACGCATCAAAGGATGTTTCTGTGGTCTTGGGAATTGGTGGAGGTAGGGTAATAGATGTTGCAAAACTGGCGGCAACCCGAAATAACATTCAATTTATAAGTGCCCCAACTGCAGCTTCTCATGATGGAATTGCTTCACCAAGAGCTTCTATAAAGAATGAAAAAGGATCAGTATCTCTTGAAGCCCAATCTCCAATTGGTGTTATTGCAGATACAGAAATCATAAGCCAGGCCCCATTTAGGCTTCTTGCAGCTGGATGTGGGGATATAGTATCAAATTACACTGCTGTATTAGATTGGAAATTATCTTACAGGCTTTTAAATGAATATTATAGTGATTCTGCATCTGCATTATCACTTATGACTGCTAAAATGACTTTAGAATCTGCCGATGCAATAAAAGAGGGCCATGTAGAAAGTGCTGCTCTTGTTGTTAAGGCGCTCATAAGCAGCGGAATGGCCATAAGTATTGCAGGGACAAGCAGGCCTGCAAGCGGATCTGAACACAAGTTCAGCCATGCTTTAGATATTGTTGCACCTAAACCTGCACTACACGGTGAACAATGTGGTATAGGTACTATAATGATGATGTATCTACATGGGGGAGATTGGAAATATATAAGGGACACCTTAAGGACTATAAAAGCTCCAACAACTGCACGTGAGCTAAAATTAGATCCAGAATGTATTATTGAAGCACTGACTATGGCCCATACAATTAGGAGGGAAAGATATACTATTTTGGGAGATAGAGGGCTTACAAAAGAAGCTGCTGAAGAACTTGCAACTGCAACTGGTGTTATCTAAAATCCTAGCTCAAATAATTAAATCTCAATCCGGAATAAAACTGGAGTAAATAAAATGACCTCACTTTTAAAACAGTATTCAGATTCAAGTAATTTTATGGCAAGGGTTGAATTAAACAGGCGATTTGGGACAAATCCCTATAAATGGACATTATGGTTATTTGATCAGATTCAATTTAAAAAAGACGCTAAAATACTTGAGCTTGGATGTGGAAATGGAATATTATGGAAATCAAACCTTCAGAAGATACCTGAAGATGCGCACATTCTACTTTCTGATTTTTCAGAAGGGATGCTTGGTGATGCTAAACTCACTATGGGTGGTGCTGCAGAAAGGTTTGAATATGAGTTAATAGATGCAGAGCAGATTCCACATCCCGATAATTCATTTGATGTGGTTATTGCAAACCTTATGCTTTACCATGTTCCTGACAGGAAAAAAGCAATATCTGAAATTAGCAGAGTTTTAAAGAGTGACGGTGTGCTTTATGCAACTACTTTTGGCCTAAATTATATGAAAGAATTGAGTGATCTGGTATCTAATTATGATAAAAACGCTAACTGTTCATTGGAACCAGTTGCGCGTGCATTTGGTCTTGAAAATGGGGAAAAACAGTTAAGTGAATCTTTTGGAGATATAAAGCTCGTAAAATATGAAGATGGTCTGGAAGTAACCGAAGCTGAACCTTTAGTAAACTACGTTCTTTCATTTACAAGGGTTAAGAATGTTACAAATGGTGATAAAATAGTTGATTTTGAGGACTATATTACAAATATTTTGAATGAAAATGGTAAAATCCAAATTGAGAAAAAATCAGGCATGTTTATAGCTAAAAGGCCATATTAATTTATTTTAGTTTATAATAATTTAATATTTCAAACTGTTTAAACTTTTATTGACTATTTTTTAAGTTTATTTACTTTTTCAATGTTCCCAACAAAGTCTTATTTTGAAATTTGTGTAATATTAATTTTTATACTGAAAGTAATATAATATTAATATAAAATTAGAGGTCACTGTATGTACAAGAAAATATTACTGCCAATAGATGGATCTGAATGTGCAGAAAGGGCAGGAGGACACGCAATATGGACTTCCAATGTAAGTGGCGCTGATATTGTTGTTTTATATGTTGTTGACACTTATTTCCTGCGGTCAGCATATCTGCCAAATTTTAGAGGAGAATTATATGATAGTTTACAGAATGAAGGAGAAACGGTAGTAGAACGTTTTAGGAAAAAACTGGAAGAAAGTCAATGTGAAGGTTTATGTAAAGGGGTTAAATTAAAAACTGAAGTCACTGGTGGAAAACCGTATGAAGAAATTCTCGATACTATCAGGAGGGAAAGTATTGATTTAGTATTTATGGGTTCTACTGGTAAGCACGGCTGTCAAAAATCATCGACTTTTGAAGGTCTAAATCGAACTTTATTTGGAAGTACCACAGATAGGGTACTGAGATCAGCAAAAGTTCCAGTTGTTGTAGTTCCCTAATATAATTAAAGAGCACAATGAATTATTTTATTCAAAAATTATAAAAATTCTTGTAAATCTTTAGGATAGTTCTTAATATTTGTTAAATCTAGTTAGGTTAATTTTAATTTATTTTTTTAAGGATTAGACAGTTATGTAATAAGAAATTTCAGATGATAACTATTTATATTCATATACCTAATGTTTTTATATAACCGTAGAATATTAAAAATGGTAATACTATTTAATTTAATTTCATGTAAAATGCCATTTAAAAATTAAATAACTGCTGTTTTCTATATTATGCAGCATACAGATGAAATATCAGATAATATTTGATATAATTGAACTAATTATATAAAACACCATTTAAAGGAGACAAATTATGATAACGCTCATTGGAAAAACTCTTGCAGAAGAGGGGCTTAAATTCATGCATTATGGAGCTTCTGCAGAATGTGAAGCGTGTAGATTTAAAAGTACATGCATTGATTCTTTAGAAGAAGGAAGAATGTATGTAGTAACGGAGGTAAAAGACACAGAACACCCCTGTCCTATACATGATAGTGGAAAAGTTAAAGTTGTTGAGGTGGAAAGAGCAGATATTGAAGCACTTGTCGATACTAAAAAAGCATTTGAAGGGTCTATGCTTACCTTTGAATTTCCCGAATGCGATAAAGAATGTACAATGAGGGAATTATGTTTTCCAGAAGGTTTATATGCGGACGACAAGTGTAAAATAATCAAATCTCTTGGGAAACCTGCTAATGAATGTATAAATGGATTAAAACTTAGTTTAGTGCTTTTAAAATAAATTTGCTATTTATATTTTTCAAATAATCTAATAATTTTATATATTTATTTAGATAACTTATAAATACGTTTTTAAAATTGAATATAATTTAAAAAATTACTATAAATTTATTAATTGAGGTCTAATTATGGAACTTAAACGAAATGTAGGATATGCTGCTGCAAAATTAGTTGAAGATGGAAATATAGTGGGACTTGGAACTGGATCCACTACTCTTTATTTTATAGAAAAGCTTGGAAAAAGGATCATAGAGGAAGAACTTGAAATATTAGGTATTCCAACATCGTACCAATCTTTTTTACTTGCAAAGGAAAATGGAATTCCTGTAACCACCCTTGAAGAACATTCAATTGACATTGCAGTTGATGGTGCAGATGAAGTTGACATCAGTTTAAATCTGATAAAAGGCGGCGGAGCAGCTCATACAATGGAAAAAATCGTTGACAGCGCTGCAGATAAATTTATAGTTATTGTAGATGATTCTAAAGTGGTCGATAAACTTGGAGCATTCCCCGTACCTGTTGAAGTCATTCCACAAGCTTGCAGAACAGTCAGTGATCATGTAAAGCAGTTTGGAGGAGTCCCTACCCTGCGAATGGGTCAAAGAAAAGGTGGGCCGGTTATAACCGATAACGGTAATTTTGTCCTTGACGTTAAGTTTGAAAGTATTGAAGATCCTGCATATCTTGAAAAAGAGCTTAATTATATCCCTGGAGTTGTAGAAAATGGAATATTTTTTGGAGTAACAGATGAAGTTCTTGTAGGGTCATCTGAAGGGATTAAGTCACTGAAAAAATAAAAATTCTTTTTTTCTATATTTAACTTTATTAATACTTAATTTTTAGATCTTTAAAATAAATAGGGAATAGATTTATCCCCCATTTGCTTTAGAATCAGTGATTGATTTTTCTACAATATTTATTATTGCATCTTGAAGCTCTTTCTGCTCTGCTTCTCCTCCGCAAACCATAGGTATATTATCACAGTATACAACACCTAATCCTGCATTGAGGGCGTCCTTTGTTGCAACATCTACTGCCGCAGCTTTAAGTTCGGTGAGCATTATGTCTGCGTCATCTATATATTTTTCAATATCTTTTTGGAGCAACGGCCTGTTTGAAAGGTGGGAAGTAGTCCCTACCACTTTACAGCCGTAGTTTTCTTCAAGATAAGTTACCAACACATCCTTTATAGAATCAGGAGCTGTTGTAGCAAAAAGAATGTTTTTGTCCTTTATATCTTCCAGCGGCTTTGGCCTAAAAACAGTTGAGATAATTTCAGCCTTTGGGTTTATATCTTTTATGAATTTTTCAATCCTTTTAACCTTCTCAGGACTGGACATTGGTTCTTCACACATGGTGATGATTATTAAATCTGCTAATTTTATTCTAAATGGTCCGAAATATTCTTCCAGATTTTGAATTGGCTGATTGGCACCCACCAATACAATATGACGGTTGGTTTTAATAGGGGGTATGGCAGCTCCACTTCCTTCCATTATTATAAAATCAGCATCAACATCATTTGCAAGTTCTGCACCCCTTTTCATGTTGGTTATAAAAACATCTCCAACCATTCCGCCGCCGCATCTTCTACATCCAATGGTTAAAATTCGACTCATGAGGGCATCTTCCCAGTGATCAGAAGCAGCATGCACTCCTTTATCTGATTGTTCCATTAGATACTCTGGAGTTATCTTTATTAAATCACCGCGAACAATTTCAGGTTTTTCTGGCCCGCCTCTACCCATAGCAACGATACATGGGTTATATTTCCTATTATGGATTAATCGAGCGGCATATGCTGAAACTGCTGTTTTACCGATCCTTTTACCAGTACCCAGTATTTTAAGCGATGGTTTTTTTAAAACATCATGCTCAGTGATGGGGTCAAATTTAAAATCAGGTCCTTCGTATGGAATCCCTCTTTCAAGTGCAACAGTTGCAAGTTTAAAACGTTTTGAATAATCAACTATTGGTTCATCACTTAAATCCATAATAATGTCAGCATCATATTTTTCGATCATTTCCCCTATTAATTTATAGGGAATTTTGTGATGATCTTCACCAAAATGAACAGGTCGTTCTAACTTTTCAGAGATTCCTTCTTCAGAGGCTTCCCTTAATTTTTCAGTTCCACCAATAAAAATAACAGCAACAATCTCATTGTGCTCTAAACTATCTAGTAAATCTAGAGCAGACTTTGTAACAGGTAAATAATGTTCACCATCCACTAAACATATCATCTTCCTTAAACCTTTCATGGATATACCTACTTTTAATTTATACTAGGTATTTTTGAGTTTACGAGGTTAAATAATTTTAGTTTAAGGCAGTGAACCAAAATAATTTTATAGAATATAGCAGTATAAACTAAATCATTTCCATTTTCTTGTCTTTCTGATATTTAAGTGCATTGTCCTCATGCATCCGAATTAACTCTTTTTTGGACCTCTTTGCTAGTTCGGATAAACCATTTGCAATATTTGATGGTGCTGCACTATTATTTTTCTTAGCTATTAATTCAGAAATAGATTCAGATAATACAAAAATTGCATATTTGTGTTCTGCTTTTGTTCGGTGGATGTGGTGTGGACTTATGTTAAGGCGGAAATATTCCTCGCATTCCTCTTTAACTTCGTTTTCATCTTCTAAACTTTTTAAAACATATACCAAAAACTGATGTAGTTGTATAAGTTCGTCTTTATACATTATTACGAGCCCCTCCTTTATCACTCTTGAAATTTAATGACATGTTATTTATAGATTGTGTTGTGCAATATGAGAAAAGAAATGATAAAAACTTCGTTTAATAATTCTTTTATTATATTCTTAATATGATGATGGATAAACTTTTGGTTGCTATGTGAATTTATTTTTAAAAGCATTTTAAAAATAAATTGTATTATATCAAAGATATTGTAAGTTTGATTAGATATTTTTTATAATGAGTTGATTTTACTATTATTTAATGTTAGTTTTATTGTGACAAATTTCACCATCACATTTTAAATTATCCACAGCCATGTATTTATGTATAATCACAAAGGTGAGATTAAATGTTTATTTTCATAAACAAAGAGTTAATTTTTATTATTATTTATAAATTTAACATTGTAATCATTATTTAAGTAATCAATATATTTATGTACATTATGAAATAAAAATAATTTCGAAATTAAAGTAAAAATCAGGAAAGTGAGAGCAGCTATTGGCAAATATATACCAATTCTCCCAGCTTTGGTAAGTTATACAAAGGATACTCTATTTTAAAGAATATATTTGTTGTTAAAGGTTTCCAGTTAATTTAAGAATAGATTACACTTTAGTTATCATGCTCATGTCCATGAGTTGTGTAATTAATGTAATTTTTCATGTCATGATGTGAACTGCATGTTTTTATACATTTTATAGGGCGAATTTTTAAATTAACAATTTAATACTTACTCAGGAATAGAAAGTTTTTATCCATATCTTTAATCTTATTGTCTTTAGGAAGTATTCCATTTAACGGCCAATATTTAATAGTCATTTTTAGTGTTATATCTTCACTTTTTGATTAATTATTCTAAAATATTTTAAATTAGTAGATTAAAATAGTCCTCTTTAGTCAAATATTTAAATTCAATTTAACAAACTAAGTTTGTGATAGGATGGAGATAGTGAAACTTAAAAGCGCAGAGAAAAATAAACTCATTAATCGCTCGCAAATCGATGCAGAAAGCGTGATTGAAATTGTAAGCGACATACTTCATAATGTCCGGAAGGACGGAGATAGCTCTTTAAAATTTTATACTGAAAAGTTCGATAACGTTAAATTAGATGATCTTAAAGTCAGTGAAGCGGAAATCAAAGAGAGTTATGACAAAGTAGATGCTAAAATAGTAGATGCATTAAAAAAGGCTGCTAAAAACATTAAAAAATTTCATAAATCCCAAATTCCAGAAGAATGGTTTGAAGAAGTTGATAATGGAATTACTGCAGGCCAGATAATTCGGCCAATTGAAATTGTAGGTTGTTACGTTCCGGGGGGACGTGCTGTTTACCCTTCATCAGTTTTAATGACAATCATTCCTGCAAAAATTGCAGGTGTTAATAAGGTAATCTGCTGCACACCTCCAATGCCTGACGGCAGTGTAAATGAAGCTGTACTTGTTGCAGCAGATATAGCCGGTGCAGATGAAATTTATAAAATAGGTGGGGCTCAATCCATAGCTGCCATGGCATTTGGTACTCTAAGCGTCCCTAAAGTTGATAAGATAGTAGGTCCAGGAAATATATTCGTTACAGCTGCAAAAAAATTAGTATACGGTGATGTAGACATAGATTTCCCTGCAGGACCATCAGAAGTACTTATAATAGCTGATGAAACCGCTAATGCAGAATTTATTGCTTATGATATGATGGCTCAAGCTGAACACGACCCTAACGCGGCATGTGCACTTGTTACAACATCAGAAAATATTGCAAATAATGTAAATGCTAATATTTTAGAAAAAATTAAATACATGCAAAGAAGTAAAATAATAGAGGAATCCCTTGAAAAGTATGGTAAAATAATAATTGCTGATTCTCTAAGTGACGCTGTGGAGTTTGCAAACGATTATGCTCCAGAACACCTGATCATTATGACAGAAGACCCTGAAGATGTCCTAAAAGACATCAAAAATGCAGGTTCTATATTTTTAGGAGAGTTAACTCCAGTTGCAGCTGGAGACTATGGCTCTGGAACAAATCATGTTCTTCCAACTTCAAAATGTGCAAGAATGTATTCTGGGCTTTCGGTGGATTCATTTATTAAAAAACCGACAGTGCAGCGGCTTTCAAAGGAAGGGGTCCTCAACTTAAAGGATGTTGTTATAACTCTTGCAGAACATGAAGGACTTTTTGCCCATGCTGAATCATTTAAAAAGCGATTAAGTGAGGATTGAATATTGAAAATAGTGTTTTAGTGGTTTTAGGTAATGTAGGTATTGCCCATGTGGAATCATTAAAGCTAAATAAAAACTGAATATCAAATATTGGAAGGAATGTTTTCAGTGGTTTTAGGTAATGTAGGTATTGCCCATGTGGAATCATTAAAGCGATTAAACCATTAAATTTCATGCAAATATCATATTTTAATGTAACCATGATAAATTCCTAAAGAGGGATTACAAATTTACAGACACGTTCAATAAATTATTGATTATTTAACTATTTTAGAGGTGAATTACTTGACAGACTCATTGGGAGATTGGAGAAGAACTCATTATTCAAAAAGAATAAGCCCTGAACTAAGCGGAGAAGAAGTTACAGTTATGGGTTGGATTCATGAAATAAGAGACCTTGGAGGAATAATATTTGTCCTTCTAAGAGATAGGGATGGACTTATTCAAATTACTGCCCCAAGTAAAAAAATTACAAAGGAACTACTTGAAGAGATAAGAAAATTGAGGAGAGAATCAGTAATAGCAGTTAAGGGAACTGTGCAGGATTCTTCAAAAGCGCCAGGCGGCTTTGAAATTATTCCTGCTGAAGTTAAATTACTCAACGAATCTAAATTACCTCTTCCACTGGACACAACAGAAAAAGTACATGCAGAAATAGATACACGTCTTGATTCAAGATATGTAGATCTCAGGAGAGCATCTGTAAGTGCTATATTTAAAATAAAAAGCAGAATGCTTCATTCTGTCAGGTCTTTCTTTGAAGAAGGGGAATTTATAGAAATAAACACTCCAAAACTTGGTGCATCTGCAACTGAAGGAGGAACAGAACTTTTCCCAATAACATACTTTGAAAGAGAGGCATTCCTCAGTCAAAGCCCTCAACTTTACAAACAGATGATGATGGCTTCCGGACTGGACAAAGTATACGAAATAGCACAGATATTTAGGGCTGAAGAACACGATACTTTAAGGCATTTAAACGAAGCTATTTCTATAGATGCAGAAGCATCTTTCTGTAATCATGAAGATATGATGAATGTTCTGGAAGGACTCGTACGCACAGCAATTAAAAATGTTAGAGAGCAGTGCGAAGATGAACTTAAAATTTTAGGAGTAGATCTGGAGGTACCAGAAGCTCCATTTGAAAGGGTCGATTATGACGATGTTGTTGACATCGTAAATTCCAAGGGTGTCAACATGAAGTATGGTGAAGACCTATCTCGAGCAGCTGAAAAAGCAATTGGGGAAAAAATGGATGACTACTACTTCATAACTGGATGGCCAACTGATATAAAACCATTTTATGTAATGCCTGACAGTGAAAACCCAGAAAAAAGCTGTGCATTTGACCTGATGTATAAAGACCTTGAAATATCATCTGGTGCCCAGAGGCTCCACATGCATGATATGTTAGTCGAAAGGATTAAAAAACAGGGTTTAAACCCAGCTTCATTTGAAAGGTACCTTGCAGCATTTGAATATGGAATGCCGCCACATGCCGGTTGGGGATTAGGTGCTGAAAGGTTTACAATGTGTATCACTGGAGCTAAAAACGTTAGGGAAACTGTTTTATTCCCAAGGGATAGGCGAAGGTTAACTCCTTAACCCAACTCTTTCTTTTTTAAATCCAAATCACTTCTTTTTTAAGTATTTAATCAATTTAAATACATCTTATTTTCTGTAAAATTTTATTTATCCATTAATAATCTATTTAAATTAACTACAACTTATTTTTAAAACATACAATATTTAAATACTCCATCATATGGTTACAAATCTTTTATTTTTTTAGGATACTACTATTTATATAAAAGTAATACAATATACATAGTCAAATACTGAATTAATAAAGGAAGTGTAGCAAATGAATATCGGAGAAATAGTAAAGGATGCTGTAACTTATCCACTTTCAGATTGGAAGAAAACTGTCAAAATTCTTTGAATTTTGACGCCACAAAAACTACGTTTTTGCCGGTTTTGATTTTAGGAATTATTATAATAGTTAATGGTATATCTGCTGTTGCTATGTCATTGGGCGTGACAAACATTGATGTAAAATTGCTTTTAGTCGGAATTGGCTTCATAATTGGCTTTTTTGTAAGTGGTTATACGTTAAGAATCATAAAATCATCATTAGATGGTAAGACAGAACTTCCAAGGTTTAACAATTGGGTTGATATGGGTATTGGTGGTGTTAAAGTATTCCTAACATTTATTGTTTATTCGATCCCTGCTATCATAATTATGTTAATTCTGATTGTATCATTCTTTGAATCATTTACATTATCTTTGGAAAATATAGGATCAAACCCATTAGAATTTTTGTTTAACCCTTTTTTATCTGTAATCTGGTTAGGAATCCCGAATATAGGTGCATATTTATCTGATATATTGTCATTTGTAGGGCCCGAAGGAATCTCTGCTCTTATTGGAATTTTGTACATGATCATAATTACTCCAATATTATTAGTTGCAATAGCAAATATGGCATATTATGGAGGTGAACTTAAATCAGCCTTTAGATTCCATGAAATATTCGATGAAATCACAAGTATAGGATGGATTAATCTCATAAAATGGTATGTAGTGGCCGGAATTATTTTTTTAATCATATTCATTGGTATAAATGTGGCTATAAGTTATATTTTCAGTTTAATATACCTTGATATTGTTGGGGGAGTTTTAATTTCATTAATTATTTCTCCATTCTTCTTCATGTATTTCGCAAGAGCAGTGGCTTTATTTTACATGCCTGATGAAGAATAACTTTTTAAATTTCTTTTTTAAATATCCATATGGCTACTTTCCTACTTTTCTATCCATTACGCCGCCGGCTGCTACTGGCGGCTCAGGTAGTAAGTTGAAGCAGTATTAAAAAGAATTTTAAAATTCTTTTAACCACTCACTTTTTTTGAAACTGCCCCTCCAATCATGCTAAAATAAACCATCCCCTGTTTATAGATATGGCAACATGTATAAATTCAAAAATACCCAATGAACCCAAGCGGTGTAAATGGTAATGAAAATGAGATTATTAATTTATAAAGCTTGAAACATAGGTACTCCTCCAGTGTAATATAATCTTCTTTGCATTCACTTACAAATACTGCAACAAATCCAGCTACGATATTTGATATGAGTATTCTAAATCATGAAAGGTTAACATAAGTTGAGAAAAGCGAGAAAAAAACCTCTTGTAGTACCATATTATTACATAAGATAGATCAAATTTGGCCAGTAATTATCACTAATTTGTATCTATCTCGAATAAGAGTATATTACTTAAAGAATCGGCTATTTTGTATAGATATAAAGTTGATTTTCAATATATCGCTCTGATAAATGTGCTGTAAAATAAAAGGCTGATTAATATACTTGAACTAGTCTAAAAACTGTTTTAAGAAAATTAGTTGAGAATATAAAAATTCAAAAAAAAATAAAAAAAGTAATTAGATTCCGAGTGGAATCTATGAACTTACGTTCCAAACCTGGGTTCCGTATGGGTCCAGTGCTCCTCCTTCTGAATGTACAAGTTTAAACTGGCTTAAACCTGCACCATTTTCAAAGAACATCTTTGTGAACATGGAATCTTCCAGTTCTTTGTTCATTATAACCATAATATACGTGTTATTCTGGTTTATAAGGAGTATACTGAACTGACTGTCATTGGAAACTACCTGGTTCAGTTTTACGCTGCCGTTTTGGACCACAATTAACTTGTGAGGTTCCATTACCTGGGTTTGGTTATTTTGCTGGTACTGAAGGCCTGCAGCTATTTGGGTTCCATTTATCTGTGCAACAATAGCAGATGTATTTGAAAGTGCAGTTCCAACAACGGTTGTACCGTTAACCTGCTGGGTAACTCCCTGTCCTGCATAATAGCTGTAACCCTGTGCGGTGTTATTTTGGAAATCCCAGTTTCCAAATCCGGACCAAACTCCTGCTTTACCAACCATGTCTGTACTTAATATAAGTTCGTGTGGGGCTGGATTGGATGGATGTGTATATTGTAACACATTTTGGGCCTGCTCTGTGGTGAAATTATACTGGCTTGTTAATATGGTTTGAGCAGCGCTTTTGTCAACTGGTAAAATTTTATCCAGTATTTCTACACTTTTACTTGTATTTCCTGTATAATTTTCAACAGTTGAATAACCTTTATCGCCGCTTGAAGTCAGCATTCTGAGTATTCCTGCAGATAAATTCTCATTATTTGTTAGCAGTGCCTTTCCAACCCAGTAAGCACGCGGTGTGTTTTGAGATCCACCGTCGAATGTAACTGGTCTATCTGCCACTGCAGTAAACATGTGGCCGAAGTCCCACCATGAAGTTAAGACGGTATTATTCGATGTGTTGTTTCCAATCCAAGTTAATGAGTTGTACATTGAATCATCTGTACCTGGAACTACTGAATTTGCTGTGGCGTATGCTCCATATACTGGGGAATATGCTACAGCTGCAATTATGATTATAACTGCCAGTGTGCAGTATTTAACATTCTGTATATGTTTTTTGATGTAAGGTATGATTAAACCTACAAATAGCCCTGTTCCTAATGCTATTGGGAGGGCGAATTGTTCAATGAATCGTGACCCCTGTTTTAACATAAGGCCAGTACCTACAAGCCATACTGCAAATAAAACTGCGTATAATAAGTAATTCTTTTTGGTTTCCAGTATCTGAGGATCTGTAATGATACTGCTTTTTTTAACTTCTTTTTGAGTAACTTCTGCTTTAGTTTTTTTGGCTTTTCTTCTAGGCTTACTTTTCCTCTTTGGTACATTCTGCACATCATTATTTTCTTTTTTAGTTCCTTCTGGTTTTAATTTCCATATTAGCAGTGGAACAACTAAAATACCAAGCACAAATGGTACAATTCCTCCAACTTCACTTACAACTGAAGATATGTCAGGTACATGGAGTTCTCCAACTGATACGTAGATATTAGGATAGGAAGAACCTGTGACAGTAGCTTGTAACTGTGAAAAACTAATAGATCCAGTTAAAGAGCTTATAAATCCTGAAGGTCCCCAGTAAATGCTCATCAAAATAGAGCCTAAAACTGCAAACACAACCAGTGCAAAGAGCGCACGCTGGTCCATAAACCATTTAACTTTGTCAGGATATTCTTTAAATGGTTTAATGGTTTTCATTTTTAATAGGTAGTTTGAAACTAAAATGTACAGAACTGCCACACCAATTATCAGGTAGAACAGGTACCACCAGCCTTCCCATGCTATGGAATAAACAAGCAAAGAAATGGCGGATAAGACTGCATAGATTGATCTAGTCTTGATTTCTTTTGTAAGAATGCTCATGATGAAGAATCCCACGATCATAATTGGGAAGATCATGTTAAACATATCTGTATCAAAGAATCCGGCAAATGTGTGCATGAAATATGCAGGTGCTAGACCAACTAAGATTCCCGCAACTATTCCTCCATAATCATTGCTTAATCTTCTCACGAAGAGGTAAGCTGGAATAACTGCAAGTGAAGCTATAAATGGAGCTACCCATATACAAACTTCGTTTAAGGGTACATTTCCAAATAAATTCGCTAGTTTATATGCAAATGCAGTGACATAAACGATTAACACGTTGGATGTCGCTGATCTGCCGTCGGGGTAGGCAGAATGCAGGTCCCAATTGGTACCATTTATTACGGTATCCCCTACATGACCGTGGTCAAGATAATCTTGGGTCATCCTGTAATTGTAGTAGGAGTCCATTTCACTGAAGTATGGAAGCCCGTTGGAATCTTCAAACAGTGAAGTATAATTTTGAGGCACTCCATTTATATTAACTGCATCAGCCCTTAGGCTAAATGCCAGAATAAACAATAAAACTATAATTATTATAGGTTTAGCTTTAGATAATAGTATTTTTGTATTCATGTTGATCCTCATAAGTTTAATTCGTTTAAATTGATATTACAATACGGTTACTCATAATGCATTGATATCGATGCATGATTTGTAATATACTACGTATCAATTTGATACTGTAGTTTTAGATGTATTGCAATACGGTTGAGTCATATGTACATGGATATTGGTGTTACCCATGGTGCAAAACATCAATCCAATGAATTAGTGATTTATTTTCATATTATATAAGATGATGCCAAAATTTGACCATAATATGTTATGATAGTATTAAATTTTAATTGAAGATGTATTCTTCACAATATAAAAAACTAATTAAAACAGAGATAAAGCATAAAAAATATTTAAATAAATTCTATTTTGAGTTTAAAAGTAAAATCAAATTAATTTTAGCATTATTATTCTAAAAAGACGATATTACTACTATTTAATCCTAAATAATTTATTTGTAGGATATTTATACATTTGCAGTTATAATTAAGCGATTTGCCATAATTTTCAAACGATATGGATACATTAACAACTCGTATTTCCAAATTTAAATATGAGGAGTATTCTATCAATTTTTTTATCAAATGTTTTTATTGGGGGGATGATATATGATTGGATAGAAAAAAAAATTATTGTAGAAAATTATCAACTAATTTTTAATTTAACTTGAATAACTGGAGAAATCTTATGAAACTTTATGATATAGTGGTAGTGGGTGCAGGGCCTGCTGGAATGATGGCAGCAATAAGGGCCGGACAGCTTGGCAAAAATGTGATGTTAATAGAAAAAAACGATACCATAGGTGAAAAACTTAAAATTACAGGCAGCAGCAGGTGTAATATTACAAATACTGCATCGTTAGATACATTTGTGGAAAAATTTGGTAAAAAAGGTGCTTTTTTTAGATCAGCTTTTGCTGCTCTTTCTAACAGGAGACTGATGTCATTTTTTGAGGCAAAGGGGCTTAAATTTAAAATTGAAGAAAGTGGAAGAGTTTTTCCAGTCACAGACAAATCAAGGTCAGTTATAAAAGTCTTAAAGGAATACCTATCACAAAGTAGAGTTAAAATAAACTACAACACCCAGCTTGTAAGAATTAAAAAGAAGAAAGACTATTTCAGTCTGGATCTAGGAAATGATAATTACATGGCCACAAAAAAAGTTATACTGGCTACTGGGGGTAGTTCATATCCAGCAACAGGTTCTACGGGGGATGGATTTGAGGTTGCCCAGAAAGTGGGCCATAAAGTTACACCTCTCAGGCCGGGAATTGTACCGTTAAAAGTCGCTGAAACTTATGTCAAAGAACTGCAGGGCATATCCATTGAAAATGCACGGCTTACTTTTAAGTATGGGAAGAGAAAACTGGTTTCAGACACTGGAAATATGATTTTCACACACTTTGGAATATCAGGACCTTTAGTTTTAGATTTAAGCAGTCAAATAGTTCAAATTCTTGAGAAAAATGAAACAGTGAACCTCTTTATTGATCTTAAGCCTGAGATGACAGATCAGGAACTTCAGAGAAAAATAATGGATGAGTTTGAAAACCGGAGCAAAACTGAGTTTAAAAACCTTATGAAACTTTTCATGCCGAACCGGATGATTTCAATAGTTGCAGGGGTATTAGATATAGATCCAAAGAAAAAAGTGAACCAGATTAAAAAAGGGGAAAGAAATGGGGTTGTAAACTTGCTCAAGGCATTTCCTTTAACAGTAACAGGATCGCTTTCCATTGAAAAGGCTATGGTTACCTGTGGTGGAGTATCAAGAAAAGAAATCGATCCCCAGACAATGGAATCAAAAGTAGTAAATGGTATCTATTTTGCAGGAGAAATTATAGACTTCTGCGCCCCAAGTGGAGGATATAACTTACAGGAAGCATTTTCAACAGGATATCTTGCAGGTGAGATGGCTGCAAATAGTTTAGATAATTAAAAATAAAATAAAGTTAGTACAGGTTTTACTGTCCTGCCTTTTCAATTTTTAAAGTGACGTAGTCGCCTATTTTTCCAACATCTTCAATTGGAACCCTTAAATCTGATCCTAAAATTCCTGAAGATATGTATATTGCTTCTATAGCCCATTTTTCAGTATCTAAATCTAAATCAGAAACTTTTCCAACTTCAAATGCATTTTTATCAATGACTTTTTTTCCTAAAACGTCTGTAGCTTTCATATAAATTTTTCTCCATTTTTATAGGTATTTGGATAAAACAGCCCTTTTCCCTTTATAATATGGCCTTTAAAATATTTAAACATTCACCTGCTTGTTTTAAATTCTAAATATAATTTTTATTTGCTATTTTTGTATAATACCTCACAATCAACCAAAAGATTGAACTTTTTTTGACTTTAATTAAATATATTAATGAATTAAATCGTTAGGTTTTTAAGGGATAATATATTAAAGTAAAATTCATGTCAAACAAAAAAATTATGCCTGTTGAAGATGAGGCACTATTTTTAGAATTCTGTGATAATAGGGGACTGTCTAAAGGAAGTATTTTAGCTTATAGAACTAGCTTACAGAAATACAGTGATTTCACTAAAATGAGTTTAGAACAGATTATACAAGAAGCTGAGGACGAAGAAGAAGATCAGATAAGAATGAAGAAAAGAAAAATCAATTTTTATTTGAAAGAGTTCCGTAGACACCTAAATGAAGAAGAATTTTCTAGTAATTATGTTAGTCAGCTGATTAGTCAAGTAAGAACCTTTTACAGTGAATATGAAATAGAATTACCAAAGAAATTCCGTAGACAGTCAAGAAGAGACAAAAAACAAGAAAGTTTTGAAGATATACCAACTATGGAAGATGTTAAAAAATCATTAGACTATTCAAGCCCTCCTTATCGAGCTATAACTTTGTTATGTGTTTCTTCTGGGATGAGTCGAGCAGAAATATGTAGTTTGACATTTAAAGATTTTTATAAAGCTGTTGGTTTACGTGAAGACTTAATGAAACCTATACCTGACTTAATAGAGAAAATTAAAGAAATAGATAATTTAATTCCAATGTGGAAAGTTCATAGAATTAAGACAGGTAAACCATATTTCAGTTTTAACAGTCCTGAAACTACAGATGCTATTCTGGATTACTTAGATCAACATTACCGAGATTATAATTGGCAACCTAAACCTGAAGACCAATTGTTTAGACAATATAATAAACCAATAACTCCTGACTCAGTAACAGTCCAGTATCAACGTATCAATAAAAGAGCAGGATTTCCAAAAATTAATGGACGAGTGCATATCAGACCTCACAGCTTAAGGAAAGTATTTGCTACTACGTTAGAAAAGAACAGAATGCCTCATTTAATGACACGTTGGTTATTAGGTCACACGATTGAAGGGACTACAAATGCATATTTTAAAGCAGATCCCGAGTCGGTTAAAGAGGAATATATAGAAATCGTTAATAAGTTATCTACAAGTAAAGTTGAAGTTAAAATTATTAGAACTGGTTATGATGGAGTCATATCTGAAATTGAAGATATGAAGTTAAAACAAGAAGATATGAAGTTAAAACAAGCATTATATGAAAGGCAAATGGATGCATTGAAAGAGGATAAAGGATTAAAATCTAAAGATTAATCCTTACTTTTTGCTTTTAGATGTTTAATGTCGAAAAAATATAATTTAAATTGGTTAAATCATAATCCTAATTTTTCTATTTGGGTTAAAACTTCGCTTTTATATCCAATTTCAGCCCAAATAGTGTTATAATTATTCATAAAGCTCTTTATACTAATTAAAGATAATTTACTGAACATACTTCTATAAAAATCAGTGAATTCATTTAATACATTTATCCCTTTAGAATAACTAAACTTGTATCTGCTTTCAAAAGCTTCTAAATTGTATATTAGTTCGTTCTCTTCTAATCCAAATCGTTTATTTAAGTAGTCTTCAATTAATTCTAGATCATGATTCATTAGATTTTTTTCTTTATCCGCTTTGCCTAACATACTTTAAGCGTTAATCAGTAAAATGAAACGAGTCTTAAATATGGTCTTAATGTTTATAATAAATTCTTTATGAAATATATAATAAAAATTGCATTAGAATGCATAGATATGACATAACTCCCTCCCTATGTTAATGTATAATAAGGAGAGATAGAGAAAGAGAAGTAGAAGAAGCTATAATTAACTTATTGAATATATAATCAGTCTAATGGTCTTATCTTAAGTAAAAAAGATTACATATAATATATATTTTATATTAGAACAGTATTGAATAATTAATTACAATTTAAAGCCATATAATTTAACAGTATTACCACGGCTTTTCTATAGCTATTATTTAATTTTTGTTTAAAATTAAAATTATTTGTATTGTTTGATTAAGGCGGGTTCTTTCTTAAAATTGTCTATTTTTTTATAAACATTATATAATATCGTACTATTATAATTAGTGCATCTCTTACATTTTATTATAACATCTATTTCAAAATCCTTAAGTTTCCCTTTAAATCTAGTATCCATATTAGTTTCAATTATATAATGAACGTTATGTTGCTTATTTATGTAAATTAAACTGTCTAATCGATATAACTCAAGCACTTCTAAATCGTTATCACTGATTAAAATGTAAAATTTATCATCTTGTTTGAATCTAAATGGTATAAATGACATATCTGGATTAATATATACCTTTTTAGACTTATCTAAAAATGCATTTAATAATTTTTTATTCTTAAATTCATCTGAATCTTCATAAAATGGTTTATTAGGTTCAATTTCAAATTCAAGATCATTATCTGGATCTTTATCATAAATAATTTTATACTGGCCTTCATTAACCTTTTTAATGTCACTTCGAGTTGGCAATATGTCTTTATCAAGATAAAGTCGTTCCTCGATATTTTTAATGTTAATTGTACCAGTATATCCTATAGATTTAGTTTCGTCTATTTCTTCATTTATTTCCTTAATCATCTTTTGCTTTCTTTCTTCATATTTTTCGTCCATTTTACCTCTCCAAATAGTATATCCTGATGTCTAAAAAATTTTAAACAAAAAAATTGATTTAAATTTCTATTCTTAAACAATTAATACAGTTTAATGCTTCAGTTTTATATAAAACTGTTAAACACTAAAATGAAACGAACATAACCATGACACGAAAAACAATAAAAAGACATGAAAGAATAAATAGGTGGGAATAAGGAAAAAAATAATGGAAAATAGTATACAATGCGACATAATGCCAAAAAATGTTACAGTATATAAACGGACTAAGATACTACTATACTTGAGTACGGGGTTATGGAAATTTTCTAGTCGTGGTAGGTGTTGTAATGTCAAAAAAGGATTATTTTTTGATAAATTTCAGGATCTAGAACATTAATTATATTTTTCCATTTTCTTTTAGATATGATGCTACTGCTATTCTCACTATTACTGATATTGGCTGATCTCCCATTTCTTCAGCTAGTTCTTCTAAACCCTTTATTTGTCTTTCTGATAACTTTATAGTGATTTGTTTCATTTTTTGTTTGGCCATAATAATCTTTTAATATTTTATTGAACATTCTTTTAATGTTTTTGTAATGTTTTGAACTTCGTTATAGTCCTATATTGCGAAGTTAATATCTTATAAATTTAATTATCTAATTTATTTTTTAATTATATCTTTTATTCCAATTACAGAAAGAGCAAATTTATATTCCTTCTTATCGTTGTATGCTTCATATAATTCAGTTCCCATAATTCCAGTATTAACTAATGGAATTAAACCTATCACTGGAATTTGGGCAAGTAATGTATCTAAATAACCTAAAAATCCTTTTAAAAGTATTTTTTTATAATTTGGAGCTTTATTAACCGCAAATCCTTCAATTTCAGTAATATATTGTTCATTTAAATAATCTGAAAAATTAGGTTTATATGAAGAATCTTCAAACCATTGATTAATCATGACACCTATTTCTTTCCTAAATTCTTTGAAAACTTTCTGATTTTTAAGTTCTATAAGATCATTAATATTTGCAGTATATATGTCCGGTATGAATAGATCATATGCGTCTTCGTAGAATTTTCTTTGTTTAAATTGATCTATTTGCCCTCTTGTATTCTTTAAGTACTTATATTGTATATAGTTAGCATATTGTGGAGATATATGGAGAGGCATTTCTAATCCACTACTTTCAACAACTTGACTATTGATAAGAAATGAATCAATATATCCATGGGCTTCACTATCAATACCTAAATGTAAATATAAATTAGGATCTTTTAAATCTAATTCGATTGAATCAAAAACAACATTCTCATATTTTTTCCTTATTTTCGCTATGTCATGCCCATATTCGTCACTTTTTATAATAAACTTATTCAACAAAGGCACATCATATAATACTTCAATTGTATCCTTAATTACATCAGGATTCTGTTTATATGCTCTCCTAAGAGAAGGAATAATGGTCTCAATAAATTTTTGTGAATTCTTTTCATCAACTTCAGATAATTTATCAACTGAATAAATTTCCTGATCCCACCAATCATTATAATTTAATCCATAATAATAAGAAATTGAAGATAGTAATATTACAATATTGGAATAACTCGTTATTAAATTTTCATCGCTGAATACTTCCTGCAAATGATTTTTATCGGGATTATCTAAATTATCAAGCATTTCAGCTAAATCTGAAGATAAAGAAAATAAATTTGTTAATGTTGAATTAGCATCATAAATTTTATCATGGATTAATACTAAATTGGCTATTTCCTTATAATCCAAGTTATTTGGATATCCATGATAAACAATATCCTCTTTAGACATAATTATACATTTAGTATTATCATTTAAATATTATGCTTTAATTTAAGTCTCATAATGTCGAAGAGATTCAAAAATTACAAAAAATGTTATTTAACGAGCTTTAACTTAGATTTCTACTGTTTATTATAAGGAAATGATATTTCTTTATGCTTTTTTCTACATAGTTATGATGTGCATTTTCAAATATTAAAATTTAATACTATTATAGTTTCATATAATCTTACAACTTTTTTTATGTAATTGCACATTTTAATTAATTAAAATCTAATAAATTTTGATAAAAAATTAACTATTTTAATTCATTAGAACTATTGATTATAAATTGTTCTGCAATAAGTCGAATAAGAGGTAACTCTATTTTCAATTCATCTCTATGTCTTTTTTTATAATTTAAATATTTAGATTCCCCTTCTTTCCGATGTACAATTGCATTTCTAACTCTATAAATCCTTTTTGCTAATGTTGGAATGAATTTATTATCATTTAATGGCTTTGCATCTGCAAAATTAACTTTTTCAGTGGTTAAATAATTATAATAATCATAATAGATAATTCCCTCTTTTTCATTTTGTAGTTTATCTAATGCTAAATTATCTTTATTAGCAATTAAATCGTGATTATAAGAACTAAAATCGAACTTATAAATGTTTTTTTTCAGTTCATTTTTATTTAAGAATTGATGCATAACATCTTCAATTTGATCTCTTTCAAATCTTTTTTTGGAATGTATTTTGAAAAAATATTCAAGTACGTGATAAAATGATAAAAATCTAAAAACAGGATCATTAGTTGATAATGCTTGTTCATAGTAAAGTAAAAGTTCTTTTTTATATGATTTTTGAGGAATAGTTTTAATTTCTTCAGTCTCGTTTATTCGTTTAATTGTTTCTAAACTATTTTCATAATATTCAAATTTTCTAATAAAAGCTATTTGTGTGTGATAATTAATCCGAAATCTAAATGAATCTGCTAAATCAAAAAAATATTCATCAGATGTTTCATTTTCAGTTGTTATAATTTTTAAAGTTATTATTTTATCAAATTGTGATTCTATGAAGTTTCTTAATGAATCATCTATTGTAATATTATCAAAACCGGGTAAAATCTCTTCAATTGATTCAAGAGTTTTAAAAATTTTAAGGGAATTGAATTTGGATTGTATATGACTGCAACAGTGTCCATTACTGAATTCTCTAGCTTTATAAAATTTTTTTAGGAATAATGAAGGGGCATTACATATTCCCATTTCGGACATTTTTATAAATGAAAGTAAAATATATTCTAGACTTGGCTTAGATAATTCATATGTGATAATTTTGCCTTCATTGTGAATAATAATAGGTTTTGAGAAATATTTTTGAATATAAAGAGGATGGCCTTCTACATGTAATAATTCTTCAAAATAATTTTTATTAAAAATGTAAAAATCTTTGTATCTCAAATCATGAATTTTTTCATTAATATCTCTTAATTCAGACACAGAAATACTTAATTTAAACTGTTTTTCTTTAAATATTATTTTATTGTCGTATTTACAGCTTTTTATATTAAATAATAACTCTAGCAATGAAATTAACTCTTTTATATCATTTTTACCTAATTTCATCAATAATCACATTTTAAATTTGTTAATACTTTGATACGAGTAATTATCTATGAAAACCCTATTTATATCTCCTAATTATTACATATGACTTTTTTGTCACGATTTAATTATAGCTCTACCAAAAAATAGTGAATTACTAAATAGGGATTATAGTCGATTTATTCATGATGGAGATAATAAACTTAGAGAATTACTTGTTGATGAAGACTTAATCCTGACAAAAGTACATAAAGAATGTAAATATTGTCATAGAAAAGGTTGGGAGCATTATTAAACAGAAAGATACAAAAGATGAGATTTGGATCTGTGATTCCTGTAAAAGACAGGAAATATTTTAAAATAACCATTAGTTTTTAAGCATTTTTATTATATTTCATGAGAACTGGGACTATATAACTTAATTCCTTGTTGCTTTTTATATATTTAATTATTAAGGAGTTAATATTAATATTTTATTAATTAATATACCAATAAACTTATTTAAGGATAATTAAGAGATTATTAAAAGGTTGTATGTATTTAGAAAAATTTATAATTAAAAACTTTCGTGCAATAGAAGATCTAGAACTTGACTTTGATAAAGGATTAAATATTATTATAGGAGAGAATAACTCGGGGAAAACCGCTGTCATTGATGCATTAAGATTATGTTTAGGTGATTTTCAACAACCCCGAGATATTTACTGTTCTAAATCTGATTTTAGGATTGATAAATCAGAGTTAGGTAATGAAATAGAGGATATAGAATTCCATTTATTTTTTAAGTTTGAAGATTTTGAGGAAACTGGGTTATTTAATGAATTAGATGCTTTAAATGAAGAAGGTGAACGTAATCTTCAATTACATTTTAGATTTGAGCTTATTGATCATAAATTGGGCAAACAAGTAAAGAGAAAAGTTTGGGGCGGTGCAACAGAAGGAAGTAGTGTGTCTCATGAAGTTCGTTCAGTACTACGTAATGTTTATTTAAGTGCTTTAAGGGATCCCAATAGGAATTTAAGGCCTAATAGAGAAAATATTCTTGGCGATTTATATTCAAGTGTGTTAATAGGTAAGGATGAAGAAAAAGACAAGTTATTAACAAAGGTAACTAATGTTTTAACCAAAGATGAATGGAAAAACTTCATTATAGAAGGTAATAGATGGTTACTAGACCATTTAGATTATTTATCATATTCTACGGATGAAAAGAAACAAAAAATTAAAGTAGGTTTCGCCACTTTTGAATTTGATAAATTTATTCGAAATCTAATTATTCAATTACCCATATTTAATGACAACTTAATTGCAAATCCTAGTGATCAACAATATTTTGAAATTTGGCAAAATGGATTAGGTTTAAATAATTTGATTTATACTGCTGCTGTTTTAGGAAATATTAAGCAAATGAAGGAAATTTCTGAAGCTGAATATAATTTATTGCTTATTGAGGAGCCTGAAGCCCATTTACATCCTCAGCTTCAAAATACTTTTTTTAATTACTTAAAAAGATTAGATGAAGAAAATGAATTTCAGATTATCGTTACATCACATTCTCCAACCATAGCTGCTAAAACTAATCTAAATTTGGTGACTATACTGCAAAATGATCATCATAATATTTGTTCTACTCAAATTAAGAACTTAAACCTTGAGAATAACACTTTAAAGTACCTTCAAAAATTTTTGGATGTTACAAGATCACAAATGTTTTTCGCAAATGGAGTTATTTTAGTAGAGGGCATTTCAGAAGCTCTTCTAATCCCAATTTTCAGTAAAATAATGGAAAAAGATTATGATATTGAAAGAAGGGGTATTGAAGTTGTAAATGTCAATGGTGTTGCATTTGAACATTTTGCCAAGTTATTTAATGATCCAGACGGAAAAGGCCTAAAATGTAAGTGTGCATTAATAACTGATGATGATGCAGGTAAAAAGGGAGCAAAAGAAAGAGTTAAAGCGATTGAAAAGTTAGAAAGTGATAATTTAAAACCTACATTTGCTGAGAATACTTTTGAATATGAATTGTTTAAAAATAACTGGAATAATGAAGTTATTTTAGAGGCATTTAAGGAACTTCATAGTAAACTTCATGGAAAACTCATAAAAATTAATGATCCCGAGAAACGAGCTATGTTTTTCGCTGAAAAAATAGCCAGTAATAAAAGTAAATCTAAATTTGCTTATTCATTGGCTCTTAAATTAGAAGAAGATTCTAAAGACTTTAAAGTTCCAGATTATATTGAAGAGGCAATTAAATTTGTAATTGGAGAAACTAGTTAATATTTTAAATAGCATTTCTTCGTTCAATAATGAGTATTTAAGTGTTTTATATGAGTAAAAAACCAAAAGGTAAACAAGAAGAAATATGTAAAACTAATGGTAAATGTGTTGTTCGAGCATGTCCTGGAAGTGGAAAAACATTCACTGTATCAGCTAAAATGGCATATCTTTTAAAAAAATGGGAATACGATCATAGGGGAATAGCTGTTATATCATTTACTAATGTTGCATGGGAAGAAATTCAATCGGAATTAAGTAATTCATTTTCTATTAATATACCAATTAGATATCCTCATTTCTTAGGTACAATTGACAGCTTTATAAATCAATTTATTTTTTTTCCTTATGGTCATTTAGCCTTAGGATGTAAAATTAGGCCTAAATTAGTTGGAGAACCTATATTCCCTTGGAAAATAAAGCACTGGGATCGTGATCCTAAGCAATATTTCGATAAAGTTAGTTATGATATGAAAGGTGATATTGAACCAATTGTTTCTTTGGATCAGTTTAATTTTAAATGGAAGAAAGAGAATGTAGATGGTTCTGAAGATGGTAATTATAAAGGAATTAGAGAAGCTAAAGAGGCTCTAATACAAAAAGGATATGTTAATCAATCAGATGCTAATTATTTCTCTGTGAAATTACTTGAAAATTATCCTATTGCAAAAACTATTGCTTTAAGATTTCCGTATATGATTATTGATGAAGCTCAGGATACTTCTGCAATGCAAATGAGGATAATTGAAATCCTTGTTGAAAATGGATTAAAAGATATTATTTTGGTTGGGGATCCTGATCAATCTATTTTTGAATGGAATGGGGCAAAGCCTGAACTTTTTGAAGAAAAAATTAAGGAATGGGGTTCAATTACCATGAATGAAAATTGGCGTAGTTCTCAAAATATATGTGATTTTACGTATTCTTTATCAAATTTGCCATATAAGTCTTCATCTGTTAATAAAGTTAGGGATTATGATTTTAAGCCTGAGATATGGGATTATGATTATAAAGATCCAGATTTTGAAAAAATAATATTTGACTTTTTAGAATTATGTAAATTTAAGAGTATTACTCATTCTAAAGATATTGCTATTTTAGCTAGAAGTAAAAGCTTGATAGATCAAATAGTTTTATCTCGAAATAAACATTCATCTAGATATATTTCAAATATAGATCCTTGGATTAAAAATAAATATGCGAAAGAATTAATGTACTCTAAATATTTATATGACAATTCAGAATTCCAAAAATCTTTTAAATTACTTGAAAGAGTTTTTATGGGCATATTAAAAGGTAAAGTTATATATTCTGATTATGAATTGTCTAATCTGATTGAAGAAAGAGGATATTTTGATTTTAAAAAGGAAATTTTTGGATTAATTAATTTAATGCCTAAGACAGATAAAACCCTAATAAAATGGTTAGATAAATTTAAAGAAAATCTGGAGGGATATCATACTCCTCGGATAAAACGGAAAATAAAATGGCACTTAGAAATTAATAATAGATTTAATAATTTTACTTTTGAGGATGTTTTTGGATATGAAAATTTTAATGAAGATTACATATTAAGTACGATTCACAAGGTAAAAGGAGAAACATTTGATGCTGTTTTATTAATACTTAAAAAAGGATCTAATGGGCCACGTTACAGTAACTTATTAAAACTGGGTAGAAAAATTAAGCATGAAGAGTTGAGAAATGTTTATGTAGGAATTACAAGACCAAAACGAATCTTAGTTTTAGCTGTACCTTCTGAAGATAAGGATATTTGGAAATCTTTTTTTTATCCTAAACAGCGTTCTTTGATTGATTTTATGAAAGCAAGTGTATGATTTTTTAATTTTTAATTTTTCCCATCTCTTACCCAGAAATTAATCAAAGTATTTCTTTAAAATCCTCTTCAACCGTTTCAAAATAATTCTTTTCATTATCTAAACATGTTTAAACATTGCAATCTTTAGACATACAAAATCTTTTTCTATTCTATTTAAACTCATTAAAACCCATAAAAAACCCCTCCGTACAAACCTATTGTTCTTTTAACTAATTCATTTACAGTGTAATGGTTTTATGAGTGAATAGGTAGAGATAAAATATTATAAAGAAGTTACTACAGATTTAGATTAATAAGTTTAAAGAGGGTAAAAAATGGAAGTAACATACAAAGGATTCAAAGGCGAAAAAATTGTAGATGAGGGTAAAGAACTTATAATATTAGCAGAAGAAGATACAGAACTTGTTTGGATTGAGGATGGTAAAATCAGGTCCCAAAATATTGAATTATTAAAGGAAACTCTTGCGAAATATGGAATTTCAGATGTAGAAATAAAAGAAGAAAAATATCATCCCGGATTATTTCATTACATAGTTAACATTTAAAAACTCTTATTCGTCTTAATGACATAAAACTTCCATTAAATATGATAATAAGGCAATTCATAAGTTATTTAGTATATTAAATGTTATTTTTTACTTTCTATTTCTTTAATAATCTTTGAGAATTCTTCATCACTAATAACAGGTTGAATATTATCCAAAGATACTTCTTCTTCTAAGTTGGCATATATTTTTGCCATTGTCCTCGTTGACATTATTGATTTATTTAATTTATAAATTCTTAGTACCCATATGTTAGCTTCACTACGTCCTAAATATGATTTTACGTGATTATTTGTCCAAATATGGTATTTATTAAATGATCCTATTCTCTTAGAATTTCTTTTAATTACTTTATCAACGAATGCAACGTATTTAACTTCTGTCTTTTTCCCTTCCTTTTTAGGTAAAGCATTATTTTTAACGAAACCCTGATATTTTTCTTTGAAACTTTTAAAATAATCCTTTTGTAAAGCATAGCTGACTGTTGGATATAAAAGGAATTTATCGAGATTTGTTCCATATTTCCTTATTAAAATTGTTTGTTTTCCTTGACCTAACGCTTCAATTGTTGCATTCCATTCATTGAGACACTTTTTAATTTTAGGCATAATAATCACCAATGAGTTTGATTATCCTCCTTTTTTGATTATATCGTTATACTCGTCTTCATAAATGTATTTGCCAGCAATAGTTACAAATCTTTTTGGTACAACTGGATCTTTAAACCTTTTAAAATTTTCAAACTCTATGATTGTCATTTCATTCTTATTTTTGGAATATTTTTTAAATTCTTCTTCATTTATTATTAATTTATCTTTATATTTCTTTAAAATTTGATTAGTCTTTACCTTACCTATAAATTTGATAGTACCGTAACCAGTATACGCTTTAGCTCCATATGATTCATATACTACAAATTTATCTCCTTTAGAAACTTTTCCTAAATATGACTTACCAATAAAAACAGTTTTCTTGTCTTCGTATATTTTATTTGCATATTCTGTAGGTATTGGATGTGTTACTCCGGCAATTTTCATATTATTCCCCTCAACTTTTAAAATGATTATTAATAATTTCTATTTCATCATTATTTAAGTTATATAATTGATAAATCAAGTTATTAATTTGATTATCAGTTTCCTGAATAATTTTATTATCTATTTCTTTATTTTCTGAGTGAGAGTGTTTGTAAATATTTATTAGTTTGTCTACTGATGATATTATCTTTTTATAAGCAGCATCCTCTTTAGAATTGGAATGATCTATTTCACGTATTGGAATATTTTTCAAGAACATAGTTTTATAGATATAAAATTGATTTGCTTTAGGAACAGTAGTTTTTTTATATAAGAATTCTATCAGCTTAGAATTTAAAACACCTAATGTATATAAAATATTTTCATAATTTGTATCTTTAAGTTTGATACCACAAACTGTATCTCCATAAAATAGATTTTCTTCTGCTAAAGCAAATCGATTAGATTCTGCCAGTTCCGGGACAAGAATTTTTAAAACACCTTGAGTATCATAACTTCTTTGACACCACAGTTCATACCAATTTTTTGTTGATTTTTCAAAATAACCTCTTCCACTCAAATAATCTCGTTTTTGGGTTAAATAATCAAAAGTATTAGGATATTTTTTCTCTATTGTAGTTATAGGTATAGGTACGGTCTTTCCATTTACTATCTCATAAGGATATATTATTGTTTCATTAACTTCATTAATATTGTATTTACGAATTTGCCTACCTCTAATACAAGGTTTTAGTAATTCTGATTCTAATCCAAGATATTCAACGTCTTCATTGTTCAAAAGAAAAACATCATTTTTGCCGGTTACTATTCCTTCAGAGATACTAAATGTCAATTTTCCTAAAAGAGACGATTTCTGATTCTTAATTTTTTCTATAAGTTTAAGTGTGTTAGGATCATGGAAAACCCATCCATTTTCTTCTAATGAGTCTTGAATAACATTAAAACCTTTATGTGTAATAGAACGTTTTTTGTAACAGAATAAGGAATCATTTTGGGGAATAGTCTTTTTAAAGACAAATATTCCAGTATAATTTAAAGCACCTTCAAATATTTGAAAATCTTCAAAATCAACAATATTTAATATAGTAATTTCTTTTTTAAGGAAGTTACGAATCTTTTTTCCATAATTTCTTTTTGTAAAATTGGTAGGACATATGAAAGTTAATGTTCCTTCTTTACGAATAAGATCTAAACCTTTTTCGATGAAAGGAACATAAATATCAAATTTACCTGTAGCTGATATATATTTTTCTTTAAGATATGGTTTAATTTCTTCAAATCCATGAAATCCAATATATGGAGGATTAGCAATCACTACATCAAATCCCGGATTTTCTCTCTGAAAAACTTCAGCAAAATACAAATTCCACAAGAAAAATGGTTTTGATTCATTTATTTTATATTTTTGAAGTTTATTGATTGCATTTTCGTTTCCTTCTTCTTTAAGAGTTTCTTCAATTAAATCCCATTCTATTTTTTCAATATTATTTCGAATATTTTCTTTCTCTTTTTTATTTTGCTCACTGAAAAATTGTTTTTGTAACTCTTTAAGTTTCTTTAATTTTATTTGGGATTTAGTTACTCGTTCATCAAATAATGTGGGTTGTATAACAATTTCTTTAGGTTTCAATGATAATTTTCTCTTTTTTCTTTCTATCTTTTTTAGCTCTTTCTTTATTTCATCTTTTCTTCCATTATCTTTAAGGATCCCTGTCTCTATTCTGCCTAATTCACTATATAATGCATTTTCTTTGTTTTCCAATTTTTTAATTATTTCAGAATTGTCTTTTGGAATTTCTCCTAAGAGCTTTTCATCGAAAAGTTTCAGTCCCTCAAACTCTTCAAGAAGACTATTACCACACATAATTTTATGATCTAAATTAGGTAAAGCCTTGATATTATTAACATCATCTTCATCAACAATTAAAGAAAGCCAAAATCTTAATTTTGTTATATCGACAGCGGAAGAATCTATATCTACGCCATATAAAGAGTTTTCGATAGTTTCTCTTTTAAGGTCATAACTCTTTTTTTCATCTTCAAAAAAAATTGATAGAATGGATCTAGCTTTCACAATTTCATTCATCATTCCTACTGGAAATGCTCCAGAACCAACAGCAGGATCAACAATTTTAATTTCTCGAAGTAATTCATCTATTTCTTCATAATTTTCTTTTATTGAAGTAGGTAATCCATATTTCTTACCTTTTTTTGGTTGGCTAAACTTAATTTTTTCCCTAATAATTAAATCTAATGCAAAGTCACCTAATTGAATAAATTCTTTTATATCCTCAGTTGGTACATTTGAATTTGTATTTAAGTAGTTAATTAAGCTTTGCTGGCACATATAATGAACAATCTCTCTTGGAGTATAATATGCGCCTTTTGATTTTCTATCTGTAACATCAAGTAAATTTTCGAAGACTTTTCCAAGCATTTCAGGATCAACAGCAACTTCCTTTTCTAGAGGTTCATCTTCCTTTACAGTAAAGTTAAATCTATCAAAAGTGTTTAATATTTTCTTAAATATTTTATTATCTAATGTAATATCAGTATTTCTCCAATCATATCCATTTATGGGTTCAAATAATCCTCCATTCAAAAAAGGAAGTTTACATTTAAACTTTTCATGATAATCATCATATTGATCTGTAGCTAATGCATCGTAAAATAAATATTCTAGTATATCATTGAAAAAGTTAGTATAGGACTCTTTTTTCTCGAATAAATGGCTTAAAAAGTTTTTTGATCCGGTACCCCAAGATTCTCCTAATTTAACTCCCAACCATCCTTTTTTTTGTAAAAAATAGATAAATACTATTTGTCCCATTAATTTCTTTGCAAAATCTGCTGTAGATATGTGTTTTTTTTCAAATTCTTCTTTAACAGCCGGATCTTTTTTGATTACTTTTTCCAGAGATTCTTTTAAATCTAAATATAAGTTTTTATATTCGTTGAAAAATTCTTTTGTAACAGTTTCTACGCTAAATGCAGATTCAATATTTTCTATAGATGGATCAGCATCTTCTTCTTTAATTAAACTTAAAAATTGGCTTTTACAAGTGTGATTAGGTTCATTTTCACCTACTAAAAAAGAATATCTTTTTGCAGGTGTTAAATCTTCTTCTACCTTTAAATTCCCATTTTCATCTTTAAAAAGTTCATATTCCATTTTTATGAAAGAAAACCGCCAATCATCTGGATCATCACCATAAAATGAAGCTAAAGCTGCATTTCTATTGAAATTTCTTAGATATTTGGCGACCAAATTTCTTTGCATTGTTCTTGCTCTGTCTCTGGAACCTGTTTTTTTAAGTTTTATAGCGAATATTTCTACAGTCTTTTTATTTTCATCACGATATACTCCAAAGGATTGAACTGATTCTACATAATCTTCATATTCTTTCCAAATAGGTACACTTCTTGGACGTATATTTAAATGATTAAAAAGTTCTTTAATAAAAATTCCAAACTTTTCGAATTCGAAACTATGGTTAAACACGTTATTTAAAAGTATCGTTGCATTTCGTTGGTCCATTTTTAATCCCCTTTAATTAAATATTCTGATAATATAATCTCTTTTGGTCCAAATATATCTGCGGAAGTGGTTATAGGTTTTTCTTGGAAAAATTCTGAAGGTACTCCTGATTTAATCGTTTTAAAAATTTTAAGAGGTTCAAGTTGCCCTTCTATTCCATTTAATTCTTTTAATATTTCTTTGATAATTTTTTGGGGTATTTTTCCCTCTTCAAGCAATTCTAATACTTCTTGAAGATACTCTTCTTCAATCTCAGTAAATTGATTTGGACCATTGAAGACGGCATTTATTATTGTAATTAGCTTTCTAGAATGACTTTTACCTCTGTAAGTACTATATTCATCAATTATGAATACAGATTCAAATCCTTTTTTGTTTAATTCTAAATGCTTATAGAATTCGGCATCTATTTTTTCAGCTTCAATATTCTCTTCTACTTCCAGAATTTGCGCTGCTTCAATGAAATCAAGTTCTTTTGCTATATTTTCATGAGTCATGAATATTTTTCTTAGTTTTCCTTTACGGAAAAAGGTTAATAAAGAATTCTGCTTTATTAAACATTTCCTTGATGTTCTAGCTTTTTTAGGAAGTCTTTTAATTTTTTCAAAAAGTTCGCTGTTGTTATCCCGTATTTCTCTTAAGAATGTAAGATATTTCAGTTCCAGATCTTCCTCTTCTGCGTCTCCTATGAGGACATCTTTAGATATTAATCTTGTAAATAGGTCATGGGATTTTATTTCTTCATCTGTTAATAGTTTTGAATCGTTTCCGAGCATTTCAATGAAAGCTGTAATTTTAGATTTAGCTGCGTCCTCCAAACTTATATTTTTATCAATCTGTCCTGCTGGGAAGAAATTATAGGTATAAATTTTATCAAATTTTGAATTAACTCTTTCTACACGTCCTACTCTTTGCATCATTCTTGTTGGATTCCATGGAATATCATAGTTTATTACTACATTAGAACGGTGCAAACTAACTCCTTGTGATAAAACATCGGTAGATATTAAAATTCTGCAATCATCTTCTTGATTTTTTTCATTAGCATCGAAATTTTTGATAATTTTCCGTCTCACATTCTCTGAAGAATCTCCAGAAAACGCCATTACCTTGTTATCAAATAAAGGGTTTAACTCTTTTTCTAGATAGAATGCTGTCTCTTTTGATTCTGTAAAAACGATCACTCTATTTTTAAGGTTTCTATCATTCGTTAAAATTCCAATGAACTCTTCAAGTTTGGGGTCTTCTGTTATATCGTTCCACATATCATTTATTTCTTTTAGGACTTTTAAATCGCTTTCAAGATCTTCAATAAAGTCGGGAATAAAGGAAGAAGATGAATATTTTGAAGCATTTCCTTTATCAATAAATTTTTTTTGTATAGATTCAATATCATCGTTTTCAAGCAATTCAAAAATCTTGTTTATGGATTTACTGACATAGACGTTTCCTTTCTTATATTCTTCTATGAATCGAGTGTAAGAAATAATGAATCGGTTTACAGTTTGCTTAAAAGCACAAAAGCTACTTTCTAATCTTTTAAGTAGAAGAATTTTCATGAATTTTCCCATATTTCTCTGTGGGGCTTCTTGGGATCTTATTTTCTTTTTAAGATATAATAAAGGGGTGTATCTTGCATATTTAAAGTCTTTAATGATCAATTTTAAGGTTCTATTGAATATTTCATCCAGATATTCATCAAATTGATAATAAATCGGTTTTGGATCTTCAACTTCAGGGAATTTAAGACCTTGTTTTTCTAGATCTTTTCCATAATATTTTGTAATGCTAGATCGTGTTCTTCTAACCATTAAATATTGTAAAACATCTTCACGAATCTCTTTAGCATTTTCTTGAACTATCCTCAAATATTCATCTCTATCTTTTTGTCTATCTAGTCCTTTTAGTCTATTTTGAAGTCTTCTAAAATATTTCTCCAAATCCCTTACTTTTGGGTGAGGTAATGTGGACTTATGGGCACTCTGGAATAGCTTAATTTGGCTTAATATGTCCATAGGTGTATTATTTAGTGGAGTTGCAGATACTAGAATTACTCTTTTACCTTGGCATATTTGAGATAGTTTCGCATAACTTTGTGTAGCTTCATTTCTAAAGTCATGAGATTCATCAATGAATACATTCATGTATTTATCAGTGCCTTCATCTATTAACTTATCTAATTTACCTCTGGATTCAAATTCTGGCCCTCTAACTCCAAAATCTCCAAAAACATTACGCCAAGAACCGGGATTACCTCTGTCAATTAAAATTGGAGGAGCTATAACTAAAGATCTACCTTCTAATTGCTGAGCAAGTAAAGCGCAAATATATGTTTTTCCTAATCCTACAACATCAGATATAAAAACGCCTCCGTACTCTTCAAGCTTCATCTTAGCATCTCTTACAGCATCTTTTTGATATTGCAAATCCATAAAGTTTTCAGGCAAAAGAGCTTTTTTTAGTTCTTCTTGGTCAATATTAATTTTTTCTTTTAGATATTCATAAAGAAATTTTAAATACAGTTCGTAAGGAGTTATTGAATCATTTAACCATGTCTTTTTCTTAACAGTATTAACATATTCTTCGGTAACTTCTATAGAATTTTTCCATAATTCATTAAATTTACTTAATGCATAATTAAAATCAGAACTATTTTTTAATTCTACATTAAATTCAAGATTATCTGTTAATCCAGATTTAGTAAAATTACTTGATCCTGTAATTACTCTTCCAGAATCTCTATCTTCTTCTTTAAAACCCATAATATACAATTTTGAATGGATTTTTTCAGAAGGATAAACCCTTATCTCTAATTTACCCAAATTTAACCATTCTATAAACTTTTTAATTCCTTCTTCTACTCTTAAAGAATCTTCAGATTTTTCCATTTCTTCAATTATCTTGTCAGAAAAATTATCTTTAGTCTCTTTATGTGATAAAATAAATGTTTGAGATTTAGATTCTTGAATAATGTCAAATGTTCTTTTATCAGTGGAAATACCAATTAAAACTCTAATTTTTTCGGTATTTTCTAAAGATCTGTATAAAGAATGAAATCCACTTGTGTAAAAATAGCCAACTAAACAATCGAAAAATTGTGTGTCTTTAATAAGGGTATTGAATCTATCAACTAATTTGTTACCTAGTTCATTAGTTATAAAAGTCAGATCATTATTCATAAATAACGATTTCTTTTTTTAAACATAAAAATTTCGTTATTATTTTTATTTTTAATAGTAATGGATTAGTTGATACCAATCACATTTTAATTAAATTTTTGAATATACTTTTTTATTTCTATCCTTTGACTCAATATTCGATGAGTTTTCAAGTGAATATATGTATTTACGTTGTGTTTCTAACAGTGTTGTAAGCTCGTTAATTTCTTTCTTTAATTGTTCTCGTTCACCTTCAAGTTCTTAATTAAATTTCCTATTTTTTCAAAATCTGATTTTCTTAGAACTTTAACAAATTCGTCTGATTCAAAAGGATTACTTTCATTTAGTGGAATAATGCATTTATCTTATTCTATTCTACGTTCTCTCATTTTCTTATCAATAATATAGTTATATCCTTGCATTTTCTAACTTTGGTATCTATAACATCCAATTTGAACACCTATTACACACATGGACATTATATTTTATAGATTTTGAGTTAGAGCATTGAAAAGTAATTCAATTTAGGGAGTTAGAAAGAAATAAAATGATTGAAAAAATAATAGTTATATATGATTAGTATATCAAAAATAGGCCTTAAATTCTAATCACTGAACTATAATCATGATGTTATATTAGTTAAATAGTGTAGAATAGTTATATAATCGAATTAAATTAATATTGTAAAAATGTTATTTTTCTTTCTAAAATACGAAACAAAATTTAAAGGATTAAATCCCTTAAACATTACATTTTCATGGGATCATAAATAAAATTAAAAAAATTTAGGATTAAAATTTTAACAAAAAATTAACTCTTTTTTTAATGGATTATCTTTACTAAACCAAACAATTACATTAATAAATTAAATATATCTAAGATAAAACCTAATAACTTAGTTTAAAGGAATTAATTAATAGTTTGTAGTTAAATTATACATGGATAAAGCATAACAAGGAATGGTTTGAAGATATTAATTAACAGTAAAAATTAATCCGTGAATTTTACAGAATTGATCGATAGTTTATAGTGGAATATATATGGATAAAGCATAACAAGGAATGGTTTAGAAATACTAATAAACAATAAAGAGTAATCAGTGAATTTTATGATAAAAGTAGTGTATAATATTAAAGTTTATAGGGAAGCTTTGAAAGATATTATAAAAGCAGACGATGTTGTAGTGGAACTTGGGTGTCATGTTGGAAATTCCACCAAAATTCTCTCTGAACTTGCACCAGAAGGCAAAATTTTTGCCATGGATAATAGTCCTGAATCTGTAGAAAGTATGGGAAAATTATGTCAGGAATATAAGAACATAGAGTTTAAAAAAGCTGATGTAAGGCTCCATGAAACACTGGAATATGTTATAAAAAAGATCAAAACATGCGATGTATTATCTGTAGACCTTGGAGGGGGTTACCACCCTGACACAACTTTCAAGGTCTTTTTCATATGGTCATCAAGTTTAAAACCTCGAGATACCATAATAAGAAATAGAGGTCTTCTTGACTTCATACATTCATCAAAAACAGAAGAAATGATAAAATCTGAACATGGTTGGTTGGAATCATCTGGTAAAGATGGTGTCCCTCCAAGGTTGAAAGAATTTACACTCTGGTCATCTAAAATTAAGTAGGAGGACATCTAATGATTGGTAAAAAGATTAGAATTGAAAGAATAATAAACAGAAAGACAGGAAGAACTGTAATAGTACCCATGGATCACGGTGTTTCCATAGGGCCGGTAGCTGGTATTGGCAATATGTGCGAAACCATTGATGAAGTTGCAAGCGGAGGAGCAAATGCTGTTTTAATGCATAAAGGAATGGTTGGAACTGGTCACAGAGGATACGGGCGCGATATTGGTCTTATAATCCATTTATCAGCCAGTACTTCATTAAGCCCTGACCCAGATCATAAAGTACTGGTCACAACAGTTGAAAAAGCCTTAAAAATAGGTGCTGATGCTGTATCTGTCCATGTAAATGTTGGATCTGATATGGAACCAGAAATGCTCGAGACACTTGGAATAACCTCTGAAATTTGTGATGAATGGGGAATGCCTCTTATTGCTATGATGTACCCAAGGGGAGAAAAAATCGACAGCGAACACGATGTCGATGTTGTGAAACTTGCAGCAAGAGCTGGAGCAGAACTTGGAGCAGATATAATAAAAACAAATTATACTGGAAACCCAGATACATTCCGGGAAGTTGTTGGAGGATGTCCGGTCCCTGTGGTAATAGCTGGAGGACCTAAAGTTGAAACAAATGAACAGCTCCTTCAAATGGTGAAAGATTCTGTAAATGTAGGTGGAGCAGGCGTTGCAATTGGAAGAAATGTGTTCCAGGCAGAATCACCTAGAAAAACTACAAGGGCTATTGCAGAAATTGTTCACAACAACATGGATGTAGAAGAAGCCCTGAAAATAATTGAAGGTAAATAGAAATTGAATTTTAAGATTACGGACGGTTTATTTATGAAATTTGCATGGATCATGGCAGAACACCCCAGCTGGGACGAAAAGAAAGGTATCATTACCACAGCACTGGAGTCCGGGATAAACCACGTTGTTGACTTCGATGACGTTGAAAGCATAAAGAAATTGGGAAACATCAAGATAGTTTCAGATAACGAAGAAGCAGATATAGTCCTGGTAGGTAGAAAAGGTGAAGGGGACGGCACACTCCCACTTCCAGATAGTTTATCTGAGTCAAAAGATTTGGCAGCTATAGGTGAATTGAAAAGTAAAGGAAAAACAGTTGCAGCATATATCGAAATTACAAGTAAAAGACTTGAAGAACTCGCATCTGAAGCTGGAAGATCTGCAGATTATGTGATCCTTGTAGGAAAAGATTGGAAAATTATTCCTTTAGAAAACATTATAGCAGACTTACAAAGGGAAGATGTTAAAATAATTGCAGCTGTTCCAGACTACGAGGAAGCAAGGCTTGCTCTTGAGACATTAGAGCATGGTACGGATGGAGTACTATTATATACCTCAGATATACCTCAAATTAAAAAAGTTGCTTCGTTAATTGAAAGGATTGAATCTGAACATTACAACCTCGTGCCTGCTACAGTGACCCTTGTAAAACCTGTAGGTTCTGGAGATAGGGTCTGTGTTGATACCAGTTCCATGATGTCAATTGGGGAAGGAATGCTCATTGGATCTTATTCCAGGGGATTATTCCTTGTGCACAGTGAATCAATGGAAAGTGAATATGTAGCTTCACGTCCGTTTAGGGTAAATGCAGGTCCAGTACACGCATACGTGATGACTCCAAATAATAGAACCAGATACCTTTCAGAAATTGAAACTGGAGATGAAGTTTTAACTGTAGATAAAGAAGGTAACACCAAAACTGCTATTGTTGGCAGGATTAAAATTGAAAAACGGCCTTTAATGCTTATTGAAGCAGAATATGAAGGTGTTAAAATAAGGACACTGCTTCAAAATGCTGAAACTATACGGCTTGTAAACGAAGAAGGGGAACCAGTATCGGTTGCAGATATTAAAGCAGGCGATAAAGTTATGGTTTATCTAGATAAAGGCGCAAGACATTTTGGAATGTCCATTGAAGAGACCATAATTGAAAAATAGACAGCGCTTAGATAGTATGGGATAAACTCAAGATTATCCATTCTAAGCTTAAATAGACATAGAATTCCTTTTTTTAAAATCCATTAAATTTTTGCATAGTTTTAAATGAAAAAAATTTATGATTATGGGAGGAATAAAATGTCGGATTATGAAGTTGAATTGATTACTCCTGAGGCAAAAGATAAGTTAGCAGATAAAATAGCAGGTCAAATAAAATTTGAAAGGAAAGCCAACATTCATGGGGCATGTGTAAAGCTTTTGACTGATAATGAAGATTTTAAAAACGAATGGGATGATAATTTCAGGTTTATGAATGAAGATGTGCGGCCCCATGCAAAGATATTCTCCATAGAAGATGGGGGAGATCTGCAGGTAATGTACGATCCAACTGCAAAGGTGGCCATAGTGAGAAACTGTGATTACTACGGCTGGATTAAAAGTATAGCGCTTGCTGTAATATCCGATTTTTTTGAAGATTATCATTCTATACATAGGAGATATTCTGTTCATGGGTCTGCTGTGGATTATATGGGGCATGCCATTGCAATTATTGGACCTCCTGGGACTGGAAAAACAACTTTGACCTATGGACTGCTGCAGAATGAAAACTGCAACTACATTTCAGACGACTGGTTCTTTACACGTATTTTCAGCAATGCTGAAGTGATTTACTCTTCAGAAAAGAATTCATATATCCGGGATGATCTGGCAGATGTATGGAAAACATTTGCAGAAGAAGTCAAGAGGGTTAAACTTGATGTAAAAGGCAGGGGAATCGCTGATGTGAGTACATTATTTGATGGGCGTATTCGAGAAACTTCGACACTTAAAACGGTGGTACTCCTGGAAAGGAATGAGAAAAATCCATCATTCCGGCAATTAAGTCCTGATGAAGCTCTGGATTACATGATAAAGCAGGATTTCTGTAACCCTCACCAAATGATAAGGGATGCGAGGAAATTTAATTTAAGGGTGAACTTTTTTAAGGAATTATTTACACAAAATGATGTATACATGCTGAACACAGTAGAAACTCCTCAAGAGAGTCTTGACAGGATAGTTGCTCTTGCGGAAAGGTGATTTTTATGAGGGCATTTTTAGCTGCAGAAATTGATGAAGAACTTAAAGAGAAAATATCAGATGTGCAAAAACAGTTAAAGGAAGCTGATGCACCAGTAAAATATGTAGAACCCCATAATTTACATTTTACATTTAAATTCTTTGGTGAGATAGATGAAGAGAAGTCCGAGGAAATTGTAAGTGCAGTGGAAGCTAAAGTGCAGAATTATTCTCCATTTGAAATTTCTATTAAGGGTGTTGGTTTATTTCCAAATCAAAGATATATAAGAGTAGTTTGGCTTGGAGTGGAAGATTCAGGTCCTTTTTCAAGGCTACAGATGGCAATGGATGAAGATTTCCAGAAAATGGGATTTAAAAAAGAGAGAAGCTACGTACCTCACCTTACAATGGGACGGGTTAGAGGTGCTAAAAATAAAGACGCCCTTTTATCTAAGATTGACGAGCTGAAAGATATAGAAATTGGAAAAATGAAAATTGAAAAACTTTTACTTAAAGAAAGCGTGCTCAAGCGTGATGGACCAGTATATACCACTGTAAACGAATTTGTTCTTTAAATTAAAAGATCAATTCAGAAGTCCTTTTTATTTTAATTATTTAATTAACCTGGTGAATATCTTGGAAAATATCGATTTTAACAACATACTGAAGGTAATAAAACCTACACAAGAAGAAAATGAAAAAGTAAAGTTATTATCAGATAAACTGATTAATATTATAAACAAAATTGCAAGAGAAAATAACATTAATGCAGAAGCAGCACTTGTAGGTTCGGTAGCAAAAGGTACATGGCTTTCTGGAAAAGCTGATGTTGATATTTTCATGAAATTCCCTTTAAGTACTTCAGAAGATGATTTAAAAAAATATGGATTGAAATTAGGAGATAAATGTATCAAGGAGATGCATGGTGACCATGAATTGAGATATGCTTCTCATCCATATATTACTGGATTTATCGAAGGGTTTGAAATTGATTTTGTGCCATGTTACATTATTAAAAATGCTGAAGAGCTTAAATCCGCAGTGGACAGGACTATACTGCACACAGAATACGTGCTTGCAAATTTGGGAGAAAAACAGAAAGGTGAAGTCCTCCTTCTTAAAAAATTCATGGGGTCCATCCATACATACAGCGCAGAATTCAAAGTAGGGGGATTTTCAGGGTACCTATGTGAACTACTTATTATCAATTATGGATCGTTTTTAAATGTCTTAAATGCCGCAAGCAATGAATGGAGACCTAATTATAAAATAGATATTGAAGATTATGGAACTGGTGATCTTTTTAAGGAACCACTTGTAGTTATTGACCCCACCGATAAAAACAGGAATGTTGCAGCAGCCTTAAAGCTTCAAAAGATGTCTGAATTTATTGTTGCCTCACGAAATTTCCTTGATGATCCAAAAGAGGAATATTTCTTTGATAAACAAATAGATATAAATAAAAATGAAATAAAGAATGAATTTGAAAGCCGGAAAACTAAAACATTTTTAATCAGGTTTAAACCTCCTGAAATCCCTGCCGATGCCCTTTATCCCCAAATTAAAAAGACTGAAAATTCCTTAAATGGAGTTTTAGAAAGGGAAGATTTCAAAGTATTCAATACAGATTCATGGACAGATGAATCTCAAAACGTTATAATACTCCTTGAAATGGAAATATGGAAGCTTCCGCAGGTAAAAAAACATTTAGGTCCTTTCGTATGGTCAAAGGGTCACCAAACCAAGTTCATGGAAAAATATGGAACTAAAACTTATGTGGAAGAAAACAGGTGGGTTGCAGAGGTTGACCGGAAATATAAAGAGGTTAAACCATTCCTTGATAATATTTTAATTGAAAACAAGATAGGATTTCTTAAATTTGGGAAACACATCAAGGCTGAAATTTTAAAGAAATATGAAATAGTGGATATTTTGAAGTTTATGGAGTCAGATAAGTGTAGTGAAGATATAATGCTCTTCTTCTACGAGTATTTAAATAAAAATGTGTACCTGTGGCGATAGAATCAATCGTTCCTTTCCCACACAAATTTAGGAACAGCATCCTTAAATGGGTCAAATGTTTCAATATTTTTAACTTCGGTACATCGCATACTAACCTTAGAATGCAAAGATGAAGGGAGTCTAAGAATCCTTTTGAGGTCAATTGATACTTTTCCATCAACTAAACTCATGTTTAGCGATGCTATACTGCTTATTAATTTATTATAATTTCTAGCACCTGTTTTAGGGTGATTAGGGTCTAGTTTGTTCAAAAAAAGTCCCCATTGATCATTTTCTATTAATTTTCTATTTTCAAGGGTTTTATTAAGCAAATTTTTACTGATGCCTTCAATTTTAGAGTCTTTGGTTAAATGGAGGATCGAATATTTGATCCTGTCTGTAAATACCTTTGGATACCCAAAAGGAATAGAATAGTGTCTGAGGGTGTAAATTTGGTCTCTATTTTCATATTTATCATTAGGGACATCTGCCCCTACAACATATTTTAAAATTTGAGACCTCACATCACTGTCCATTTCCATAACAGACTCATCAAGAACACGTATATGGTATCCTCTACCAGAATAGCTCAGGTGAATGTTTTTTAAACCTAAATCGCTTTTTAAAGTGTCAATAATGTTTCCTACAATTTCTTTAGCTTCATTTAAGCATATTTCGCAGACATTATCACAGTTACATGTCCTTATGGGAATATCTTTAGCGTCAACATCAAAAACAAGTTCAGCCTGCATCCATCCTTCTCTTTTTCGCGGCCTTTCATAAAAGGCAACTGAACAGTACGCTGCAAAAGGGGTTTTAGATCTTAAAAACCTCCTAAGATATTCTGGAGAATTAAAAGTTTTGTACCTGTCGTTGGGACCTCTTCCAAAGTGGTCAAACCCAAATTCACGGTTTTCAAGCTGGTCCAATATGAAATCAGGGACCTGATTAACATCCCATTCTTCTTTATAGTAGATCCTGCGTTCTTCAGGAGTTGCCTGTTTGAAAAATTCCATGAGTTTACCTTTTCTTTTATTATTAATTTTAATGATTATACTTTAAAATGGTTGATTTACTTTATTTAAATTTTATTTCTCCCTCATTTTTCTGTTGTAATAAGAGAGGGGATTGGTTATGCCTTTACATGTCTTATCTGGTCTGCACAAGTTAGGCATGTTCAACTTAACCTTTTCACAGCTCATTGGAGTGTACCACGTTGTTTCTCCCTCATGTTGAAGGTTTAAGTTATCATTCATTCCAAAGCCAAGTTTTGCATTGATGTTGATCTTTTCTTGAGGCTGGTCATCGAAAAGGGGAGGGCTGCACCTGTCTGCCGCGTCGTAGATCATTGGCAGGATTTCATTTTGTGTGATTTTGAGGTCTGCATCAACATCAGATACCTTTAAAGTTGTGTTCCTGCTGAAAACTGAAGGATATAATCGGGCATAAGATAAAAAAGGCGTTAAAAACAGGACAATGACTTCATTTCTCCCGCCTGACTTGATCCCATCTAAAGATTTTCTAATGCACGGCGGGAACTTTTCAATATTTAACGGCGAAGCTTTAACTTCTCCCCCACTATCTCCACCACCATAATATCTTATTTCTTTTGATAATGCATCAGCTACTTCTTCTGCAATCTTTAAAAGTGCCGCATTGGGTTCTACTTCGCGCCCTGCAATTTCATGCACGTTTTTTATGTAGTTTTCAGTGTTCTGCATGATCATCTTGATCATGATGAGTTCTTTAATCCTGTTTCCAATGAACACGTTGTACATTCTTTCGGGCTGTTGGAGTTTTACAACATCCTTAAAGTATTCCATAAAATCTTCCCTGTCCAATATAACGTTTCCATCTTTTAAAACTAAATCTTGAAGGTTAATTTTCTTTGAACTTAAAAGATCAGCCAGTGATGTCCATTTAATTCTATCTTGAACAATGAGGATGTTCATTATTTTATCTACAATTTCTAACCGGTCTCTTTCATAAAGTTCTTCAAGTCTGTTTTCAATGATCTGTCCCTGCAGTTCTGATACTGCGCGACTTTCTCTGGAATTAGGGCCATATTTAATCCCAATGGCCTGACAAAGGATATAAAATGCAATTACGTCGAATTTTGTTATTTCTGGATAAAATAAGAAAGCATATTTTTTGTGATTATAGTTGGGATCGCTTTTTTTGTCAACGTACCATTCTACTCTTTTAATCACCAGATCAACATAGCTTTTGGGTATATAAGCATCATCTGATATTTCTTGAGCTGTAATTGAATTAACTGCATCTATAATATCATCATTTACATCAAATATCCTGTCTAAATCCCCTCCGTCTTCCCTGACTATTTGTTTTCCTTCATCAGATAAAGGATTTATAAAGGACATTGGTATCATACGATTAATGCTTTCTGATTCTCTTCATTATAAATAGTTACTGTATAACTACCTCCATGTAATATGAATTTCACAAAAGGAGTACCCTCATATAAGAATACATAAATATGACACGTGATGTAAATAAATATTTTAAAGGGTTCCACTTAAAAAAAGATAGGTGACTTTTATATTTTAAATTAATAGGAAAATAGAAAAATAATATATATTTAAATTTAGAAATTTTATATAAAACATATTGATTATTATTTCAACTTTTAAGGGCTTTTATATCTTATTATAATTTAAATCATGAATTTCAAGGTCTAAAGGCTTTGTTGTTCATTTTAATAAAGGAGGAACAAATTTGAGTAAAGTATTTATTACCAGCGCGCTGCCCTATGCAAATGGGCCCTGCCATTTAGGACATTTGAGATCGACATATATTCCAGCAGATATCTACGCACGTTATAATCGGATGAATGATGTTGATGTCCTGTTTGTTTGTGCAAGCGACGAACATGGAACGCCTATTGCAGTTAGGGCAGAGCAAATAGGAAAATCTCCTAAAGAAATTGCAGATAAGTTTCATAAAATGATAAAGCGTGACCTTGAGCTATGCAATATTTCTTTTGATAACTTTTCAAGGACCACTGATCCCCTTCATTACGAAATTTCACAGAACTTTTTCTTAAAACTTTACGAAAAGGGTTATATTTATGAACAGGTCATTAAACAGCCTTACTGTAACACATGTAAAAGATTTTTACCTGACAGGTATGTAGAAGGAATTTGTCCTCACTGTAAAGGAGAAGGGGCAAGGGGAGACCACTGTGAAACATGCGGAAGGCATTTAGACCCAATTCAGCTTGAAGAACCAACATGCCTTATATGTAGTTCTACTCCCGAAATTAAGGAGTCAAAACAGTACTTCTTTAAATTAAGTCACTTCCAGAATGATTTAGGGGAATGGATAGAAGGAAATGATGAGTTACCTCCAAATGTTAAAAATTATGCCCTTCAGTGGATAAAAGAAGGTTTAAAAGATTGGATACTTACAAGAGATATGGAATGGGGAATTCCCGTCCCACTTGAAGGTGCTGAAGGCAAAATAATTTATGTGTGGGGTGAAGCTTTCCTTGGATACATATCATCGGCTGCACAGTGGAGCCGGAGAGAAAATAAACCATGGGAAGACTACTGGAACGATAAAGCAATTCACTTTATAGGAAAAGATATTATATACCATCACTCTATATTCTGGCCTGCATTACTTATGGGCTATGGATGTAAACTACCGGATAACGTTGTTGCAGGGGCATATCTTTCACTTGAAGGCCGAAAGATGTCAACAAGCAAAAACTGGGTTATATGGGCATCGCAGTTCCTTGAAAAATTTGATTCAGATATTGTAAGATATTACTTAACTGTAAATGCGCCCCTTGGCCGCGATACTGATTTTTCATGGGACGACTTCCAGCGCCGTGTAAACGATGAACTTGCAGACGTGCTTGGAAACTTCATGCACCGAACTTTCACATTTACAAACAGGTTCTTTGACGGGAATATACCAGAGCCGTCAGAATTTGACGAGTACGATGAAGAATTTAAAAACAGTATATTGAGCATTCCCGATGTGGTCTCAGAAAATATTGAGCATTTTAAATTCAGAGAAGGTCTTATTGAAATAATTAGACTTGCAAAGTTCGGTAACAAATATTTCAATGACAAGGAACCATGGAAAGCCGTAAAAGAAAATCCTGAAGAGGCGGCAAATTGTATTTACTTGTGTAACCAGCTTGCAAAAGTTCTTTCTGTCATTTTAACTCCATATATACCAGTCCGAGCTTCTAAAATAATGAAAATTATGAATTTAGATGTAGAAGAAACAACCAACTGGAAAACTGCAAGTGAATTTGTTCTAGCAGGCCATGAAATTGGTAAACCGAAACCATTATTTTCTAAAATTGATGATAGCATAATTAAAAAAGAAAAAAAAACACTTTATGATAATTTAGAGGAAACTGAAACTATGAAAGACATTATAAGTATAGATGATTTTGCAAAAATGGATTTAAGAATTTCTGAAATAATTGGAGCAGAACGTGTTGAAGGCTCTGAAAACTTATTAAAATTAATGGTCGACACTGGTGAGAAAAAAATACAGGTTGTCGCAGGCCTTGCTAAAAAATACGCTCCAGAAGAGATAAAAGGCCAGAAAGTTGTCGTGTTAGTTAATTTGAAACCAGCAAAATTATTCGGAATAAAATCTGAAGGTATGATACTTGCAACTTCGGACAGTTTAAGCGTTTTAAGTGCAGATGCCCATGTTGGTGAGAAAATAAAATAGACTTACAAAATTCTGCGAATTTTGTATGATTGAGCCCTCGAAAAAAAAACGACTTTCGAGTGCTATTTTTTTATAAAAGTATAGTTTGGGAACGAAATGAATGAATCTGTTTTAATTGCACGGGCTGAGAAATTTCTTGACAAAATAAAGCGTCAAAGGATACAAGTAGAAGAACTTAGGGATTTCGAAAGCTTTATTACAGTTTATCATTACTTAAAGGAAAATTTAGACGAGCTGTATGAACTTAGAGATACCATGGAGATCAAGGGTTATAAAGCTCCCTACAGGTCTTTAATTAGATCTTCTCGTTCCTCAATTACTGAATTAAAAGCTGAAGAAATGCATGATGTTTCAAGGCAGACTCAATACTTTAGAATGAAAGCTGCCGCTAAGAAAAATATATTAGATAGGGTTAAATCGTCTATTGCGTCTCATAAAATTGTAATCGGGCACCTTGAAGAACTTGCAACCATAACCTGCAGTGCATGTAAAAAGAAGTTTAAACGGCACGAAATTGAATTTGTGGAATCTGGAACATGCAGCTGTGGAGCTACAGATCTGATATTAGAAAAAAATGACCATGGTGTTTACAGGTTAGGTACACTTAAGTATTTGCCTTTATCTGGGGAATATATGGTGAGGATGTCTGATTTAGCACCTATGGGAAGGGAAGCATTTCGTAGCATCGTTAGAGTCCTAAAACATGAAAAAAGAGGGATAGTTAAAACTGTTTCTTTAGTGGTTAAAGTACTGGAAGACGGCAGGTGGATTAGAAAAAGAGTCAATATGGATATGGACGATGAAATGAACTATGAAAGGGAAATTCGAAAGAAATACGGCCGTAATGCACGTATCGAATTTCTGCAATTTCACAGAAAGAAACCCGCCATCATAAACGATAAACAGGTTCAAACCGCTCTTTCAATTGCATATGTAAAATTTGCAAAGGAAATAGTGGACGAAATTATGGATAACGTCATGGATAAATTTTTAAAAAATAGAAATAACGTTGAAATTTATGATAATGCTCTTAAAACGGCGTCAGATATTGCAGGTTCAATAACCTCAGATATTGAAGATGAAGAAGACATAAAGAATGAAAAATTAAATGAAATTCTTAAAGAAAACAACCTCATGGATGATAACGATATTATAAATAGACAGCTTGAGCGTGATCTTCAAACAAGAAACAAAATTAAAAGAAAGCTTTTTGTTGAAGTACCGCGAGTTTTAATTTTATGGGATATTGTTAAATATTATCTAACCACTTCTTACGATAGAAGGAATAAATACTCGGGACCATTCCCAAACCTTCGCCCAAATCTTGATACTAACCAGTTGAAAGCATTTGTAGATTTTGATAAGCAGGTAGTGGGGATTTTGAAGGAATATACCGATGAAAAAATTGAGTATATGAAAGATATGAAAGAAGTAATAGCAAAAAAATTTGAGATCGAAAATAAAATAAAGGGTCTCCATGTTAAGTCAAATCCTCCTGCAGTTGGGGCTGCAATTCTAAATATTACAGGAAAATTATCTATTGAAGTTGCATCTGATATTTTTTCAGTTGATCCGGAGAATGTAAAAGCAGAAAAAGAAAAAATTGAGACATTTGGAAAGCCTACATCTAAACGTGCTCAAAAGTTCCTGGAAATGATTAAAAAGTGACAGTGGAAAATTTATGAATTTTTAATCAGTAAATTTTAACTTAAGTATTTAGAAAATTATAACATACGGTGGTAGTTTGGGTGAAGATGAAAATAATGAAATTTATGTAAAAAGAGCATTATCTTCACAGGTGATCATGGAGCTTCTGGATAGATATCCCAATCTTAAAAAGATTAAAGTTCCAAGCAGCTTATACCCTAGAACCTCAAAAAAATATTTAGATGCACTTTCTGAACTGGGAATTGAAGTTGAACCAGTTATCAAAAGGGGTAGGCCCAAGAAATATGGTAGCAATGAAGCTGAACTCGTTCAAAAAATGATTGATGAAGGTGTTAGTCCAAAAGATATATCTGATGAGCTTGAAATTCCTTTAAAAACAGTTTACTATCTCAAAGCTACTAAACTAAAAAGAGGTAGAAAACCAAAATATTCTAAAGAGACGGAAGAGGAAATTAAAAAGTTACGTGATAAAGGTCTTAGAGCAAAGGATATATCTGAAAAGCTAAGTATTCCTCTTAGAACAGTATACTGTCTTATAAAAAGATAATCATGTGGTGAATGTTTTTCAAATGATTATATTTGAGAAGTTGATATTTCTTAGAACAGTGTATTGTCTTATAAAAAGATAATAAATTACGTTTGAATGTTTTTTAAAGGATTATATTTAAATACTTCTTAAAATAGTGTACTGTCTTACGGTGATGGATAAATTATGTGATGGTCTTAAAGAGGATATATCTGAAAAGCTAAATATTTCTCTTAGAACAGTGTACTGTCATATGGCGATGGATTATTGACATAAATAAACTTAATTTATACTTTCAGAAAAAACAAGTGATATAAAACACGGTGGTTCAATGGCAAATATGTTTTTTGGCGATTATCAGATGTTACTATTAATTTCAGGTATTTGCGGCTTAGTTGCATTTTTAATAACTTTTTTAACTATGCCTAGATTAATAAACAAGTTAAAAGATGCAGAAATAGTTGGTAAGGATATTCATAAACCTACGAAGCCTATTGTGGCAGAGATGGGTGGTATTGGTATCTTATTTGGTTTTGTAATTGCAATGTTTGTTGGAATTTGGCTATATCCAGCTTATCATTATCAATTTTTAATAACATTAATTGTAATTCTTTTGGTAGGTCTTGTGGGTATGGTTGATGACCTTGTAGTTTTATCATCCAAAGAAAAATTGATTTTACTCTGGCTTGCCGGACTACCGATCATGTGGATTGCCCCTCCTAATGTGGGAATCATTTACATGTTATCTATGCCTATAGCAGTTTCTATTGGTGCTAATTTAACAAATATGCTGGCTGGACTAAATGGAGTTGAATCAGGGCTTGGTGCAATAGCAATGATCTCTCTTACCATTTCTGTTATTATAATGGGCAAATATAACGTTGCTATAATAACTATGGCTATGTTAGGGGCTCTTCTTGCATTTTTATTCTATAACAGGCACCCTTCACGTGTTTTTCCAGGAGATGTGGGGACCCTTATTATAGGTGCATGTATTGTACTCGTGGCGTTTATAGGACGTGTAAAAATCATAGCCCTTATTGTACTTCTCCCGAATATAATCGATGCAGCACTCAAATTTTACAGCGCAGGGGTTGTTGAAAGACATCACCATGCTCCAACTGAAGTAGGGGATGATGGAAAACTGGTAGCTCCTGATGGCGGTTTTAACTCCCTCATAAGGTCTGTTTTAAGGAGGCCAATGCCTGAAAAGAATGTAGTTGCAATTGTATGGTTTATAGGTATAATTTTTGGAGCTATTGGAATAATTTTGGCATACACGCTCAATTCGATGATTATTTAGGTTAAATACATACTAAATCATATCCATATAACATCTGTAGTTGTAATTACGTATCGATTTGAAAAAGCAGGATTAAACAGGTCATTAGTTTGATTAGCCGCGCTAAATGATCCACATATACTTTTTCGCACGTAAAAATTCACACGGTCTCCTAAAACGTTTCTATCGCTAATATCTGTAACAGAAGGTGCTGATGCAGAGATTTTAAGCTGTATTTTTGTTTTGTTATATTTTTCATCAAATCCCTGGTTTGTATAGTCTATTTTTATAATTTTCACGCTACTTGGATTTAAAAGCCGCATATGTTCTATTGTGTAATTTTTAAATGTTTCTTCGGGGTAAATCGCAAAACTATCTGTATGAGCTTCCCTGTTTTTGTGGAAGCTTTATATTAATAAATTTAATTTTAAATATCATATTCGGAATTTTTGAAAATAATAAGTCACAATTATGCAGCTGCATCTATTCATGAAAATGAAAAGTATATATAAACATAAAAACTAGTATTAATTGGACCATTAACATTAAGTTTCCTGGACAGTATCCCCTTTTGTCCAGGACTCAAAATAATTAATACTTTTTTTGCAGATCCACAAATGGATCTTTACAAAACGATGATACAAAGATCATAATTTACTATATAAAATGCTCATTAAGTTAACAGTATCGGTACTAAAAAAATAAGACTAAAATGTAATTCCATTATAAGAATATTAATCTAAAGTCAATACTTTTTTACAGGTTTTGAATGCAACTGAATGAAAATTATATAAATTGAAATAATGTACTTTATTATAATAAACAATAAGATTTAATTAATCAAAATAACAGAAAAATATATAATTATAAAATAGTTCGGTGAAAGTATGACATCATATAAAGTCAAAGTTAATCCAGAGATTCTGATTTGGGCTCGCGAAGACGCTGGCTTTGAACTCGATGATTTACCTCAATACTTAGACAAAGTAAGTTTATGGGAATCTGGGGATGATAAACCTACTTGGCCAGAACTAAGAAAATTAGCTAATAAATATAAACGGCCTTCTGTATTCTTTTTTAGGTCTAAACCTCCCGAAAAAGAGAGTGATGATTTAATTGATTACAGAACTACTCAGGAAGATAATTTCAATGCGAGTCCAGAATTAAGATTAGAGATTCGTAAAGCTAAATATCGACGTTATGCTGCCATTGAAGTTCATAAAGATATGGGTATGATTATTCCTTCTTTTTCAAGATATAAATTTGAAAATAAGAATTATAAAGTTTTCGCTGCTAAAATAAGAGAAATTTTAGGAGTTAGTATTGAAACACAAAAATCTTGGATAATCAAATTAAGCAATGGTGAAAGGGATCAAGCTCATTCTCGTTTTTTAGATGAGTGGAAAGAATCAGTCGCTGAATTAGGCATACTAATTTTTGAAACAGAAAATATTAAAAGAACAGAAATTAGTGGACTATCATTATACAAATCCAAATACCCGATTATCTTACTTAATGGTAAAGATACTCAAAATAGAAGGATTTTTACATTATTCCATGAATTAACTCATTTAATGCTTGGAGAAAGTGCAATTTGCGATCTTGATAAACGCAATAAAAAAGAAGCATTCTGCAATAAAGTAGCTGCAGAATTCTTAGTTCCTTTAAAATTTTTAAAAGAAGAAGAAAAAGTAAAGAAAAACAAATCACTTGAATGGACATCAAGACAATTAGGTTTTCTATCTAACATTTACGGTGTGAGTAAACAGACTATTTTATTAAGATTACATTCTTTAAAAAAAACACGCGAAGAACAATTTATATCCTTGTATAACGCATTAGAAGTCGACGATGAGGAAAAACAAGAGAAAAAAAAGAAAAAAAGTAAAAATAAAAAGCGAGAAGGATCCATGTCTCCAGTCAATAAAAAAGTTAAATATGATGGAAAAGCCTATTCCCGACTAATTGTTTCGGCATATGAAAATAATATAATTAGTCCGGTAACATTTTCTAGATATCTTGATTTACCAGTAACAGACGTTGGAAAACTTATTAACAATATATATTAGAGGAACATTGATGAAAAGTCTCACAGAACGATTTGTAATTGATACAAATTGTTTGATTAACATTGATAAATATTCTAAAGAAGTTTTTCCTTCATTATGGGATAATATTCATAAACTGGTTTATAATAGAACCATATTCTCTTTAAAAGAAGTCCAAGAAGAATTAAACAATTCAAATGGTCCCATTTACGAATATTGGGATAAAATTGATGAGAAAATAGGCTTTTTCGTTGAGTTAGATGATGATGAAATCAGTTGTCTTGGAAAACTTGAAGAATTTGATAAATTTCATAAAAAGGGGGAGACTAAACCTTTTTTTGCAGATCCTTACTTAATTGCATTTGGATTGAGTACTGGATGTATAGTCTTAACTGATGAACATAGACCTAATAGTGAAGATAGTATTCCCTATGTTTGTAAACAAGTAAATGTCCAATACATGGATCTTACTGAGTTTATGATTTATCAAGGATGGAAATGGTAATATTATCTAACTTTTCCATTTTTTACTTGAAATTCTAGACTGACCTTTACCAGAGATATGAAAAGTTTCTCCTTTCAAACTAGCCAATAAAAAGTTTAATTCTGCTTCTTGAACTGCTTCCATTAAATGTATATATCTAGTTTCAGGTGAAATAACCTTATTATATCTGTAATATGTTTTATCAGCCATGTATTTTATTATTCTGGTTTTTATGGTTTTATTAAGTAGTGCAAGAGCAAGCGAAAAGTAATGTCTATAATTTGGTACTAATTTAGGGAATTATAATAGATAGTATACTTCAAAAACTTAAGTTTTATATTAATGATTGACTTACATATTTTTTTGACTAAATTCACTTTATTAATTAGAGGGATTTAATGTTGCTATCAAAGAAAGTCTTGTATTCTATTGAATCAAATTTAGAGACTATTAATAATGGTACCTTTGATGAAAGGAATATCAAGATGGTAATGGTTGATTTAAGAGAATTCTCCAAGGGTTATAAAAAAGAATTAAGAGATGGACCTCCAAAATTTTTTAAGCCAATTGAAAATTTTATAGAAATATGTGATTTAATTCATCATTCAAAGAGAGAATGGGGAATTGTTGAAAAACATGCTGGTGCCTTTATAACTAAACTTAATACTATTTTTGAAAATGAAGAATTAAATTCTACTCCTGATTGGAGGATCGAATCATATATGGATGCTGATTCTTTTGTATGGGGTATGGCTGCGATGGTTGCATTATATCTACTCAAATTCAACTCTAAGTTTGATACTAATGCAATATATCAAATATTTCATGAACAAAAAGATGATATTGCTTTAACAATAATGTCACTTCTACAGGATACAATAATTATATTTAAGAAAAATTTAGGTCAAGGAATACTATTTTTTTACTCACACGAAGGTAAATATCGATTATACTGTAAGTTAAATGAATCTATTATAGAAGAAACGATAAAATATAAGCTGAATTCAACTAAGGGGAAATTATTTTTTGGTTTTCCTGTCGTAGTGTCAAAAATAGATAATCGTGATGGAATAATATTTGATGATTCATTTTATACACAACTTATTGAAACTTATCGTGATTCGGAAGGTTTATTGAGAGTAAGGGAGATCGAAAGGCCATTTCATAACATTTTATTGCGTAGATTCAAATCATCAGTTAAAGAGATATATGATTCTTTATTAAATGGCACTTATACTGAAAATAATATTAAAGAATTGATGATTGATTTAAGAGAATATGCAAAAATATTAAAAGACGAATATCATTTAACTTCTGAATTATATCAAGATGTCGAAAACTTTGTAGAAATATGTGATTTTATTGCGCACCAAAATAGGAATAACGGAATAATAAAAAGAAATATCATTGAACACGTAAATGCTAGAAAAAAGAATATCTTAGAGAATAATAAAGAGGAAGATTTACCTGTTAAAAATATAATGGATGTTAATTCAATAATAAAAGGATTACTATTCGTTTTAGAGAAGTATCTTAGAATATATGGACTAACCGGAAATAAAATTAACAATTTATACATGTTAGAGTCTAGTGACGATATTGCACTTTGTATTATTTCACTACTCCAAGAATATTCAATTAAATTTGGAAATGATCTACATGAGTATGCAGTGTTCCATATATACTGTCATGAAAATAAATATCATTTGTACTGTAAAGTAATAATTCCCCAAATAGAAAATGACCTTGAAACATTTTATGAAATGGATTTTCCTGTAATAACTACTACTCTGCAGAATATCGATGGTTTAGTTATTAAAGATAATCTAAAGGAAGGAAAGATTATTGAAACTTACAGAGACTCTAAAGGAGTTCTAAAAGCAGAATTTATGAAATAAATTTTCCAAAAAAAATAGGAGAACATCTGTAGTGCATTTCTATGAAAACAACAAAAAATAAGCATAATTTATATTGCTAAATGATTAATTGATTATTTGGTGATAAAATGTTACAGTTTGAAGAAATAATAGAAAAGAATCTGGATATAAGAAGTATTGGTGATGTTGAAATGCCAATCCCTAAAGATTATATTTTAGTTTATAACGATGCGGAACTTCTTAAAGAATTTATTCCAGATTTAAAAGAAAAATTAGATAAACATAATTTTGAGATAAAAGATGGCCATATAAGTTTTAGAGTATATTTTGATGATATACAAGAAGTTTACAAAATATTAATGAATATATATTATTTTTATCTTGAATCAAAAGGAGATTCAAAGGTTCCATCAAAAGAAGAAGTTGCTAAATTATATAAACCTATTTTTGAGGATTTTTACAATCAAAATAAGCCATATTAAATAGTATATTTTTGGTATAATAATTATTAAGTTTAAAAAAATAGAAGAGCAGTTACAAAAATTTATTTTATTTTAGGTAATTTGGCATTATTAAACCAGAATTCTTTAAAAATGTATATATCTTCTTTAAATTTATCATAATCAACTGGTTTGGGTATATATGCATTTACATGATATTCATATGCTTCAATTATTTCATTATGATCAAGGGAATTTGTTAAAATAATTACAGGTATGCATTTTAGTGAGGCATTTGTTTTAATTTCTTTGAGTACTTCAAGACCGCTTTTTTTAGGTAAATCAAAATCCAATAAAATTAAAGAAGGAATTTTACAATTTTTATATTTACCTTTTTTGTGTAGATAGTTCAATGCTTCAAGACCATCTTTTAAATTGATGAAATTAACATTCCATTGTTGAATGTCAATTATGTTAGTCATTAACTTTATTTCGTCAGGATTATTATTTATAACTAAAATAGTGATCTTGTTTGACCCCATCATTAAGTAAGTACACCCCCCATATAATTATTAAGTTATATTTTGATCATTAATAAAGGTGTATTAATCACATGAAAAAATACAGATTAGGGTAGACTAACTTATATACTTAATCTCAAATTTTATTAATAACATGCACCCATAAATAAAGCTACAACTACTCTTTTTAACGAGAAAATAGGTAGTATATAAACTTTTATACATAATATGATCATAAATGATCTTTGTATTACATAAGGGGTTTTTTTAGATGGATGATGATGAAGAAAAGGGGAAATTTAACGTTTTAATTATTGAAGATAATCCTGCGGACATAAGAATGATGCAAGAAATATTCAAAGAACTTAACCCAAAAACAAACTTTTATACAGTTACTAATGGTGTTGAAGCTTTAAACTTCCTAAACAAAAAAGAAAAACACCAAAACACAATTAATCCTGATTTGATACTGCTTGATCTAAATATTCCCTTAGTTGATGGTTTTGAGATTTTAAAAGAAGTAAAAACCAACAAAACATTAAAATACATTCCTGTAATCATTTTAACTACTTCTAAAAATCAAGAAGACTTCTTAAAAGCCCAAAAATTACAAGCAGACTGTTTTATAACAAAACCACTGTATTATTCTGAATATAAAAATATTTTAAAACATATTGAAGAGTGTTGGCTTAAAAGTTAAATTGTCTTTGATATTTGATTTATTGAAATTAAATTTTTAATACTTAGGACTGTTCTATTTTAAAAATAACTATTTTTGTCAAACAGAGCACAAACTTGGTGGAATGTGCTCTGTAGTGACATGTAGTCCAATTTTGCATTCAAGGATTACATGTAAACATTATATCATAAAATATATAACTTTTTTTATTTTTATATGATAAAACATGATCAAAAAACTGTAAAATATCAAATTTTATGTAAAAACTCTAAAAAGAATTTATCTTGCTTATTTAAAGTTAATGGAATGCGGATTAATTTTATGAAATATTTTAAATTAATATTAAGTTGTTTTTATATTACTAATTATTAGTTTTTGGATATAAATTAATATTTAGCTTTTATTCCTAAAAATAAAGCGCAGTAACATTAAAATAGGATAAAATGGAAATATTAACTTTATTAGGATCATTTTTGATCTTTATTTAAGAAATGGAGGCGTTAAACAGCTGATGGAAATTGTGATTCAAGTAAATTAAGATCATATCTGATCTTTATATTAAAAATAAGGGCATTAAAAGGAAAATAACTGGAAATAAAAAGTTTGTTTGGCGATTAAAGTTAATAAAAAAAGGAATGTTGGAGGAACATCATATATGGTTATTAAAATTATGATTGTTGAAGATGAAAGTATAGTAGCCTTGGATCTCGAACAAAGACTAAACTCGTTAGGTTATGAAGTGATATGTAAAGCCACCTCTGGTGAAGATGCTCTAAAATTAGTGAAAACTAATAAAATTGATCTAATTTTAATGGATATAATTTTAAAAGGAAAATTAAACGGTATTGAAACCGCTATTTTGATTAAAAAAGAGTTTAATATTCCTATTATTTATAATTCTGCTAATCCTGATTTTAAAACACGTGAAGAAATTAAAAAAACTAAACCATATGAATATTTAATAAAACCCTTTGAAGACCATCATCTGCAAAAAGCTATAAACAATATCCTCAAAATTTAAATATATTGATTATTATATTAAATAGAATAATGAATTAAATTACTATCATTTTTAATTTATCCAATATTTTATTTTTCCATTATTTTAACTAAAAAATGATTAATAAAGTTTAAATTGATTAATGTAGAATAAAATGGAGTTTATATGCCACTTAATGTTCTTATTGTTGAAAATGAATTAATAATAGCTTTGGATATAAAACAAAGACTAAAATCAATGGGCCATAATGTTGTAGATATAGTTTCATCAGGTGAAAATGCATTAAAAGTGATAAAAAAATATATGATTGATTTAATTATTATGGACGCACATTTAAATGGTGCATTAAACGGTATTGATACCGCAATATACATCAGAAAAAAATTTAACATGCCTATCCTTTATATTAGCGCTAGCTTTAATTTAGAAAGACATGCAAAAATCAGATTAACAGAACCCTATGAACATATTAAAAAACCCTTCGACAATGAACAATTACAAACAGCAATCACTACCTGTTTAAATAAAAGTTTTTAAATCCACAAAAAAATACAAACTATTTTTAATTAATACATAAAACATATTAATTATTATATACTTATTATAACTGGGAGCAAAAAAAGTTAATTAACAAACAAAACTCTGTGTTGTTAAATACTTTATTCCTGGACAATTTACCGCCTTCGTTCGTCCAGGAATTAAACTTATATTTATTATCTGTTTTTTGGCAGCATCTACTCTAGTTTCCTGGACAATTCACTATCTCCTCCCACTGTCCAGGAATCCACTAGTATCAAAAAGTTTAAAATAACATAAAAAGCATAACACTCAATTGTGGGAAGTACTATTTATTATTGAATCTATTATCCTTCATGCCTTGTTGTGATGAGATCATTAAATAACCTCTACTTTCCACACATCCCCTTTAATACTTTTTTCACGAATTATTAATTAAAAGAAAGCTTATTTTTCGTCCATATATACTTCCATATGGTTAAATAAGTTCATTACTACCATAAGCAGTATTCCAATTATAGACCATTGATAACTGCATTGTTCTTCATCTGTCATCTGTTCTAACTCTTTTCCTATTTCATTAATTGATTGTAATATTTCTTCTAATCGCACCTTTCTTCCATGATCTTCATTTTCAGTTAGATTAAATTCTAGATCAGCAAGTCGATTGATTAAAAAATCAGATATTTTCTGGAATGATTTTCCTATTTCATTTAAATTTCCTTCTTCTTCATTAATTATACATCTTACAAATAGGAGACATATCGGGTCTTCAGAATTTTTTGTCACATTTAAGAATGATTCCTGAATTTTTTTGATATGTAATTCGTTACTAGAATTATTCATAATATATTATTGTTTATAATTATTATTTTAATATATTGAAAATTATTTAATAAATTTTTAAAAACTTCAAACAATAATATATTCTTAAGGTATAAAAAAAATAGAGGTGTATTCATGCAAAAAACACTCGAAAATTTAGCAAAAGCATTTATTGGCGAAAGTCAAGCCAGAAATAGATATACATTATACTCTAAAGTTGCAAAAAAAGAAGGATACGAACAACTAGCTGAAATTTTCCTTAACACTGCAGAAAATGAAAGAGAACATGCTAAATGGGCTATGAAAATGATCAACAGCCTAAAAGTTGACGGAAAACCAGAAGAGATCATAGTAACTGCTGATGCTCCAACAACCATGGGAACTACAGTTGAAAACCTTAAAGCTACAATTACAGGTGAAAACTACGAGCATACAAAAATGTATCCTGAATTTGCAGATGTTGCTGAAGAAGAAGGATTTAAAGAGATTGCAGATAGACTAAGATCAATTGGCCACGTAGAAGAACATCATGAAGAAAGGTTCACAAAACTCTTAAAAGAAATAAAAAATGATACTGTGTGGAAAAAAGAAAAAGAAGTTAAATGGGTTTGCAGAAAATGCGGTTACATACATACAGGTAGGGAACCCCCAGAAAAATGCCCATCATGTGACCATCCAACAAAATACTTCCAAATAAAATGCGAAGAATACTAAATAGAAGAGTAGTTTCAGTTATCCAATATTTCTGGATAACTGGAACTACTCTTATAACCTTTTTAAAATGGTAATTCTTTATACACCGCATATTGTTTAATTAATTTCCAGCTTTTTGTGTTTCCTAATTTATTTATATTATTGCTTAGATCTCCGTCTATCCATTTTCCGTCTATGTAAGCTGAAGCTATTACATGTCCTGTTTTAAAGTTACTAAATTGTGCATATACATGCTTATATAATGCAGGTATTCCTGCAGCTCTCCAAAGTGCTATTAATAGATGTGCTAAATCTACGCAATTTCCTTTTAAAAGTTTTAATGTATTTACTGCTCCATGCCGAGTATTGTAGTACATTGGTTCTTCATAAGAAGTAACATTTAAAGCCCAGTTAAAGAGTTTATAAGCTTTATTATACATGCTGGTTTCATTTCCAACAATATCTTTAACTTTATTTACAATTAGAGCATCTTTCCAATTACAATTCTTTGTAACATCTAAAAATGGTTTAATATTTGCAGGATAACTAACTACTTTTGGTGTATTTGAAACAACACTCAGGCTAGAGGTATATGCAAAAGAAGGTAAAACCTTTTTATCAACATAATAATTCAATATCCTAGAAAAGATATCCATATAGTTGAATGGGCTCATTTTTCCAAGGGAAGTAGTTATGTAATTGGGCATTTTCTCCTTTTTAGCAATGTAATCTTTTACGCGTTTAGCGATATCTAAATATTCTGATTTTTGTAGTTGACCATCAGGTAATCCTCCAGTAGGTTTATCTGGATCTTTTATTGTGTCTGTTAGTATGTTTTGCATTGATTTATTGTTAATTTCAACAAGTGTCGCCGCCATCATTCGATTAAAAGTAGGTCTAGTTACCTGTAAATTACCTACTGTTACAGTTGGTGGGGTTTTGTCATTATTTTGTATGTATGCTGTTACAGTTTTTGCAGCATTTAGCACTTCAGCTATACTTTTAACTGTCATAAAAAATCATCTCCTGTTTTTTTGAATTAGTTAAATAAAAAAAATGAAATTAATAAAGACTTAAATACAGGATAATACTAGAAAAATGATCAAATAATAGAAAGGGGATTAAATATGTCAAATCGATTTAAAATAGTGGGAATAATAAGTTTATTAGTAGCAATTGTAGCTTTAAGTGGATGCACTTCCAATTCAGAACAAAATATGCCAAACGATGCAGGAACAGTAAATACAACTCAATCAAATACTGAAACCGTTAATACAACTCAATCAGAAACAAATACAACTAAAACATTAAAATGCCCATACTGCGGACGTACAATAAGTTTAGACCATCATACACAAGTTAATGATTGGGGAAGATGTACATGTGGGGCAGTTGTAAGTTTAGAAAATCCAGATACAGTAGTGCCTTGTGATAAATGTGGAGGTAAAAATTTAATGTTTTATAGGGCTTCTGAAAATGGTAAAGAATATTTAAAATGTCTTGATTGTGGATGGACTATAGATGATAGTCAATATTAATTAACTCTATTTTATAATTTTTAATAAAAAATAAAGAATTTAATGTGTTGGATAAGTTACATCAACCATTTTATAAAGCTTAATTATTCCACTGAAATTTCCATTTCCTTAAAGTGTTAATTTACATCTAAATTCATATCAGCAGCAGTCATTCCTCCAATAGTAACCCATTCTCCACTAACCTCATCATCATAACGTGGGACTAAACTTAATAACCATTTTGGATTAAAATAAGTAGCTAAACTTGAAGAATTTACTGCAAATACAAATTTTCTATCATTCCAACTATTAGGATTATTTTCAGGCACATATTGAGCTGTAATAAAAATATAATAATTCCCATACCTCTTAAAAATATCCGTTATAAACATAGTACTTCCATTGCTTTCTTTAGTAAATCCTGTTTTTACATCTGGAGGTACTTGTATTGTTCCTGGAAAAATAGCACTTAATCCAATTTTTCTTTTAAGATTAAAAGTATTATGTTCAAAAATGAACATATTATCATCTACAATTAAAAATAAATAATCATCAACTACTTTACAGGACCTTAAATTAGTTCCAAGTAAAATACTTGCATTTACTTTATCCACAAATCCATCAACAAACACCGATTCAGTGTATATATTATATCCTTTAAATTCAGATTGAGTATGTCCACTTGTTAGATGTAATCCATCCTCTGAAAGACCATACCCTTCAAATGGGCATTCATTTTGTAAACATCCATTAATTGCTTGTTGTTTACCTGTTTCTCCAGTGACAAAACATTGGCCATATTTATAAAATATCCAACAGAAATCTTCATGATAACATCCATCATAATGAATTTTTTTATGCGTTTCTATCTGAATAAAATATAATTCCTCACTGCCATCAATATTAGCGATTGTATAATAATATGTTCCATCTTCACCAAAGTAATAGTTCTTCCAATCAAAAATCGTGTAACTATCATCACAGAAATTCGCATCACTTAAATATAGATAAGATACCGGTCTTGATAAATTATATGATGTGATTTTTATTGGAGTAAAATTTAATTCAGATAAATTGAATACTCCAAATTCCCATCCATTATGTGTCAAATATCCTGCGTCTTTTTGGTAAATAAAAGGTAAATACATCGGTTCTGGCTCATAATCTCCAATTACTGCTGTAGTTGAAATATGATCAATAACTTCTAATGTTTCCGGATCATAGATATCCCATTCGCTATTTGCACTAGTTCCTGGACCATTGCCTGTATTTATGTAAATTAAATCATTAAATACAAAAGATATGGCTGAATAATATCCAATTGAGGTCCCTAATTCTTTTGGTTTTGTAAGTTTTAAAGATCCGCTTTCATCCAATAATTTAAAATATACATTATCCTGATAAGTCATATAACCTAATGGAACTCTAGTTCCATCTGAAAGTTCATATACATGTAAATAATCAAAAACATAATAATAATCAGGATATACATATCCTTCAGCTCCTTCATAACTCATTATTCTATCATCAAAGATTACATTAAAATCTTTATCAAAAACAACAATATGATTAGCTATTGCAAAAGTTAATTCATCATCTATAACTTCCTGTAAAGTTAATACACTATTTGTAAACCAAAATCCAAGAGGAATAGGTCCATGACCACCTTTAACAGCGACCAAACTATTATAAAACTGTTTAGAAATAACAGGATCTCCTATTTTTACAGAAGATATTCCATGTGTTATTAAATTATTTGAATTACTTGAATCTGTTGATTTACTAATTAATATTGTATTTCCAACTTTAGGCATTCCCCCTTCAGTCAATCCCTGATCCCCACAGTTTGTTGGAGTCTGTATAACTTTATCTCCAATTTTAACCATAGTTTCACACCCGATTAAGTACAACTAAACATCCACTTGAATGGGATTTTGCAAGGACCTGATTAGTTAATTTATCTACCTGGACAACAGTGGCCACAGTAGAATTTTGGGCCGATTTATCTATCATGGCCTGTATATTTTCGGCTAGATTCGTTGGTACAATGGCGGATTCGTCTGTTGTAACCGTTAAAGTTGTTACTGGGTTTGCAGAAGTTCCTTCCTTAATGATGCCTGTAACTGTAAAAATTACTTCTTTATATTTTGCATCATCTATTAATTGGATCTGTTCTCCATTTTCATAGTCAAATATTCCTGCAAATTTAATTGTTCCTGAATAAATAGGTTTTGATTTAATATTTAATTCGTCTTGAACTTTTGTTCTTAAAGCTGCTTCTGTTGTAATGCTACTATCGACTATATTGTCTCCTTCAAGTCTACCATATGTTTTAATACTTTCAGAATCTGTTAAAATTACTTTTATAGTGCTATCTGTTCCTCCATATCCTTCAAGATAATTTACAATATTTGTGGCATCTTTTTTTATATCGATACTTATACTATCATCAGCATTGCTAATTGTCCTTATATTTCCTCTATTTGTTCCAATTTCAAACCATTTTAAATTATTTCCAGAATCAATAAACCAGCGGCATTTTTTAATTCCTGCTGCTTCTGAATAAGCATCAAATAACATATCTAACGCTTTCCATTTTGGATTAAATTCTCCACCAAAAAAGCCTTTATCATTTGGGGAATTACTAAGCTTTATTCCTGATTTAAATGTTTGTCCAAGTCCTATTGAAATCCCTGTATTTTGTAGGATTAAATTGAGTATTGTTAAAGGAGCTGTAAGTGTTGGATTGGTTAATGTGCAATTCCATATAAAATTTTGTCTGGATAAATAATTACCTGCATTTCTACCTGTTATATCATATACTTTCCCATCTACAACTTGATTCCTGCCTACTATACCTATTTTTCCCTGATGTATTTCAAAATCATTAGGATTTTCAGTATCAGTCATTTGAAAACTTATATCTACCCCTGTCTCAAATTCTTCAGGATCTACAGGAGTATTTAATTTTATTGCAAAAGAAGTACAGGGGTCATTTATACGGTCTTCAATACGGAAATAACTTATAACTTGCTCTGTATTAGACATATATGTTCCCTCCAATGATCACTTTAATTTGCTTATTTTGCCTTGGTTTGTTCCTATCAGGTATATCTGCATCTAAAATGGTCCCATGTATTTTTAAATCTTTAATATAAATCCCATTAACATAAAAAACAGACGATAATTTGGAAGCTGCTGAATTCTTATTTATAGTATATTCTGTTTGTAAAATTGAGGATTTATATTGGACTAAATATTCTTTAATCGCATATATTGTACTTAAAACAGGATATGTAAATAATTTAATATTATAAATAGTAGGCAAACTTAATTTATATTTTCTAATACAAAATCGTGTATTTAATGTATTTTTTTGAATTATCCTAACTGTAAATAAAGAATCCAAAATTGCATGAGGTCTAATTGCATTATATATTGTTTTTAATATATTGGTTCCACTTACTGGACCTGGAGTTTTCCATTCAGTTATTTCTCCAACAGTTGGAGGATTTGCTGTTGTTTGTCTTATTTTAACATAATCAATAACTTTATCCCTATTAATTACCTGTCTAAATGCAAATTTTCCACCAGATAAAAAAGTAGAATCCGTTACTCCAGCAACGTACCATCCATCAATTATCACTTCAAGTTCAGAACCAATACGATCTATTTTTACAATTGATCCTCCCTCTGCCAATGCTGAAGCAAGTATTGATTTTATTCCTGTTTCTGTATTATTCCATACCCATATTTGCCCTGATGAATCAGTACTAGGATCTATGAGATATCCGTGAACAATATTTGTTCCATCATTACAAATTAAAGATGTAGCCCAGAAATAATTATCTGATGAAGATAATACTTTATATTCAATACTGATATCGTTAGGTAAAACAGTTGGATGTTCTATAAGTCCATTATTATAACCAGTACATTCCAAATGACCATTAGTTATACTATGATCTGCCCCTCCCATATTTATCCAATTATCAGCACCTGTAAACTCATCATATATTAAATAAACATTTTGGGGATTGCTTGAATCTGTAGCTTCTGAATTTCCAGCCCAAATATAAATATTTATAGTTCCTGGAGAAGCAGGTAAACTTGGAATTTTAACTAAAAAAACAGCCTGTGATGCATTATGACTAATTAGAACATGATCCAATATTGTTGATTGATCATCTGATGTAAATCTAATATCTCTATAATCAGATTGCATATAAGAAGCATTATAATGAACTGTTATAAAGACAGGTAAATCTGTTTTGGCACCATCTGGAGATCCTATAATTTCTATAGGATTTGATATATAGTCCCATCCTTCTAAAGTCATTTAATTTTCTCCTAGTTGGATGTAATAATTTAAAATAGATTTTTCATGCCAATATTCAAAACAAAGAATTAGGTCATCATTTAATTTTTGATAAAAAGTAATTCCATAATGAATAGGTTTAAATCCCATAAACTCATTCATTTTAACATGTTTTCTAGCAGTATCCAATGATAACATCTAGAAACCATCCTAATTATACATAAGAATAAGCTATTTGTAATCCCATTTGGACAGCTCCACCTGTCGCGGTTGTGGGTACGTCTAAACGTTCTTTTATAATATGTGCATGTTGATATGTTACTGTAGCTGTTTCTTTAGGCTGCCCTGTTACAGGGTTTGCTTTTACATCTGTGTAAGTTGTGGTTGTAACATTTGCAATAAAACTAGTTTCTCCATAAACTCCTTGGGTTGTAGTTCTATAAATTGAATAACTTGCTGCATTTTCAACAGCCGCCCATGAAAGATCTATTTTATTATTAGGGGCCTCAACTATTATTGCGGCGCTTTCAGTTCCTGGAAGAGTTTCACCTGAATCATCAAGTGCACTGATTACATAATAGTAAGTTCCTGCAGCAATTGCTCCATTTTCAGTATCTTCTCCAGGTGTTCCAGTTGGAGCTCCAGGGGATACTAATAAATCCCCTCTTATATTCGATATAGATTTAACTGTCGCGCCTCCAACTGCCGTATATGCTGAATCTCCATCTGATACAGATTTGATATTCATCCATTTTCCTTCAACTGCTTCCTGCCCATTTGCTACTCCATCCCCACTGTTTAATCCATTTTTTGTTACAGTAGTTATGGTTATACTTTCCATCTTTGAAACTGGTTCCTCTCCATCTTTATTATTTACTATTTTGATGATTTTTTCATCACTAACGCTCCCTGCATTTATAATACCAAGATTGTTAGGATTTAAATCGTTTAATTCTACATCATTTTCATCTAAAAAAGATATTACTGGTGCTGCCATACTATCTACCTCTTAAATTAGTTTTTAACAGGATAATTCATTTATTTCATTCATATCTACGAACAACCTTAAACCCCATAAAATATTTGTTACAGGCACTGCATTATATGGGGGCTGCCATTTAAGGTATAAATTATGATTTTCTCCATGAATTAAGGACAATTTGACTTCATTAAAAAAATCAACATTATTTAAACTAATAAAAGTAGAACCAACTGTATCAACTTCATCAATAGAATCATCTAAAATTACAGGTTTAACAAGTATATTTTTACAGTCGTCACCTTGATTTTTTACAACAATAGTAATGGTTTTAGTTGTTTTACCTCTTCTAATCGGTTCAAAAGATATATCAGTTATTTCAATACCTTCTTCATTAGTAAAAATAAGATCGGGCTTAAATAAACTCATAAATAGATCACCTCAATCCATTCTAAGACGGCCCCTTTATTGTCGTTTAATTTATCCCCATATTTCAAATGACTAGATGTTTTTATCATAATCTCATCAGATGCCGGATTTAATTCAAATTCAAGAATTTCGGAACCTGTTTTTAAATTATCTCCATCTGTATGGTCATGACTATAATGCCATTCCTGCCTTATTCCATTAATTTCAATCCAGGCAGGACCATTACAAGCACTTCCATACACCCTTACTTTAGATACGTTATCTGATTCTATTATTCTAAGCGTTCCAAGGGCATATCCTGCTTCATCTGCCTGTTCAGATATAAGGTTTGTAGGTACTCCTGGAGATCCTGGAGTCCCTGTAGTTCCTTCACTACTACTTCCTTCACTTGATGATGTATCCTCTAGTTCATATTCAATTGTAACGGCGATATAATCCACCCAGCAGGTTTTATATCTGTCTAATGTGGCCGCATATTTCACCTGGAAAGATGGATCATTATAAACTCGTGGTGATTCAGAAAATTTTATATCTCCAGACAAACTATCAAATGGGGCTTTAACAAGATTTGTAGGAGTTCTTCCTTGAGTAAATCCTCTTGTTTTTGTAGTGTAAAAATTAGGTCCTGTGACAGTGACAGTATGAACTGCCTGATTATAGTAAGGCGCTCTGCTTCTTGAATTGTTGGCATATTTAACATAAACCGTTAATCTTTTAACTATTGCATCTAATGGTATGTTAAAACCAAAACTTCTAGCATATAATCCATTTGTGCATCCTACACCAGAGGAATCCATATAGGCATGTGCTAATCCCCCCGCTGCTTTAATAGCTGATTCATTAGTCCATGCGACATTATGTTCACATCCTCCAGCGACTTCTCCAACTGCTTTAGCAAATTTTGTAACTTTATACCTTTTATCCGATATTTTTGTAGCTCCATCTGAACTACTCCCATCTGTAGGATCTGTTCCAGGTGTTGGAGGTACATATGCATCAGATGAACTGCCTGTAAATTCATTATACTCCATATTTTCGTATTGATTATATGGGGCCTCGTAAATCCTTGGAGGGTTTGGACCAGGTATTTCAATTTGAAGTAATATATCAAAAATAATCTCTTTAGCACTTAAAGAATCTTCTTTAAACTTAATGGAATCAACAGCACCATTCCACGTATCAACACCATCAGTTATAGCTACTATTTTACCTCCAGTTTGATATATCCGTGTACCTCCATTTATGAGCTTAGTGTTGGAGATTGAATTACATTCTAAATCTTTAAACTGCTGTATTTCAACACGTGGATCATTTCCTTCACTATCTTTTAAAGCAAGACAATTAAGTGTAATGCTTCCATTCTTTTGGTTTGAATAGTCTGCCGTAATTTTAAAATTTAAAGGAATGTTGTCTATTTCCCAATCTCCATATGCCATAAAATCACCGGTTTATTTTAAAATTCCTTTGTTGGTTATCTGGTCTTTTAATTCATCGCTTAATGTGCTTGATAATTCTTTTCCAAGGATTTGGGCTTTCTGTTTTACTTCTTCATTCGATGTCTCTGAATCTAAATTTTTAATTTCGAGTTTTATATCTCCAAATTGAAGTGAAACTTGTTGTGTTGTTTGAGGTGTTGACATATTTTGTAAGGTTGCTTGAGGTATTGCAAGGCTGCCTAAAATAGTATTTAAATTTAAAGATCCGCCTAAATCGATATTGGACCCGATATTCTGTAATTTTGTTAATTGGTTTGCTAAACTACTTGCAAGATTTGGGAACTTTTCATCTATTCCCTGCTGGATTGCATCAGCCATGTTGCCTCCCCAATCCATTATATCAACTAAAGGACCCCATTTTGGTGGCGAATGTGGGAATAATCCACGTATTTTATCTAACCAGTAGGTTATTTCTGGCATTTTATCTGTGATTCCTTTAACAAATCCGTCCCATGCTGCGACAATTGCATTATATAATTGTGTTGGTAATGATGCAATCCATCCAATAAAACTAGTGAACTGATTCCAAATATTTAAAAGACCATTGTAAACCTGCCCTGGAATTGCTGCAATTCCCACATACATTTGCTGTCCCATATTTAGGATATATGCATAAGCTTTACCTGGTAATCCTGCTAACCATCCTAAGAATGATGTAAATTGCCCCCATATTGATAATAGACCTGTCTGTACTCTTCCAGGAATTGCATTAATTCCTGCCTGCATATCTGCGCCAGTTTTATTTATTCTACTTTGGGCCTGTCCAGGTAATCCTGCTAACCATCCTAAGAAGGATGTGAATTGGTTATAAATTCCAGTTAATCCAGCGTATATTTGACCAGGTATTGCAATAAGTCCATTATAAATCCATGTTCCAAGGTTTAAAATAGAGGTATATGCTTGACCAGGTAATGCAAATAACGCGCTTAAAAGAGTATATAACCCTGCTAAAAAGTATACTGTGAGTTGTCCAATTCCATTCCCTATATTGTAACCTATTGCATTCCAATCTATGTTAAAAGCAGAGGCAATCCATTGTGGAATGCCTGCTAATCGTTGTTGGACCATTCCTCCTATTGGTGCTAGATAATCAGAAATTTGACCGCCAATTCTTAATAGCCATGGGGCAAGTCCTTCATTGGCTATATCTACAAATGGTGCTTTTATAAGGTCTACTAAACTACTGAAAAATCCACCAATACTACTAAGATCAATTGATGAACGGAAAGTATTTTGTATTCCCTCAGCGAAATTAGTAACCATCTGGCCGAAACCACTTCCAAAGAGGTTATCGACAAGTTGTTGTAATGAGCCAGTTATTCCATCGGCCCATGCTTCAAAATTTTTAACTCCATCTCCCAATCCTACAAAATTAAGTAATGCTTCTATTCCGGTTATTTTTAAAAGACTTGAAACGATTCCTTCAGAATAATAATCACTAGCGTTCCACAATGCATCTAAACCCATTGTAACAACAGCTAATGCTCCTGCAATTTTAGCTCCTATTGCTACTATGCCTGAAATTGGCAGATCCCCAAATAATTTAGCAATACCTAAATCTATGGATGGAATTTTGATAAATGAAAATACTTTTGTTACTGTTCCTACCACATCATATCCAAATTGAGTGATTTTTTGTATTAAAGAAGGTTTCATTTTGAAACCATCTTCAACACTTCCAACCATGTCTATTGTGACTTTACCGGCTTCATCACCAAAAATGGACCATCCTCTTATTTTATCAACGACATTGCTTCCAAAGGATGTAATTCTACCCAAAATTGATGTATCTTTTATATTTCCTTCTATTGCTTGAAATAATCCTCTGCTTGCATTTCCTGCATCAGAACCCCATGCCCATGTTCTAATTATATCAGAAACTTTAGTCCCTGCATTTTTAAAAATAGTATACATCTGAGGTAATGACAATATTAATTTTCCAATTATGAGGGCCATTACAATCGATATGGCTTCCTGGAGAACATCGCTTAATCCATCTACAAAAGGACCTAACCCTAATTGTCTTAAAAACTGTATAAATCCATCTGCAACACCCTGACCAGTGTTACTCCCTACTTTTTCACCTGCTTGTTGTGCAGCTGCATTTGTATCGTCTACTGATTCATTAAGAGCTTTATTAATTGAGTTTGGAATTGTTTTTCTAAGATCTTCATACATTGAACCATACAAACTAGGTCCAAGTTGATCCTGTAATGATTGAGGTAAAGTACTAAATTTAGAATTTATTTGGTTTACTGCATCTTTAGCAGCCGGCCCACCTTTTGCTATTGCATCAGCTAAACTATTTGCCTGTGCTTCAGTGAATCCCATCTGCTTAGCGATTGCTATAAATCCCGATCTATTTTCAGTTACACGGATTGTTAATTCTTTAAATGCGTCTCCTAATTTGTCCGAATTGAATGCTCCTTCTTGTAATCCTTCTATAAGATAATTTGTGAACTCTTGAGCGCTCCACCCCATACGTGCAAATTGATTTGAATATTCCCAAAATGTATCTAATAAATCCTGACCAGGATCCTGGGTTTTTTGCATTGCCAGGGAAATTAAATTAAATGCTGTTTGAGCATCTACTCCCATATTTTTCATTACTGAACTTATTGCCCTTGCTAAAGAGTATGTATCAGTCCATGGGAACGCTTTCTGAAAATTAATCATTTCTTTAGTCATGTTTACAGCGGCAGCACCACTTAAACCCATTTGACCTACTACATATCGAACAGCTTCTGTTATTGTTGACCAATCGGCACTAGTAACCTTATACACTTGATTTGCAACATCTTCCATCTCTTTAGACAGGCTAGATGTACTTTTTTTCATATTGGATACTTCTGTATCCTGTTCTGATAGTCCCGAGATTCCAGCTATTGCGGCGGTTCCGGTTGCAAATTCTAATGCTGTTTGTTTAAGGTCATCTAACATGTCCTTTAAATTGTTTATTTCACTTTCTGCTTCAGATCCATCGGCATCTATTTTAACAGTTTTTTTATCAGGTATTCCTTTTACATCTTCTATGACTTTTTTAACGTCAGTTTCTGCATCAGATATATCTGCATTAACATCTGTTTTAACTACTCGCCCATCCAGTGAGTCCAATTCGGTATCTAATTCTTTTACTGGTTTATCATTGACATTAGCTGTTAATTCAATTACTTTATCCGGTATTTTGCTAATATCTCCTACAAGGGTATTCAATTTAGCTTGTATGTCATTTATATCTCCAGTAACTAGGATACCATATTCTTTAGTTGTTGCCATATTGGATACTCCTTAAAAATTAATGCAGAAAAAATAAATAGTATGAATAAATAGAATTAAAATTAACATAGGGGGATATTATGAATGAAAAGGATATAATGTGGGAAAGAAATAAAATAGTTATAATTGGAACAATATTCTCAATAATAGGGTTAGTAATCACGTTTTTACTGAATTTAGGCTATTTTGGATGGATCATTATGGGCCTTGTAGGTATGTATATCGGTTGGAAAAGGCAATATATTGGTTTTGAAAAATCTTTAAAACATAGTATATGGATAGCTGCAATTATAGGGCTCCCTGTTGGATTATTTATCCTTTTTACAGAAGGAATAATTTCCTTTATATTGATTGCCCCTCTTGTAATTATGATCCTTTTAATACCGGGATTAGTAATTGGTAGAATTATTTCTGAATTTGTTAATCCAAAAAAAGTTATGCCTTCTACTTAAAAAGGAATTGATAAATCAGAATATTCTGATTTATCTTTTGAATTTATTCATTTTGTCTTTAATGTCTTCTATTTTGTCCTTAACGGCTTCTTCATCCATTTTGATTTTAATATATTCTTCAGGATCTCCGTAATAATCAAGCCTATCTTTAAAGTCAGGATAATACATCTCAAGTATTTCTTTTTCAGATTTACTAGTTTTACTTTCTAAAAAATAAACTCCTGCTTTAATCATTCTTAAGATGTCGTCTTTGGTATATTCAAAGGGGTACCATCCCCTTCTCCATCTGCAATACCTGTAAGTTCTATAATTTTATTTACAAGCTGCATAACGACAGTAGGTTTTCGGTTATAATCAGGGAGTACATCATTAGTTTCAACGCTTTTAACTGCTTTATCTATGATAAATCTAACTAATTCCCCTATTTTTTCATCGAATTCAAAAGGCTTTATTTCTACTTCTTCTTTTTCTATGCCTTTTCGTGATTTGCTATTTTTAACTTGAGCTTTATTAGCTTCAGATTTTAACTTGTTTTCATATTCTTTTTTAGCTTGTTCTAAATCAACGAATTCTAATAATTTTGGTATATATTCGACTTGCATTGGCAATACTACATATCTAATTTGTTTACCTTCTATATTTGGAGCATCAAAGGTTACAGGTTCATTAAATTCTAATTCCATGTCTAATTTCTCCTTTAAAAATATTTCAGTCAAAAATAAAAAAATAAAAAAATAAATATTTAAGCTGCAGCTTTTGGCCTTACAATTAATGGAAGCTTATCTACAGACATTTCCATCGAGAACCCAACATCGTCGCCTGTTTTTGCATCTATTAATGTTTTACAGGCAGCACGTGTTTCTGGGAAGAACATAAATGATTCTATTTCTCCACCTTTCTCGATAGGGATATATGCATAAATTACTTTAGGTTCTGATGTCATCTGTTTAACAGTTACATCATCAGGAACAGTTTCTACTCCTGTGTATTCATCAAAGAACAGTAATTCAAGTAAATCCGTATCTCCTAAAAGTTCATCCTGGCTTACTGTAACAGACATTGCATCGAATGTTGTATGTTTAATTTCACTTCTAAGTTGAGACTGTTCGGAACTATCCTGTTTTGGCTCTACTTTAAGTGATTGCTGTATGTAAGGTTCTAACTGCCTTACACATTTAATATAAACTTTATCTGCTGTTTCTGTACTTGGGGCAGTTGTAAGAGTTACTTTCATATATTCTTGTCTACCGGTCAATGTATTTGGTGCTAAGCTTATTGAAGCAACCTCTGCTTCTGTATACACTTCACCTTTCTTTAGATAAACAGTTATATCTTCAGGTCGAGGTACTATTGAAACGCATCCCTTCGGAAATATTACATGAGTATTTGGCATTAAACAGTCTTTATTTGTCCCATCTATTGTAATTGCAGCTTCTACTCCGTAGTCATTTTCATCCGGATAACCTATTATTAATCCTAAATTTTTACCTTTTAAAGCAAGTATTTGTTCTACATTTTTAACGGCTTCTCCCATCTAATCACCTCATTTTTTAGCTTCATTTATTTTTTCAAATGCTTTATTCATGTCAAATCCTTCAATAAGAGGACCTAAATTTTTGACTAAATTTTCTGCTGTTTTAAAATCTTTATTTTTTATATATCGGTTTATTTCTTTATTCAAAGCTGTTTTAGATATATCAACTTTATCGGGGATTTTTACACCTCCAAACTTTAATTAGAGCGTTCGCTAATGAGTTTTAAAAATAACTGTAAAAAAGAATTTAAATATTAGTTAAAATAATCCCTACTTCACTGGGTTTATATTTGTAATGCTGGAATAATAATCCCTTATAATCCATTATACATATCGGATCATCTCCATTTGATTCTAAGAAAATAATATCATCTGGAGCCTTTGATAAAGAAGGTTTATCCCAATTAGAAAAACTCATATTTCTTCCAGAGGTTATAACTCCATATATACAATTATACTCAAAGCCTTTCCACTCAATATCTTTAGGTTTAATATTAGTTAATTCTTCAGTCCTTCCATATATCTTATTTAATACTTGATTTTCAAAATTAGACATATATTCACCTTAAAATTGTGGTTCCTTTGTTTTAGTAATTATAAATTGAGTAGATGCTGCAGTTGCCTTATTAGGCTTATTACTACCTTTAGGATTACCCGATATATCCACAACACGCCAGTTTTGAGTTCCAGAATTTGGGACCTCGACCATACATCCTGGAATATCTAAACAATTTTCATTCTCTAAGAAATCTTCAACTATATCACTATATTGAAGACATTCTAAAGCTGCAGCACTATTATCTCCTGGAATTAAAGTAATTACAGTTCCAGTTATTTGGGCCTGTTTAGACTGTCCGCGCATTCCCTGTGAACCTATCTTGTCTGTATCTGCAAAAAGGATTATTGCTTTAGCCGGACTTCCATACATTCCAGTTAATTCTTCCTGGCCGAAATCAACATTATCTCCAAAAATAGGTTCTGGATTTTCAGATTCATCCTCAGGATCTGTAAGTAATCTCAATTTTTCTTGCATTTTTAAAATTACTTTTTTATATCCATACATGTTAATTCCTCAAATCTTCTAAAAACTTATTTACTCTATTTTCAACTGAAGGTTGAGACCTGTTAAATGACTTTAAAGGATAATCATTTTCTGCTGTTTTACCTTTAGTTTTACGCTTATAGCTTCCACCTAAAACATTATGTAAATACCAAAACCACCATCTCCTTTGTTTCTTTGAAAAAATAGGGCCATACACTTTATGTCCAGGGATTAACCATTTCCAATGTCCAGCTTCACTGTAAACATAACGCGCTAAAAAAGATTCAATACTTATAGTAGTCTTAGAAAAAAGTTCTTTAGTTTTACCTTGAGGTGTATCTGGTTTAAGCGCCTCTAAAAATATATTTGAAACATCATCGACCATATCGGATGATTTTTTAGGTAATGCCTTTAATTTATTGTTAATATCGGGGGTTACTTCATCTTTCTTTTTGCCTATTTTAATCGAGCTCATCATCTTCACCTGTGTGACAATTTATTGTGAAGATTCCGATTTGTATCCCTGCATGGGATTCTTGGTTATTTTGAAGATATTCATCAATATATCCATCTACAAATTCATCTGCATCTGTTTGATATGATTTTGATGTGGGGCTTATTGTATCACTTGAACTGTAATAAGTTGTAAATATGAATGCTGCCGCGTATAAGTTACCTGCTTCAAATATGCTTGTTAATGGGTCTTTTTCTGCTTCTTTTTTTATTGATTCGTCTTCACTTGTTAATTTTGATTTTAGATCTTCTATCTCTGTGGTTGTTGGTATTTGTACGCTGTTCTTTTTTAGCTTGTTATTTATTTTCTTGTCCGCGTAATCAATGGCTTTGGCCTGTAGTGCATCATATGCTTCATCGTTATGCATTCCTGTTTTAACTTCTTTTGTAAGGTTTAAAACTGCTGAAATATCTGCATATGTCAATTTAATCACCTTTAAAAATTAATTAAAAATTAGATATCTTCCTGAATTGGATCTACATCATCTGTAGCTCCGAGGATAAACTGAGGATTATTTGAGAGGTCTTTGGGTAGTTGATTGCATTCATTGTCATATTCAAACAATACATCGCCACAAAACAGTTCTCTGATTGAATCTACTGTTTGGCCTATGTTTATAATGTTATCTATAATAATATCTGTCCCATTTTCTGTTATGTCCGGATATACTGTTTTTAATTGATTCAATGTACTTGTATATAAACTGTTTTGCTGTTCTTCACTTGTAAATCTGATTATTAGTTGGTTTGGGTTGATTTCTGATTGTATTATTATCATACAGATGCAACCCCTCTAATATCATTTTCTAAGAGTGCAAAAGCTGTAACTTGATTGTCAATTGGATAAGTGTTTGTATTTGCTCTTCCTGCTATTTCTGTATCAGTTCTATCTCCTTTTTTAGAAAAACAAATATTTCTGAACATTGAATTTAAGTAAGCTCCAGATGTATCTGTTCCTAATGTTATATTCAATTTATTTTTCATTTGTGGGTTCCATCCATCCACCGATCCTGTTGATACTGCTATTCCATCAATATATGTAGTTGAATTAAGTGTAGTTCCATTTAATTTCCATTTTACAGCAAATTTATGCATCCCTACATTTAAAGAATGTGTATAGGGTATATTTAACGTGTGTGTTTGATTTACGCCATTACCATCATAAAAAGCCACCATAAATACCCTATTTCCCCCATAACTTCCTAACCTCATTATGATATACCCATTATTATCCATAGGAATTGTTAACATGTATAATCTTGTTGTAGTTCCTGTGGGGCATGTTAAAACATAATTATTCACATAATTTTCTATTTCAATAGTCCCTTCATTTGGGTTTACAATAGAGTTAGATAATGTTAATGTTTCTGGTTGTCTAGTAGTTCCTCCAAGTGTCCAACTTGTAGCATATGCTTTGTTTTCTAACTGGCACATTGCAACATAAAAAGTAATTGCTTGAGCTACCTCTCTAGTATAAACACTAAATCTTATTGTTGATGTTGTATTCATTCGGGACAATTGTATTCTTTGCCAATCCCCAGTACCAACAAAATTTATATTTGATTGTCCACTCCAATCCCCTTCCATTACATTAAGAATCATTTTAGCACCATTTGGAGCTAATATATATATAGATTTGGTATAATTTTGATTTGATGTTACTGTGATTGGAGCAGCATAAATTCCTTCAATAATTTGATTTCCCTGAGTTATTACTTTCCATGATGTTGTTATATCTCCTTTATATACTGTATTTGATACACTTAGATTCGTACCAGTACCATAGGTTGTCATACCTGCGATAGAACTACATGTACTCATTGCACTAGTATGTAAGTTTGTTGTTCCTTCTTCTATCAAAATACCTCTTTTTCCATCTACTGTTTGAAATCTAGGAATATTCGCAGGTACAGAAACACCATTGTTATAAGCAACACTTCCACGACTAAAAGTTAATGGAACCCCTTTCATAACTTTATTAAGCAAGGCTCTACAACTACCGAACAACTTTAATCCCTCAAATTATCCATCTTTATAAACAGGGCATGGTCCGATGGGAATGTTACATCTTCTTTAGCAACAATCACCGCATAGATATTCTGACTATCTGATTTTGATTCAACACCTTGATACGAATCACTACTTTTAGCTCTATATTTTCCACCAGTCAGAATATAATCAGATTTATTTATATTAAAAACAGCGACAGCTTTTCCAATATCTGCATCTGCTAAAGCAAATACTTGATTATCTCCAAAAGTCGAAGAGGTGGGATTTTCTGAAAATAAAGTAATCTCCAATGCAGGATAAACAGTACTTGATGCTATCCTTGCAACAAGATTAGAAATTAATCCTGTTCCTCCATTCTTACGTGTAGCTCCATTTAAAGTGATTAATCCGCCTATAACTTTTCCAGATGTATAAAGAGATGTTTGTATTGTTGGATTCATTCTTAAAATTTTAGTGTTTGTTCCAACTTCACCAATATGATTCTCTCCTGAAAGTATTGTTGAGTTTGCAGGATTTTCTGCATCATTTCTCACAAAAACATTTAACCCAAAAACATTATTAACAACAGATACGCATTGTTTAATCTTACAAACCCATCTTTCCATTCCTCTTACTTCGTCGCATTCATCTGTCATAATTAGACCTCCAAAAATCTAAAAAAAGGAATAAAAAGTTATTTATCCCCCAGATGCAACAGCGGCAGTAAATTCTGCAGATAAATAGAAAGCTCCTTCTTTAACATTCACTAAATATATTGCATCACTGTCTGATGAATCAATTACCCTTGCAGTAAATGATTCAGGTAATGTTGCAGGGTCTGCTATTGCACTTGTAAGCGCCTCAATTGTTATCCCTGCTGATTCATAGGATTTTATATCCCCCCTTAGTTTTGCTGCAGATGCTGAACCGTCTGCCATTTTCCCACTGGTTACTGCACCTGTTGCGAGTTTAGGTTCTGTAATCGCACCATTTGCAACATCATCTGTTTGAACTGATCCAGCTTCCATATCTCCTGCAGCTACTTGTTTAATCATATCATAAAGTGCCATTAAGGGGCCTTTACGACTAAATGCTATTTGTTCCCATTTAGGTAATGCCATAGTTTTCACCTCCATTTAAAAAAGAATTAAAAAAATCCTCATTTAAGAGGCGGGTTTTTCCTTATCAAGGTAAGCTACAGCTGTAGCATTTTCATCTTCGTAAGTACAGTCTCCACTCATGGATAATACGTTATCTAACTGCCTCATCTTGATGATTTTCTGGTTTTCTACCATTATGTCCCTTTTAGTTCCCCAATACATGTTTGCAGGTTTTGTTAATACTGCTGGAGTTCCGACAAGATCAGTATAAGTCTCATCTTCAAATGAAGCAATATCCACAACAGGAATGCTTTTCCATGTTAAAACATCTTTACCAAGTAATGCGTTATCCCCTGCAAGGGTAGGTCTTGCAGCTACAATATCAGAGTAAGCTTCTTCAACTTCAGAAGTTACATATAATCTGAAGTTTTGTCTTTTCTGTTTTCCTGCTATGTACTTGTTAGGAACTGCATTATAAAGTGCTTTAAATAGTGGAATTGGCCACATGTCCTGTTCAGGGTTTGGGTCGAAATCATTGTTTGTCTGTCCATCAGTTGGAAGCCCATATATTTTATTTCCGGCTGTTTTAAGCCATCCATCATTTATAGAAAGTAATTTCTGGGCTTTAGTTGATTCTGCCCCCCATGTTATTGAACTGTCTGCAAACCAGAAGTATCTTTCAAGATCTTCATGTGCTGCACTACCAAATAGTTCCATAAGAGTTGTTTCAAATGCATCCTGTTCTAAGTTGAAATCTAATGTATCATAATCAATTATGAGTTCTGCGATAAGTTCTTTAGGTACGAGGCTGTTTGTGTGTACGTCTGCACTTGCCTGGTCTGCATCAGGTACGGCCCTTTTAGCTCCAGATGCGTCTCTACCAGGGGTGAGAATACCATTAGCCATATCTACCCTTGAAATTGCAAGGGAACTTCCATTTATTTTTTTATAGCTTGCTTCTCCTAATACTGGGCTATTTTCCCTTACAACTCTAATAAATTGTCCTAATTTTTCAACTGGGAGTATCCCATCACCCAATGTTGCTACATCGACAATTTTAAAACTGCCGTTTGACATCATAAGATTGTATAAATCATTTGCTGCTGCTGCCATACTTAATCACCTCATTATTTGTTTTCTAATGGTCTGCCGTTCATTTTAAGTCCGGCTGCTTCATAAAATGCTGCATCTGAGTTTTTAGATGCTCCTTTTTCTTCAAGTTCTTCCTGACCTTCTATCTTATCAGATTTTGGTTCGATTCCAAGGACTTTAACTATTTGATTTTGAGTATCCATCATTTTTTTAATGACAGGATTTTCTTCAATTTTATTTGCTGATTTAGTGCTTTCTTCAGCTTTAATTTCATCACCACATGCTGGGCAGAACTTGTTTGATTCTTCAAGTTCATGGTTACATGCAGTACATTTGATTGCAGTTTCGCCGTCGGGATCTTTTTTATCAGCAATTTTTGATTTTATGGCTTCTATATCCTCTTTAATTTCTTTGTTGGATTTTCCAACTTCATCGCTTATAATTCCTCTTAATTCTTTCTCATCCATGTCTTCCACCTCTTTGAGTGATTTATTCGCATCAATAACAGTTCCACTACTATTTAGTGGATCCTCTCTTTCAGAATCACCAATGTTTAATAATTCTTTGGCGCCTTCTTCGACTTTCTTAATTAAATCTAAAACAGATTGTAATTTACCATAATTAGAATCGCTTAACTGTCTTCCTGCTTTAATTGAACTATTCTGTTTATTCTTAACAGGACATGATTTAACAGATTGAAAAATAGCATTTGGAACGCAAGGAGTGGTTACAATAGAAATAGTTACAGGTGTAGGATCTACTAAATCCTTAATCAACGTTCTTGACTTAGCACTGGCCAAAATAGCAGTTCCACAATCAGCGCTTTTATTTGCGCGTAATGTGTCTTTTAATTTCTGAGCATCTGTAGCAGATAAATAAGTAGCGCTGAAACCCTGATAAGTTCCATTCTGGATTTTATTCCAGGTATCATCATCTTCAACCTTAACGGTAGCCATCCAGGTACCGGCAGGCAAGGTGACATCTTCACCTTTAATATTTTTTGTAGTTATCTCTTCTTTTAAAGTCCAATTCTCGACAGCATAACCAATTTTATTACCTGTAGCTCCAAATAAGTGCATTTCATCTGATATTCTGAAATCATTGAATGAGTGACAGAATCCTTCAACTTCTTCAGCGGATCTTATTTTTTCTCCAGCTGCATAGTCACAATCTGGACAGCCGGGTAATTCAACTGGTCCTGTTACTAGTCTTTTGGCATCATCTTTACCTACGAATTGTCCTACTTTAACGGCTTCAAATGTTTTAACTTCTTGAACCTGTGTTATATCGGTACCTAATGTTATTTTTCCTAAGTTATCTATTGTGTAGGATATATCAAATAGTCCTAAATCTTGATAAGCGTATGTTATTGGGTCCTCTCTTGCAATACTTGCAACAACATGATCTGGATAAGTAGCTCTTACACTAACATAATAAGTGCTGTCTAAACCGTCTCTTATTGCAGTTCTAAGACTGTCTTTAAGTTCTTCATAGCTTCCCTGTGGATACGCGAATTTCACACTGAAACTTTCTTCTCTCTGGGCTTCTTTTATTTCACCTAATGTTACTGTTCCATCATCGCTTAGAGTATAAGGGACCTGGTAATATTTGTCAGTCTTCCAATCTTCAAAGAATGCAACATCTGGATAAGTTCTTACAGGCCACATTCTGTCACCGTAAGGATTATCAGATTCTGCTAAACTGATATTTACTGCAGATCTAACCTGGTCTATTTTGTATTCATAGCTCCCTTCTTGCATGTATGTATCTACTTTTTGGTTCGAATTGACTTTGTTTTTTAGAATTGAGATTGTTTCACCTCCTAAAATTAATTTAAGTTTGTTCATGAGTAGGAAAACCTCAGCGTAGTTTAAACGCTTCATAGGGTAGCAAAATACCAAAAATGAAAATTAAAAATTAAACAGTTACTCCAGTAGTTGAACTTAATAAATAAGGAACTCCCATTCCACATCTACAACCAAAATGAGGCTTCTTAGGCCAATTCATAACAGGATAAGGCCCATTCTTAACTTTAGCTTTACAATCAGCACATACACTGTCATCTTTCATATCAATCCAATCAGCAACTAAAGCGCCGAGTACGGCATTACCAAGCATATAAGCGCCTAATAATCCTGCTTCATTCACTTTATCCCACCCATCATAACCAGTAGAATCTAATCTATTTTGGGCTTCATAAAATGCATTATCAATATAACTAATATCGGGTTCTAAATCAGGTCTTACAGCTTTATCTATATCTCCTGTAAGTAATCCCTGGGCTAAACGTCCTTTAAGTGTGTTTGCAACATTATTGATATTTTGTATTTGCTGATTTTGAATAGCTTCAAGCCCCGCTTTATCAGGCTTTGCAGGCTTATAATTAGAATCAATATTTTTCAAATTCTTATTAGCTTCAGCATTTGCCTTACTCCATATATTCTGAGTATGTGTTTTTACTTCAGATTCAGCTTCTCTTGTAAATCCATCAATAGTCACGTTGATTTGGTTAATCTTTTCATCAGTTGTCAATGTTTTATCTTTGACTATTTTCACTATTCCAGGATAAATAAAAGCAAGTGCTGCAATCAATGCAGATCTATAATCCATCTCATCAGTTGATGCTTCACCTTCACCAAGGTTAGAATTAGGCTCAAAAGTAGGTTCTGCTTTTACTGAATAACTTATAGAATAATCATAATATTTATTAGGATTATTTAGGGCTTTCAGTTTTGCAGCGCCTTCATGAAGAATATTTGCCACTTTTTTTGGATCCATAGATAAGACCTCTTATAGCGTCTCCCAAACCTTTCTGTTCTTCATCCAGTTTGGTTGCAATATCTTCAATTATTTTAGCTGCAGCATCAGGATCTACAGTTTGAGATTGTTCTAAAGTAACAGGATTTCCATTTACATAATAAGCATTCATTGCAGGATGATCTACTACTTTAAGCCCTCTCTTCTCTCTAATTTCATTAGGACTTATTGCTCCCATGGAAAAATCCTTTTGATCTCTACTCACTTCAGCGTCTTTATCTGAAGCATCAATCTCTACAAGTTTTATGGCCCAGTCTTTAATACCAAACCCTTTAGGTTTATCTGCCCAAACAACAAACTTATTTATTAATGCTTCTATTCGTCTTTGTGGAGGTAATACAGTAGTTTCTTTATAATTGATTCGTGTATTGTTTGATACAGTGTTTCCTCCCCCAGATCCATAGTTTATATCAACTATTCCTGCTCTAAATGGATCCATCCTTTGACTTGATAATACTTCTCCTCTCGCTTCCATACGATATAAACGGAATTGACTATCTTTAACTTGTATATCTAATGGTACAAATTCAATTTTTACTTCAGGTACCACTTCTCCTTTTAACACAGGACTTGTAGGAATCATAAAGACTAAATTACCATGAGGATTCTCAATTACTTCTCTAAATCTGGCTTCCATTGCACTTTGCATTACTGTTTTACCTGTTGGATTGCCTTCAGCATCAGTTTCAGGTTTATCATCAAAATAACCAGTAACGTAAATAGCATAACGAGGAGTAGCATTGTTTTTAAAGAATTCTAAATTATAACTAACGGCCGCTCTATCTCCCAATATTGTTGGTATTGCTGGAATACTATCTGGAACTCCATAATAAGTGGTCCCTGATGAATATTCAATATCATAAATTAATTCATGGGCCCATTGACCATTATCTCCTCCAGGTAACGATTTAAATTCATGTTCGTCCCCTGTTTTTTTATCAATATCTTTATCATTGCCATCCTTTACGCTTCTATAATTTCCTATAAGTTTGAACCATGTTTTATTTAGTCCATCCCATGTTTGCATGAACCTATTTCCATCTCTATGGATTCTGAACGTGTGACTAGGGATATGTTCCAATCTTTGGGGTTCTCCAGTTTGTAAGTTTCCAGTTCTTACTAATTCAATTCCCAGCCAACCAACATCTATTTCATCCAATGCAGCACGTCTAAACATGTCCTCCGGTGTAGGGTGGCATCGTTTAAGAAACTCTTCAAGTAACTTTTTTTCATTAGGGTCCCGATTTTCATTATCTCCTATTGGGATAACTTCAACACCCAACCCTCCAATATCATTCCCTTTTGTTTTAATTGAGGATCTAAGATATGTATTTATATCTTTAAGACCTGTAAGCATCTTTGGGGGATATGGTGGCCTTATTAATCCATACCTTCCATAACTATTTTGACCTTCTCTTATTTGGCCTGATGGAACATCTTCATCACTTGCAACTTTAGTGGCAAATATATCTTCTTTAAAATCAACATCATCTTCACTTTTAACTGCAAATTTATCTAATACTGATTTAGCGACTACGCGCCCATCGTCAAGAGCAAATGCATAAGGGGTGTTTGACATAATAAAATCCTCATTTAAACATAAATTTTGGCTTTTCTAGAACCTACCTGCAACACATCATCAACTATGAAATTTCTTGCAAGACTTAAACAATCAATCAGGTTAGGACTTTGTTTCATTATAGGTTCTAAATTCAATAATTCAGTAGTTAATAAATCAAAATAAGTTTCTTCTTTTTTAGATTCTTTATAAATCTTAGTTTCTAATGATTTGTTAATCTTAATTTGATGCTGGTTCATTTCACGAACCATTGGCCTTGCTCGGTTATACTTGCTTCCCTTTGGAAATATAGGATACAATTTAATTTCAAGGGAGGATAATTCATCTTCCCAATGACGGTCAGAATAAACTCTACTTCCACCTTCCTGTTCAAGTAAAATATAGTTTGGCTGGAATCCAGCATCTATTTTTGATTCGATAAAACGGTAAATTTGTTCTTCAGGATAGGGGCTTACAGTTTGATAAATGTCTTCTATGAATCCCCAACCATTCTCTAGATATAAATAATTGGTTATTGCGGTTTTATCTTGGCCTTCTCCTGCTAAATCAATACTTAATACATTATAAATGATGTTTATTTTTTGTAGTTGTTTATCATAAGGCAATACCTGTTTTTTAATTGTTTCTTTATCAATTAAATCTCCTATAGATGGAGTATAATTCCAGTTACCTTCTTTCTGGCTTTGCTTATCAATTTCATCCAGGTCTTCTAAACTGGCTTCAAATTCAAGTTGTTTAATGTAAGGATTGGTTCTCCAACCCATAGGAACATATACATATTGTCCTTCTACATATTCATTGAGGAATCGCTGGCTGCTCTCATTAAGTGTGAATGTTTTAAGGTCATATTGGGGATTTCCATAGTTTATTATTGCTTTAGGAAATCGTGATTCTGCTTGTTGTCGTAAACTTCTTCCTTGAAATGTTAATATTTGTTTATCAAGTTCAGGGGCTTCATCATTTTGTATTTGTTGGTAACTTTTACTTCGTGTCTTTTCCTTTTTGGTAATATTGTCAAATGCCCTAAAAGACAATAATCCGCCTTCCTTACTTTTTATTCGTGGAGGATTAAGTTTAATTTTAAGTTTTCTTTCATTTCCATATTGCTCAACTAATTCTCCATTCCATAGTCCAATATACCCCCAAATACTATCAACACTTTCCTCTGTTAAATCATCATAATTTTTACGAGTGTTTAATCCTTTAAATCCTTTAATATGCATAAATCTTAAGGATAAAGCAGCTCCAAATAAAGTTTTTCCTCCATATGCTTCTCCACCTAAAAGTATACGGTGATAATCATTGAGTATGGGTCGATTAAGATAAATAAGACTTTTCAACTGTTGAGGATAACCTAAAATTCCTTTTTTGATTTTATCAGGGATATAGGGGTTATCAATTAATGTGAGTTGGAGCATGTCACGGTCATATTGGGTAATAGATCCAAGGTTTAGATCTGCCAAAACAGACCCTCCTTAATTGTCATCTTGTGCAGGTTCATCTAACTTTTCCAATGCTTTATCCATGATCCTGTTAAACTCATCAATAGGTTCATGTTTTATAGTGCCAGAATGTTTTTGTATGTCAGTAGGTTGATTTTGGATCAGTAACCCAGTTTTAATCAAACGCTCCAAATCCTTACTATTTTCAATAGGAATAGGATCCCTTTTACCCGCATTAACATCTTCAACATACTTATTCAAACTAAAATGAACAATACCCAGATACTTAGCCTTATTATCAATAATAGTCGTATTAGTCTTCTCTTCAACACCAGTCTGAATATCTACATCCCTAACAGTTCTTTTAGATTCCCAATCAAGCTTTTTATACCAGCGCCATGCAGTTCTATCAGTGACCTTAAACTTTTCAGCAACTGACAAAATGCTGTCAGTAACTGACATTCCTTCATTGAGTTTAATGTAAAAATGTTCAAAGGCATCTTTGTGTTTTTGTGTTTCTTTCATGGAAGGTCACTGTTGAATTTTTTAGGTTATTTTGATTGCTGTTTTGCCTGTGAAGTCCTCCCAACGATTAATGATAATATCACAGTAATGAGGATCTAATTCCATCATATAACAGACTCTATCTAATTGTTCACAGGCTATTAATGTTGAACCTGAGCCTCCAAACAAATCTAATATTTTATCATTCTTTTTGGAGTAATCTTTTAATATTTCACCAAGCATTCCAACGGGTTTCTGTGTTGGATGAACCCTTTCATGAAGTTCTGTTTTTCTATCTCCTTTCCTGATTAAACCCGCCCATAAATGCCGGTAAATTTTACATATTGTACCTTTAAAATTAGTCCATGCTAGTTCCACATCTGAAAAAGTGTTTTTATAATTTTCTTCCATTTTCTTGTCCCATACTAACCATTGACTGTTATCTGGAAGTTTAGAAGCAAAATTATTAGCTCCAAATATTATAGAAGGCAATTCAAGATCTATTAAAAATGAAGGATCAAATGGTTTATCATCATTTAATACAGGTTTATATTTACGAGGAGCTACAATCCCTCCCCCTCCAATTTTACCTAATATTTCATCTCTTTTAAATCCTAAAAGACCTCCACCTCCTATTTGATTAGATTTAACAACATCTATTCCATAAGGAGGATCTGTTAATAAAAGATTTATTTCAGCGCCATCTATCAGTTTATTTTTATCAACAACACTATCTCCGCACATTAAACGATGTTCACCTAATTTCCAGATATCTCCTAATTTACAAATGGATTCCATTTCTTCATCTGGATTAAAATCATCATCTTTAACTTCAGTTTTATTCGCATCTAGTTTTGTATCAATTTCCTGTAATTCAATTTCATTAAAACCAGTTAAACTAGCATCGAATCCTAAGAGTCCAAGTTCATTTTTTATATTTTGGAGTTTTCCATAGTTCCAATCTGATTCTTCATTCAATTTATTATCAGCAAGCATATATGCAATAGCTTCAGGGCTGTCATGCATATGTTTCATTCGTCTAAATGGAACTTCTTTATATTTTAGTACATTTTTGGCTGCTAGATATGCTCCTTCTCCTGCAAGAATGTAATTATCTTTACTGATGATTATTGGTCGTCCCCAATCTAACTCATGGATGCTTTTAGCGATTTTTTGTATTTGTTCTTCTGTATGTTCTCTTGGATTTTCTGGATGTGGTTTTAAATCTTCTATTTTTATAAATTCGGCCATACTTATCACATGCTCTCCCACTATCAATTTAAATGTAGTGGTTTCTATGATTAAAAGGAGGTATAGGGCCGATCTATACCTCCAAACAATTAATAGAATAAATAAAAATTATAATCCTTTGTCTTTGGCAACTTCTTTTAATTTTTCTAAAAATTTTTCAAAATCTTTATCATTTCTCATTTCACCATTAAGTGCAGCTATCCATTTAAGCATAAACTTAACATTAGTCTCTAAATTACTCATTCGCTGCACTAAATTAAGCATAAGTGTTGCTAAGAATATAAATAAAGCTATCAGCGGCGCTACTATTGCTAATATTATTTCTATGGTCTCCATCCCTACCACCACTTTAAAAATATAAAAAAAAATAATTTTATTCTAAATCTTGAGTATTCCCAGTATCAGCTGTATCAGATGCACTGCTTGTATCTGGTGGAACAGGCTCATATAAACCCTGGTCATAAGCATTCTGACTTCTCTGTTCAGAAGTTCTAAATGTAAATACTCCCACTATTGCAACTACTATTAAAGCTACTATTAATGCAGGAAGTTTGTATTCATCAGGTAGAGATAGTAAAGCTTCCTGTATCTTTGGAATGAATGCTGATATAGTAGTTAGTATTGTTATAAACAACAGAATTAATGTTGTAAATCTGTCTTTTATTACATCATTGTCCATATAATTCCTCCTTTATATAAATAAACTATATACGGTTCTTTTTCACTTCACAATTTGGTTGTGAAACCCATAAACTAAAAACTTTTATGAGAATAAGAAAAAATAGCCCATAAGCAGGCTTTAAATAGATTTTTGTAAAATTTTAGAGCATAATATATGATTTTGGCGTAGCTGCATCTAGACTTGTAAAAAAAAATGGAAATGTTTTTAAAGTTGTTTGTGAATGTAGTAAGTGATACTGATCAGTATTAGGGAGGATAAAACTTGATAAAAAATGTAATACTTGCAGGAGGACTTATAGCAATTTTAATTATTGCTTCCTATACATTTGGAATTGGACCAACAAATATAAAATTAACCAAAGGACCCAACTTAGTTAATGCCAATGTAACTACATTAAATCAAACAGGAACAGCAGAACCTTACTCCACAGTCACAATTAATGGAGAGCCTGCAACTGTAGATACAAATGGGAACTTCTATAAAGTTGTAAACCTAAAAAATGGTACAAATATAATTAACGTCACTGCCAAAGCACCATTCAAAAAATCAAGCAGCACATATGCTGTTGTAAATAGATATGAAGATAGATATGGTTTTGGTTGGGACTGGGAGTGGAATTATACTACTCAAACATCTTAAATTTTTATTTTATTATTTTTAATATTAAAAGCCCACAAAGTGGGCCTTATCATAAAACAATTAAAACCATAACTTTCTGTTATGTTTTTTAGTCATTGAGTAAATCAATGCTCGTAATTTAAGGCAAGATAAGGTGGTTTTTTATACGACGACGATTAAATAAAAAAACTTTTTGGAGAAGATAGAACCGCCTCCAGAAAACTATCCTCTTCAATTATAAGATGTGGTTGTCATCTAATGTGGTGAACTCAAACCAAATCGTCGTTTATCAACACTCAACAATTCATGATATTTAACATAATCTGGATTACCATTATTATCTACAGGTACAGATGGAGGAATATAAGTTCCTTTAGATATAACCTTATTTGATACATTATTTTCCCTATATCTCATCATATAATCAGCATGCTCTGATTTATCTCTATTTCGAATAATTTTTTGATTAATTAATTTCATTTTAAACTGTCTAGCTTTAACAGAGCATAATTCATCACAATAGCTCTTATTTCCCCTTGAACTCTGCAAAAAGAATTCTTTACATATAGGACAAACCTTTAAAACACTACGCCTTGGAGAAAATTTAATTCCCTGGTGAACTCCCCATCTAGGCACAGTCATATTATTGCCTCCAGGAATTCATCAGATATGGAAGTATCTAAAATCAACCCACAACGAGGACAGAAAGTCTCACCATGGTCATTATCAATTGCAATATCTTTACATCCACATTCACAGCCCTGACCACGTTTTATATTCATTAAAGCTATTGTTTTACCGCCTCGTCCAATTACTGCTTTTTCAGTTTCGTTTAATTCAGTTTGCACTCCTATTTGGATGCTGGCAGTGATATTATTTTTATAATCATGAGAATAATCATTGAAATAGTTATTTATTATTTCTTTATTTACTGGTAAAATCCGTGTTATTTCCCCTCTATCAAATCCTTTAGTTTTAATGATTTTATATTTTGTTTTAGGTTTGTTTTGCTTTTTATTTTGTTTAAGGATATATGATAAGTGCAAATATTTTCCTAGATATGTGTAATGTACTATATTGTCTTCATGTATGGCTTTTCCTGCCATTTAACGCCTCCACACGTTTTATATGCGGAAACATTATACTATCATGATTAACATTGTAAATTTTGATAAAATAGTCTAATAAAAATAGAATTAATTCATATTTTGAGTATAAGAATCTACTAAGGTCTGTGGGGTTTAGTAGATTCTTATTTTTTATGTGTTGATTCGCCGTCAACAGAGTTGCCTCTTATGCCTTTTTTCCGCATCGGATCACGTTGTGATCTTGTATTATTGTATTGTTTTTCTCTTATTTAAACAAAATAGTAGTTCTTAAATAGTTACTGTTAAATTGGTGTATGTAAATAGGTGAGTTTAAATAGTTGTTCGAACTACTATTTTTTTGGGAAGGTATCATCCGCAAATATGATTCGCCGTCATTAAGCCCTGGTACCAGGGAAGGGTACTTATCTATCCTTCCCTTTATCCCAACTAAACATAAGTATTAACAACCTATTTTTAATAAATTATACAAAATAAAAAATTAAACCAATATGCTACATTATTTTAATAAACGAAAACCTAAGAATTAATATCTAATTTTTACCAGGACTAAAGGATCCATAGTGCAGCTGCATTCGGGACCTACAAAAAAAGTAATAATATAAAAAAGCGAAGATTATAATTTTGAGAGAGGATATATTATTGGATCTCTATAAATCCATCCTGACTTTTCCATACGTTCCAAAGCATCTTTTTTAACCTCTTCATTTAAGAATTCCCAATCTTGCAAGTATATATCTGCACAATTCTTTGAAGTATTAAAACTTTTACTTTCTACTTCAAAAATAAAGCCGGTATCCTCTATTTCATCTACATCAGGGAGAGTGTCTAACTCTAAATCTTTTTCTACATCCATTACATTCCAAATACTATCTTTTAAACTTAAATCAATATGTAATCTAATTTTAATTTAAATCGCCTCTTTAATTTCAACGGTACTTACAACCTTTTAAAAGTTCAAATCTTATCACTAAATCCATCCAAATTCTTTTAAACGTTTTAATTTTTCATTATTTATACTACAATGTTCTAACGTTATGTGCACATATCCTCTCAAATAAAACGTTCTTTTTATAACTTTTAAAAAAATAGCTTTTTCATCATCTTCATTTAGTTCTTCACATATTTCTTCGCCTATATCTGGAATAACATCCATTTCCAACTCTTTTTTTAAGAAATAATCCGACTTATCTTCTACATTTCTTGCTTCCATGGTTAATTCTACTTTCATTTAATCACCGATTGACTTTCTCATATCCTTCAATGACATCAAATTCGTTTAATTCATCATATACTACCTCTATTCGCACATATTTGAACCCTAAATTCATTCCTTTAATATTATCCCCTACTAACACCATATCACTCTTAGTTTTCAAAGATAAGGTTATTAATTCATCAAATAAAGGATAAAAATTTTTACTGCCAGCTGGAGCATTTTTTTCATATACATAATACTCAGGACAATTTGGTTTATCGTCTGAATGACAATGAGGAACACGTTCACCAGTAACATAGCCATGAGTAACATTAATTCCACATGTAGGGCAATTTCCCTTTATTATGGATTTAAATTCATCCTTAGCTTCTTTACCAATTAAAATAGGTATGTCTTGGCAATATCTATGAGATTCACCATCACTTTCTGCCTCATAATATATCCTTATTTTCATTTTATACCCCCTTTTAAAAATTAATTAATAATTGATTACATAAGGAATGTATTTAAATTAATCTAATTTTAATAAATTAACAAAAAAATAATAAAAATTATATAATAGAAATAACTGAATTTTAATTGTATTTGGCGTCAAGTACATCGGATGCTTCCCGCATCCATATTGTCTAACTCCTAATTGTTGTATTAGGGATAATTTGTAAGCACATTGCAAGGGTTTGGCGACGTATTTGCAATGTGCAATTACAAATTATATAACTATTATCCTATTTTTATCGGGAACAATATATCCAAATTGTAGCTGCAATTAGATCAAAAAATAAATTAAAAAAAATAGTTTTTAATGAACAATAAATGGAAATTTCAATAAATATCTAACCTTTAAAAGCAGCTTCTAAAAGAGTTAATCCAAAAAATATTCCATCTTCTATTACCAGCTCATACATAAGATTAGTATATAACTTTTTACGAGTTGCATCATCTTGATTTTTGGCTATCTCATCTACTTGTTCCTTTCTTTTTTGATTTAGTTCTGCCATATGAATCATATTATGAATGGCATGACTATCAATATTCATTACAGTATTTTCTACTAAATTTCTAACTATATGAGCACTTGATGGTACTCCCCCAGTGAAATTCGCAGGAGCACCATGATGAAGTGCATGATTAAAAGTTGAAGGCGCTATAGGAATAAATTCAGCGTATAATAAATTATCTACGGGCATCGCATGAACAATAAGTCCAAAATTGCTATAATAACCAATCCAATTATTAGTCCAGCCTACTTGATCTATATTAAATGGATTATAAATTATATATCCATATACTTGTTCTACCATCTTTTTATCCCCTCCTATTTGATAAAATCGATATTAATTTATCTTATTAATATATTTTATTGTTAAAAATGTGATATTACTCACAATTTCCATTATAATGATCTCAAACATTCTAATAATGAATACTAACTAAATATAATAGAAATTATTATCTTAATCCTGGAACAAAATGAATTATAGTGTAATATATGTAAAAGGAACCTAAAAAAAGTAATAATATGAAAAAACGAAAATCATTTTTTATCTTCTATTTCATCTAAACAACAGTGTGAACACTGCCTTTGTTTACATATCTCCATTGCTCGCTGTATTCTTTCTTCTTTACTCAACATAGATTAATCCTCTTCAACATATAATTTGTTATGACTACACTTAATATTTTTACATTTCCAATAACCTTTATTTTTTCCACCAAGTGGTGATAATCCCTCTTCACATTCAGGACACATAAAACCAACAGACTCAGGAGTAGGCATTAATTCACCTCCATCTCAGCTAAATAAGCTAAATAATCTTCAACTCCTAAAAGATCTTCTGTCATGATATCTGCAAAACCATACATAACTTCCCATTTTCCAGGTTCAAAACAGCCAGGAGCATAAAGAATAACTTTTTTACCAGAACCTTTAGCATAACCTAATTCCATATGTGCTGACAATCCACAAGGCAATATACATATAATCACATCACACCAATCAATACGTTCTTTATCTTCTTTAAATGCACGTTGAGCTCTGTGATCATCCATCATTTTCAATGCATCTAATTTAAGTTCATCTTCTGTTATTTCTGTCAAACTAAAAACAAACCTTCCCTGTGACTCGTCTGTAAAATCATCAACTTCATAGCCATCTTCTCTTAATAATGTAGCCAATTCATTGACATTGTCTTTGTTTTTCCAGCTTGAAGCAAGATAAATTTTTAATTTATTATTCATAAACTCATCTCCACTTTCTCTAAAATATCACGTGCAATAAAAACAGGATACAACAACCAACCCCTACTATTCTCACGATGAGGTTCAGGCAAAGCATTATGCTTATATAATGTTTCAATTAATCCTTCACTACCTTTAGAATCAACTATTAAAAGTACCATTAATTCATTGAGTCCTAAATCATTACATGCACGTTCTAAATCAGTATAAGGATAGAATATTCCTTTATAGAAAACACCTTCATCATTTTCCATTATTATCCCTCCTATTTTTGTAACCTTGTAACCTTGTAACCTGAGAAATTCCTTGTAACCTTGTAACCTAGTAACTTGCAATTTCCATTTTGTTTTTGCACTGTGTAAGGGGTGCATTCCACACCAAAAAGTTACAACAATTTTAATGCAAATACCCTTTCAAATTACTTCAATTCATGAAACAACTTGTAAAATATGTAACCTAAAAATTAAGTTACACAGGTTACAAGAAGTTACATAAATTTTTTAGTTCTCACCTCTATGGTAAAGTGAATCAACAAACTTACTAAACTCAATTTTAATCACCTTCACAGGTTCAGGTAATCTCACAGGTAAATACTTCCAGCCCATAAGTTCAGCAGTACCCTTCAAAGGCTGACAAACCTTTAATTCCTTCTGCAATTCCTTTTTAAATCCAATAGTCAAACAAACATAATCCTTATTCTTTTTACTATCATGAAAAGGAACCATCCATGGAATTAAACCTTCATTAACAACATACCACACTTTAGCCATAAATGAATCATTAGACTTAACATGAACCGTGGTAAGACGTTCAACAGGCCTATAATCCTCATCAACCAAAGGAGTACGTTTAATCTCCTGATTAATTTTATTAGCAAGTAAAATTCTGATACTTTCCCTTTGTTCATTGTCAATATCTTCCATAGTCTCGGTTTTACTCCACTGCATAAGCCAATCAGGCATATCCATACTTGCATCCAGATATATTAATCTTACGAGAGTATCTGCAACTTCTTTCCAATTTTTCTCAAGTAATTTTGGATCTGCCATTAATTCAACAGCAACAGCCTGAGTAATTGCCTTCAAAGCATTTAACCTACATCGAGGTGGGGCATCTAATTGAAACATTTCTTCAAAACGTGCTACATCCTCTTCTGATTTCTTTTCATTATGTGTAAAATGTAAAGTTAACATTCTACGGTTAAAAGCTCCATCAGGAGGTGCAAACATATTACTAGTAAGTATAACAGGTGAATAACTTGGAACAGCGCCCAGATGACCTACTTTATATCTACTTCTGACAACCTTTTTCATGATAGCATTTTTAATAATCTCAATCAAAGCCTCTTTAGCAAAAACCCCTCCAGGTTCATCTACCACAACCGGAAAAGTAGTTTTACTTAATGCGCCACCTATACGCGCTTCTGTATCAAAACTACCCCCACCAAGGTTATTAGTTTCATCATCAGGCTCTCCCCACATGTATAATATCATTTGGCCTAATGTTGATTTCCCACTTTTAGGCTGCCCATAAAGAAAAAGCCAAGGCATCCAACCGGCACCCATTTGTTTTATTGAAAAACTAAAAGGGGCGATTAAACCCCATTTAAAGATAGTTGCTAATTTAACCTCTAAATCTGGGAAAAATCCTGCAAATTCTTCTAATACTTGAAGTCCTAATTGTAACTCTTCTTTGCCAGGTTCATCAACATCATATTTTGCAGATATTACAGTTCCTGTTTCATGATTATAGAAAAATCCCGGATTTTCTATATCTGTTTTCATTTCAGCTAAACCACGTTGAATAAATAGATTTAAGCTATTTGTAACTGCATCTATCCCATATCGATTATTAGCAATATAGGCCCCTCCTTTGAGGGTCGTTACTATTTCTTCTGCAAATCCCGGTCCTATTATTAATGGTTTGTAACTTCCATTCACTAAGAATTTAGCTTGAAATTGTCGTGGTTCCTCACTTATTGGACTGTCAAATACTGTTAATTCCTCTAAACATACTTCTAAAACTAATGTTTCAACAGGGTCTAATTCCCCTTTTTTATTATATTTTACTGTTTCTCTGAAAGTTGATTTTTTAGATTTATCTAAAATAAGATATGTGTCTGTTCCTAATTCTTTGGTTAAGTTTCCATAGTGTAATGGTTTTTGTATGGCTTTTTGTATTTTATTTTCAAGTTTTAATGCGCTTTTACGTTCCATTTCATTTGATAATACTTCATGTAAAGGGTTTATACTTTCTTCAGGATCTGAGTTGTAGATACGTAGGAGTATTTCTATTTTTCCTATTGTTTTTTCGAATCCTACTTGTTTAAAGAAGTCTAAAGCTGATTCGAATGCAACGTCTTCGTTACGTAGCATTTCAGCTATTTTAAATGATGCGGAATGCATTAATTCATAGGTTAGTATGCTGTCGTGTATAGGTTGTGTGATGTATTTGAGGTGTTCTAATTCATCTTCAGATAAATATCTTGTACCGGGATTTTCGGGTAGTGTGATATTATCATCTAAAATTTTATTTTCTGCCATTAGTTATCGCCGCCATCAAGCCCCTCATTTTTTAGTGTAATGATTTAATTTCCAGTGGTTAACCATACGACCACAATTCTTATTATATTTATAAATAGATACAAACACAGTGAGTTTAGATAGTTGTTTACCCCATACATAAGTGTTTAAGGGCGTTATTGGTATGTTATAGATGGTTGATAGTTTATTGAAGTAGGATTGTGCTTCTGCGAGTGGTGCTTCAGGGTTTATATATTTTAGGTACCAGTTCATGGTGTTGCGTATGTTTCGTATTTTTTCTCTTTTAGTTAATTCAACTAATAAAATTCCCCCAAGGATTAATCTGATTCTTCCTCTTCAATTACTGGTACGTAATAATGTTTTCCTCGGCTATCTCGTTTTAAGAGTTTTTCTTCCATTATAAATCACCAAAAAATAGATAAAAGAAATTAAAGTTCTCCAAGTTTTCCTATTTTAACTTTGTAATCGTCAGTGTCTAAGATTTTATCTTTATTAACTAAGTGTTGGAATTCGCCAAAATAGTCGTCAAGTGAAATACTGCTTGCCATATGTATTTTAACTATGGTAATATTCAGTAAAACTTCTGTGAGGTCATTAACAAGTTTGTCTCGCTTTTTTTCAAGTTTAGTGAGTACTTCTTCGGTTACTTCTTCAGCATTATTGTAATTTACAATTTTTTTTGCCATAATTATTCACCCGCATAAAAAAAATAGTAATTATAGTGGTTTTTTAACCCCGCTTTCCTCTAATCTCCAATTAATTAACTCATCGATTTCTGATTCGGTGAGTTTTTCTTTGTTTCGGATTTTATTCCATATATTATCATTCATAGTTTCGCCGTCCTATTTTGCCTGGTACATAATTAATTTATTTTTAAATCTTTTTTACATTGTTTAAATGCTTCTAAATCGAAATCAGGTAATGATTTATCTCCAAGTTTATTTTCTAAAAGTTTTAAAATGCTTGTTTTTGTAATTTCTACATTAGCGTTATCTAATGTATCAAGTATTTCGCTTAAGTTTGTATTTTTATTTTTAAGGTGTGCTATTTCTTCTTTGGTTAATATTCGTGGTTGGTTTGGTTTTTTTGTCTGTTTTGGAGGTATTATTTCAGATCCATCATCCTGTTTAACAGAATCAGTATCCTCACTTGTTGAATTTGTATCTGGCTTCTTGTTTTTCTGATCATTAATCATGTCAGTTACTTGGTTTTCCTCGTCTTTCTCTGCTTTTATTTCTTCATTATCTCTCCATTCTTGATTTAACACTTTTAACTGTGCTCTACGCTGTGCTTTAGTACATGCATCACGTAAACTAAAATTTTTAAATCGTGCCATGTCTGTTAAAAGTTTTAAAAATCCTTCAGGAGTTAAAATAGGGCTTCCATCGGGAGTGAAGGGTTTGGTAACGTCTTGAAACATTTGGATTTTTTTCTTTTCAAAAAAGATTACTTTGCCCTGTACTTGTCTACTTAAATATTCTAATGCTTTGAGTTGCATTACTGTATTAAAATCATGATGTACTATATCGTCTACATATGTGCCATTTGGGGCATATGCTCGGACTATAGCTTCTGCATAGTCATTTGTTTGTATTTTTTCCAGTATTTTAGTTCTTATTTTTTTAGTGTTTGCTTCATTTTGGACTTTAACAGCGTCTGGAGCTTTTTTATTTTTTGCTACCTCATAGAATTGTCCTTCAGGCACTACTTTCTGATTTTCATTTCTTACTGCAGGTACGTTCATTATTTAACCTCCTGTTGTACATCCTTAACGTTAAAATCAATACTAACCTTTTGCATATTTGGTTGACTGTAATAAGCTAATTTGTTTGCATGTTCCATTTCTAAATCCTTAATCTGCTTTTTAAGTTCTCGAATTTCAGTGTAACGTTTTTCACGTTTAATTTCATAATCAGTTGTGATATCGTCGATCTTATTTTGTGCAGGAGCTAATATTTTTTCTATTTCTAATTTCCATTCAGACTGTTTCTTTATTCCATATTCTGTACGTTTATCGGGGTCATTGTACCATTCATCTTTAGTATCTGCTAATTCTTCTCTCATAGGAGCTAGTTGTTCGTGTTCTTTTTGTCTGCATTGTTTGATTTCGTCTTCTAGTTCGTCGATACGGTCTCTTTTAGATTTTAAACATTTTCGTATTTTTTCTAGTGTGTTAAATTCCCTATCATTCATAGAATTCACCTTATGTTTGTGCTTCTTTCATAAATGATCTTACAGCATCTAAAACAGCGTCTATATCTCTATATGGCAATTTAGTTTCTTCTTTTAAGTAAAGACGTAGCATCTTTTTAGTAAATTCATTTTTATCTATATCTTTCAACGCTTCAGCCACCGCTTCAAACTTTTCATATAATTTATCCAATGTTCTTTCTTCATCTACCATATTTTCACCTCTTTTAATCTGCTAAAATAGCTAAAAACAAAATAGCTGCATAAATCTCACTGCAAAACGACAACCTAAAACTATGATCTCCACAGTCACAAGTCCAAATCTTCCCATGCTCCAAGGTCACATCGTGAATTTTTCCTTCCATGTCTTTGACTTTGAATTTAACGATATTGTTTGTTATTTCAGTTAATTGGACTTTGTCTTGTTTGTATAGTTCTATTCCATGTTTTATTCGTCTTGTTTGTGCTGTTAGTCCTTTTGTGTGTGTTGTTTGTGGTAGCGATTGTGTTATATCTTCATATATACTTTTTTTAACTGCTTCCATTTTTAACACCTTTTTAAAGAATTTTTGAGCAGTTATCGGACTGCTCAACCGACTTCTAAAAATTTATACAGGTTGAATCTGCCCCTGATTAAACAAGGTTTTTTTTCAGATTCATATTGAAAGGGGATGAAGGCAGATATTTAGCGACTACCTGCCTAAAGTCGAATTCAAACACATAAATAAAACCTAAAAACACAGGTTTTTTTATTTACTTTTTAGGTGGACCTGCAGGATTTGAACTCCTGAAAAAACACATTGGCTGAGTGCATACAGGTCCATGATGATTTATTTAGTAGTCCTCCAGGAGTTTGAGCGTATAATGATTGTGTGAAAGGTGGTTTCTCCTGGAGGATTACTTCTCGGTATTGAATTTTTGTTTTACTCCAAATTTTAGGAGGCTGGAGTTTTTTCATCTATTAAAAGATGAGGGGGATGTGAAACCCGCCCCTTGGGGGCAATCACAGGCGGGTTTCGGATAAATGAGGGAAAAAAATTTATAAAATTTTAATTTATTGTGCTTTCTAGTTTAGAGATTGTGAAATCTCTGTTTAAAAAGCTGAAATGATATACAACTTGTTTTATTCCAATTGATATGCTGTGTGTTGTCCTAGTGATTCCAAGTATTTTCATGAGTATAGGATTCATTTAAAACTCTCCTGTATTCACGTCTAAACATCCATTTTTAAGAAATCGAAGCTTTTCAGCCTCAATACAAGCCACTAAGTCATCTGTACCGTATTGATCACAATAGCCTGAGTTTGTACAGTTTTTACATACAGTTTCTTTGAACCAGATTCTTCCTTTTGCTTCTTTTCCTGCCATAAAATCACCTAGAAAAATAATTAAAAATTAGATCCTCCCTTTCTGAAGTTGTTTGACTTTATGGGCCATTGTTCCTTTAGGAGGTTTAACTTCAACCCCTGAATCTTTTATCATTTGAGCTATATCTGCAAAAGGATTGTTTTTAGGAGGTTCATCTCTCTGTAATTCATAGGATTTACCACAGTGAGGACATTCAATTTTATTTTCAAGTATTTCAAACCCCGTCTGTAGTTCTTTGCCTTTTTCACAGTCACAAATTATCTTATCTTTCCTGTATATTGAGAGATGTGCTTTATTTGCCCTGCTGAAGATGTGCGTCCATCTTCCGTACAGTTTAGCGTCCATCTTAGAACACTCCGGTAATTAAATATTTGTTGTTATTTCTTTTATTGAAACATTTTTTAAGCTTCTTATCAAGCTCTGAGTTTTTAGATTTATTTAAATCCATTTCCATAATTTCACACTCCGCTTTTTTTGATTCGCCGTATTTTTTTTGCCATGCAATCCTCGCCGTCATTTTGCCTGGTACTACCCTTAACAGTTTGTACATTTTGTACATTCTGTACAATATTTTATTATTAAAGTTATATTTATAATTTTCTATTTTTGTACAAATTGTACAAATACGCTTATGTGATAAAAAGGTACATATAAGAAGAATGATATAAATATTCAAAAATACAAAGGAGGTGTACTTAGTGGAGTGTGTGCTAATGACAAAAGACGTGCAAAATACTGAAGAAACAAGAACTGCAGCTACAGTTTTTGTGGATGATCTCAACTTAATGAAAGCAATAGCTAGACTAAAATTTAAAAAAGACCCTGTAAATAATGCCTGGAAAGAAGCTGTACAACTCTTTAATAGAGAAAATAAACACCTCTTAGAAGAAGCGTACCAAAAATTAGATGAAAAAGAATCTAAATAGCTTCTTCTACTACCCTTAACATTCTTATTTTTAATTAAATCTAAAATTAATTTAAAATTAATAATCTTACTTATTCTACCCATCAAGGGATTACTTAGGATTAGAGGATCCTTATATAGATCCTCTTTTAGTTCATTCCGCATTTAAGATTCGCCGTCTTTTTTTGCCTGGAATTTTTATCCACTAAATTCGTATGTCTCGAATTATTCACTATCTAGATGTGAACGTGATAATATAATTTCATAAAAATAGATTATACAATATAATATTTAAAATAATAACATAAAGAGAGCGTTTGAAAAGTAAAAAAATAGATAGTACTATTTTTGTAATAAACGCTTCTGATACCTCTCATACACCACAGGATCATCCAACATCGCTTCCATAAACAACTCCAACTTCTCTCGTTTCTCCCGCTCTTCCTGTAAATCTCCTTTAATTTCCTTAACTTCTGGACTATCAATGGTCACAGTCTCAACATTTTCTAAGGTCAAATAATCTAGATGTTTAATATAGCTTTTTTGTAATTCTTCGGGATTAGTAAGATAATATTTTTCACGCATTCCTGGTAATTTCCAACCCATCATATGAGTAACATGTTCATGAATGCATCCTGAATCTGTTAATTGAGTTTCAAAAAACTTACGAAGCATATGAGTAGTTAATTTACCATAGGAATAATCCTTATTCTCATTACTCCATCCTAAACGTTCATTAAGACGGCTAATTGCTGTTGAATAAGCTTTATATCTATATCTTCTATTCCCGCGTTTACAACAACTAAAAAGAGGTCCTTCAACATCTCCTAATCGTTCTAATTCGAGATGTTTTTTAATTAAGTCCACAGCTTCATAAGAAATAAAAGTAAAATGTTCTTGTTCTGTTTTTGTTCTTTTTTGATGGATCCTACAAATTTCATGCCCATCATCTAATCGGATTAAACCCTCATGAAACTGATCTACATCTAATTTTAAAACATCAACTAAAGCTAAACCGCTTGTAGCTTGTGTTAAAATTAAAGCTTTAAGTTTAAATGATTTTGCACCATTTAAAGCAGTTCTTAAATCTTGTTTTGTTAATCCTTCACGCTCGTTTTTTGCTTTAAGGATCTTATCTTTACGCCGTCCTAATTTAGTAGGTGTTTGTATTTTATAGAAATGGAAAAAAGCTGATACTCCTGCGCGTCTTATTCTTGCTGTTGCTATACTGCTATCTGTTTCAATATCGTATTTTCTAATTTTTGAGTACCATTCTTCAATTGATTGTTCCCATGGTGGTACTCTTTCTTCTTGTTCTTTCCATGCAATATTTAATAGCTCTGTTGGTGTTTTTTCAGTTAATATGCATAGTAATGACATTGCATTGAGGTAGTTTTTGATTGTTGCGTCTTTTAGTCCATCTAGCCAGTCTTCTATGACTTTTTCATTTTGTATTTTTAATCGCATGGGCTTGAGGTTTGTTCTTTTCATTGTTTTTGTATTGGGTAAAAGTGGTATATAGCCTTTTCATTTTGGTAGAGACTTTCTGTATTTGCCCCTTCTATTGCCCCACTTCTTGCTGCAGACATGATCTGATTCAATTCATTGTCAGTTCCTAAAAATGAAGCAATTCCTAAAATTAGTATCAGGATAAATCCAATTATCAGGATAAGTTCAAGGGATACCTGGCCTTTAATTTCCATAAAATCTGATTTATTATTAATACATATATAATAGTTTGTCTTAAATTAAGATCCTGTAATTACTATCCAGCTGTACCCTTCAGAGCCATTTACATTTTTGATAGTATATGTTGAGCCGCAGTACATAATGATTTGTGATTCATCCACTAAATAAGAATTTGAAACTTTTTTGGGGATGATATACGATTTACCTGTCATTCCACCTACTGTAACATAAACGCCTGATGAATTAACGTTTATATAATATTTTTCGCCTTTAATGTCATCTGGCAAACTGATGTTAGCTGAATGACCTGTTCCACTGGAATAAACTTTGTTAATTGCTTCTGCAACATTATCTGCAGTCATCCTTGCTTTTGATAGTTCTTCAGTTTGTGAAGTGGTATCCATCCTGTTTGATACAACGGTTACTATGCTTCCAGCTACAATAATAATTAAGAGTGTTGCAAATATCAGGTCAACAGTCATTACTCCTCTGTCATTCATAGTTTCACTATATTACTAATTATATATATAGTAATAGTTCATAGGTGGGAAGATCTGCTCGAAGTTAAATATTTTGTTTTTAAAAGGGATAAGGGAGTAAATAACAATTAGATATGTAAAAAGGGTGTTTAATTAAGTTTTTATCAATTATTTGTATTTTGTAGGTGTTTTATGAAATTAAGTAACAATAATGTAGTTTATATTTGAACAAAAATTGCTTTAATGAATTAATAATTATTTTTAGGACATAATAATTAAAATTGCTCCAAATAGGGGGTTAAAAGTCGTTATTCCATGATTATCCATAATTTTAATATATTAATAATTACATATAATAGTAATAGTTTTCTTTTAGGAGGTGGACGTATCAAGCCAATAGACGGCTTTAATCTTCTGGTAACTCTTCAAGGCCATAAAGATGCACATGCAGGTGAAGAATTAGTGGGAATAGAAGAAATAGAACTAGCACTTTCGAGCTACGAACCCGTTCTTTATATTAAAGAATCACAGTACCCAAATGTTGTTTTGGTGGAATTGACTATGGATCCTGAAGAAGCAGTAGCAATATTAAGCGAAGCTCCAACGACAGTAGTATCTAAGGTTGTTCCAATTGATGCAGTTGTTAAAACAAGAATGGATTCTATTTGGGAGAGAGCAATGCTAATTGCAAGGGAAAAGATGAATTCAGATGATTCATTTGTAGTGAGGTGCGATTTAAGGGGTAGAGAGTACATAGAATCAAAGAATGAACTTATTGAAACAGTAACCAATGAGCTGCTTAATAATATAGATATTAGGGCAGACGAAATAAATCCCGGTTGGATTGTTCAAATCGAAGTAGTTGGCGAAGATACTGGAGTCAGCGTTTTAAAGCCACATCAAATTTTAAAAAAGATTTAGAGATTTTTTATGTATGAAATTTTCTATTTTAGAGGCGGTCTATATAAATTTGATGAACTGGTTGAGTACATAGAAGATATAGGAGGAATGGTACTCCGCAAAGATCGCTTTGAGCTAATTCGTGGTGAATATTTCCTTGCAAACGAAGTTCATGTACTTCTTGTAGTACCAGAAGAAGAAGTTGAAAATACTAAAATGTTAATTGGGGAGATCAAAGGAACAGCCCATGATGTGGAAATTACAGAAGAACAAAAAAGGACACTACTTGCATATCTTTCCATATATGATTCGCTAAACAGGACAGATAAATGGACTGAAGAAGAAAATATAAAGGATGCCATTACATGTCCGTGTTATGCATTATTATGTAACCAACTTGAAGATGAAGAATGTCAACTGGATGCTGACTTAAAACAGATACTCTCAGAAATGTGTACAAACGGTGTCATTGAATACAAAATATCTACTGATGGAAAATATGAGTATCGTCTTAAAAAGACTGATTAAACCTGATTCTGTAACTTATTTATATTAAATAGATAAAAGTTAATTCTATAAAAAATTTAAGGGATACCTATGAATGCTTCTACCATTGTAATTACTGGAATTATCGTTATTTTCATTGGGATCGTTCTTATACTTATTGGAACAGCTCTACAATCTACGTCTCAAAATGAAGAGGTCCATACAGGGGGAGTAATTTTAATAGGCCCTATTCCAATCATATTTGGTAATGATAAAAGCTTAATTGTAGGGGCAATGATCTTTGCTGTTGTAATTATAATTTTGTGGTATTTGCTGATTTACAGGGGTTTAATCTGATTTAATTTTATTTTTTTTAAAATTTGTATTCTAACTTAAAAATATCAATTTAATTATTTCGTTTTATATTGAATCGTTGCACGAAATTATTGTAATTTGACCATTATGAACTGGTTTTGCAGTGTCTATAATTTAAATAATGACACATTTTTTTAGTTTGTGGAAATATTACATTTTGTGATACACATGTGCGAAAATAAAAATAGTAATTATTCAATTATGGTTAAAATTTTAGCTGTAAAACTAAAAATAAATGTGATGGTTTAAAATTTAAACCTTTTAATTTAGGGTCTAAATTATGTCAACATCTTGAACTATTTTAATTTTTTATGCCAGTTCCAGGCAGTTTCTATAATTGTAGACAGTTCATCATATTTAGGCTTCCAGTTTAACTTTTCTTTTGCTTTATCGGAGCTTCCTACGAGAATTGGAGGATCTCCGGCTCTTCTTTCTGCTTCGACTGCCTTGATATCTTTACCTGTTACTTTTTCTGCTGTTTCTATAACTTCTTTTACAGAAAATCCATTTCCATTTCCAAGGTTAAAAAAGTCGCTTTCGCCGCCGTTTTGAAGATATTCGAGAGCTAAAATATGTGCTTCTGATAGGTCCGTGACATGTATGTAGTCTCTAATACAGGTACCGTCTGGAGTGTCATAATCGGTTCCAAATATTTTAATATCTTCCCTTATTCCAGCTGCAACATCAAGGATAAGTGGTATTAAATGAGTTTCAGGGTTATGCAGTTCACCAACTTCACCTTCTGGATCAGCACCTGCAGCATTGAAATACCTTAGCGATGCATATTTTAAACCATATGCGTCACTATAATCTTTTAAGACTGTTTCTACCATTAATTTACCTTTTCCGTAGGGATTAATTGGGTTTTGGGGATGGTTTTCAGTTATTGGGATTTCAACAGGATTTCCATAGGTTGCACATGTTGAAGAGAACACGAAGTACTTTACATTTTCCTCAAGCATTACCTGAAGTAGATTTAAAGTATTTTTAACGTTATTTGTGTAGTATTTTTGTGGATCTTCTACAGATTCTCCAACATAGGTAAATGCAGCAAAATGCATCACTGCTTCAATGGGGTACTTCTTGAAAACAGCACGTATATCATCTATATTACCTAAATCTCCCCTTTCAAATGTTCCCCATTTTACAAAGTCTCTGTGACCATAGCTTAAATTATCGAATATGACAGTTTTAATTCCTTTTTTGTTGATTTCTTTGTTTAAATGCGATCCTATGTATCCGGCTCCACCTACAATTAATATCATTTATTTAACTCCTATTTATGGTTTTTTTAGTTATATATCATTTAAAATGAACCCTATATATGCATTTAGTTACTATTAATTAACTTGTAATTTAATGGTATACCAAAATTTGATTTTCATTTAGTGCTCTCAATTTATTTTTATTTTTTATCCCTAAATATTTAATTTAAATATTGTATTACAATTCAAGGATTTAATATGATTTCAATCACATAAATTAGGATTTTTTGGGACTTAATTTAAGATTGGTATCATAGTTTATACAAGCATATGTACAATCTATATTGGTTCTTTTTTGAAATTATGCTTCATATGAAGATAATATATGAACAGGCCATATCGGTCATGCGATAAACTGTTTTAAAGGTAAGTGCATATTTTATAAAAACATTCTTCCTTGTTAATTTTTAGAAATAGAGTTTTAAATGAGCTGTTTTACTTAAAATAGCTATCGAAAAATTTCGCCCATGGAGAGCTATTATAAAAACTTTTAATATAGCTTTAAATCTAAAAAAGAGATATAAGATGGTCTTTTTTTCGATTTTAAACCAAAAGATTTATATATGATCTTGACTCATTATTAGCTTTGTACTAAAAGACGTCCTAAATGACTAATTTAACATATAGGACACGGAGGCGGTACAATTACGTGGAAATTTAAGAGTGCGTTACTATTTGCGGTAGTAGCAGCAGTCATCTTTTTACCTTCAGTTGAAGGGCTACAAATTCAAAATACGCTAAATGAGAATCAAAAAATAGATTTAAATCAAAATGTGAATGTTCTAAAAGTAAATGCAGCTTCTAAAACAACTAAAAGCAGTGTCGCTGCATATAATGTAGTAGTAACTTCAAAATACGTCATGGCTACTGGTAAATGTACCTGTAGTTTATATACCGATTATAAGTACCACACTAGGGTCTTTAAAAATTATGACCCATCATCACATAAATGGGGAGTTTTGGCCTATGAAGTAGGTTCTGGAAAGAACAACCCGGAAGGTATGTGGTACAGTACAGTAACTGACATGGACTTTTGTTTGATTCATGGAAAATCCCATGATAACAGGGGAAAATATTTAATTCCTTATAATGGGACAATTAATGGTAAAAAAGTAGTTAACGGATATTTTGTGTAAATATTTAATAACTGCTATTTAGAAAAACTGGATTAACGCAAATCCAGATTTTTTATTTTTAAATGATCTAAAAATTTGGTTAATTAAGTTTTAACTGACTATTTTTAAAAACATATGTCTGAATAAATTTATTTTCTTGATTTATACTTCTTATTCACTGTATTATTAATTAAATTCCGCAGATTAATTTGGATATAGTTTTAAATGATAATGTCTTTTAATTAATACATTGTTCCATAATTTACTCATTAATATTACTCTGCTATTTTAGGAATAGTTTAAAAATTAATTGAAGTGAGTTGATTGGAAATGGCTTTCGGAAATAAATTCTAATAGAGCTTTAAATATTAAAATAGATTTTAATGGCTTCTTTTTTGTCGAATTAAATAAAAAAATTTATATGTCATATAAAATTGATTATTATTTAGGTGCGTAATGTCCTATGTAGGTGTATTAATAATTTAGGACTAGGAGGCGATATAATTAAGCGACAATCATTTATCGCAGTTATATTAGTGGTATTTATGCTAGCGTTCATTCTTCCTTCAGTAGGTGCACAATCCACTTCGAATGAAGATGCTAAAATTAGTTTAAATGATAATAGCAGCGTTTTAAAAGTGAATGCAGCGTCCACTACAAAAGCTAAAATATGGTACAAATATTATTATAAAAAATGGTATAAGCACTGGTACAAATCGTGGCATAAACAGTGGTATAAACACTGGTACAAAAGCAACGGAACATGGAAGTACAAGTGGAGATATACCTGGAAGTACACATGGAAATATTCGTTGAAATACACATGGAAATGGTGTTGGAAATATAAATCTGTAGCTACCGTGTCTAAATGCGGCGTAGGAGCATATAACGTGGTTGTAACCAGTAAATATGTTTATGCAACTGGAAGATGCAGCTGCTGCTTGTATAAAGATTATAATTATCATACACGTGTTTTTTATAATTATAATCCTGCAACACACCACTGGGGAGTTCTATATTTTGAACAAGGCCCGGTACAATTGACATCTCCTGAAGGGCTGTGGGTTGCTGGCGATACCGATATGGACTTTTGTTTGATCCATGGAAAATCCCATGACCACCGTGGAGTTTATTTAGTTCCTTACAATGGTGTCATTAATGGCAGAAAAGTTGTAAATGGATATTTCACCAATATAATTGTTAAAACAACTACAACAACTAACACTACAAAAACGACAAACAGTACAAATGAAACCCGATGTGCATAACTGGCAATTGTAAATACAATTTAAAATATGATTATGTGAATACCTCTTTTTTTTTATTTTTTTGATCTATTAAATGGGATAAATGGAAAATGCGCAGCTTATTTTTAAATTTATATATTGAATTTTACAAATCATTGAACTAGTTTTTCGGTGAAAGAACTTTTAAAATAATTTACGAAATTATTTGGAAATTGAAAAAAATAGAAAAGATTTAATTTATATTTACATTACATCTATTTCCCGGCTTGGTTTTTCCCTTTCTTCAGTTAAAGGCATTCTAATGGTTAATAATCCGTTTTCATATTGTGCACTGCCTTTATCTGGATCAAAATCGTGAGCAAGTACCCAGCATCCGTTATATTCTGTATTTCTTCTTGGGGCTCTAACACAGAATGTATTTTCAGTCACGTTAATGTTTATATCTTCTTTTTTCACGCCTGGAAGCTCTACTTCCATTATGTATTCATCTTCAGTGTGATATACAAATGTTGCAGGGGAAACAGGTATTTTTTCAGTATTTCCTTCTTCAGCCATAAGATCACCATGTAATACTTTTATTAAAATTAGTATTTAAATATTTTTATATGGATTATCAAAGCTTAAATATAAAAATAACTATTTTTTTAATCTATTTATGGCACTTAAACCCTTAATTAAGTTTTAATATTAAAATTAAAAAAAATATATTACAAATTTAAAATTTACAGCAATAATATTCCCCATTCCATAAACGTAATTTAACGTTTATACATATAAAACAAATTAAATTACATAAACATAAAAAAGATCCACACTTAATAGACTTCTTAGAAAACCAACATCTCAAACCAGTATCAATAGACCAATATACCAGACAACTAAAACAGTACTGCAAATTCACAAAAAAGACTCCTACAGAATTAATAGAAGAAGCTGAAGAGGAAGAAAGAATACGGATGAAAAACCGTAAAATAAAGAAATACTTGCAACAATACGTACATTACCTTAAAACAGAAAATAAAAGCCCTAATTACATAACAAACAGTATATGAACAATAAAAACATTTTACAAAGAATTTGAAATAGAATTACCCCACATACGCTGCAATATTCATGATGAAGATAAATTAATAACTATCAAAGATATACCCACCAAAGAAGACATTAAGAAGATATTAAAATATGCTAACTTACGATACGCTGCAATCATAAAGTTTATGTTGAGTTCAGGAATGGGACAAGCTGAAGTAAGACATTTAACTCTTAATGATTATTTAAAAACACATGAAATCACTGATTTTGATATATCCGATATAGACTTATACAAAAATCGCGTCAAAAAGAGACTAATATTCCTATGTGGGGTATAAGGTGTATTAAAACAGGAATGCCGTATATTACATTTAGTTCTCCTGAAAGTAATAAAGCAATAAATGACTTTTTAGAAGATACATTTAAACATGTTTCTACGTCCAAGATGATATTTTATTTGGTTTTGAAGGAAATGTAATGAAAGCTAAATCTGTTTCAATGCATTTTTCCAGGTTAATGATACTGCTGGTTTTGGGTGGTATGGAAGGCAACGATTTTTTAGATCTCATAGTATTCGTAAATTTTTTGTTTCAACACTTAAAAATAATGGTTTGATAGTTTGGATAGTGAATGGCTTATAGGTCATAAAGTAAGTAATGTGACTGAAGCTTATATTAAGCAGGATATTTATTGATTGAAAAAAGACTATTTGGATGTTTTGCCTTATTTGAGTATTGAACGTATTGAGACTGTTACTTTGAATCTGATGAAGTTAAAGGGCTTAAACAATCATTTGAGGAAAAATTAGCTGAAAGGGATAAACAAACTAAACCTTTAATGTGGCCTGTTAAAGTGGTTAATTCAGATCCTGAGCTTGCAGAACAGTTTAAAAAATCAGCTATAAAAAATAATATAAAATAAACTATTTTTTTATTTATTAACGAAGATAGATCCACTTTTCCATGTACAAAATGCGCATTATGTAATAGGAATTTTACTTTACTTTTGAAAAATCCCTTTTATTTATTTTTTATTTTTATCGGGACTAAATATTTCCCAATAGATCCAGCTGATGACCTGTAAAAAAAAGTATTATGGAGTCAGGGTAAAGTTGTTCAGGAATCTTAATATTAATGGTCTAATTCAAATTATTATTTTTATGGTTATATACTTTACATTTTTATGATTAGATGAGGCTGCATATGTGTGAGTTATTTTTTATTTAAGCTAAGCCAAAATTTTTCTATGGAATGTACTACCTTTTTATTTTCTTCTAAAGTTTTTGGTTTATATAACAATAAATTAGGGCAGTTTTGTATTTCAATTGTTTCTATTTCATTTAAAGAACTTAAAATAACTGTAGGGATGCATTTTATAGCTTCTCTTTTAATAATTATATCTAAAATTTTTTTCCTAACTTCATTATGGTAAGTTATGATATCAGATATTATGAGGTCTGGTTTTCCTGATTTTTTGAATTCATTTGTTTGAAATATCATTTTCAAGGCTTGTTCTGCATTTCCAGCGAAACTTATATTGTATGAAAGTTCAGAATATTTGAAAGCTTCAATTAACAGCTCCAAATTTTTTGGATTTCTTTCAATAATCAGAATTTCAACGGGGTTTACATTATTTGGAGTGACCATAGTAATATTATTACCTAAATATTTAATAAATATTGTGAAATTATTACAAAAAAAATAACCGGGACATCACAAAGAAGTCCAGGAATACTTAATGTTAATGGCAAATTTAACTATTGTTATATGTTATATATACTTTGCATCTTTTGTGAATAGATGCAGCTGCACATTTATGACTTATTATTTTCAAAGAGTATAATACATTTTCATAAAAATATATGTCAAAACAGGCATTAAACGCTACATCTTAACGTTATAATACTCCCCATCTTTCTTTTGGATTTTTTTGATTAAACCCTTATTTTCAAGGGATACGATAATTTGGTACATCTGGAGGTTATTCAATTTTAAATCACCATAAAGAAGATTTCCTTCTAAAAAATGCCTTGAAATAAACCCATCACTGGCTAAATTTGTGATAAGTTCAAATGTTTTTTTCTCTGTCTGATTAAGGTCTTCTCTTAAAACGTCTGCCCTTGATTCTACTGCATTAATCTTTGCATCGACTGCATTAGCTTTAATATAATTATCATTTCGGGATATGAGGTCCTTATTTTCTAAATTTGTTAGTATATCTTTAAATTCAGTTTCTGACATGGAAAGGTCTAACTTTAAAATATTGGAAGGTACTCCGTTACTGTATTCTGCCTGAAAATATTTAATCTGGTTTAAAACTAGATTTTCTTTTTGGGTAATGGTAATCATTTAATCACATCTTTTAATGTTTAGAAGTATTTTTACATATTTTTGATGATATCAGTTTTAAATAATGAAATTCACTATATAACTTTCTGATTCAACATACTAATAGTTTTCAATGGTTTAAAATGATAAATTGTATGATGATTTATAAGGTAATCATGATGTGTTGGTATTGAAAATTAAAAATAGAAGCTAGATTCTTTTATGTATATTTTAGATACTGTATACTGAACTCATTTATAATACAATATTTAGTTAAATTATTATCTAACATGGGATAATAGTTAAATCATGAACTCAAATCTTATAAGAATTGGAATAATTCTTATGGTCATAGGAGTAACTTCGGCATCTGGCTGTACGCAGGAAAAGCAAACTAATACAATTACTGTTGGAAATTCTACATTTAAACCAAACCCAATGTATGTTACGTCAGGAGCAATGGTTAGATGGACTAATCAGGATAATACTCCCTGTAAAATAGTAAGTGATACTGGAAACTTTGAGAGTCCAACTTTAAACAAAGGAGATACATTCACATATACTTTTGATAAAGAAGGAGAATATAATTACTATGATGGATTAAATTCATCAATAAGAGGCAGAGTTATTGTAGAATGAAAAAAAATTACATAATTAAAACTGGTTTTATGTTTAAAAAAATAATAAAAGGTAGAATATAAAAATTCTACTTTTAACAATTTATTATTACCCTAAAAATGGTCTTGCTATTGTTAATAGGATTATTATAGTCACTATGATTCCTATTACAATTAAAGGTACTCCTGCTTTGAGTATCTCTTTAATGTTTACATATTTTGTACCATAAGCCATTGCTACTGTTGGGTCTGCCATTGGCAACATGAATGATAGGCTACATGCTATTGCAACTGGTACTGCATAAACGCCTATTGGTTGTCCCTGTGCTTGCGCTAAAGTCACTGATAATGGTATCAAAATAGCTGATAATGCTATATTTGACATTACCTGGGTGATGATTACACCTATAATCATGAGTACAAGCATTATCAGCAGTGTTGACGGATTGCTTCCTAACATGGCTACAATATCTTTTATTAACCATGAAGCTGCTCCTGTGTTGAGTAATGCTGCCCCTAAGCTTAATGCCCCTCCAAAGAAGATAATTAAACCCCAATCAACATTGGTTTGAGCATCTTTCCAGTCAACAACACCAAATATGAAGTAGAGGACCGCACCGATCAGTGCAACAGAGTAACTGTTAATTCCTGTGAAACTTGCTGTAACCCATAGAAGTATGGTAAATAGCAGTATTCCAAGTGTTATTTTCTCTGTCTTTGTTATAGAGCCTAACTCTTCTATTTTTGAAGTGATTGTCTCTTTTCCACCTATTATTCCTTTAACTTCAAATGGGAACATGAAACCAAGGAATTTCCATATGATAAGCATTAATACTATTGCCAGTGGAAATCCGAATATCATCCAGTTTAAAAATGGTAGATGAGTATATGCTGCTGCCATCAGGTTGGGAGCAGTTCCTATCTCTGTACCTAATCCACCGGCTAGAGAACCGTAGGAAGCTCCAAGAACCATAGCTTTTGCAAAATTACTTTTTCCTTTTTCAGCATCGTTAATACCCATTAAAGGTATAATCTCCTTAATGATAGGTAACAGCATGGCGAATGCCACTACGTTTTCAATCCACGCTGAAAGAATTCCAGTTGAGAAAACTGCAACAAAAAGGCTTCTTCCAGGACTTGTACCTAACTTATTGAGCATTGCATAGGTTAACCGCTGTGCAAGTCCGCTTTTACGGATTGCTTCTGCTATGATGAACCCTCCAATCATCAAGAATATGATTGGATTTGCAAAACCAATTACTGCATTATCAAAACTTTCTACTCCAATTATAGGTTGTATGAAAAGTATAATTAAAGAAGTAACTGCTAAATGTACGGACTCAGTCGCCCACATTATTATGGCGAATACAAGCAGTGCAATTGCAGCATGCCCCTGATAACTCAGACCATTTAAAGGAATTAGCATAACCACTATAAATGCAATTATGGCCAAAGGCATGCCTAAATTCTTTAAATTTAAATTCGTTTTAAAGCCTCCAAATATTTCATATTTGGGGTTCAGGAAAATACGTAGTATTTTCCTTCAACCTCCAAATCTTTGATTTGGGGTTCCAAACACATCGTGTTTGATAACCTCCAAAAAATTTTTAATTTTTATGGGGTTCCAAAAATTCAGAATGAATTTTTGATAACCTCCAAAAATTCCCCTCAAAATTCTGCGAATTTATCACATTTGCGAAGCATAATTTACAAATATTTTATAGTTGTGTTCCAAAAATCATATAGATTCTTGAGAACTTCGCAAACATGTGAAAATCCATCGAAATTTATAATTTTATGCATCAAAAATTACGTTTTTGATAGTTTTTGCATGTTTCAATTTTCATAATTACGGAGCTATGTTCCATAAACATTGAAAATCTTCGATTTTTGATAGTTTCAATATTTTTGGAGTTCAGAAAAAACATAGTTTTCCTTAAACCCCATTAATTTTAACAGATTATTTACGGAACATCATATAATATAAATATATTTCATAATGATTAATAATGTGAATTATCGGGCTGTATGTTTATTAGGGTCATTTAGAGTTAATTCATAGTATATATTATAGAAATAATAATACAAAAATTATGGTATAAGCTCTTTGATATTATCTCTTAAAATAAATTAATTTGAATAAAATAAAATTTAAAATGAAAATCATCCGCTTAAAGTAACGCAGGAATTTCCATCGATTTTTTCCACTTTAAACACATTGTCTGCAAAGCTTCCAAGTTCTCTTTCATGAGACACAATGATAACCTGTGGGCAGTCCAGTTCATTTAAAATTTCCCTGACCTTGTACAGCTGTTCCCTGCTGAAACCATCGGTTGGTTCGTCTAATATCAATAAATTAGATTTCATTCCTGTAGAAACTTTCTGAACGATATTATTTAAAGCTAAACGGTAGGCTAATGCCACGCTGGTCTTTTCGCCGCCGCTTAAATAATTAATATCCTGTTCAAACCCGTCCTGTTCTACAATCGGCGTGAATTCTTCGTCAATTTTAGCTGTTTTTGAAATGTCTTCAATCAGAATACTGAACCATTTCTGGAAATCACCATTAAACTCTTCGTACCTTTTCTGCATCACATGTTTTTCTATCAAGCTGAGTGTAGGAATCAGGTAATCATTGAGCCAGATATGATAATCATTGAACTTATCCAACTGTTTCTTGAGACTTTCCTTTTTGTTGATTTCATCTTTGACTTTAGATATATCCTCTTGCAGTTTTTCTGCGAGTGTTTTGGTTTCAACTATTTTTGCTTTTACTTCCTGGAACTCTTCCTCTGTTTTCTGGTAATTGAATTTTACCTCAGCAATCTCATTAGGTATATCTTTTAATTCCTCTAACTTTGCCTGGAAAGTGACTAAATTCTGTTTTAATGAATTAATTTCTGCAGTTAAAACACCAATATTTCCCTCATTTTCTTTTATTTTATCAAAATTCTTTTTAAATTGATATTTGACGTTCTCCATATCCTTTTGACTTCTATTGTACTCTTTGAGTTTATCAAGCAAAGTTTCAAAATGAGTTATGTATTTATCAGTTTCATCAAATTCAATAGAATCCTTTATTATTGATTTTAAATCTGTATCAAAACTGTTTAATTTCGTATAAACAGAATTAATCTTATTCTTTAAATCATCTAAACGTGATACTTTATCTATTAATAATTTTAAGTCATTTAAATTATTTTCCAGGGTTTTTATTGCTATCTCTTCTGATTCTAACTGTTTTTTTCCTTTTAACTCTACCTGGCTTAATATTTTGGATCTTGAATTTAATTTCTTGATTTCATCATCGCTTTCAGATTTTAAATTCTTTTTATGCTCTTCATTTAGTTTACTACCGCAGATAGGACATAATTCTCCAAGTTCATACACTTTATTTAATTTTTTCAGAATTTCTGATTTTTCAGCATCCAGTCGGTATATATCCTCAGAAATTTTATGCACCTGTTCCTTATCTAACTTGAAGGCATCATATTTTTCTTTTATTTTAAGGATCAAAGCATCTTTTTCATTTATAAGCTCTTCAGAACTTTTATTTTTATTTTCCCCAAGTTCATTTTCAGTTGACTGTTTGCTGTCATTTAGAAGAGCTAGATTAGATGCTAAACTGTTGTGTTCTTTGATAATTTTTTTAATAGAGGCCAGTTTACTGTTCAGGTCTTCTTCAGTTTCACCCGTAGGCAGTTCAATCTTTTCTAGGGCTTCAATTTGAGGGATAAATTTCAGCTTATTCTCTTCTTCGCAAGTTTTAACTTCATTTTGGTATGTACTAGTCAGCTTTTCTTTTTCTTCAATTTGCTTTTTTAGGTGAGGGATTTCAGCTTGTATCTTTTTAAGCTCTAACTCTGATTCTTGAAGTTTTTCAAGTGTTTCCTTCTGGGTTTTTTGTAAAACATCTAGCTCTTCCCCACGTGCCTGAAATTTTGCATTTTTAGTTTTATTTGCGTCTAAATTACCTTTTAAAACGAATAGTTCCTGTTTTTTATCATCAAGATCTTTTGTTTCAGTTTTCAGTTCAATGAGTTTATCTTTAATTGATCGAGACAATATGTTAGCATTTTCAGCAGCGATTTTGTAGTCCTCTATACCAAAAGCTTTTCTTAGAGTTTGAAGCCTTTCATCCGGCTTTTGAGAGAGTATATATTTCATTTCTTCTTGGGGAGTATAGACCGCATATCTGAAAATAACACTTTGAGCCCTTGGGTTGAGGGGTTCCTTGAAATTGAGGATTTTTAGAATCTTTTCTTTGATTTCAGACGGCGATAACTCAATTTTTGCTCCATTAATACCTAGAAGTCCTTTTTCCTGTCTAACTGGCCCTTCATTTTCTTTCCGTATTAGAGAACGTTGAACTAAATAATTATCCTCACCAACACCAAATTCTAAGGTCACCGATCCTTTTTTTGACCCTTTTCGAAGCAGAGAATCACCTTTCTGATTTCCAAGACCAAAAAGAGCAAACTCGATAGCCATCAAGATTGTGGACTTTCCAGAACCTATATCTCCCTCAAAAAGAGATGTTCCAACTGGAAAATCTATAGGTTCATTATTTTTGTAGCTCCTTATGTTGCTCAGTGTCAGCGACTTAAAAATCATTTATTGACTCTCCAGATTTAATACTTCTAATGATTCACTCAGGATCCTGTTTTTATAATCAGTCTTCTTTTCGTTAGGTTTAGGGCTTTTCCGCAGTGTTTTTAGCAAATTAACAGCAAGTTTGGCCCCTTCTTTAGTGTTTAATTCTTCCTGCCCCACTTTTATGTTGCGTATATTTTCTAGAAGTAAATTTTCCTCTATTTCTTCAGTGGTTTCTCCCTTAACGCGGATTTTTGTAAATTCCTTTGAAACAAGCCCATGGTGGTTAATACTTACATGTAAAGCTCCTGCTTCCTTAAGAATTCTCTTTATTTCGTGGAAATTGATGTCAGATGTTTTGCCTCCAGCTAATTCTCCCTTTACCTTCAGGATAATTATTTTTTCGTTAGCATCGTGCTGCCTTATTTTTTCTAAAATCTCATCGTAGAGCTGATTTGAGTTTTTATCATCTGCCTTAAATGATAAAAAGTCATATTTGGCTAGATCCAGTTCATAAAAATTTTTATCTTCACAGAAATTAACGCTTTTAATTTTTTCATCAAATTCAACAATGAAAAATCCTCTTTTTTCGCCTTTGGCGCTTATTTCTAAATCTCGAGGATAACCGGCAAAAGGAGGTCCGGGATAAGTAATGACATTATATCCCTCTAATTGAGTTTCACATATCTTCTGGTGTATGTGCCCTCCAGCATAATAATCAAATTCTTGGGGGAGCCTTTTTATGTCGATTCCATCCATTTTAGATAAAAAATCAGGAAGTAAATTTTTAATAGACGTGTGAAAGACGAAAATTTTAAAGCCATTTTCATCTTCTAGACTTTTTTTATCCAGCATATTGTAATAGGCGTCATCCAGTCCCATTTTTCGCCCGGATATTCCTGTTAATTTGGCGCCTGTTTTTTTATCGGTGATGAACTTCAATTTTAGTTTTTCTTCTCCAGCTTCGTTCTCAACAACGTAACCATTGAATAACTTTTTTAATAAGCCGCTTTCAGTAATTACATCTATAATTGAAGTTTCATTGGGGCTGAAATCATGGCTGCCGTAATTAATATAAACTGGAATTCCTTTGTCCGCAACTTCCTTTAGTTTTCCAACGGCCTGTTTGACAACACTCATGTCAGGAAGATTTGAATGGAATAAATCCCCTGCGATGATAATAAAATCTACCTTTTCTTTTATACATGTGTCTAAACATGTATTAAAAGCTTTAATTTCTAATTCTTTTAATTCAGAATATTTTTGAGCTCCTAAATGGCAGTCTGCAATGTGAGCAAATTTGTACATCTTTATCAACCTATGACCATAGTTTTAAGGTCTTTTGTTTTGTCTTGAGGTATTTCATCTAAATATTCTTTAACATATTTTTTAAATTCAGGAGTATAAATAGGAATGGCAAATCTGGTAAAAACGCTGCTGACGATAGCTTCACCTTTATCCAGGCTAGCAATAATTCTTTCATCGTCTGATAAATCCTGTGATGCGCTGTTAATTATTGCAGATCTTTCCGGTGACATTTCATTTCCTAAAATAATTTTGGTGTTCATGTTGGCCAAAATCGCTCTAGGAATAACACTGGATAATTGGGTAATTGCAATCAAACCTATTTTGAACTTTCTGCCTTCTCTAGCAATTGTACCGTAAATATTTCCGCCGTGACTTTCTATAGCATCTTGACCCAAAACTCGTGGTGCTTCTTCGATTACAATACTGATAACCGGTTTGTTTTTTAATTCTTTAGAATTGTATCTTTTATATTTATTAAATATATTACTGGTTATGATGCTGCCTATGAACAGTTCTTCAAAGTCACTTAATTTTGAGCTGTCGATAATAACAACTTTTTCTTCTTCTAACGCCCTAACAATATCTTCTACTGTTGATAATCCATATTCTCCACCGACAAATAAGTTACTGTTAAATATACATTTTTTCCCCATTGCAGGATTATCCTCATCAATATCAACAGAATATACACCTAATTTTGTTTCAATTTTTCTTTTTAAAACTTCAGCAGTCCCTTCATGAACTCCCATTTCCTTTAGGACATCTCTATCTATTCCTTTAGCAATTTTAGTTATCCAATTTGACTTATATTTGTTATAAATTGTTCTTATGGCTTCAGTTTGGGCTGATGAAAACCCTCCAATACCGCTGAAATGATATGGCCGTATTTTTTTTACATTTATAGCTAATGTGACTGCATCATCATTATCTTTATCTGGAGAATAGTACTCAAGTTTTTCATCCTTTTTAGGGTGGTACCGCAGGCCAATTTTAATACTGTCTCCATAATATTCATCATGAGGATCTAAAACAAGAATACCTGCTCCTTCAGTATCTAAAATACTCCAGAGCATTACTTTAACTAAATTACTTTTTCCCCTACCTGTTGTAGCGGGAATTAAAATGTGATGTGTTAATGATTTAATCAAGTCAATATAAACTTTAATTCCTTCCTCTACAGTTGATCCACTTCTAATATCACCTAAATAAATTGAATTTTCGAGATTTTTTGGCTCCAGGAATTTTAAATCGGATTCTTCAATGGATTTAATGGGGCTGAAAAAATTAGGCAGTCTTTTTGGGCTTTTGGTGATATATTCTCTTTCACCGCCCGTTATCTTTTCCTGAACATAGAGCAACGACTTAGCTCGTCCTAAATTGTAATTGGTCAACTCAGGTTCCATAAACTCAAGATCAGGGTCATAGCCTTCTAATTTCATGCCTGAAAGCAGTTCGTGGGTGGATTGATGGGCCTGGCTTTTATATTCAATATCTTTAACTTGGAGGATAGTATAATTTCTTTCATCTGATTGGGATGCATTTTCAACAATTAAAAGTTCACCAAGTTCTAAATTTTCGCCATTTTTTTCTCTTATAATAATATCTTTTAGTCCGCCGCCTATAATTTGGCCTCTTTCCTTAGTCATTTTAATTCACCCCAGTTACTGCCCATCTAATTTTTCATGTGTATTTACAATTTTGATTAAGGGATTAACATGTTTCCAGGTCCCCATTCTTGAAAGTTCAGAATATAATTTTGCTTTATAACCTTCCATTTCTTCATTCTTAACTCTGGCCCATAAATCTGCATCAATAAGCCCATATGGATATCCTGGCACTTTAATATCTTTAGAATTATCTGCAATGCATGAAATTAGTTCACATATTTCCTTATCACTCATAGTTTCAGCTTGTTCTTTGAATATTTCAAACCTGAATGCGGTGTGGGCATGTTTGTTTAATTTTACAACCATAATTACAGCTTTATGCTCTCGGTTAGTATCTTTACTCCATGCAACGGGGTAATAGCACCATTTATCATATTTAATATTCGTTTCATCTGCTAACCTTTGAATAGAATCAATAAGCGAAACTCGGGTATCAGTAGCTAACCTGCATGTTTTAGATAAACCCGTAATAATTACATCATTGTCCATTGCTTTCCTAAAAACATCTTCTTCATATTTATATTCTCGTTGATGACCAGTTTGAAGAGATCCGTCCCTTACAATAATATCTCCAGGTTCTAGTTCTGACTCTATAACATGTCCTGTAATTTTCCATTCGGCAAATCTTCGAGCCATGGATGCCATTCTATCCATTCCAACTTGTGTTCCTGCTTCAACATTTTCTTTACGGGCATTTGCCTGAAGATCTTGTTCATCGGGTAAATACGGGTTGAATTTATCTTTTACTGGCCTTATTTTTGTTTCAAAATTGATATCGTGACCTTCTAACTGGGAATATGTGTAAGAAAGAAATTCTATTCTTTGGGGGACCCCTGATTTAATGGGGATCCTTTTATTATTTTTAAATATGCTGAAATAAACACGGTTTAACTGTACTGAATAAACTGGAGATGGTAAAAGTTCCTGGTTTCCACCATCCACAAATGCAATCTTTCTATCAGTTTCAGCGGAGTTAATTTCATGAAAATATTCTTTATTAAGTGGGCATGACCTGTAATCAGAATCATTAAAATAAGGATCTCCTAATTCTCTTTGAGACAAATCCCTACTCAAAATTTCAGCAATTTCTTTTATACTCTTCATTGTGAAGTCACTCTTTTTACATCTAATCAATTGTTCTGTAATGTTGATTGTACTACTTATATTTTATCCTATTTTAGTAAATAAGTACACAAATTACAGAGAAATAGAAAATACTGATTATAATAAATCTATATAAATTAGCTTTAATAATTAATTATTTACTAATTTTCACCTTTTAATTTTCCAGATCATATTTAAAAATAATTTATAGGAATACATCACGAAATATTCTTTTATTAAATATTTTATTTAAAAAATGAAATGAATTAAAGTTATTTAAAGATTATAAAATAAAATTTGGGTTTTATTGGTGTATTTGAACTACTGCTTGACTGCACCGCTTTTAGCCAGTGAAGCAAATATACCAACAAAACAAAGCACCGTAAACACGATAAACACGATCTGAACACTCTGCAGAAGTGCAGGATATTCTGCAGGCATGATCTGAACATTTCCTATGTAAAGGGCGAAAATAATTAGAACTGTTCCCATACTAAGTGTCTGCCCGATTAGTCTCATTGTCCCGAGGGATGCAGATGCTACCCCGTAAAATCTTTTTTCAACAGAGCCCATAATTGCATTGGTATTTGGGGATGAGAAAAGTCCAAACCCTGCGCCGAGTATAATTAAGCCGGCTATTATAAACTCGTAGCTTGTATTTGCGTTTAAAAAGACGAATAACGCAAGGCCTACTGTTGTAAGTGCCATACCGAGAGATGCGATTAAACGAGGATTGTATTTATCTGAAAGTCTGCCTGCAATAGGCGCCAGAGTAGCCATAACAATAGGTTGAGCTATTAAAATCAGCCCTGCATTTCCTGGGCTTAAACCTTTTATGTACTGTAAATACAGGCTCAGGAGGAAAACCACTGCAAATGTGGCGCTGTAACTGATCAAAGATGCTAAATTAGAAAATGCGAAAGTTGCATTTTTAAACAGCTTAACCTCAAATACGGGGCTTCCTGTTTTTAATTCAAGTATAACAAAGCTTATTATTCCAATTATTCCAAGAGCAGTTGATATGGCTCCTGTTACTTCTGGAAGTAATGAAAACCCATATATGATCAGGAAAAGGGATATACTGTAAACTACAGAACCTGGTAAATCGAATTTTTCTCCTTTACATAGTGCCCATTCTCCCTTTAATTTCCAGAAAGTGAGTATAAGAACTATTAGGCCTACAGGTATCATTAAAAGGAAAAGGCTTCTCCAGCCTAAAACCTGTGTCATTATTCCCCCTAAGACAGGGCCCAGCGCTAAACTCACGTATACTGATGTTATTGTTATTCCAAGGGCTTTACCCCTCTCCTTTGGTGGAAATATGTGGGTTACAATTGCTATGCTTGTAACAAATATCATTGCAGATCCAATTCCTTGAAGGACCAGAAATGCAAGGAGAAACATTGATGAAGGTGCAACTGCACATAAAAATGATGCGATGGTAAAGGTTATAATCCCATAGGTAAAGACACGTTTCATCCCGAATATGTCTGCTAACCTCCCAAATGGAACTGCAAACATGGCAGATGCAAGTAAAAATGATGTAGGTATCCAGCTTAATAAAATGGCGTTTGTTTGAAACTCTGATCCAATTGCAGGGAGCGCAATATTGATTGCTGCTGCAATAAATGGTGAAACAAAGGACGCAAGTGTTGCAATAATTAAAGCTGTTAGTTTAATGTTGTTGTTATTTTCCATAAAATTCCCTTTTAAAGATCCGGTATAAGAGAACATTTTATTATATCTATAGATAAATATCTTTTGATATTATCTTAAAAAAAGGATTAGTTAAAATAAAATCTTAATATATCTAAATATGGGATTATTGTGATTAGGTATTAAAAATAAGTAAATAGGGATAGTAAAATTTATTTTTCTAAATCTTTGTATTCTGGGAGATCTCCCAGTGCAGGGGCATGGATAACTTTTCCATCATACCTGTAACGCGAACCATGGCACGGGCAATCCCACGTCTTTTCGGCTGTATTCCAGACTACTTGGCAGCCTAAATGTACGCATGCAGGAGATAAAATATGAAGTTTACCATTTTCATCCCTTGAAACTGCTACTTTTTTGCCTTTAACAGTTAATATGCTCCCTTCTCCCTCTTTCAACATAGATAGATCCATAGAACTTGGTCTTGACAGTTTACCTCCAATTAGCTCTTTAAAAACGTCTACATTGGTCCCAATGAATTCTTTTGTAGATTCAAGTTTAGGCATTGATCTAGACGGGTCAAAAAAGGAGCTCCATTTATTTTCATTCCCTAAAATTAAATCAGAGATAATCATGGCTGCAACTGTTCCGTTTGTCATTCCCCATTTCATAAATCCAGTCGCTACATAAACTCCTTTTGATTTGGGTTCTATTTTACCAATATATGGGACGTTATCTATGGTTATGTTGTCCTGTGTAGACCAGTGGTAATCAATTGATTTAACATCAAAGTGATCACTGGCGTGTTTTTCTAATTTTCTGTAAGATTCAGCTGTATCAAGTTCGTGTCCTACCTTGTGGTTTGCCCCACTTACTATAACAATATCTCCTTTATCTGATGGTGCAGATCGATAAGTTACAGTGGGCTGGGTGCTCACATACATTCCTTTAGGAAATGGTTCGTTTAAGTACAGACCAAGAGCATAGGACATGCTGGGATACATTTTAGAATATAAACGATTGGGGTCATAAATTGGAAAATGAGTTGCAACAATTACATTTTTTGCTTTAATTGAACCTTTATCTGTGATGACTTCATTTATATCTCCCTCTTTCACATTAAGCGCCCTTGTATTTTCAAATAGATAGCTGCCATCATCTAGAATACTGTCAATTAAATTCAGAAGGTATTTTCTTGGGTGAAACTCTGCTTGATTTTCATACTGGACAGCTCCTGCTATTTCAAAGGGTAGTGGTGAAGATTCAACATATGTGGCTTGAAGCCCTGCATCTGCAGCAGCTTCAGCTTCTTTTTTAAGCATATCTATTTCATCTGGATTTTCACTGTAAATATAACAGGGCAGGCGCCTGAAATCACAGTCTATATTTCTTTCTTTTATAATAGACTCAATTTTGTCTATGGATTTTTGATTAGCTTCTGCGTAAATACGTGCTCTATCTTTACCAAAGTGAGATTCAAGATTAGAATAAATGATATTGTGGGCAGCAGTAACTTTTGCTGTTGTATTTGCAGTTACGTCTTTAATAACCCGTTCAGCTTCAATTAATGCTACTGATAACCCTGCTTCTTTTAAAAGTAATGCGGAGGTAATTCCAGCAATACCTGCGCCTAAAATTGCTACATCAACTGATAATTCTTTTTTTAATGGATTAAAATTAGTATCAGGAGTATTTATAATCCAGAATGATTTTAGTTCTCCCATATTTTCAAGATATTTACTTTTTTTCATAATATTGCCACCAGAAATATTATAATTATTATTAATTTTTAAATTTTTATTAATATAAAATTTAGGAAACCATTAAACTGATTTATTACTAATAACAAAATAACTATGATGAATATGATGATGCATTTGATTTTTTAACTGCATGGATCTCAAACGTATATTATATTTTTTTAATAGTTGTGCCTGTATTTTTAGCATTCAACGCTTTTAAATTGATAATAAGATCAATAACCGCTAAAAATAATGGTAAATAATTATTTAAATTGAATTATATGAATAAAATGGAATTAAGATAATTTCTAATCCATTAAATGGATTAAGTAGTTTAATAGTTAATAATATACATTATAATTGCTTAAATTTTAGTTAGATACGTTAAAATGTTTTAGATTACTAGATTTAACGTAAACTACTATTTTTCTAATCCGATAAAAATTTATAGAAAAGAACTTATAAATAAAACAAGGTGATATCTTATGCAAAAAACAATGGAAAATTTAGCAAAAGCCTTTATTGGTGAAAGTCAAGCAAGAAATAGATATACATTATATTCTAAAGTTGCAAAAAAAGAGGGGTACGAACAACTAGCTGAAATTTTCCTCGTTACTGCAGATAATGAAAGAGAACATGCTAAGTGGATAATGAAAATGATTCAGGGTTTAAAAGCAGAAAGTGGTGAACCTCTTGAAGAAATTGTAGTTGAATCAGCTGCTGCACCTGTTATCTACGGGACAACAGTTGAAAACCTTAAATCAGCAATCGCAGGAGAACATTATGAAAATTCTGAAATGTATCCTGAATTTGCAAATACTGCAGAAAAGGAAGGGCTTATAGATATAAGCGACAGGTTATTTGCAATTGGTTATGCAGAAGTACATCATGAAGAAAGATATCGAAAATTTTTAGAGCAAATAGAAGCAGGTACCCTTTACAAGAAAGATAAGGAAGTAGAATGGACCTGTAGAAAATGTGGGCATGTATATATTGGAACAGAACCTCCAGAAAAATGTCCATCGTGTGATCATCCAGCAAAATACTTTGAAATTAAGTGTGAGCAGTATTAAAAGAGGGATCAAAAATGACAGAACAAAATCAGGTTTATAGATGTAATATATGTGGAAACATTGTTAATGTCCTTCATACAGGTGTAGGAAAACTTGTATGTTGCGGCCAGGAAATGCAGTTACTTGAAGAAAAAACAACTGATTCAGGGTCTGAAAAACATGTTCCAGTAGTTGAAAAAACAGATAATGGAATTAAAGTTAAAATAGGTTCAATTCCACACCCTATGGAAGAAAATCATTTTATAGAATGGATAGAAATAGCTGCAGATGGTAGGGTTTATAGAAAAATGCTTAAACCTGGTGATAAACCAGAAACTGAATTTGAAATGGATTTAGAAGATATAAATGTAATCAATGCCAGGGAATACTGTAGCATTCATGGATTATGGAAATCAGTTTAGGATCTAATGATTTACGGGTTTTACAGGTCTTAAATCTATTATTTAAGTACCTGTATTTTTTTTTAATTTATTCTGAATGATTTTAGATTTAAACTACTGGTATTGTGGTAAACTTGCGGGATAATCATTTAAGTTTTGTCTTTTTTGACTCGAATTAATTATGTATTTTTAGAAAAATTTGTATATACTCTAATTTTAGATAAAGTGAAATCAGCGAACTTGAAATAAATCATTTTACAAAGTAACAGTAAATAAAACGTAAGATTTTTTAAATTGAGAGCGTAAAAAATTTTACATATTATAATTAAATAAACGTAAGATTTTTTATACTTTAAAATTAAATCTCTATTAACTTAAAAAAGTGAAGAATATGAAAAATAAAATTCTCCCATTGCTACTTGTAATATTTATGATGGCCATAGTTGCTATATCTGGATGCATTCAGTCAGATGCAAGCAGTATAAACGGACTTTCTTCCACTATAAATAATCATCTTAAAAATGGAGATAGTTACTACAATACTGCAGTGACAAATGTAAACAAATATTCACTGGATAATGCCAGTTCAAATGCTGACAGTGCACTATCTGAATTTAATTCAGCAAAAACTTCGGCTCAAAAGGCTTTAAGTTACGCTCAAAACTCTAAAGATAGCGTATTTACAGAATATATGCAAAACTTTATGGGGGAAATAGATGCTAAAATTAATGCAACTTCCCAGCTTCAACAGGCTGTTACTTACTTTAAACAGAAGGATAGTACAAATGGGAATTCTCACGTAACGCTTGCAAATAGCTACATGGACAGATCAATCCAGTATGAAACAGCAAATAATAATTTAGTAAAACAAAATCCATCTAAATTTAAATAGTATCACATATAATCCAGATATTGATTTATTATTTTACATGAATTAATATATTTTAGTGAATCTAATATAGTGTAACAAGCACTGTAATTAAAGCATGTATATTAACTGCATTAAAAATGAACATGAATGTATTTAAAGGGGAAAGATGAATTAGTAAATAATGATTTAAATTTAATAATTTTTATTAAATAATCATCCAAAATTTAAAAGGTTCAATTTAATAATTTTTGTTTTTTGGTTTAGAGAAGTATAAAATCTTTGAGTTGAGGAAAAATCTGTCAAAATCTCTGATTTTCGATAGTTTTGGAAGTCAAAGATTTTTGAGCACGAATCATAGATTCGTAAGCTTCAATTTTCCGAACCTTTGGAAATCGAAGATTTCCAATGGCCCAAACACTGTCAAAATTTATAATTTTGACGTTTACGAAATCATCGAAAATCGTAGATTTTCGTGAGATAGAAAATGTTTGCAAAAACCAGAGGTTTTTGCAACAGCGAAAATTCATGGAATTTTCGCATGCTACACATTTTCTATATTTTCAATTTCGTAACGGCAAAAATTCAAAGAATTTTTGTACGCCCTGAAAACAGAGCACTCGAAAACCATGGGTTTTTGCATGCTTCAAACACATTGTGTTTGACAGTTTTCGAGGGCTATGTGTTCGACGGCCTAAAAACGAAGTTTTTAAGGATTTGAGGTATTTTATGATTAAAACTTGTTTAGAATGTAAAGGTAAAGGACATAAAGTCTTAAGTTACAAAGTTTGTGAAAGCTGCCATGGAAGTGGCGTAAAAAGTGAAGTAGATGTTAAAAAGCATGTTAAAGGTATTTCAAAAGGGGCTATGGAACGTTTTGATTTAGAAGAAGAACATGAAGTCCCATGTGATGTCTGTAAAGGTAAAGGGGAAGTTGAAGTAACAGAAACATGCGAAGAATGCGGGGGTAAAGGCGAAATTAATGTCTGTAAAAAGTGCGGTAAAAAGATAGAATCTGGTGATTACTGCAAAGGCTGTGAAGTTAGAGAGAAGGTATATGATTTACACCCTTCATGTGATATAAATGATCTTGAACTTGGTTCTCACTATAAAGGAAAAGTTACACGAGTCGAAGATTGGGGAATATTTGTAAGCCTCTCAAAAAAGGGTTATGGTCTAGTTAGAGGGCGAATGTTAGGCCATGATGTTGGTGACGAGGTTATTGTTAAAGTAATTGATATTAAAAAGGCCAAAGGAGAGGTTGACCTTACATTATCAAATCTTAAGGGAAAATATGAGCTTGTTAAACTCAGGAAAAATATTGCAAGAACTCCTATTGGTGAAATCACTAAAAAATCAGTTAAAAGATCTGTAAGGATAGTTGGGGAGGTAATTCAGATTCAACAGACTTCTGGACCGACCATTTTTACAATTTCAGATGAAACCTCCACTACATGGGTAGCTGCATTTGATGAGCCTGGAATTAGAGTATATCCTCACATAAACATTGGTGACATTGTTGAAGTACTTGGTGAAGTCTCCATTCACAGCGGTAAAATACAGATAGAATCGGAATCTATTGAAAAACTACACGGTAAAGAGTCAATTGAAGCAAGAAGGCTTATTGATGAGGCAATTGATGAAAAAGCCATGCCTGAAACAACAGAAATCCTGATTGAAAGTGAAGTTCTGGATAAACTAAGGGGAAGAATGGCTAATGCTGCAAAAGCGATAAGAAGGGCTATTTTTGATGGTAGATCTATCCTTGTAAGACACCATGCAGATGCAGATGGGATATGTGCAGGGGTTGCAATTGAAAAAGCAGTAATTCCTTTAATACGGGAAATAAACCCTGGCAGTGATGCAGAATGGCATTTCTTCAAGAGAGCTCCAAGTAAAGCTCCTTTCTATGAGATAGAAGATGTAGTAAAGGACCTTTCATTTTCACTTGAGGATATGGAAAGACACGGCCAAAAATTACCTTTAATAGTTCTCCTTGATAATGGATCAACTGAAGAAGATATCGTGGCACTTATAAAGGCTAAAATCTACGATATTGAAATTGTGGTTGTTGATCACCATTATCCTGGTGAAGTGGAAAATGAAAGGGTAGCTGTGGATGACTACGTGGACGTACACGTGAATCCGTACCTTGTTGGTGGTAACTCTGAGATAACAGCGGGGGCACTTGCATATGAAGTGGCAAAAATGATAAATCCTGAAGTTAAGGAAAGTTTAATGCATTTACCTGGTATTGCTGCAGTTGGAGACCATGCAAGCTCAGAAGAAGCTGAAAAGTACATAGAACTTGCTGGTGAAAAAGGTTATACAAGGGAAGATCTTGATAAAATTGCAACATGCGTCGATTTTGAGGCATTTTATCTGAGGTTCATGAACGGTAGGGGTATTATAGATACAATTCTGGGCCTTGGAAATTATGATAAGCATGTAAAGCTCATAGGGGCACTTTACAATGAATCTCAAAAGAGAATTAAAAACCAGCTTAGAGCTGCACTTCCTAATCTTAAAACTCAAAAACTCCCTAATGGGGTAATATTCAGTGTTTTAGATGTTGAGAAATATGCCCATAAATTCACATATCCTGCTCCGGGTAAAACCACTGGTTATGTGCATGATACAATGGTTAAAAAGTATGGAGAAGAAACTCCAATTATAACACTCTCATTCGGCCCGGATTTTGGAGTCATAAGGGCAACAGATGCTGTAAATGAAAAATTTGGATTTAATTTAAACACCATTGTTACAAAACTTGCAGAGGGAATTCCTGAAGCTGGAATAGACGGTGGCGGTCACGAATGTGCTGGGTCACTCAAGTATGTTGAGGGGTTATCTAAGAAAGTGCTTGGGGCTTTTGCAGAAGAAGTAGCTGACCTTGGCAAATAAATTTTATAGTGAATAACATGACTTTATGTCATTAAACAAATTTCTTATAATTAGTCCAAAATTTGGGTTATTCACTTATAAAAAACTTTTATTTTTAGCAGTTTCTATTTATTTGCTCTCTTTTAATTCAGTGACAGCTTCGCAGTATTCATCACCCTTACACATTGCTTTTGTGAATTTTTTTGAATATTTTGGGTTCAAATTATTAACAAATGTTTCATGATAAGCATTGCAGTTTTCAAAAAGACTTTCACTTTCAAAATCTATTTCTTTACTTCTATTTAAAAATGGACAGCTCGTTATCTGGCTTTTTGCATGATTTCCAACTGCATAAATTTTCTTATATTTTATTTCTGGCCCATAAAGTATTTTTGAGACTAATTCATTGGTTTTCTCGATTTCTTCTGCAGTTTTGGCTGGAAGTCCTAGATATTTCGATAGAATACTTGCATTTTTTCCATCCTGAATCCAAGATATATAATTAATAGTATCCATTAATGGCTGTATTTTTTTGTAATCTGGACCTAATATGTCTTTATATACTTTTTCATGAGTTAATAGCAGCGAACTTGCAGATTGGGCAGCAATTTTCCATCTTAATTCCGCAGGAAAATTATCGATATTGATCACAGTTTCATCCCCCTTTAATATGATAAGTAATATTATTATGTTATTTAATATTAATTTATTTTACGAATTAATTGATAGAACAAAATGAATATAAAAATAAAAAATTATTATAAATGAAATTTTAACCCGCTATCACTTGAATAGAGTACATCATCTAGGCGTCGATATCTAACTCTAAAAGTTCTAAATTATATTTTTTTGCGATGGGCTGTTGATTGCATCTGATTAAAATAATTAAAACAACAAAAATAAAATATAATCCAACTAAAATCGATGTTAAATGTTAATAGATTAAATTAAATTTTAGCTTAAACTAAATAGAACATGATTAAATGAAATTGGAGCTGATCTGAATTATTAGGATTCTACCGGATATCTGTATTCTAATCTCCCATACGCTCTCAAGAGTGGTAGAACTGGGATTTTTAGATGGCTTTGAGATATTAATTCCTGATTTTGTTGAAGAAATAGTTTTAATTTTATGTGAAGGAAAATTAAAGGCAGGTTTTTACAATGAAATAAATAAGTTAAAGGAGTTAGAAGCTGAAAGAAAAATAGATGTCCTTTATTGTAATTATGGAATAGATTGGCCTGAAAATAGGAATAAACTTATAAATACTGAAGATGACATGATTTTAGAAGTTGCTGTCGCCACAGATTCAATTCTTTTCACTGCAGATAAGGGTTTGAGGGACAAAGCTGTTTCAATTAAACAGCCTGTTATTTATATCCCTCCTAAGTTTCAAAAAGGGATCAAAAAGCTTGCTGAAAGGTTTGAATAAACACAATTTTATTATAATTATTTCAAGATCCTTGAATTGGATTTCAACAGATTAAATGAACTTTTATAGCATATAATTAAATAAATTAGGGCTTAAAATAATCTCTAATAAATAATGATTATATTTTAGATGGTATAGTTTACAATTTTATTTTCAGCATTTTTTAGATGCTCAAGTAGAGTTGATTTAGAACAACTCAGCTTTTTAGCCAATTCTTTAGATGTTATTTTTCTGGGAGAGTCGTAGTATCCCCAGTCTTTTGCACAACGCATTACTTCAAGCTGTCTGCTGGTTAAAATTTGTTGTATTCCTTTTTGCTCAATACATGAATGAAAATAACTCAACTTTGCATTTTTAAAGGTGTCAACGTCATTCATGTCTTTTATAATTTCATTTAAACTTTTTTCATCACCTATGCAGGTTAAAGCAACAGTATTTTCATTCATATAGGTTGGGGATTTCCAGATGACATTATCTTTGAAAAATTTCTTTAGTATAGGGATAAATACTTTGTTAAAATGAACTTTCATCAAACAGGTATATGTTCCATTGTCTGAATTTAATATATCTAAAATTACAGCACTTTTTGGCAATTTCAGTTGTTTTAAATCTGTTCCATCCTTAACCACAATTTTAACAATTATTAATTTAAAATTATTCTGTGTATCTATTTTAAGGCATTCAAGGAGGTCTATGCTCTTTATGGATTTAAAAAATAAAGAATCAGTCAATTTGGATAAAATAGGCAGTTCTAAATTAATTTTCAACATTCGCATGATCTAATTATTGAATTATATAATTTATAATATTTTCCAGACATGTCTGGAGGTAATTATAAAATTTAAGATATCTAAGATTTGTTAATATACATCAAAGATTTTAAAGATTTAGAGAGGTACATGTTATGGACGAAATAAACACCAATGCAAATAAAATGTATACTTTCCTTAGAAAATATTCTGGATTGTTATTATTTGCATTTTTAAGTGTTTTTTTGTGGGTACTACTAATGACAAATACTGGATTTGCTAACTGGTACTTCAGCAGGCACGCTAATGTATTAAGCTGGTTAATTAGGCCAGTATTTATGATAGGATTTTGTTATTTTGCACTTAAAAGAAATGCAACCCTTGCAGCAGCTATGATTTTTTTAACACTTTTAAGTTCTGTTTTTTTCCAGGCACCAGATGTGGTGAACCCTACAGTAGAAGAATTCCTTGCTAAAGAGAAAGAGTGGATATTAGGCCCTTTATCAGTTATGAAATTAACTGAATTTGGGGCATTAATTGCGGGAATTTTCCTGCTGGGTTATGCCTTCTGGAAACGATCATTAAAATGGGGTATAATCCTGTTGTTTATTATAATTTCCTTAAAAATACTGTGGAGTGTTATCTATGGTGGAGAAAGCGCTATTAGTCTAGTGTATGTGGCTGTATTTACTGGAATAGTGACAATGATCTGGATAATTCTTTACAGAAGGCGTTCTCTAAAAAAGGAATAATTTACAATAAATTTCAATAAGATCAGTAAAAACTATGATTTATTTATATTTATGTCTAAAACTAGGTGCAAGGGCATAGTTAAGCTGAATTGCAATGAGAATTGCAATGCTTAGATAGGTACTGATGAAGCATAGGAGTGCTGCAATGGCGTAAAATATCTGTGCAGTAATGATCCTGTTTCGCAGTGATTTGTCAACTTTTTTTAGAGATTTCATGTGAAATAAAGCCACTTTTACAGGCGTACTGCCAGTGAACATATGTAAAAATCCCGAGAATTAGGATATTTGGCCAGTAATGCCCTATAGCTAGTTTGAATGTAATATATCCAGTTAAAAAAGCAGTGGAAAAGGGTACCAATACAACAAACATCAGGAAGAAAATAGAGATCCAGTTTAAATGCCGGCCGCTTTCTGTAATAAAAGTGTACTGCAGGGAGTGACATGTCCAGAAAATTCCCAAAGTGATAAAACTCATGAAATAAACCAATAATCTTGGGGCTACCTGCAATAAGATAATCCATAAATCTCCTTCGTTGTGAACTGATCCAAAAAAGGGAATACTGAGTTCAAGCACAAGAATAGTCATTGCAATGGAGAATACGCCGTCTGCAAGGGCTTTTGTCCGCTGTAAGTCATGTCCTGCAAATGTTGTAGTCATCTCTTAACTGGGGCATTTTATTTCTCCAAAATTAAAAATTTAATGTTTATTTAAGTAAAGTTGGCCCAACTTTTACTCTGTAAGAATAGGGCGTACCTGATTTTCGATAGGGAACTTCAAAATTCCATGTTTCACCGGGATTAATGTAGCTTTTAGCATCAAAACTGGAATATAATAAATGACCATATTTATCATAAAAATTGACTGTTATAGAAACATATCTCAGTTTGTATTGGCCTGTATTTTGCGCCTGCCCGTTGATAACATATTTATCTAGCCCAGTTAGTACCATCTGTTCATTTAAAATTTTTATATCATCATGGGGGTCAATTGTTTGTGCAGTATTTTCATAGGCATTGCTTTTGGTAAAATAATCGTTTACGTTAACCAGACTCAAGGCACCAGCTAAAGTAAGAACGATTAACGTGAATGATGCAATGTACATAATATTTCCCACGCATATCCGACCTTCAATACCTGTAATTTTAGTAAGAAAAGTATTACTAATTATATGATCGATATTATTTAACAATTTCTAAAAATGAACTTCAATGAAATATTTCTGTTTTTTGAGAGTGGTTAAAAGGTTGTTTTACATAAAAATAACAAAGATTGCACGAAATAAAAAAAGAGTAAATGAAATAATATGGGAGATAAATCAAGAAAAGTGTATACTAGCACATTAATTTTTAAAAGTAGGAGATACTAATACCTAAAATGGCATGGAAGAATAATCAGATGTATAAATTGAAAGAAATAAGAATTGGTTAATTGATTTTATTTTTTAAGAGGATTACTTCTTCATATCCTTATAAAAATCACACAGGTCATTAACTGGACACTCTTCATGCTTAGGGCCAATAGGTCTGCAGATATCCTGCCCAAACCTCACAAAACTCTCATTTAAATCAAGCCAGTAGTCTTCAGGAACGATTTTCATGAGCTCCATTTCAGTTTCTTCTGGAGATTTTGTTTCTACAAGCCCTAACCTGTTTGATATCCGATGTACATGTACATCTACAGGAATTGCATTTAATCTAAACCCATAAACTAGAACACAGTTTGCTGTTTTCCTTCCCACTCCTGGAAGAGCCAGAAGTTCATTTATATCATTAGGGACGACATCATTGTAATCTTCATGGATTATCCTGGAAACTTCTTTTACCCTTTTTGCTTTCACCCTGAAAAAGCCAGCTTTTTTGATTAACACTTCTATTTCTTCAATTGGGGCATTTGCAATTTGCTCTGGTGTTTTGTATACTGCAAAGAGAGTAGCTGCTGCTTCATCTGTGTTTTCATCCCTGGTTCGCTGGGATAAAATTGTTGTAATCAGTACCCTAAATGGATTTGGATTTCCTATAGGTTTCTTAACGTATTTATGGAGCCTGTCCATTATTATTTTGATTTTCTTTTGAGTTTGAATTTTAATCACCTTGTTTCCATTTCTTATGGATAGCAGGGCAGAGTGTGTAGTAGCCGCAGAAATTGCATTTCCAGTTGTTTGCTTCCCCAACAGATGCAGGCTCCCTTTTTCCAGACCAATATTCAAGTGCCCATTCCATCCCGCGGGTAAAAAATCTTTCATCAAACCTGTATTTTTCTTTGTGGACTTCTGTAAGTGTCTTTTGATTTATATAAATGATTTCAATAGTCTTAGATAGTTCAGGAAGCTCCTTAAATTTAGTCATAACTTCATTTATAAGTTTTCCAACCCCAAGAAGAGTGCCAATTTCATTTTGCTTATTTTCAGGAATTTCAAGGCTTTCCATATACTCTTCACTTAAAATAATTTCATTAAAATCGGGTTCAATTAAGTCAACGCCGTAAGCAGACCAGAAATCTCCCGTTTCAGTCTTTCCATTTATCATGGCGTTGAGCACGTACCAGTAAATCATGCCCTGCATTTTATCTTTAATTATCTGCTGGGATGATGGTGGGTTCTGGCTTTTTCGTGTTTTCATCTCAATTATTTGAGTTCTTTTGCACGTTTTTAGGCCTTCAACTTCTTCTACAAGTTTAATCTCATCAATAATGCCTTTTATAAGCGCACTTTTAAATTTAGATAAAATAGGTAGTTCGCGGGTTAAACCTTCTTTCTGGTATAATTCAAGTTCTACATTCATATTATGAACGTTAGAATGGAGTTTATCGGCAGGAGTTTTAATTTCAACTACTATTTCTTCTAAAACTTCAAGAAATCTGTCTTTATGGATTTCACTGCCTTTTTCTTTCTCTGGTGTTTGAACTTCACCGTACTGGCGCCTCAAATCAACTGCCATTTCACACCAGAACTGGCTTGCAATTGTTGATGGGCCTAAAATAATGGAGGACATATTATCAATAAAAGAAAATTAAAGTTATTAAGGTTTTATACTAATTTTAAGAGAACTTCTAATCCCTCTTGGATTCCTTTCCCTGTTGTTGCAGTGGTTGGAATTAGCGGAATATTGGGTTTTATATATTCAGATTCAAGATCTCCAGGAGCAATATCCTGTTTATTTACAAAAACTACATATGGGATGTTTCCACCGTTTAATGTTTCCAGTATTCTGATATCCATATCTGTAACGCCTACAGAATTATCAACTACTACAATTGCACCGCTTAAATTAGTAGTTAATATTTCCCGCATGAACTTGAACCTTTCCTGACCTGGAGTGCCGAAAATATGGACTTTTTCACCATTAATAACAGTGTTTCCGTAATCAAGTGAAACTGTCGTACCGTTACATTCTATTTTGGTTACTTTTTCTTCTCTTCTATTTAAAAGAGTTTCTATAACAGTTGTTTTTCCTGAATCGGCTGACCCAAGGATTACGATTTTGGTTACTTTTTTTCTTGTCATGTCCATCTGGTTCCCCTTTTTTGTAATAAAAATACTATATTTTCAGTAATTAAATAGATTACCATATAGTTGAAGCACTAAACAGGTATTTGCTTTTTTGTGGGAAAATTTTTTTGTAATAGTGTACATTGTAGTTAAAGGATTAAATAAAATTTAGTTAATGGTTCTATTTTGTTTTTATATTACATCCAAGTCTTTTCATAGCATCAGGGAAATTAGGGAACGATACATCATAAACTGACGCGTTTTCTATGGTTAAACCACCTGTTTTTAATCCAACAAGCGAGAGCGCCATCACAAGGCGGTGGTCTCCATGAGATTTAACTGTTCCCCCCTTAGCTCCTCCTTTAATTACAAGTCCATCTTTTTTTTCTGTAACCTTTACGCCCAGTTTTGAGAGTTCAAGGGCACAGGTATGAATCCTGTCTGTTTCCTTAAAACGGGCGTGTTCTACATTCCCAATAGTTGTAACGCCGTTTGATATGGCTCCAAGTGCTGCAACAGTGGGCAGCAGATCTGGAGCATTTTCCAGGTTCACATGCGTACCGTTAAGTTCTCCATGCCCAATTATTGTAACTTCATCTTTTTTAACTTCAACTTCAGCACCCATATCTTTGACAATATCCAATATTTGTTTATCTCCCTGTTTTGAGTCTTTAAAAACATTTTTTACTGTAACTTTGCCTTTAAGTGCTGCGGCCGCCCCTATTATATAAGAAACTGAGGAATAATCTCCTTCAACTGTATAATCCCTGCCTTTGTAGGTTTGGGGATCTATATGGAATGATCCCTGTTTTTTGTTATAGTCCAGACTAACTCCAAATTTCTCCATGATGTCTGTTGTCATATCTACATAAGGTTTGGAGATGAAATCACCCTCCACGTTGATATCAACAGAATTAGGGGCATAGGGAGATGCGATAAGAAGAGATGAAATAAACTGAGAGCTTACATCACCTTTTATACCTGTTTTACCTCCTTTAAACCCTCCTTTGATACATATTGGTGGTTTCCCATTTCCTCGAGATGAAAATGCTGTAACTCCCAGACTTTTAAGGGCATCTAATAAATCCTGCATGGGCCTTGTTCTAAGTGAGCTGTCGCCTGTTAAAACAGTATAATTTGAAGCAAGAGCCGAGACGCTGGTCATTATTCTAAGTGTTGTCCCTGAATTTTTAAGGTCTACAACATCTTCTGGTGTTTCTAAAACTCCTCCAGTACCATTAACGATGCATCTGTCATCTTCCTTTTTAATTTCACATCCAAGTGCCCTACATGCATTTAAAGATGCAAGTGTGTCCTCAGAGTACAGGGGGTCATTGAGTATAGATTTCCCCTCTGCAAGTGATGAAATTATAATAGCCCTGTGGGTGTAACTTTTGGAAGGAGGAGCTTTGATAACCCCTTCAATCCTATCAGTTTTTTGAATTTCCAGTTCCATTGAATCACGTAAATTTTTAAAAATTTTCTATTTTTAAGCGGTGTAAACTCTTTCGAAATTTTTAGGTTAAACAATTACCTCTAAGATTACATCTAAATTAGCTGCGTGAATTACTTCTACCTTCTCTCCAGTCTTACCAACCGCCACTTTCTTGGCTTCAATATGGTCCCATGTCAATTTGTTGCCTTCAATTGTGATTTCTCCTTTATCATCAAGGGTTGCTACAATTTCATCCATATTTTCGGACTGTAAATAGTTTACAATCTTAGGAGCGTCTCCTTTAAATTCAGGACCTATTTTTGCCATGACTGGAGTGATTTCAACTACTTTTTCTTTAATATCTGGTTTTCCCGTCATCACATCTAAACTTTCTATTCTCATGGTGCCTTTTATGTCTTCTTCCAGGTTTTCGATCTGGCCAATTAAAGCAGTGTCAGGAGTGTATATGTTTAGAGTTTTAATCTTTGCATTTAAAGGCATTTTCTTGGATGCTTTGAATCTCCTGATCTCTCCTATAAGTTCTACTCCGATTTCTCCAGTTTCTTCTGCCGCATCATCAATTAATTCAAAGTTTACATCTGGCCACAGAGTTTTGTGGATGCTTATACCAGTATCAGAAACATACTGGTAAATTTCATCTGCAAAGTGAGGAGTCAGCGGCGCCAGCATGATTAGTGAAGTCGATATAACCGCTTGAAGTGTATACTGGGAGGCTTCTTTTGACATTTCGAGTTCGGGAGAATCATTGTAAAGCCTGTATTTTACAGCTTCAATGTATTCATCACAGAAATCATGCCATATAAAGGCCTGAATACTGTTTACCACATTGGCAAAATTATATGATTCTATTGAACCCATTACATCAGCAAGCAACCGGTTTAATTTTGATAATATCCATTTATCCATAGGATCTAAGTTCTTCTGGATTTCTTCTTCACTTACGTTCAGTTTAAAGTCTTGTATATGCATATTTATAAATCTAAATGCATTCCAGAATTTTCTAATGAATTTATATCCATATTTTACATCTTTCCATGCAAAAGGAACATCAGAACCTGGAACACTATTTGCAGCCCAAAGCCTGAGTGCATCTGCACCATATTCTTCAAGCACTTCTTCTGGCGATATGGTGTTGCCCCTTGATTTACTCATTTTATGGCCGTCTTCACCTGATACCATTCCGTTTACAACTATTTCACCAAATGGTTTTTCCCCTGTAAGTGCTTTACACCGGAGTATTGTGTAAAATGCCCATGTCCTTATGATATCATGCCCCTGCGGTCTGAGTGATGCAGGGTAATATTTTTTAAAGTCCTCGTCAGGCCAGCCTGTAATAGAAAGAGGACTTATTGAACTGTCCATCCATGTATCAAGTACATCTGTTTCTCCGATGAATTCATCGTTACCGCATTCGCATTTTCCTTCTAGTTTGTCCTGCGTTGGATCTACTGGGAGCATATCTGGAGTTGCAAGATGTACTTTTCCACACTTGCTGCAGTACCATACTGGAACAGGAGTTGCAAATATCCTTTGACGGGATATACACCAGTCCCAGTCCATTGAACCGGTCCAGTTTAAAAGACGTGTTTCCATGTGCTCTGGAGTCCACTTCATTTCAGCGCTGGCTTCTCTTACTTCAGGTATGAGGTCTTTTACTGCTACAAACCACTGATTTTTAACCAGTATCTCTATTGGAGTTTTACACCTCCAGCATAATCCAACGTTCTGGTCTACTTTTTCCTGTTTTTTGAGGTACCCTTCATTTTTCAGGTCTTCAATGATCTGTTTTTTACAGTCCTGGGTATTCATACCTGCATATTTGCATGAAACATCTTTCATTACACCTTTTTCGTCAAGTGCTTCTATTATATCCAGATTATATTTGTTTACCCATAAAACGTCAGTTTTATCACCGAAGGTACATATCATAACTGCCCCAGTACCAAATTCGGGATCAACTTCTTCATCAGTTATTATTTCAACGTTACGCCCAAATAAAGGTATTTCTACTTTTTTCCCTGCCATTTCTTTATATCTTTCGTCTTCGGGGTGTACAACGACAGCTACACAAGCTGATAAAAGTTCAGGTCTGGTTGTTGCTATCATGAGACCTTTTTCACTTTCTTCAACCGGAAATTCCAGATAATTCAGGTAGGTTTCATTTTCATGGTATTCTACCTCTGCAAAAGCTATCGCGGTTTCACACCTTGGACACCAGTTTACCGGGTGAATTCCTCTATAAATCAATCCTTGGTCGTACATTTTTAAAAAGGACAGCTGTGTCCTTTTCATATATTCTGGAGTCATGGTCACAAATTCTCTGGACCAGTCCTGTGAAAAACCCATTGACAGCATCTGGGATTTCATCTGTTTGATGTTTGTACGTGTAAGATCTACACACATTTCCCTGAATTTAGCCCTTGGAACATCTCCTTTTCTGATGCCATGAGTTTCTTCGACTTTAACTTCTGTAGGAAGCCCGTGGCAGTCCCAACCCTGTGGGAAAAGGACATCATAGCCCTGCATTCTTTTAAATCTTGCTATTATGTCTATGTATGTCCAGTTTAAGACGTGCCCCATGTGGGTAGCACCTGTAGGATATGGTGGAGGTGTATCAATTATGTAATTTGGCCTTGTTCCGTCACCTATGAACTTATACGTATCGTCTCTTTGCCATTTATCCTGCCATAAGGCTTCTTTTTTATGATCATAGTCCTTTGGAATATTGTCGTTGGTCATCTCACTTCTCCTTTATGTAAATTTAAGAATAGTTAATTTAATGTTTACTAATTTAATTTAATTAACTTCATGGTTTAAAAGGGATATGGAAATTAATTCTAATAGAATATATGATAAAATTATAATTTAAATGTAGCCTTAAAACTTTAAATAAAATTAACATTCATGATTTATTCTCATTATATATAATGGGATTTGAATATATTTATAAAAATTATTTTGTTTAAAAGAAATTAATATTTATAACGTCCTGTTAAGCATTTATCTAAAGTTATAAGTCTAAAATGCGATAATAAACCATATATAAGTTGTTTTCATTTATCTAATTTACTATTTATAATATCATGTAATTACAATGCTTAAGTAATTATAGCTCATTATATCTATGGGCTAGTTGCTGTATGTAAAATTCATTTTTCTAGTCTTGGGTATAACAATTATTTGTTACCATTTCTATCAGAAAATACTTTAAAACATGTGAAAAAAATCTTTTTTAATATTTAAATATTCCAATACAGATAAGTCCAATAATACATGCATAATATTCCCAGACAGGGGCATGGATGATGTTATACAGTTATTTATTCATATAAAACTTATAGTATGAAAAATGGAGGTTAATTCCATTAACATATATGATACGCTTATAATTTGAATATAGCTTTGTAATTTATATCTCAAATTTAAATAATAGAATATACTCTATATTTTTAGAATTCTTATTTTTCACAGTTTTCTAATCTAAAATTAAAATTTAATGCTATATTTTTATCTAATTATATTTTAAACTTATAAATTAGTTTATTTAAGTTAACCTGCGGGTTAAAATATTTTAACATGGTTTAAAATATTGATTACTCACTACAAAATTTATTAAATAGTCAGAAAAGATATAATACTTTAAATTAATATATGGAATTTGTGCTTTTAAAAAGTATACTTCATAGGAGGGAATACAATGATGACCAATCCAATAAATATCTTACTGGTTGAAGATAATCCCGCAGATGCACGACTCATAAAAGAAGTCTTCAAAGATACAAAAACTAAAAATAGATTGTACGTGGTAAAGGATGGTGTAGAGGCAATGGCCTTTTTAAATCAAGAATTGGAGTATGCAGACATACCGAGACCTGATGTTATTTTGCTTGATCTAAATTTGCCCCGTAAAGATGGTCGTGAAGTTTTAAAAGAATTGAAGGAAGATGATGCATTAAAACGCGTGCCAATTGTTATTTTAACTACTTCAAGTGCTGAAGAAGACATAATTAAAACCTATAATAATCATGCAAATTGTTATATCACCAAACCTGTGGATTTTGACCAGTTTCTTAAAGTTATAAACTCTATTGAAGATTTTTGGCTTTCAGTTGTTAAATTACCTTCTAATTTAAATGGAGATTGATGGGGTTAATATATGGAGGATAAGCTTATCAAAGTTTTAATAATTGAAGATAATCCTGAAGATTTCAGATTAATAGAAGAAATGTTGAAAGAAGTTAAAAGTCCTGTATTTGAACTGCACCATTCTAAAAGACTTTCTGATGGGCTTAGGTGTCTTGTTAGGAAAGATTTTGATATTTTACTTCTTGATTTGAGTCTTCCTGATAGTGTTGGGCTTGATACATTCTTCAGCGTATATGAACAGGCCCCTGAGATACCTATTGTAATATTGAGCGGGTTCAATGATGAAGAAACAGCCATTAAAGCTGTAAGCGAAGGTGCGCAGGATTATCTTGTAAAAGGACAGGTCAACAGTCTTTTATTGTCTCGATCTATATCTTATGCTATTGAACGTAAATTAATTGAAGATGAACTCATCAGGCACAGATATTATCTAAATGAACTGGTTGAAAAAAGAACAGAAGAGCTAGAAAGAGCCAATAAATATCTTCAAGAAGAAATAAAGGAAAAAGAAACGCTCATAGATGAAATATATAAGCGTATTCAGTTTACTCTGGAATTGATCTCAATTATAATAACTGTAGATGCATCTGTGATTAAAGAGGAAGATTCAGCTGATTTCTATATTAAAAGCCAGACTCGTATAAATGCTATTATGATGCTTAATGAAATACTAGATCAGTCTGAAGATTTTGCAATGGTTAATTTTAATACGTATACGGCTCTCCTCATAAATTATCTACTGGATGTATATGCTGTTGATAAAGATCTTGTTAAACTAAATTTAGATATGGGTGGAGTTTTAATTGATATAAATACTGCAATTATCCTTGGATTAATTCTAAATGAGCTTGTATCAGATGAATTAAAATATGAATTTATTGAAGGTAACTACTTTGAATCAGATCAGGATAAATGTGAGTTAAACATTAGTTTAAAATCTTATGATGGGAATGTTAAACTGGTAATGGATTATGGTGGTATTGGAGAAGATATTAATGGACCTAAAAAATCAAAATCAATGTTAAAATTTATAATGACGATATTAGAGCATTTTAATGGTTCAATTGAGTTTATGGAAGATAAAAAGAAAATTTGCCTTATTTTAAGTGAAATTAAAGTATAAACAGTATTTGAATTTTATTTTCTTATTTTGAGATTATTTATATTAAATTTTTGAATCTATAATTTAATTGATATAACATCTAAAAATGGTTTAAAACAAATATGATATCTATAATCACAGATCATTGTATAAATTTAATTATTTTTGAATATTCAAGCTTTCAATTTTAGTTAATGTAATTAAGTTAATTAACTAGTCCTATGTATTTTCAATTAAATTTATTAGAGAAATTTTAAATTGAATGATATATTCAATATTGAGAATGTACAATATACTGATTATTAGGTTGATAAGTTAATAATATCAAATAATGGAAAGTATTATTAATAAGTAATAATATATTATCTAATTGAAAACTAGTGCATGTAAATATAGATAGTTGCCTAGTTATCGCCTCCACGCATACATTTGCAGACCAATTTATAATTATATCTTGGTCTGCATATAAAACTTATTTTTTAAAAATTGCTAAAATCCTCAAAATTCAAAGAATTTAATGTGATAAAAACTGTTAAAATCCCCAAGAAAATCTGTCAGAGATTTATCATCTTTAACACTTGCTAAATTTAAAATTTCGCCATAATCTCAATTTCGAATTCATAAAATTAAAAATTTCACCATAAATTTCTTATTTTAAGGTCCGGCGTATAAAATTTCAAAATCAGAAGGCATAAAGGAGGTGAAAAGAATGGAAAAAATAACAAGAAGGATGATTTTATCCAGACTTTTCACCAGGACTTGTTCGGCCCTTGATTTAAAGTAATTATCACAAATAAATAAAATTTTGTCCATTAAAATGTGAGTTATTTCACATGTGATATTATCTGTGCATAAAATCTTAAGAAAAAGAAGTTTAGAATGGTAAATTCAATTTTTAATCCTGTTATTTGATGTATAATCTGGATTATAATGAATTACCAGTATTTTTTTACCAGCGAAACTACTGTGAAAGTTATTCCTAAAACTAAAATAATAGTCGCTCCTGAAGCTAAATTGAATATGTATGAAAGCAGCAGGCCAATCACAGTTAGAATAGCACCGGTTATAATGGAAAATGCCATTAATTTTTTGATATCATAGGTAAACTGTTTGCTTATGGCAGCAGGAATGCTTAAAAGGGCAATTATAAGGATAACTCCAACTACTTTAATAAGAACTACAACACTTAAAGCCACTAGGGACAGGAGAAGCATGTAAATAAATTCTGTAGGAACTCCCAGTACCTTTGAAAATTCTTCATCGAAGGATATAACCAGAAATTCTCTCTGGAACAGGAAAACTGTTGCTATAATTATTAGATCTAGAATGAACATTATAAAAAGATCAGAGTTGTCTATGGTTAGTATGCTTCCAAAAAGGTAACTAAAGAGGTCTGGAGCGTTTCCTGGAGTTAAATTTATGAAAATTATACCAATAGCCATGCCTACACTCCATAATATTCCAATAGCTGTGTCTTCACTAACTTTAACCCGATCTCTAATTGCACCTATTCCCATTGCAGATAAAATACTGAAGGGAATAGCTGCCAGTACTGGATTTACACCTAAAAAGTAGCCAAGACCTACACCACCAAAAGCAGCATGGGATATTGCTCCACTTAGAGAGACTATTCTTTTTATAACTACGTAGGTTCCAACGATTCCGCACGCGATACTCACGAGCAACGCTGCTATAAACGCTCTCTGCATGAACTGATACTGAAGTATATTCTCAATCATTAATAATCTCCTTTATTGTATTATTTTTCATGTTTTCCCAGCACTCTGTGGGGAATACCATGGCTTATAAGTTCAAGGGGGCATTTATAAACCTCTTCTAATCCTTTTGCAGAACCTTCCACTGGGCCATGATAAAATAATTCACGGTTAAGGCATGCTATTTTATCAACATGGGTCGAAACTGCCCCTACATCATGACTTATTAAGATTATAGTCATTTTATCATTCAAACGGGATAGTAATTTGTAGAACGAATTTTGCATTTCAGGATCTATGCTGGCCATGGGTTCATCCATAATGAGAAGTTTAGGCTCTCTTACAATGGAACGAGCTATAAAAACCCTCTGCATTTGTCCCCCTGAGATCTCGCTTATTTGTCTATCTCTTAATTTGTAAATCTCAACGTCTTTTAATGCCTTTTTGACTGCTTTTTCATCGCTTTTTGTGTAACCTTTAAATAATCCGTGATATCTGCCGGAAAGTACTGTGTCAAAAACATTTATAGGAAAATCAGGATCAAAAGCAACATGCTGAGGTAGATATCCCATTAATTTTCTGGATTTTTTAGGCTCCCTGTCGAAGATTTTGACTTCACCGGTGTCTGGTGTCAGGATCCCCATGATGATTTTAATGAGAGTACTTTTTCCACCTCCGTTTGGACCTATTATTGCCATTAAATCTTTTTCATTTACAATGAGGTTAATATCATGAAGAACTGATAATTTGCCAAATTTTTTTGAAACATTGCTAATTTCAACTACTTTTGAAGCCATAATTTAACCTTTGTTTTTTTTATTGTTGTTAGACTTAGGGGTTTAACATATTTTTCAGCTTATATTGCTGGTTTCAACCACGTAATGGTCCTAATTTAACCTTCAATTTATATAATTAACTGTTAAATAAGGAGAATCAGCAGCATCTTTCTGTTATATTGCTGATCCTGAATGAAATACAAATAAAATTTTAAAAATTAATTTTTTTTAAGACCCTGAGAATGCTTTAGCGACATTTTCCATGTTTTGCAGGTAATTTTCATCAAGATCATTTACAAATACAACTCTACCTCCTATTTGGGAGGCTACTGACTGCATATATTTTGGGTTGTACTGGGGCTCTGTAAATACCACACTTATATTATTTTTTTTGGCAGTGTCAACCATCATTGCGATTCGCTGTGGTGATGGTTCTTCATCATTGATCATAGCTGATACCATGGTAAGATTGTATGCTTTGGCATAATAACCGAAAGCAGGGTGAAATACAAGTATAATAGAATTATTTTTCTCTTTAAATGTTTTTGTCGTGTTTTTATCTAATTCATCGAGTTTCTGTAAATACTGGTCGCGATTTTTTTGATAGTATTCTTTATTTGAGGGGTCTATCTGAACTAATCCCTGATATATATTTTCAACCATTATCTTAGCATTTTTAGGATTTGTCCAAACGTGTGGATCTACTTCATCAGATTCATTTTCTGCAGTATTAGGCATTAATTCTATCCCTTTTGAACAGTTTACAATAAGCATACCCTGATTAATGCTTTTTATTTTGGACATGTAATTTGTTTCAAACTCTACTGGTGTCCCTACTTCTGCATACATTTTTGCTTTTGAGATGCTGGTTAATTGTTCAGGTAACGGCTCGTAGGTATGTGGGTCTGATCCAGAGGGTACCATTAAAATAACATTTACTTTATCTCCCCCTACAGCTTTAACAAACTCAACTTGTGGACCTATACTCACTACTACGTTTATTTTACTGTTATCTGATTCTTCTTGACTGTTTGCAGCAAAATAAATGAATAATCCTGCTGTTAAAATGAATATTAAAAGTAATGATACTATTATTATTCTTCTCTTTTCCATTCATAGCCCCCAAAGCTATTAAACTTTGTATGCTTTATTATTAGTTCTTATTAATATTTAAATATAATGTTAATAAAATTTAACATAATCTTTATAATAGCTTATTAACTTATAATACAACATGCCAATTGTCAGTATATCTCTCAATGAAAAGTTGCTTGAAGAAATAGATAAAATAAAAGATGAAATCGGTTTTTCTGGAAGATCTGATGTAATTAGGGCAAGTGCAAGGATGTTAATAGCAGATAATAGGGAAAAAGAAGCTTTAGAAGGTCAAATTAATGCGATACTTGTTTTAATTCACAAACAGGAAGTTGAAGATAGGGTAACTGAAATAAAACATGATTTTGAAGATATTGTCAATACCCAAATTCACAGCCACCTTAAAGACAGCACATGCCTTGAAATATTTATTTTAGATGGTTCAGCAGATAGAATTAAAAAGATTGCTAAAATGTTCCAGATAAGCCGTAAAATTGATTATGTTAAGTTAATTGTGGTATAAATGTTTACTATGCATGATTGATTATTCATCAAATAACAACTAAATTAAAGTTATGTACATCTCTATTTTATGTAATAATTCATTCAATTAAATTTCACGTATATGTTATTTATAATAAGTAATATAAACCTAAAACAAATTATAAAGTTAAATAAAAGATAAATTTGTGTATATGTAAGTTACTTATTAATAGGATTTGAAAAAAATGAAAGTATTAATCATTGGTTCTGAAGGTATGCTGGGTCATGATTTAGTGGAGAGTTTATCTACTCTAAATGAAATCAGTACCACTACAATTGACACTTTAGATATTACAGATATTAATAAGACAATCAAAACAGTAAAAGAGATTAATCCTGATGCAGTGGTGAATGCTGCGGCATTTACCAATGTTAATGAATGTGAATCTAAATTTGATTTAGCATATAAAGTAAACGTGCTGGGGACAAGGAACGTTGCTGTTGCATGCAGGGAAGCTGATAGTGCCCTTGTTTATATATCTACAGACTATGTTTTTGACGGTACTAAGGGCAGTTCATATTATGAATATGATCAAACCAATCCATTAAGTGCTTATGGTAAAACTAAGTATTTAGGTGAAGTTTATACCCGTGACATTTTAGACAAATTTTATATAGTTAGAACTGCATGGTTATACGGCTATCACGGCCCTAATTTTGTTACTACAATGCTTAATTTAGCTAAAACAAATGATACTATTTCAGTTGTTAATGACCAGGTAGGTTCTCCTACTTATACTGTAGATCTTGCAAATGCCATTGCGCAACTTATTAAAAAACCAATCTACGGCATTTATCATGTTACAAATAGTGAATACTGTTCCTGGTATGAATATGCCAGAGAAATTTTTGATATAGCTGGAATTGATATTGAAGTAAAACCAGTTACTACAGAAGAGTTTCCTACTCCTGCTTTAAGACCAGAATACTCAGTTCTTGAAAATTATAACTGGAAAATGGAAGGTTTTCCAGAAATTCGAAGTTATAAAGAGGCTTTAAGGGAGTATATGGGCTTATTATAAATAGGTTGCATAATGGAGGAATAACAAATGAAAGGAATAGTTCTGGCAGGTGGATCTGGTACACGACTTTACCCTATTACAAAATCGGTTTCAAAGCAGTTACTGCCTATTTACGACAAACCAATGGTTTATTATCCATTATCTGTTCTTATGCTTGCAGGTATCAGGGAAATACTGATCATTTCCACTCCTCGAGATTTACCTCTCTATAAAGATTTATTAGGAGACGGCAGTGATCTGGGAGTTTCTTTTTCGTATGCGGTGCAAGATGAACCCAGAGGGCTTGCAGAAGCATTTATAGTTGGAGAAGATTTCATTGGCAGTGATAGTGTGGCTTTAGTACTTGGAGATAATATATTCCACGGTCACAGGTTCAGTGAAATATTGAAAAGGGCTTCAGCACTAAAAGATGGTGCAGTTATTTTTGGATATTATGTTAAAAATCCAAGGGCTTTTGGCGTAGTTGAATTTGATGAGGAGGGTAATGTACTTTCTCTTGAAGAGAAACCAGAGAATCCAAAATCGAAATATGTTATTCCTGGACTTTATTTCTATGATAATGATGTAATTGAAATAGCTAAAAACGTAAAGCCTTCTGCTCGGGGAGAACTTGAGATTACATCTGTTAATGAGGTTTACTTGAAGCGGAAGCAATTAAAAGTTGAATTGTTAGGTCGTGGGATGGCATGGCTAGATACAGGAACACATGATGGGCTTTTAGAGGCCAGCAACTTTGTTGAGGCTATACAGAAAAGGCAGGGATTTTTTATAGCATGTTTAGAAGAAATTGCTTACCATAATGAGTGGATAAATGCTGAAAAAGTCCTTAAACTGGCAAAAACTTTAGAAAAAACTGAATACGGCAATTATCTTACTGAATTAGTTAATAACAACCGATTTTAAGATTCAAATTTAGAAAGTTCAATTTAAGCGAGGAAGAATATGGGTAAATTTAAATTTATAAAAACATCTATTGAGGGTGTTTATATCATAGAACCTACCGTGTTTGGGGATGAACGGGGTTACTTCATGGAGACTTACCATGCAGAAGAATTTAGGGAAGCAGGATTAGATTTTAACTTTGTTCAGGATAACCAGTCCAAATCCAAAAAAGGGGTTTTAAGGGGGCTCCATTTTCAGTATACCAAACCTCAGGGTAAACTGGTCCGTGTTATAAAAGGGGAAGTATTTGATGTGGCGGTTGATTTAAGAAAGGATTCACCAACTTATGGTAAATGGGAAGGAGTCATTCTCTCTGATGAAAATAAGAAACAGTTTTATGTACCTGAAGGGTTTGCACATGGTTTTTTAGTACTTTCAGATGAAGCAGAATTTACCTACAAGTGCACCAACTTTTATGATCCTCATGATGAAGGGGGAATACTCTGGAACGACCCATATATAAACGTTGAATGGCCAATTGGTCAAGATATGAAAATTATGCTCTCTGAAAAGGACATGAAGTGGAAAACATTTAAAGAAACTGGTACTGATTTTTAAATAATGCTGTGGAGAACAAATAATGATGAAGATACTGATTACTGGGGGAGCAGGGTTTATAGGAAGCAATTTTGTAAGATATATGCTTGATAAATATGGAGACTATGAAATTGTCAATTTAGACTCCCTTACATACTGCGGAAATCTAGAGAATTTGAGGGGGATTGAAGATAATCCCAATTATACCTTTTGTAAAGGAGATATAACCGATAAAGATTTAGTTTTTAAAATCACATCTGATGTGGACTACATCGTAAACTTTGCAGCAGAATCTCATGTAGACCGCAGTATTGAAGATCCTGAAATATTTATAAAGTCAAATGTACTTGGAACTCAGGTTCTTTTAGACGCTGCCAAAGAATACGGTATTAAAAAATATCTGCAGGTATCAACTGATGAAGTTTATGGTTCATTGGGAAAAACAGGTTATTTCCGGGAAGATACTCCTCTAGCTCCTAATAGTCCTTATTCTGCAAGTAAGGCCAGCGCAGATTTAATGGTCAGGGCGTATAATAAAACGTTTGATCTGCCAGTGAACATAACTAGATGCTCCAATAATTACGGGCCATATCAGTTCCCTGAGAAGTTAATACCTTTAATGATATCCAATGCCCTTGAAAATAAGCTTCTGCCGGTATACGGTGATGGGCTGAACGTAAGAGATTGGCTGCATGTTTACGACCATTGTTCTGCTATAGATCTTGTTCTTCATAGGGGTAAAATTGGAGAAATCTATAATATAGGCGGAAACAACGAGAAAAAGAATATAGAAATAGTAAAATTAATTCTTCAAAATTTAAATAAGCATGAATCTCTTATTCACTTTGTAAAAGATAGATTAGGTCATGATAGGAGATATGCTATAGATTCCAGCAAAATACAAAATGAATTGGGCTGGACTCCAAAATATACCTTCGAAACAGGCATAGTTGAAACTATACAGTGGTATTTAGATAACAAAGAGTGGTGGGAACGGATAAAAAGCGGCGAGTACATGGATTATTATGAAAGAATGTACAGTAACCGATGAGCTATAAAAAGGAGGAATAAATCGATGATCTCTCCTAAAACTTTTAATATAAGGATAATGGCTTAAAACATTCAATTTACTTTTTTACATTTTTAGCTTCATTATACAGGTTTCCTGATATTTTTTCCAGTTTTATTACAATATTGAATAATGAACTTATTTCTTCATCTTCCAATCCTTTAAATAGAGAAATTATAGATTTAGCATCTTCAGGACTCCTTTTTTCCCAGTACCTTCTGCATTCATCTGTAGTTCTCAGTCTTAAAATACGCCTGTTATGGAGATCTCGTTCTATCTTCATAAATCCCCTTGATTCTAATCTGACTGCCAGCTGTTTTACATTTTGATGGCTGGTACTTAATGCATCTGCAACTTCCTGCATAGATGGGTCGTGGTCAAATGCGTTTTCTATAACAATCATCATTAACCATTGTTTAGTTGTTATTTTATCATCTGCAAGTTCTTTATTGATTATATAACCCCAACGCTGCTCTATCAAAAATATGAATACCAGTATATACTGTTCCATTTCGAATCTATTTGAATGTCCTTTTAGGTTTGAATTCTGTTCCATTTTTACCAACCAAAAGTTATTATTTAGATATGTTAATATTCCTATAGGTAATATATTACGTGTTTATGATATTTTTACCTGCAGATTATATAAACTTTGTGTTCATGTTTAAAAAATGAGTTTAAAAATATTTTAAAGAAAATGAAGAATTAAAAAGTAACATCTTCAAGTAATTTCAATCAATTTTAAAAATTAGGTAATCTTAAAGCTGTTTACTGTTTGTTCAATTAAATAATCGTTCTTTTCGTAGTAATCATTGAAAACCATTAACTGCAGTTCATATACACTTACATTATCTTTTGTAACAGTTGTCCTGTCTATATAAAACGGTGCAGCTATGTCATTGGAAAACACAGGATTATTCTGACATTTATATACCGTTCTAAATCCAGTCATACCATCTTTATTGATATCCTGTTCAAAAACTTCAGTTCCACCCCACCATGTACGTATGTGAACATCCTGGGTGTTTTTATAGTCTTCAAGAGAGTTTCCAAATTCATTACCAATTTTACCATACCATACTATGGCTTCAACACTATTTCCATAGATTAAATCTAATCTGGCATCTTTTCCCGCGTTTTTATATGATTGTCTTTCCCAGACTGCAGGATAAGTTATTGAAAATCCTTTTCCAGTGAAGTTTTTCACTTTAACACTGTTTGAAAGATAGCTGCTGTTAAAGATTGACATAATTGAAGGGAATATATCATAATCACGGGTAACATTTTGAACTTGAGTACTGTCCCTTTTACCTGTAGATGTGGCCGTTACATTGAAGTAAGCTGATGTGGAATTTAAAGGAACATAGAAATCCTGCTTAAAATAGCCGTTTGAATCAGCCTTCAAAGTAATATTGTTGATCACAGGGTCATTAAAAGCGGTATCCACATAACTTTGGAGGTTAAGGTTACTTCTCAGAGTCATATTTGAGATAATATGAATAGTAGCGCCAGGATCGCTTTTACCTTCTAGTACAAGACTTTTATTCCCATAACTAAGTTCCTGCATAGGTTTAATTGAAAGAAATGTTAATGGGCGCTGTATTTCAATATCTTGAGAGACCTCATATTTCCCATGTACCTGTGAAACTACAGAAACTTTGGTGTCGGTGATGCTAAGTGGAATATTAAGATTGTAACTAAACTTACCGTTGTTATCTACCTTAACAGGCACTTTATTTAAGTTTAAATCCTCATCATACAGAAAAATTTGGGCATTTGGTTCTGAGGAACCTGTTATAGTATATTCAAGAGTGCTATTATCTATTTGAGCATTAGGTGTCTCTAAAGATAAATAAGTAATATCTGGAACCAGTATTCCTGCCATTACAATGAATATTATAGAACCTATACAAAATAGGCTTAATCCCAGCACTGCTTTGTTGGTATTGCTCTGCCGGTTGAACCATTCTTTTAGTTTATTTATATAACTCAAGTTTCTTACTTCCAAAGTTTTAGATTAAAAAAAGTTAAGTAAGTGTATAAATATTCTGATATTTATTTTATCTGTTAAATTTTATTATTTGTTTTTGCGCCCTTCCCTGTATTCATGTGTAAATTCAGCATCATAAAGTTTGGAGGGAGTAATATCACCGGGATTAAGAACGTTACCTACTACTATAATTGCGGTCTTTTCAATTCCAGCTTCTTTAACTCTGGAGGCAATATCTTCTAAAGTACCTTTAACTATCAACTGGTCTTTCCATGAGGCCTTCTTAACAACTGCAACTGGAGTGTCTTTAGGGTAGTGAGTTAAAAGGTCGCGTGCAACGTTTTCGATCATGTGAATGCCTAAAAAGATGCACATGGTGGCGTTGTGCTTTGCAAGTTCTTTAATGGACTCTGATTCAGGTTTAGGAGTCCTACCTTCAGGACGGGTTATAATAACAGTCTGTGATACTTCAGGCAGTGTTAATTCAGATTCAAGTGCGGCTGCAGTTGCAAATAAAGAGCTGACGCCGGGAATAATTTCAAAGTTAATATTATTGTGCCTTAAAAATTCGATCTGTTCTCCTATTGCCCCATATATGGATGGGTCTCCTGTATGTACTCTTGCAAGGATTTTTCCCTGTTTTGTTCTTGTATCCATTATTTCTAGAATTTCATCAAGGTTCATAGAAGCGCTGTTGTATATTTCAGCTGTTTTTTTAGCGACACTTAAAACTTCTTTATTTACAAGTGACCCTGCATAAATTATAATATCTGCATTTTTTAATGCATTCTGGCCTTTAACGGTTAAAAGTTCAGGATCTCCGGGTCCTGCACCTATAAATATTACTTTTCCTTCCATTTTATTCACTTCTTTTTAAGTTTATGTTGTTTTTAATTGTAATGGCTTCAAATGGACATTTTTGGACGCAAATTGAACAGTATCCACATGAATTTGCATCAATTTCTACTTTACCATTTTCTTTGATCTTAACAGTTTCATCACCTATGGGACATACCTCATAGCAGATATGGCTGCAGTTATCTCTACCCTGGCACATTTCTTCACAAACGACCGCAGATTTTGCAGCAAACCCAAGTTCTCTCTTTACAGCTTCCTTGATCCTGTAACCTGCAACGTGTAATAATGTATCTCCAATTTGAGGATCAATATCCATGGAGGCTAAACATGGGTAATTATGATATTTACCTCCAGCCTCAAATTCGGCTTCAGTGACAGGTACATTTTTCAATTTCTCTGCTACAAACAATGTCGAACCGCATGGAGCGCCTCTTTTAACTTCAACATGTCTTATTAGATTATCAGCTTTGATCTCAAGTTCTGGCTTTCCAAAGGATTCTACAAATTTATCTATATATTTATCTCCAACGGGCTCAAGCGAACAGAATGGTTTTGGAAACACTATTCTGGCATCATGAGTCTCGCTTTCTATTTCCATCTGGAGGCCTGCTGGAATTTGTTTAGGGTCATGTATTGGTACAATTATGGACTTTGCCCCAGTTTTAGATGCAACGAAAGGTATAATCATATTTATGTCTCCGTATAATCCAATTGAAAGGATCAAGTCTGCTTCAGGAAGATTATCTGGAACATAACTGCTGACATCATCTATAAATTCGGGTAAATCTCCTGAAACTTCATGTATCCCTATTATGGAATATGCAAGTCCCATTTTTGATATATGGTTTATAATCCTTGAACCATACTTTCCCGATGTTAGTATAAAGATATTCATTTTAATACCCGCTGAAATTTAAAAATGATTTGGATGTATTCCTTTTTAAATATATTTAATTGTTTATATTATTGAGATATTTTATACTATAATTAAAAGAGAAACTGGTTAAGTGTATGGTTATTTTTGTATAAAAATGTAATCGTGATGTATTCTATGTTTTAGCACTTTGAACCTTGCATACTATAAAGTCATTGTTTTCGTATACTATTTTTGCATATTTTGGTATAAACTGGCGAATATCTCTGCTGAAATACAGCAGCCCTCCAGGTTCGGCACGGTAAGTCTTATTACCTGAAGAGAATTTTAACCTTTTATCATATACAAGGTAACCTATATCCTTCTTAATAATTGTTGATTGATTGACTTTACCAATGAGCACACGGTTATAACGTGAAAGAGGCTGCCCTGTATCGGCTACTAAAAACATCCCTGAATAATAATTTGAAATCACTACTCTCTTATTTTTATCTCCATTTTTACTAAACCAGCTGGCTAAATCTATTTCAGATACAGAGGGCGGTGCTATACTTATGTTTCCAAGCTCTGTTTGGGCACCAAAATTAGCTATTTTAGGGTTACTTGCTATTAAAACACCATTTAGGGTTGCAAATAAGAATATTATCCCTAAAATTAAATGCCCTACTGGTAAATTTGATATTTTCTTTTGTTTTCCCCATTTATATGTCTGATACAGGCCAAAACCGCCTAATATTGAAAGTGGCAGCAGTATATAAATAAGGACCCGGTAAGATATCATATTAAGTCCAAACCAGTTAATTTTACTGAATATGAACATAACTACTATCCATACTATTAAAAGGACAGATTTATCTTTCACTGCTTTAGGCAGGTCTAATTTATAGGATGCTACTGCACCTATAAGTGCAAACAATAAAGCTATGATCCCTAACTGCCATACATAACGAATTAAATCTAAAGGCTGGTTGTAGTTGTATGAGATTGAGTCTTTGTAACCAGTTACAGCACCTATTCCATTTTGCAGTATATTATGTATGATACTAGTGTCTAGAATTAGAACAGCTGTTAATGCTATAACTGCTGCACAAACAGGAGGCAGTATCCACGCAATATACTTTTTAAAAACACATATATCTCTGCTTAAAATAGATTTAACAATAATAAAGGAGGTTATTGTTAAAAATAATAGAAATGCAGCTGATTGGTGGATTGATACCATTAAAATAAACATTAATCCAGATATTAAAGCATATTTATATGTATCTTTTTTCAGGGATATGTAAAATAAATACACTGCAATTGGGAAGATGATCAATGCTATATTTTCAGGAATAGGTAAAACTATCCTGTTAACAAGGTTGCTTGATAATATTATAAAGCCCGCAGAAATACCTGCTGTTAAACCATAAAATTTGTATCCTACATATGAAACTGAGAATACTATGCCTGCTGCAATTAAGGGCTGTAGGCAGCGTGCTATCTGGAAGTAATTAATTTTTGTAATATAGCCTATAGCTGCAATAAATAAGTGAAATAATGGGACATATCCTATTTTTTGCGGCCCATTTTGTAAACTTATCAGCGGATCTGTAAGTGTAAACCCGTACTGTGCATATACTTCTGCAATATGTACGTGGTGGATTATATCCCAGCTTAAAGGCCAGCCGTATTGTAATGTTGGGATAAGCCCTATGAAAAATGCTATGATTGAAGGAATAATAATTAAAAGATTTTTATTAACAATTTTATGATTAAACATTACAATAAATATGCTATTTAACTATTAAAAACATGTCGGGTAGTACTGCAATCTTATTAATTAAAAAATGTTCCAGATGACTAAATGTGTATTTTATTTTCCCTGTTGTTTGACTTTAGTGCTGGAAATTTCACTGGCACGGATATCATAATTAGGATCATTTACAACCCTGTTTATCATTCGACTCATGGAGTCTAAAATTATTCCTGTAAATGCCAAAAATCCACCTGCCATTGTCATCATTATTGCAAGGATCGTGGGGAGCAGGCTCCTAGATCCGCCTCCTAAGTAGTCCCCGAAGAATAGAAGGCCCAATACTACTCCAGTTATAACTATTATAGCTCCAGGTAATGTAAAATAGTATAAAGGTCTTTGAAATTCAAGATCATTTATTACCCTCATCAGCACGCCTATACCGTGACTTACAGGATGTTTTGTAGAGCCGTCTACATCATATCTGACATTAATTTCAACTTCTTTGATCCGCAGCCCTGCATTGGATGCATCCATAAGCATTTCACTTTCGATACCAAAATTGACGCTGCTGAATCTGAAAGCAGGTACTGCATGCCTTGCAAATGCCCTGTATCCACTTTGACTATCTGTAATCTCGAGTCCGCTGCCTAAATTAGTGGCTTTATCCAGCACTGTTTGACCAACACGCCTGTAGGATGGAGTATCTTTTTTATTCCCGTTGATATATCTGCTGCCGTTTACGATGTCCGCTTCACCGTTTATTATGGGAGCTACCAGTTTTGGTATTTCTTTTGGGTCGTGTTGACCGTCAGAATCTATAGTTACTATAATTTCGGAGGTTTTTGCAGCTTCAAAACCAGTTTTTAATGCTGCACCTTTTCCTTTATTAGAAGGATGACTTATTACTTCTGCACCTGCAAGTTCTGCGATTTCTACAGTACTGTCAGTACTGCCGTCATCAATTACAATTACATTGTTCACATATTTTTTAGTATTAAGTACAACACTTCCGAGGGATACCTCTTCATTGTAAGCAGGTAGTATGGCTGTTATTTTAGTCATTTTTTTCCCTTTTATCCCCTTATACCAGACTAATTATCGCTATTATTAATATAATAAATTAAAATAGTGTATATTAATTTATTTTTAGTTTGCATATAAATAATTTGTTATTATGGAATAATACACTTTTATTTTTTGTTATATTAAGTAATAATTTATTTTCAACTGTTTTATATTGTGTACTATGTTCATTATTTTTTATATTGCATCTTTACCATGCAATATGTTCTATAATTTATGGGGACTATCTTAATCCATCTGAAATACTTGAAGAGTACTACTTTTTTTTATATTATGATTATGCGTAGTAATTGTGGTAATTTAAATATTATATGCAATATTATAAATTCTTATTATATATAAATTCACTTATTTTATTTTATGTTAATATAGTTGTGTTACAGAAGTCACAAAAGAGATTTATCATTTTATAGGGATGTGATATATTTTGGTTTTGGTGCAATGGTTTTATACATGTAATAAATATTCATTTATCAGTTAAATCAAGTAATAAATATTTTAAATTTTTTATATTAAATAATAAAGTTTAGTTATCACATATTAATTATACAAATTATATAAGCTTCTTTTAATGAAGTAATATCAACTGTTACTCATTTTTAATAAGTAAATTTATATGGCAGGTAATTAAAAATAAAAGAAAATAAATAATTCTCTGAAATGGTACGGGTGAATCGATGGATAAAATGGATGCTAAGATGGCATTTGATTTAGGAAATACTTCTTATGCTCAGGGAAGACTTGAAGAAGCAATTTCCTATTACAAAAAAGCAGTAAACTTATTTAAAAATACAAATGATCCTCGAAAGGAAGCAGATGCTCTTTTAGGAATAGGTGATAGTTATATATCTTTAAATAAACCGGAGGATGCTCAAAAGTATTATAATTCATCTCTAAATCTTTATAACGCTGCTGAAGATATAATTGGTGAAGGTTATGCACTTACTGGGCTGGGAATCTCTTTTGAAAGATACAAAGACTATGAAGAAGCACGTGAATGCTATGAAAAGTCCATTAAAAAATTTCAGAAAGCTGGTGATTATAAACGTGCAGGAATGGTATCAAACCTTATAGCAAATACTTTTGAACTTCAGGATGCATTTGAAGATGCTGTGATGGATTATAAACGTTCTTTAGAATTATTTGAAAAGGTTAAAGACCGTGAAAGGGAGGCCCGTGTTAAAGATGCAATGAAAGACATCGAGTCCAAAAGGTATAGTGTTATATCTTCTAAAAAAGATATAGCAGCACTTATTGTTTATTTCATCGCAATTTCCGCTGCAGAAATTTCTGTTACATATGTCAATATGCAAATGGGCCTTGTTTTAGAGATGATTATACTGTTTGCCCTTTTAATCCATTCATCCTTTCATGAATCTTATAATTTTTCAACCCTTCTTAGATCAATGATGGCTCTACCTATGATTAGAATAATTGGGCTTTCAATACCTATCATGCAGATCCAGCCCCTTTACTGGTTCCCCATAATTGCGATTCCGCTATTTGCTGCATCATTTACATTAATAAGGGCTCAAAAACTCACCCGAAAGAAAATAGGGTTAGTTTTAGGTAATATTCCCCTTCAACTAACTATAGCTTTAAGCGGGGTACTTTTAGGGTTTACTGAATATTTAATACTTAAACCTGCTCCATTAATTTCTACGCTTTCTGTAGAAACAGTTCTGTTTGGGGCTGTAATCCTTACAATATCAACAGGGTTTGCAGAAGAATTACTGTTTCGAGGTATACTTCAAAAAAATGCAGAAAATGTATTTGGAAAGGTATTTGGTTTACTGTATGCTTCCATACTCTTTACAGCTCTTCACGTTGGGTGGCAATCTGGTTTGGATTTAGCTTTTGTATTCAGCGTAGCGTTATTCTATGGTTATGCTTTCCAGAAAACAAGAAGTTTGCTGGGAGTTACATTATCTCACGGAATCTCCAATTCATTCCTGTTTCTAATCATGCCGTTTATCTTCCCAGCTGTAGCGCCTTATCTAGCAACTGTTTTTTGATAATGCATTAGTGGAATTATCAAAAATATTAGAAAAATAAATTGTAAAAAAAGTAATGCATTAAACTTGAGTTTAATGCATTTACATATAAATAACTTCTTGGACATTCTTAGCTTTTTGAGGTGATCCATGTGGGTACCATATATAATTCATCTGTAACTTTATCCTATTGCCGTCTTCTTTTACATTAAATGTTCCCTTCCAATCTGTCATTGGGCCATCTATCTTAAAGTTTCCTGTGAGATTCTGGCCGTTGTTTGAGAAATTACCCTCACCTGTCCATGCAGCACATGACATGTTGAATATCCCGTCAAATTTAGTGTTAAACATGGCTCCTTTTAAGTCATGTGCCCCGAGGCTTGTAATGGTGTTGTAAGTTATATCTATATTATTTATATGTCCTGTACCGTTAAGCCCGTCTTTTGTATAATCAAGAGGACTTTCTGTGTTTTCAGCACCAGGGAGAATTATGGTGAAGTTAAAGTTTTCTCCTTTTCCATATATTGAGTAAAACCCGCCTAGGGAGCTTCCATTTTGCTGATTTGGAGGTATCCAAACATGAGAAGTATAATTATAAGGTATATTGCTGAATGCAATTTCTTCTAAACTTCCACTTGCAGTACCGTACGCTAAAAATCCCAGAATAAGAACTAATATTATTAGAAATATTTTTTTAAAATTCATTTTAATCACAATTACATACTAAAAAAATAAAAAGAGGTTTTACGTTTAACTGTTTTTTAACACAAGTTACCCAATTATATGCGCCATTACATTACAGAGTGTAGGGGTGTTTAATAGTGTTATTGTGACTGTACCATCATCATTAACAGTTATTGTTCCTTGAACATCTAACGGTTCTGCTGAATTAGTACTATCATCGAATCCTACTTTTTGAATGAGTGCATTCATATCTGTATCTGTGTAAGCTGCACTATCAGTTAGGTTTATGGAACCATCATCAGGTAAACCAGTATATGTTAGGTTTAATTCCTGATCATATGGTTGCGGCTGCGAAGTGTTAGACCATCCTTGTAGTGCAATATTTAAGTTGCCTGTTGAATTGTTAGCGTTGTTTAGTCCAAACCATGCCATGAATGGTATTGTTGTTCCTGCAGGCAATGATTCATTGTTATAACCTGCAAGTGCACTTAGATCAAGTGTTACACTACCATTAGGTTTTATGTATACTTCGGAATAGATAGTTTGTACACTACCATTCTTTAAAGTCACATTTTCCAGAACAAAATCTGCAGATACCCAGGTAGTTCCATTATTATAGAACGCTAGTTTGGTGCTCTGATCTGTAGCTGAAGTTTGTTGTCCTTGTGGTTTCATAAAAGTTGTTACGGCTAAAGCAGCTATAACTATGACAGCTATAATTGCTATAGCGATTATTAAATTATTTTGTTTCATTTTAATTCACCTAAAGGACTGTTACCACTTTATAAGCTACAATAGCTACAAATACCAGAAGTAGTGGTACTATTGCTACGTTGGATCCCTTAACGAATGATTTCATTCGCTCGCTTTTATCTGCTTCAGCACTTAAAATCTCTTTTAGCGCTAAAAATACGATCAATGCAATCACTGCAATTATCCCATACGCCATAACCTGTGTTGTAGTTACTGTCGTCGTTGTGGTTGTTACAGTTGAGATCATTTATTACCTCCAAATAATATCTATTATCTCCATTTAATATATAATATTTGTTATTTTCTTCTACTGTAAAGCCATATTTGTTTATTATGCAATACATACAATCATATAACTTTGTATTAAATAATTCTATTTATTAATATGTTAATTATAAATTCATCAGTAATTAATATACATTGAAGTAAGTAACTGCTTTATAATATATTCATTTAATAATTAATAGGTTATTTTTATTCAGGGTTTAATGAAATAATTTTAGGCGTGAAAATGTCCTGTATATTTAAAATTAAACTATTAGATAATAAATCTATACGAAAAAAAAAAAGATTTAATGTATAACCTTAACAGTCGCTCATGTTTACGAAAACCTTGGAAAACTTTCGAAAATCATTGATTTTCGAATGCACAAACACTGTCAAAATCTACGATTTTGATGCAGCAAAAAACCTGTGGTTTTTTGTAAGTTTCATGTTTGTAAGCTTTGTTTTCCAGGTCTCAAAATCCTAGATTTTGAAGACCTTTGGACTTGAAAGTTTTCTTCAATCGGAAAAAATAAAAAATTTTTCTATACTGGTTAATTTAAGTTGAAATTGTTTTAAAAAAATTGCATTTATTATTTAAATAGTAGTATTTGCACAATACTCCAGACATGAGCGAAAATAATTAGTTATTACTTAATTGGTGTACAATTTGTTTTTTCATATATTTCTAAGTAATATATTCTCATTATTTTTAATTATACTGTTATAAATAACTCTTTTTGTAATATGTGTAGGGGTAAGTGATCTGCAGGTTGAATCCCATTTTTTTAAGGTAATTAAAATATTTAGTCTGCTCCATGTTATAAAGTGGAGGTTCAGCTGTTGCGTCAAAAACATGATTTTTCCATATAACTACGCAGTGGGAGTATTTCTTTGAATTATGGAGAATTATAACAATTTTTATATCTTCAGCACCCATTCTATTTAAATAATCGGCAAATGCAGCACTTTTGTCGTCGCAGTCGCCGTAATTGTCCTTCCAAAATTGGGCTGGTTTTTTGGGTGCATTGGTGTCATAATTTGCTTTATAGGGAACTTTTGCAACTTTCTGGAAATATTTCTGAATATCAGGGTTATCTGGATTTATTTTGTCTGTAGAAGTTGTGTATGGATTTGCACCATTAACAATGTTTGAATTTATTTTTGAAAAATGAGTATTTTGTTTATATGGACTAAGTCCAGTATACATGCCAATAAAAATAATGAAAAGTAATACTAATGCATATTTTTTTAACATACTTTTTATTATTAATACAAGTTATATAAAAAGTATTACTATAATCACATTTGTTATGTAAGCATAAACTAAATTACTGCACAAAGTCTACAAAATAATATTTTAAGATATTTTTATTTTTAGATTAAATTATCTTTTAAATGAGATAGATAAGGCTAAATATATTTATAATCTCTATTTATGCTATAAAAATTAAGTTTTTACCGGTATTTAAATTATAAATTAAAAAAAGAGAAATTTTATCCCGCATTAATCCACAGGTGAAGAGACCTGTAGACTGTGCTATTATCTGGTAGTTTGTAAAGTTCGAATTCAAGCTCCTGGTTTTGGCCGTATGTATATGGCGTAAATGTGAAAGGCTGCTGCCATGTTTCGTTGTTGGATAGTGTGATATTGGTGTCGTTTATAGTCTGGTTGTTTAATTTTATTATCATTTCATAGTTAACGGTGGAATATTCGTGATTTACAATTCCTACTGTCACGTTCCCGGTTTGCCCCACTGTTAAATTTGTGGGGTAGTTGCTTGCTTTTCCATCTGGACCTAAAATGTAGAATTCTGTGAATTTTTCACCTTCCTTAGGGACTGCAATCACATAAGCTGTGGCAGAAATTGCAAGGATAATGGAAACTGCAAGGATGATGGATAAAATTTTATCTTTTCTTGATTCTCCCCTGAATGATTCAATGATCCTGTTGAAATAATATTTGAAGTTGACACTGAACCTATCCTCTTCAGGTAGATTCCACCTCCTGATGTAAGCTAAGAAACCTAATATGAATGTCAAAATTGAAACAACTAAAAAAATGTAATTTATTCGTGTTCCAAGTTGACTATACACTGTGAAACTAATTATCGAAGTAATAAATAAACTTAATCCAAAGCTTAATGCAAAACGTTCTATACCTTCCAAACTCTCTTTTCTTGGATATATAACTACTATTAAAGAGTATCCTGAGACAAATAATATCAATAAAAATCCAAAAACACTTTTTAAAGCAGTAGTTTCTAATTGGGGAATTAGAACGGAAATCGCACATAAAGCACTGATTAACCATACAAGTACAATATCTGAAAAGATAGATTTTTTCCCTTGTGATTTAGATACTGAATTTGCATCATGTGGTGCCTGCTGAGGACTTTTTGGTAATTCAGTTACTGAATTTTTAGTATGTGGTGCTGATTGTTTATTTCTAACTGCAATGGATTTTAAGAGTGCTGTACCTAAATTGGATCGTTTTTGCACCTTTTTTTCTTCTACTTCTTTTTCGGCTTTGCTTAATTTAGGCCCTCTAATTTTGGAAATAACTGTTAATATAATTGTAAGGCATGCTAAACCTGTAATAACATTTGCAGGGGAAACTTTTACAGCACTGCTGAATGCTAAACACAGTAAAAATGTGACAACTGTACTTAAAATAAAACTTGATATTACAAGCTTAAATTTAGATAACTGGGGGTAAATAATGTTGATAATAGAATAACCTGATAAAAAGAACAGTAAAGGTAAAACCATAATGGACCTGATAATACTACTGCTTATTGAATTAAAGACCACTGCAATTACAGCAGCAAGTGTAAGGATAATTACCAGTAAAAAGCTGTTTGAAAAAATCTTAGATCTACTGCTGGAGTTCAATTTAAAATATTCTTTGGCATATTTCAATCTGCCCCCGCAGTGGCATGATTCAAAGTCTTCTAAGGACTCTCCTTCTTTAAGGGTGTATCGGCCGCCGCAGTTTTCACATATGAGGTACTGGAGATCTTCAGTTTTAGATTTCTTCTCTTTTTGAGATTTTTTTTTCCTCTTTGGCTCCTCTTTAGACAGGATATTATCTTCAGCATACTTTAATTGACCTCCGCAGCGGCATGCTTCAAAATCTTCTAAAGATTCACCTTCCTCAAGTTTATAATAACCGTTACAGTTTTCACAGATTACATATCTATCTGGTTTCTTGGAAGATATAACTCTCCTTATGTACCCAACTGCTGCAAAAAATATAGTAAATAATGCTATAATTATTAAGCGGTATCTAAATGGTGTTTTAGTGTAATGGATAGTTGAAATCAATATAAATGTAATAACCATACTTATAAGGATGCCCACTAATATTTTAGTGATTAATCCGCTTTTTTTAGTAGATAATGCACTTACAATGGAATACCCTGGTAAAAGGAACAGTAAAAGCCCATATGGAATTAACACTATTATGTATTTGTTTAAATATGGAGCCGTGATACAGATTATAGATATCACTGCCAGTAAAACTACTAAAATAATGTCTGTGTTGTTTGGTCTTTTCATGCTGGTCTTCCTTGTATCAAGTATTATTAAATTTCAATTTGAATGGTTATGCATTTAATATTAATTCATTGATATTTCCGTTATAAATACTCTATTCTTAATTTTTTGGTGTTTAGTATTAAATGAAAGAATTTTGCTTCCTATAAATATTTATGATCTAACTAGCAATTGAGATAACATGATACATAAAATATCTGATTTATCTGTGATTTCTGTCACAAAGGAAGCGGTTCACTGCGACGTGGAAGATGAAGTTGTAATTTTAGGTCTTAAAGACGGCGTTTATTACGGCTTAAATCCAGTAGGGGCATTTATATGGAATATTATTATCCAAGAACCGAAAACTGTGGCTGAAATTCGTGATGCAGTCCTTGAAGAGTACGATGTTTCAGAAGAAGTATGTGAAAAGGACCTGGTGGAACTAATTGCAGAACTTTCAGATAAAGGGCTTGTTGAAGTTGAGGAAAATTGAAAATTTTCCGAACCGCAAAAACAAAATTTTTGCATGTAGAATAAAGTTATGTTGATGTTATGGGAATAATTCGCAGTTTTTTAAAATTGACTTTTGAAGATAAATGTATTTTAATTAAATCTTTCTTCTTACTATGGGTAATTAGAATAATGCTGTGGATACTCCCTTTTTCGGTTATTCAAAAGGTTATAAGTAGATTCACTGCAGTTTCAGGTGAATCTCACGCTATTCCCCTTGAAAAATTGACCTGGGCTGTTGCGGTTATGAGCAGATATGTGCCTAAGGCCACGTGTCTTACTCGTGCTTTAACTGCGCAGATATTACTTGCAGGGCAGAATTATAATTCTAACCTTAAAATAGGAGTTTCCAAAAATAATGGGGAATTTGAAGCCCATGCATGGTTAGAATCTGATGATAAAATAATTCTGGGTGAATCAGAAGTTGAATATACTCCTATATTGAACATAGGTGAAAAATAAGATGAGCGCGATTACAGGGATTTTTTACAGGGATGGGCGAAAAGTTGATCCAGAACTAATTAAAAAGATGAACAACAGGCTTTCTCACAGGGGACCTGATGGATCTGCTGTCTGGTGTGAAGGATCAATTGCTTTAGGTCATCAGATGCTCTGGACAACTCCAGAATCTTTACATGAAAAACTTCCCTTTGAAGATGATTCAGGACTTGTTATTACAGTTGATGCCAGGATAGACAACAGGGACGAGCTTTCAAAGGAACTGGATATAGAAGATAACGAGGAAGTATCAGACAGCTATTTTATTTTGAAAGCTTACGAAAAATGGGGTGAAGATTGTCCTGATAAGCTTTTGGGAGATTTTGCTTTTGTTATCTGGGATAAAAATGAGGAAAAGTTGTTTTGTGCCAGGGACCATATGGGTGTGAAGCCTTTTTACTATTATTTAGATGATAAGATGTTTGTTTTTGGGACGGAGATTAAGGCGCTTTTTTGTGTTCCAGGGGTTCCGCGTGAGTTGAATGAGATAAAAATAGCACTTTTTCTACAAATAGAATATATTGAAGATAAAATATGCACTTTTTATGAGAATATTTTAAGATTGATTCCTGCACATTCTTTATCAATTTACCTAAATAAAAATAAATTAAGAAAGTATTGGGAACTTGATCCAAATTCTAAGACCTTAATGAATTCTGAAGAGGATTATATAAATTCATTTCGTGAAATATTTGAAGAAGCGGTAAGATGCCGTTTACGTAGTGCATTTCCAATTGGATTTGATTTAAGTGGTGGATTAGATTCTTCATCTATAGTATGTACTGCAAAAAATATTAATATGGCTAATAATTATCATTGCCCTGATTTAAACACATTTTCATACATTTTTGATGAATTTCCTCAAATTGATGAGCGTTTTTATATTAAAAAAGTTGTGAATACAGGTGGAATTAACGCCCATTATATTCTTTGTGACAAAATAAGTCCATTAGAACAAGCAAATATTAGTTTATATTATCAAGATCAGCCTTATTCAAATCCTTTCTTACCTATTATTAGGAGTTCATTTAAAGAAATGCATAATAATAGTATAAGAACTTTATTATGTGGTGCAGGTGGTGATTATGTCATCTACACTGGAAAAAATTACTTTCTTGAATTAGCCGTTACATTTCAGTGGTATAAATTAATTAAAGAGATTCGAGCTTCCTCAAAACTTATGGGGAGTAGTGTCTATAAAAAAGTTATCCATGATGTCATTTATCCATTGATTCCCTCTAATTTAAAGAAAAGATTAAAAAAATTCTTTTACTCTTATAGTTACTTGAATAAAGATTTTATGATGGAATTAAAAATTAATGAAAAAATAAATGAATATCCTAATAATTTTCAAAAATTTACAAAAGTAAACACGGCTAAAAAATATCATTATCTTTCGCTTAGTGGTGATAGTGCTCAAAAACATTTTGAAACATTAGATCTAATGTCTGAATCATTTTCTCTTGATTTAAGATATCCTTATTATGACAAAAGACTTATTGAGTTCTGTTATTCTATACCGACTGAAATGAAATTTAAAGTATGGAACAGATTTATTCAGCGTGTTGCGATGGAAGGAATACTTCCTTCAGAAGTCCAATGGCGTACCAATAAAGCAAGTTTCCGCCCATTTCTTACAAGGAACTTATTTCTATTTGAAAAAGAGTCTTTGGAAATGATGTTTAGAAATGGTGAAATAATTAAAGATTATATGAATTTTGAAAAACTTAAAAAAATTTATAAAAAATATGAACATAATAAAAGAATTTCGTACACTGATACTTATTTTTTGTATCTTGCTTTAATATTATTTTTTTGGTTGAAATAAATAATTTACAAATGTATATAAGCAATAAAAATGCAATTATACTTGTGAATATAATAATTTAATTGTAGGAAGATTAATATGACAAAAGAAAAAGTTACGTACGAAAAACCTGAGCTTAGCATATATGGGAACGTGAATGAAATCACAAAAGGCGGGGGAACTATACCGGGTGAACCTCATGGTGATTCATAGAGGTATGCTTTATTTTTAGATTTTAATATATTTTCTAATTTTAATTGGTTAGTAAACATATAAAATGAAAAGTATACGTTAAAGAGTTAATATTCCAAATTTTGGATTAATACTCTTTGTTTGAAGATAAAATTGCTTTTTTAATGTCATTAAATTTTTTAATTTTTGGATTAAGGTAGTATATATAAGAAATATTATTCCAATAGAGTGTATTTACAATTACATAGTTATTTTTTTTAACAAAATTGTAGAATGGTTCCTCATAATTAGCAGAATATGCTATTTTTCCATTTCTAAAAGGTAGAATTACTAAATCTGGTTTTTTTCCCTCTAAATATTCTGGTGTTGCTGCTCCATTTTCAGCGATAAATTTATCGTTAAGTCCAAGAATATCTAAATCCTTCCAACTTGAATAGTATGGTAGGGAACCAGCGAAATCAGATGCTACAGTATAATTATAATTAGAAAATGGTTTTAAAGACTGGCCAATATCAATCTGAGTATCTTTGAGTTTTTGATCATATGAATGGTAATATGATAGTTCACTTAAGAAAGTAGCGTTAGATATTAGCAACGTGAAAACTAATAATATTTCTGCTAAAGTCATTAATACCCTTTTTAAATGACTTTTGTGATATAATACACTATCTAATTCTTTAAATAAAATGGCTAAAAAACACCACAAATAAAATAGATTAGTACATATGATGGATAAAAAAATCTATCTGCATAATTCATAATAAGTGAAGTTGGAAGATATATGATGTTTCCAAAAATTAATGTAACTCCTGCCATTATCAAAAGAATAATTAATTTAAAATTATCGACTTGATTAATCCTATTTTTTATAATTGAGAGAATGCCTAAGAAAATTACTAAGATAAATGGAGTTATGTATTCTAACGATCTAATCCAAGATGAATAGCTTTTAATGAACCATATGGAACTAGTTAATGTTAAAGTTTTAACGAAGAAAGGTAAAGGAAATACTTCATGGAAATAATAATATCTAAAAATCATATAAATCATAAGGGGGATTAGATAAACAATAAACAAGGGAAATAGATGAGATTTATTTATTTTTAAAGATTTTTCTTTTATATAATGATAAATAAATATCAATAATATCATTCCACTGGATATTAATATTCCTTCAAATCTTAAAAGACTAATCAAAAGTGATAAAATACATAAAATCCAATAATATTTGTTTTGATTTGAAATAATTATCTTAAACCCTATGAAGATTAATGCTAAAAATAAAAAAGAGTAGAGCATTGTTTCTAGTCATGATACTGTATGTATAGCTGTTGCAGGATTTGCAAGTAGAAAATGAATTGCAATTGAAAATCCTAAATATGCTTCGTTTTTTTCTTTTTGGAAAATTTGCTTGGAAAATATCCAGTAAAGATATCCAATCCCCATTAAAGATATTAAACTTACTATTTTTAAGTAAAATGCAGGATCGGATTTAAAAAAAATGATTAATGCTATGATCAAAACCCATAAAAAGTTACTATAACCTTCAATAGGGATTTCATTCACATTCCATACTAAACCATGTCCTGAAACTAAGTTTTCGGCATAACGCATAGATATATAAGCATCATCTACCGTGAAATTCCATATATACATTAAAAAAAGAGTAAAAAAGAAAATGCTAATGGTTAAATAAAATATCTCACGTTTATAAGTGAGTTTCAATTTTTGCATATACCTAATTAAGATAAAAAATCATTTATACTTTTTGAGAATTAAAAGACTAATTAATTTAGTAATTAAAGTGTTGAATAATTAATTAAATAATTTTCATAAAATAAAAATAAAGGGGTTATAAACCCTTTTGTGATTAGTTGTTTTTAGGTAGTTAATGTGGTTATTTTTGCATCGTTGTCTGTGTTCCAGTCGTTTCCTGTTTGTGTTTTTGTGACTGTGTTTTTGATAGTTCCAGTTCCTGTAATTATTGCTTTAATCATTAGTACTCTCTGGTCACCGATATTAAGATTACCTATGGTCCATACTCCAGTGGCTTGGTTGTAGGATGCGTCTGAGTTAATCCAGGTTATGCCTCCGTCTAGTGAGATTTGGTAGTATGTTAGTCCTGTTGGTAGTTTGTCTGTTACGGTTACTCCTGTAGCGTTGTCTGGTCCGTTGTTTGTGACAGTTATGGTGTAAGTTACATAATTTGTGCCACTTTCTGTGGATGTTGTGTATGTTTGGTTTATTCCAATATCTGAAGATGGATCTATAATCAAAGCGCAACTTGCATTGTTATTGGCAGTGTTGGAGTCATATTGATCTATATGTGTTATATTGGCAATGTTTGTTAGAGCTGCTGTCTTATTTCCACTTGTTAAACAACCTGTAAAGATTTTAAGTATTACTGTACCTCCTTTAGGCAAGTAAGCAATATTCCATGTTAATGTTCTTGTTGAACTGTCATATGTGGCTGTTCCAATGCCTTGAGTATCAAAACCTTGATAGGTATAGCCAGTTCCTATTGTATACTTCAATTGAACATTTGTAGCATCATCCGTACCAGTATTGGATACTAAAACATAAAATACTGGAGTATTACCAGTTAAATACTCATACTGGTAATTATTATCTACTAAGTTATAATACCAAGGATAATGCCTAACCCTAATATCTACACTAGGTACATATGTACTGCTTGTTATTGTGTTATTTTCACCGTTATATTCATCCTGTGCTGTTCTATTAGCAGTATTGCTAACAGTTGTCTGAGGTGTTGCATTTCCAGTTATAGTAAGAGTTGCAAATTCACCATTAGCTAAACTTGATATGGTCCATATTCCTGTAGCCTGGTCATAAGTTCCACCATTTACGGTTACACTTACTCCTGTTAGCCCTGCTGGAATTAAATCTTTTATATTTATATTAGTAGCTGTATCTGGCCCGTTATTTGTAGCTTTTACTACGAAAGTTACTTTATTTCCAGAATAACTTCCAGTCTGGCTTAAAGCAACATTGGCTTTTTTCACATGGATTGCCGCGTCTGAAATTGTTACTGTAAATGGATATTCGGTTTGTGTTTCTGTTGCAGTGTTGGTTATGTTTGTTCCGGCCATTGCAGCAGTTAAAACTCCAGTAAAGGTTAAAGTAACTGACTCTCCACTTGCAAGACTGTCAATAGTCCAAACACTTCCATCGTAACTTCCACCAGTGGTTGAGTATGTGAATCCACTTGGGAGTGCATCATTAATTTTAATGTTGGTGGCTGTATCTGGCCCGTTGTTAGTTACTGTGATTGTGAATGTTCCGGTTTGTCCTACATTTAAACTGCTTGAATTTGCAGTATTGCTGACAACTACACTGGCTTCATTGGTGTAAACACCTGCAGTTGTTGAATCTCCTATTGTGCTTGGGTCGTACTCTGTTTGCGCGGTTAAAGTTGCAGTGTTGTTTACAAGTTTTCCTGCCATTGATGATGTAGCTGTCCCAGTTATGGTTAATATTGCTGTTTCTCCGCTTGCAAGGCTTGATATTGTCCATATTCCATTGCTGTAAGATCCAATGGAAGCTGTGACATGCACATTGCTCAATGAAGATGGAGGCATATCACTAAGGACCATATTTGTGGCTGTATCTGGTCCATTATTGGTAACATATACTTTATAAGTTACAGTGTCTCCAACATTCGCCTTGGGAGTAGCAGTTTGGTTGAGTTTAATTTCTGCAAGTTTGGTATAAACATCAGCTGCTGATACTACTGGTAAGCTGCTGTATTCATTTTGAGCTGTTATATTGGCATAGTTGGTAATGTTTAGCCCCGCCATGGCAGCAGTAATTTTTCCAGTGATGGTTAATGTTGCAGTTTCACTCTTTAATAAAGTACCAATATTCCATAATCCAGTAGCTAAACTGTATGTACCTGTGCTGGCACTATAAGCCAGATTAGATAATCCTGAAGGTACCAGGTCAGTTATTTGTAATCCTGTAGCTGAATCCGGCCCGTTGTTGGTAACAGTTATAAGATAAGTTATAGTGTCACCTACATTCACAATAGCTTTACTAACCCCATTAACTGCCTTGTTTATAGCTACATTGGCTTTGTTCACGTGTATTGTTGCGTCAGTTATAGTTGCAGGAGGGTATTCGGTCTGTGTTTCTGTTGCATGGTTGGTTATATCTGTCCCTGCCATTGCAGAGGTTATTAATCCTGTGAATGTTAAAGTTACTGAATGTTGGCTTGCTAAACTGTTAATTGTCCATATCCCGTTGCTGTAAGTTCCGCCAGTTACGCTGGCTGAAAATCCGCTTGGTAATGGATCGTTTATAACAATATTTGTGGCTGTATCTGGCCCATTGTTAGTTACTGTGATTGTGAATGTTCCTGTTTGCCCTACATTCAAATTATTTGAGCTTGCAGTGTTTGTAATTACAACATCTGCCTTTTTAACATAAATTCCGCTGCTGGTACTTGTCGCTGCCTGACTGTTATATTCAGTCTGGCTGGTTCTGGTAGCAGTGTTTGTTGTTGTAAGTCCTGCCATATCACTTCCTGCTTTACCTGCTATGGTTAAAGTAGCTATTCCTCCGTTTATGAGATTTGGTATTGTCCATATCCCATTGCTGTAAGTTGTCCCTGCAGATGGGGTTACTACAACATTGGTTAATCCTGAAGGTATAATATCTCTAATATTAATGTTAGTGGCTGTATCTGGCCCGTGATTAGTGGCTGTAACTGTGTATGTTACAGTATCACCTACATTTACTGGAGTACTGCTTGTAGTCTGAGTTAATGCAACGTCTGCTTTTTTAGTATAAACTCCTGCAGTACTGGTAGGTAATGGGGATGTATGTTCTTCTGTCTGGTCAAGCTCTGTTGCAGTATTGCTGGTTGTTAGTCCTGCCATTGAAGCTGTAGCTGTTCCAGTTATGGTTAAAGTTGCATTTGCTCCGTTATCAAGGCTTGTTATGGTCCATATTCCATTACTGTAACTTCCTAATGATGCTACTGCAGTAAATCCTGCAGGTATAATGTCCTGTATTCTAATATTATGGGCTGTATTTGGCCCGTTATTTTTAACAGTGACAGTGTAGGTCACTGTGTTGCCCACATTTACAGGTGAATTTACTGTCTGGGTAATTCCCAGGTTAGCGACGGGTTTTAGGGTAATTGGTGTGTTTACAGTAACTCCATCTAATGTTGCACTTACGGTTGCAGTGCCTGATGTATTACCTGCTGTAAAGGTTGTTGTTGCTAATCCATTAACCATGACTCCACTAGTCGGATTTACAGATCCTAAAGTACCTGAGAAACTGACAGTTCCATCTGGAACATGACCTCCAGTAGGCTGTATATTATTTGAATTCCAGGTCAAATCTGCTGTAACGGCGGAGGTACCTCCAACAAGAATTGAGGTAGGTGAAGCATTTATTTTTAAAATAATCCAGGGATTAGCATCTACTGAAGCGCCATTTGCAGCTGTAATTCTTCCTGCACTTGCTCCTGTGTTTGAACCCCACCAGTTGTTTTCAGCATTTACAGTAGAAGCGCCGCCGTTGTATTCAGCATTAATATCATTAGCACCGTTTCCTATAATTCTATTAAAGTTGAGATTAGCTGTACCTTGGTAATTAGAAATGGCACAACCATTTGTGGTGGCAGAGTTCCATGTAAAATTACTTCCGGTCACGGTTAAGGTACCCCAGTTACGAATAGCTCCACCACTACCTTTTGCTGTATCTCCTCCGGAATCATTTGCAGTGTTGCTTGTGAAATTACTGCCAGTCACATTACATGTACCGTGTGTCCATATAGCTCCACCTGCTGAAGTTGCAGTGTTGCTTGTGAAATTACTGCCAGTTATAGTCAGAGAACCTGTAGGGGATGTACCTGTATCTCCATTAGAAATGGCACCACCATCGTATGCTGTGTTGCTTGTGAAATTACTGCCAGTTATAGTTAAAGTACCATAATTGATAATAGCTCCACCATATGTGGTTGCAGTGTTGCTTGTGAAATTGCTGCCAGTTATAGTTAAAGTGCCGCTATTGTAAATAGCTCCACCGTAAGCATAATTATTTGAACCTGATGTTACAGAGTTACTGGTGAAATTACTGTTTGTTATAGTTAATGTACCTGTATTATAGATAGCACCACCATAAACGTCATTATTATCCCAATAACCAGTTCTAGTAGCCTTGTTACTTGTGAAAGCACAATTATTTAAGGTTAAAGTGCCCCCATTATTTTGGATTGCACCGCCATTATCATTATTTGCAAGTCCATTTCTTAGGGTTATGTTGGAGATTATAACATTGTAATCGCTTGAAATGATGAAAATTCTGTTAGCACTTTGGCCATCGATAATGGTCGAATCTCTACTTTCGCCAGTAATTGTAAGGTTACTGGTAATATTTACATTGACATTGCCCGTTCCTGTATATGTTCCACTTAAGAGGTGAACTGTTCCTCCGGGATAAACCATTGAAATACCTTTTGCAATAGTTTTATAGGGATTACTTTGGCTTCCGTTTCCTGTAGTATCACTGCCAGTTGGTGAAACATATATGTCACTTCTAATAACTGTAATTTGGGGAGTAGATACTGATACAGTATCGACAACAGCAGTTACTGTTGCAGTGCCGGGATTAGAACCTGCTGTAAGTGTTGTTTGTAAACTACCGTCAGTTGTGACACCACCTGATGTGCTTAAAGAACCTATTGTAGATGGGTTAAGGGTAAATGTTACAGGTGTTCCGTCAGGTACGTGTCCTGAAGTTGGATCATGATTAGCTCCAGTATTGTCATGTGTTAAATCCGCTGTAATGGTTGAAGTGCCTGATGTTGGAATGGAGTTTGTAGAAGTTGTTACAGTTAAAACTAGGTAAGTTGCAACATTCACAGTACCTGATGTTTTTCCAGTAGAACCCGAATTACTTCCCCACCAATTATTGGGAGCATTTACTGTTCCACTATTTCGGCGTATTTGACTACCTGCAGGTGTATTTCCTACAATTCTGTTAAATTGGATTGTAGCAACACCATTATTATTGAAGAAAGCTCCACCTCTGGTTGTTGCAGAGTTACTTATGAAATTAGAACCAGTTATATTTGAATTACCTGCATTATTGTAGATAGCTCCACCATTTGCTGCAGAGTTGCTTGTGAAATTACTGTTTGTTACTGTTAGGGTGCTGCCGCTCCAAATAGCTCCACCATTTCTTGTTGCACTATTGCCTGTGAAATTACAGCTGTTCACATATAAAGGGCCTGCACTGTAAATAGCTCCACCATCATGATTGCTTCCTGTTGCACTATTGCTTGTAAATATACAATTATTTACATTCACAGTGGTACCTGCATTATTGTTCCAAATAGCCCCACCATTGCCATTTACACTTCCATGTGTAAATGTTATATCATTAAAGGTGACAGTACCTGAAGTTACAGTTATAGTAACTACTCTACCTCCGTTGCTGCCGTCTATAGTTGCGTGGCCATCGTTGAACACGTCAAAGGTTAAGGCTTTATCAACAGTAATGCGTTCTGTGAAAGTAGAGGCTTCTAGCATTATTGTATCTCCACTCTGGGCAGTATTGATAGCAGCCTGGATTGAGCTAAAAACGTATCCTGCAGCATATGATCCTCTAGCTACGGGAACCCCATTATTATAGATTTGAGGATCTGGTGACTTAGTTTTAGACTTTGAGGTCGTTGATTTATTAGTTGACGTATTCTTTACTGTAGATTGATTATATTTCAGACCTAATTGAACTGAACTATTTACAGTTGAGTTATTAGATAAAAAATTTGTATCAGAGGATACATTAGTAACTTGAGCAGCTGAAACATCACTTATTCCCATAGTGAATATGACTGCTAAAATTATTAGAATCAATGAAAGAGGTATTAATTTGTTTTTTTGAACTGTATTTATCAGGTTTTCACCCCCTTTTGTATTTCTAATCATTTTCATCTCCTTCTTGCATTTATAAAAATTATTTTTAATGTGAAAATTAATCATGAAATTCTTCCAGTAAGTGAAATTGTGGTAGTTTTGTGAAAATTAGTGTAAATCAGTAAAAAATCATGTATTCTCTGTGAGTCTTTTCACGATTATATATATTATATAGTTAAATAATGTGAAAACATCTTATAAATGTTTTTTTATAGTGTTAAGCATTTACACAATTATTAATACTATTTAATTACATTTAATGTGGTAAAAATAAAAATTATTTGGTTTAATTCCCTAAATCTTATTATATTGATTTAATATATTCTAACGCCAACATTAAAGGGGTATTTATACAAAATAAGTTAGATAGACAAAAATTGGTACTATTAACAAATATTTATTAAATAATACTGCTTATTTTTTAAAGTAAAATGTGAAAATATGTGATAAAAGTGATTTAGGTTCAGCTATATGTGAAAAATATCACACTAGTTGAAAAAGTATATAACAAAAGCGGATAATTAAAAGACTACTGGTGATTCAAAATGTTTTTCTATAAAGCCCATGGACTATCAATTCAATCTACAATCACTTTTCCGGAGCTTAATAAGGATAATAGTGGAACTGATATTAAAATAGAGTATGGAAAGATTGATTCATCATCAAAAGACATATTATCTGAAGGTATTTTTAGAGTTGCCAGCAGTTTCAAGAGGACTGAAAATTCTGTTTTTTTAATATGGAACGATATAGAGATCTGTGAAATTACTCACGGGAAGAAAATAACAGTAAATCCATTAACAGGAATTGAAGAAAACTTTTTAAGGGCACTGATTTTAGGGCCCGCGTTTGGAATACTACTTCACCAGCGCGGCCGTTTGGTACTCCATGCCAGCACTGTTAATATAAATGGCGGTGCAGTCGCATTTATGGGATTTAACGGCGGCGGAAAATCCACTACAACTGCAGCATTAAATAATAAAGGTTATCCTTTAGTTTGTGATGATATTTCAAGTGTTGAATTTGATGAAAATGGAACTCCTGTTGTATTTCCCGGGTTTCCAAGGATCAAATTATGGCCTGAAACTATTGAAATGTTTAATAATGATTTAGAAGCTTTTCCAAGGATTCATTCAGAATCCAAAAAGAGGTCCTGTTTTACTCCTGAGTTTTATGAGGGTAATCTACCCTTAAAATGGATTTATATAATTGAAAAAGATGATAGGATAGGCGTAAATAATTTAAGTCCTCAAGAATCGCTAATAGAACTAATCAGGAATTCTTACTGTGCCAATATTTTTCAAAGCAATGAACAGTCTACAAACCTGGCTGAATATGCGACTATTGTAAAATGTGTACCTGTGAAACGTTTAAATACGGGTAATTCTTTAGACAAACTTCATAAACTCGTAAAAATTGTAGAAGAAGATACAATGAATTAAGATAATTTTTAATTTCACTGCTCTGTAGAAAACCCTCCAACATAACTTTTTGGGGGTAAAAATCAAAGATTTTTGAAAAACCTATAAATTTAGAAATTTGCTGATCTGAATGTTGATATTTAATAAAATGACTGTATGAAATTTATGGAATATTATCGATGATTTCTACAAAGTTAATTTTACTTGGAAATATTACAACTTGTGAAATTATTCGCAGTTAAATCAAATTGACTGTGAAAATTAATTTATATAGTACATCTAATTTGTACATATACAGAATTTATAACTTCTTCGTTGATCTTATGGCTGGAAAAAAATCAGGGGCAAATAATTATATCTGGAAATACATCACTGATTTAACCAGGTTAATGCCTGAAAAATCTGTGTTTGTACTGGCTTTGATGGTTATTGTCAGTTTAACAGAGGGTATTGGACTCCTTTTACTTGTACCTTTACTTCAATTAGTTGGTTTAGATGTTCAACAAGGTGCACTGGGCCAAATAGCAGGTTTTATCTCTCTATTTTTTAGTTATATTGGGATAAAACCTACACTTGGAATTGTGCTGGTAATATATGTAATTATAATCAGCGTGAATGCATTTTTCTATAAATTACAGACACTCAAAAGCTCTGAAATCCAGTATGAATTTGCAGCATATCTAAGAAAACGTTTATTTAATGCAATTACTAGTTCTAACTGGCTTTTTTTCACGCAGAAGCGGTCATCTGATTTTGCACATGCTTTAACTTATGAAATTGAAAGAATAGGGGTTGGAACCAATCAATTTCTTTCTTTAATTGCAAGTATTTTTGTTTTAGCTGTTTATCTTGTATTTGCACTAGAGTTATCTGGGTTAATAACAGGTCTGATTTTTTTAGTGGGTATCATTCTTCTACTTTTACTTAAAAGGAGGACCAGTTATGCACAGCGAAGTGGCGAAGCTTTGTCTGATACTTCCAAAAACATGTACTCCTCTACTATTCAGCATTTAGATGGGATGAAAACCATTAAAAGCTTCAACATGGAAGAAAAGAACATAGAAACATTTGGGAATGTGGCAGACAGCGTTGCAGGAAAATATATTGACGCAGTTAAAAGTTATGCTGATGTTAGATTCCTGTTTGATGTAGGTTCTGTGGTTATTTTAAGCATCATCGTGTTCATTTTGATAAGCTTTATGAAACTCTCCATAGCAGAGCTTTTAATCCTCCTTTTCCTTTTTGTCCGTATGATCCCCCGCTTTTCAATTGTCCAAAGGAGTTATCAATATTTTATAAACATGATACCTGCCTTTGCAACCATCATAGATCTGGAGAAAGAATGTGAAGAATTTTCAGAGCTGAAATTAAAAACAGGTAATGTGGAACTGCACGGTGAAATTAAATTTGAAAATGTTTCATTTTCATATGATAATTCAAATGAATCTTTCAGCCTCCAGAATTTAAACTTAACCATTAAAACAGGTAAAACTACAGCTCTTGTTGGTTTATCCGGTGCTGGAAAAAGTACAATTGCAGACATGGTTATGGGGCTTGTAACTCCTGAAAATGGCCATATACTTATTGATAACAATGTTTTATCTGGAGATAATCTTTCGGCGTGGCGGAGTCAAATAGGGTATGTAGCGCAGGAAACATTTCTATTTAATGACACGGTGCGCAACAATTTACTGCTTGCAAAACAGGGTGCATCTGAAGGAGAAATTATAAGTGCTTTAAAACTGGCTTCTGCAGATGAATTTGTTTTAAAACTTCCTGAGGGTTTAGATACTTTAATTGGAGACCGTGGTGTATTATTATCTGGTGGTGAAAGGCAGAGGTTAGCTTTAGCAAGAGCTTTACTGTGCGAACCTGCCCTTTTAATACTTGACGAGGCAACCAGCAATTTAGACTCTAAAAATGAGAAAAAGATAATAGGTTCAATTGAAAAACTCCATGGAGATATAACTATGCTGGTTATAGCACACCGCTTATCTACGATCAAACATGCAGATACTATACATTTAATAGAAAAAGGAAATCTTATTGAGTCTGGAACTTGGGGTGACCTTTTAGAAAGGGAAAATGGGCATTTTAGGGCGTTGTATGAATTGCAATCTTGATTTATTTTTATAATGATTTAGATTGAAAAAAATAAACTTTAAGTGGAAATCTAAAGTTCTGATTTTGCACCAATGACATTTACTTCAATTCGCGTAATTTTTTGGTCTGGATCGGGATAGATAACATAAAAATAGGACTCTCCACCTGCTGGAATATTTTTATATTTTATATGAACTGTGCTGTTACTGGCAAACACATTACCTGATTCATCATATGCAGTTGCGTTCATTACAACACTAAAGGCGTCGTATTCATTGTTATTATGCACGTAACCTTCTAGATATGAATATTTAGTATTATTGTACTCATAAGTGTCCATTGTACTATTATTTAAAATATGTATGGCATCTAAAGAAATAATTTTTTCACCGAATGTGCTGTTGGCTGTGGTATTTATTGCAAAACCTGATGTCCCTGCCAAAAGTACGATTCCAGTTGCAGCCAGCATTAAAGCGGCAACGAATATGATGGGTATCAAAATTTTTTTATTGAAATTTAGTTTTTTAGCCATTTTAATATTCCTTAAGCCTTTAGTAATACTGAAACGTGTGTTAGATTTATAAATTAATATAAGATAGTTTGATAAATAGATTACTGTTGAAATGTTACGCAGGTCACAAAAATGTCGATATTTAATGCAACTCATAAATATGAAGTTATAAGGCTGCGCCCTGAAGATGAACTTCTTCTCTGCTGCGCTAGAACTGATGTGAATCCTGAAATTAGAGATAAACTTTGGTTTTTAATTCAAAATAAATTAGATTGGGATTATTTATTAAACTTAGCATCAATGCATAAACTATTGCCACTTTTATATCATAATCTTAATTTTATATGCCCTGAAATGGTTCCTGAAGATATTTTAGGCGAGCTTAAGGATAATTTTAATGCAAATGTACGTAAAAATTTAATGATGACAGGAGAACTCATTAAAATTCTTGAATTACTGGAATCTGAGGGTATAACTGCGATTCCATATAAGGGGCCTGTTTTGGCTTCTATGGTTTATGGAAATATTGGGTTACGTCAATTTGGTGATATTGATATATTGATTAATCAAACAGATGCTTTAAATGTCAAGAATATTATGATAAATAATGAATATAAATTATATGTTCCTATAGTTATTACAGATTCTTTTTATATGAAATTAGAACAGGAATATCAATTTATAAATAATAAAAACATTTTAATTGAAATTAAATGGAGATTTGAAGGTAATTTCTTTTCATTTTCTAATTCAAATGATTTATCAAACAAGTTAAATACATTTAATCTTAATGGTTTCCAAGTTAAGATATTCTCTCCTGTTAGCCAGCTTTTAATATTATGTGTACATTGTGCAAAACATGATTGGAGTAGTTTATCTTGGATATGTGATATTTCAGAGTTTATACGACATGAAAATATTAATTGGTCTAAAACTTTAGAAAATGCAGAAAAACTAGGCTTAAAAAGAATATTATTAATTAATCTTTCTTTAGCTAAAGATCTTTTTGATTTAGAACTTCCTCGTGAAATTTTAAATTATTTAAATTTAGATAGATCCATAATAGAAATTTCATTTCAAATTAAAAAAAGACTTTTTGAACAAAATAGATCAGTAAACATATTTGAAAAATTCTTTTTAGATTTAAAGAAAAGAGAAAATAAAATAGACAGTATTAAAGATTGTATTAATGGTTTAACAAGACCTACTTATGTTGATTTTACAGAAATATCATTACCTGAATTTTTATTTCCATTGTACTATTTGATTCGTCCTATTCTATTACTAAAAAGATATGGTAAAGATTCGCTCTACTAAAATTTATTATTAAATCAGATAAAAAAAAATAAATGATGGAAATTTTATTTTATCCTATAATACCATTTTATCCATTCTACGGTTTTTTTGATCCCTTCTTCTGGTGGAACTTGCGGGTTGTGTTTTAAGTCTTTTATTGCTTTTGTGAAGTCTATTGTTTTTACTTTTGTTGTGAAGTCTTCTGCTTCTTTATAGGTAACAATTGAGTCGTCACGTCCAACAGCATTTAAAACCATATCTGAGTACTCTTTTATATCATATTCCCATTCCTGTTTGCTACCTACGTTGTAGGCTTCTCCGGGTTTGAAATTATCCACAATGTTTGCAAATGTTCTTGCAGTATCTTCAACATAATCGATTATCCTTTTGTGGCCTTTATACACGGTATATGGTTTGTTGAACAGCGCATGGTATATAAATAATGGAATAAATCCTTTATATGGGTGTACTTGTTCATGTGGTCCGTAGCAGTTTACAGGCCTTACTCTAACTGTTTCTGTATTAAACATGGTAGCAGAGTTCATGCACATTAACTCTCCCGCCCATTTGGTTATTGCATAATCATTCATCTGGTATGTGTCTTTTATAGGATTCTTTTCCATTACATCTTCGCTCATAACTCCATTATAATCTCCGTAGACTTCTGCTGAAGAGAAGAATATCATTCTAAAACCTAACTGTTCCTGCAGACGGATCATATGTTTAGTTCCAATTACATTAGTCTCCCAGAGGTTTTCATAGTAACCTTCACCATTCCAACGGCCGTATTCTGCTGCAAGATGATAAACATAATCAAATTTATTCTTTTCAAAGACTCTTTCAATCTGCCTGTAATTTTTAACATCAGCCCTTATATAGTCATCTCTATTGTTGTGAAGTAAATCAAGTGCTGTTACTTCATGTCCTCTGCGTTTTAATTCATTTACAAGATTTGTACCTATAAATCCTGCTCCACCAGTTACCAATATCTTTTGAGTTTCCATATTAATCATCTTAAATGTTTTAAATGAGTTAATATTTTTAATACTAACTAAAAAGCATTTCTTTTTTATTCATTTAATTATAAAAAGTGCTATTTAATGAGATAGTATTTATGCATAACTGCTTTAATAAAAAATCCTTAAAAATTATCTATTTTTTATATATTTAATCATAAAAAGTATTATCTGACTAAATAATAAAAATTTTAAGTATTATCTCAACGAAAAGTTTTATACTACTTCCTTTTAACTATTATAAAATATAATTTACTCCAATGGTCTTTTTAATTATAATTTGTTTGCATAATTACAAATAAATATATTAAATAATGGTATGAAAGGGACAAACATGAATATATTGAATGAATATGAAGAAAAAACAGTATTAATTACAGGTGGGGCAGGTTGTGTTGGAAGCAACCTTTCCCGTAAAATTGCAGAATTAAATGCAGAAAAAGTAATAATCTTGGATAACTTATCGTCAGCATATGAGTGGAATATTCCACAAAATGATAATATTCAATTTATAAAAGGGGACATTCTGGATGATGCTTCCTTAAAAAGAGCTTTTAAAGAGAAGCCAGATTATGTGTTTCACTTAGCTGCTCATTTTGCAAATCAAAATTCTGTAGATAACCCTGAGAAAGACTTGATGGTAAACGGAATTGGAATTTTAAAAGTATTACAGTATGCTCAACTTATTGGAGTTAAACGATTTGTTTATTCTTCTTCAGGATGTGGAGTTTACGGACTGGACTCTAAAATGCCCTTTGAAGAACACGATATTTCAATAAGCCTTCATACTCCTTACCAGGTTACAAAACTTCTTGGCGAGCTTTACACTAATTATTTCCATAATTTATATGATCTTCCTATTGTGAATGCTCGTTTTTTCAATGTTTTTGGCCCTGGAGAGGTACCTGGAAAATACAGAAATGTAATTCCGAATTTCTTCTACTGGTCCATGACTGGAAATGCACTCCCTATTACTGGTGACGGATCAGAAACAAGAGACTGGACATATGTTGAAGATATAGTCGATGGACTGCTTGCCATGGGAATTAAAGAAGAAGCTATTGGTGAGGCCATAAATCTTGGATCAGCTAAGGATCATAAGGTTATAGACATGGCAAACACTGTAAATAGGCTTACAGGTAACAAAGAAGGTATAAAATACGCACCTCGTAGAAACTGGGATGCAAAAACGAAATTGCTCTCATCAATTGAAAAAGCTGAGGCTCTACTTGACTACAAACCTAAAATGACATTTAATGATGGTTTGAAAAAGACATATGAATGGTTTGTAGATAACTGGGATAATATTGAAAGAAGTGCAGAATTTGATTTAACTACTAACTCTATGGATAAAAAGGACTTATTGAAATATAACGATGATTCAAGTAAAGATACTAGTTGTTCAAGAGTGTGAGTAAGTTAAATACTTACATGATTTGACATTTTTACAAATTAAATCGAGTGAAAATATGAAAATACTATTGGTTCAAGATGCTGACTGGACTAAAAAGGGGCCTCATCAACAACATCATCTAATGGAATTATTATCTCTGGAAGGACATGAGATAGTTGTTATTGGTTTTGATCAACTATGGGATGGCAAAGGACTTTTATCTAAAAGAGAAGTATCTGAAAATGTAGAACGGTTTTATAAAGGGGCTAATGTAACTTTTATTAAACCACCGTTCATAAAAATGAAAATTTTAGATTATATTTCTTTTTTACTATCTTCTAGATCAGAGATAAAGAAATCAATAAACGAATTTGAACCAGATATTGTTATAGGTGTTACAAGTGTTTTAAGTAATTATTGGGGAATGCACTACGCAAGAAAGAGGAAAATTCCATTTATATATTATTGGACTGATATCATTCATACGCTTATTCCATTTAAACCATTTCAACCAGTTGCTAAATCTATAGAAAAAAACATAATAAAGAATTCCTCCAATATTCTGGTCATTAATGAAGTTTTAAAAGAACAAGTTGTAAATTTAGGTGCAAATGAATCGATAACTGATATTATACCTGGAGGGATAGATTTTAATAGATTTAATCCTTTAACAATAGATTCCAATCAATTTAGGAAGAATTATGGTATTTCGGATGATGATTTACTTTTATTTTTTATGGGTTGGATTTATGAATTTTCAGGTCTTAAAGAAGTTATTTTAGAACTTTCAAAGGTCAGAAAATCTAAGCCTCATATTAAGCTTATGATAGTTGGAGAAGGAGATTCTTATTTAGAATTAAAATCATTAGTTAAGAAGCTGAAACTTGAAGATACAGTTATCATGACTGGTTTAATGCCGTATAATGATATTCCAAAACTTATTGCAAGTGCAGATATATGTTTATTGCCTGCATATAATAATGAAATAATGAGAGATATAGTACCAATAAAAATGTATGAATATTTGGCTATGTATAAACCCGTAATATCCACAGAATTACCTGGTGTAATGAAAGAATTTGGTGAGGAAAGTGGAGTTTTATATGTTGACAAACCTCAAAATGTTATAGATCAAGTTTTAGCTTTAACTGAAGATGATATTGAATTAAATAGATCTAGGGCTAAAAATTTTATTCAAAATCATGATTGGCAATTGATTCTATCTCAATTCGAAGATTGTTTAAATAATCTAGCAAACGAGTGTAGTAAATGAAGATTTTACAAGTTATACCTTATTTTGCATGGGAATATGGAGGACCTGTAAGGGTAGTTCATGATTTGTCTGTTAAATTAGCTGAAAAAGGACATGAAGTTAGTATATACACAACTGATGTTGGTATTGATGGTAGATTACAAGACAAATATAAAATTAAATTTAAAGAAAATGTAAATGTTGAATATTTTAATTGTTCAAATAATTGGATTGCAAATAATTTTAAATTACATTTATCTAATTCTATGCTTTTTAAAATTAAGAAGAATCTAAAAAATTTTGACTTGGTTCATTTACATGAATGGAGAGGTATTCCACATATTTATATTTGGTATTATGCAAGAAAATATGGAATTCCTTATATTATACAAGGTCATGGATCCTCACCTAAATTGATTGGAAATCAAAAAAAATCAATGACTTTTTTAAAGTCTATATTTAACAAAATTTTTGAAGATAGACTTATCAAAGGTGCATCAAAACTCATAGCAATAAATAATCAAGAATTTGATCAGTATACAAATTTTGGAGTTGAAAAAAACAAAATTGAGATTATAGAGAATTCAATTGATGCATCTGAATACGAAAATTTGCCTGTTAATGGAAATTTTAGGCGTAAATATGGAATAAAAAATGAAGAAAAAATTATTTTATATTTGGGAAGAATTGACAGTACTAAAGGTATTAATATTCTTTTAGAGTCTTTTAAAGATTTAACCTTTGAAATGGAAAATGTAAAACTTGTAATTGTTGGTCCAGATCATGGATACCTTTCTACATTGAAAAATTTAATAAGAAAATTTCATATTACTGACAAAGTTGATATAATAGGCCCCTTATATGGTACTGATAAATTAGAAGCATATGTAGATTCTAATTTGTTAGTTTATCCTTCATATTATGAAATATTCGGTTTAGTACCGTTAGAATCGTTATTATGTGGTACTCCTGTAATAGTCACAGATAATTGTGGATGCAGTGATTTGATTAATAGTTTAGGGTGTGGATATATAGTTAAATATGGCGATATAATAGATTTAAAGGAAAAAATGAAATTTATAATTACTCATGAGAGAAAATATGAGAGATTGATAATTGATGGAAGTAAATTCATTATCAAAAATCTAAATTTTGATCAAATTTCTAAAAAATTTGAAAATATTTATTATGAACTTAATGAGGGCTAAATTGCAAATTAGAAACTTTATTCAAATTGGACATTTGGAAATAGCTAAATTTATTCGATTAATATTAGCCATGCAACTAATGATTTTAGGTCTTATAGGTTTAGATCAAATTGGGCTTCAAATTCCAGTATTAAGACAAATTATTGGATTTATTTATTTAACATTTGTGCCAGGTATACTTGTATTGAGACTTTTAAAAATACCTAAACTTGGTAATATATGTGTATTACTATATTCTTGCGGTTTAAGTATTGGAATTGTCATGTTTACCGGTTTTTTTCTTAATTTTAGTGGACTTTCTCATCCATTCTCTCTTTTCAATCTATTAATATCTTTAAGTGCAATAGTAATGGTTTTATTAGTTTTATGTTATATTTTTGATGATAAAAGTTATTTTAATGAAAATTTTATTAATTTAAATAGTTTAAATCCTACTGTGATCTTTTTATGTTTTTTACCAGTATTAGCTATTTTTGGCACTTATCTCATGAATTATTATAATCTTAATTACGTAATATTTGTGTTGCTTATACTTATCTCATTAATACCCTTTTTATTTAATAAAATAGATCCAAAATTTTTCCCAATAGCTATTTTAATGGTTTCATTAGCTCTTATATTGCATCGTTCTTTAATTTCATCTCAATTATGGGGATCAGATATTTATGAAGAATATTATTTTGCTAATTTAGTAGCTACTTCTACTGTATGGAATTTTTCAATTCCATCAGATGTCAATGGAATGTTAAGTATTGTTTCATTACCTATTATATACTCCATAATTTGTAATCTTAGTCTAGATTCAGTTTTTAAAATAATATATCCAATTATTTATTCAATTGTACCTTTAGGTTTATTTTTATTATTTGAAAGAAATACAAATAAGGAAGTTGCATTTTTAGCTACTCTATTCTTTATGTTTGTATCTGGATTTTATGGTGTATTACCTTCTTTAGCAAGACAAGAAATTGGGGAGCTTTTTTTTGTTTTATTAATATTATTAATTTTTGATAAGCGTGAGATTTCATTTAACAATTCATTTTTATTTGTATTTTTTAGTTTTTCTTTAGTTGTTTCACATTATGCGTTATCATATTTCTTTTCATTATTTATAGTTTTATTATTTATTTCTTTAATATTAATAAAAAATAAAGAAAGAACTAATATAACTGGAGTACTTTTCTTTTTAGTATTTGTAGTAGCATGGTACATGTATGCATCAGGTTCTTCTTCATTTAATAATATTGTAAACATATTTAATCATATGATTAATAGTTTTTATTCAGATTTTTTAGATCCAAGCTCAACTGAAGGCTTAGCTACAGTTTTAGCAGGTACTACATCTCTCTTATATTCAATATTGAAATACATTTATTTAATGGCAGAATTTTTTGTTGCTATAGGTCTATTAGCTGTTATATTACATTATATCTCTAAAAAAGTAAAATTTTTAAAAAATAGAATTAATAAATATACAATTTCATTGAATAGTTTCAATTTTACAATTGAATATTTATTTTTATCATTATATAGTTTTTTAGCAATAGCTGCTTCGATTATTATTCCCGAGTACTCTGGTAACTTTGGAACTTTGAGATTATTTTATTTAATGTTAATTTTTTTATCTCCATTTTTAATTATTGGGTTTATTATTCTTCTGGATTTTTTAAGGATTATTACTAAAAGAAAATCTACAAAAAGAAACTTCTCAAATTATTTAAAGGTTGCGTCAATTTTTTTAGTAGTGTTCTTATTATTAGATTCAGGAGTGATCCATCAGATAACAAACGATCCTAATCCTAATTCAATTTCGTTGTCTACCAATGAAAATTATAAGGAATCGGTATATGTATATTCGCAAGGAGAAATACAAGGTGCTTATTTCTTAAAACAAGTAATGAGTAATGATAATAATTCAAAAGTATTTACAGATATATTTGGAAGACAAATTTTAAGAGGCTATATTTATCCAAAAATAAGAATATTAGTTTTTAGAGAATCGGGAAGTCAATCTCTGGAAAATAAATTTATATTTTTTAGAAAATTGAATGTTGATGGAAAATTACAGATAATTCCAACTCAGAAATTATCAATTGAAAGACCTTATTTAGAACAGAATATACAAAATACTTCTTTTTATAATGAATTCTATTATAAAAATAAAATATATGTAGATGGAGATTCGGAGATATATAAATGAAAAGAATATTGTTTTTTCATAATACGTTAATGCCATATAGAACACCATTTTTTAGGATATTAGACAATTTATATAATATCAGATTAGTATTTAAGCAAATTGAAATTGCTTATAATCTTTATAAAATAGATATTTCACCAGAGATACAAAAAATAAAATTTATGAATTATAATATTTTAAAAAATCATTTTAGGTATATTAAAATAATTAATGAACTACTGAAACAAGATTATGATGTAATCGTTGATTCATTGGAATTCAACTGTATTTTATCCTTTATTTATGCAAAAATTATGAGAAAACCAATTATACTTTGGACTGAAGACTGGGGAGGAGATAATAGTTCCATTAGAAGAAAGATTTCATCTAAAGTTTCGAAGATTATTGCTAATTATTCAGATGCTTTAATAGTTCCGGGTTCTAAACATAAGGAATATTTAATATCATTAGATGTTACGTGTGAAAAGATATTTATTGTCCCAAATATTAGTGATATAAATGAAAATGATAGTAATTTAACTATTAATAACTTAAGAACTAAATTTAAGATTGACAATAAAAAAATAATTTTATATGTAGGTCGTTTAGTTGAACGTAAAGGTATTGATTTTTTATTAAATGCTTTTACCAAACTTAGGAATGAATTTGATAATGTTTTATTAATTATAGTTGGTGACGGAAACTATAAAAAAAATCTAGAATTTATGACCAAACAATTAGGAATTAGTGATTCTGTTTATTTTGTTGGACAAGTCGAAAATAAAGATTTAGATAGTTATTATTCTATTTGTAATATTTGTGTCATACCTTCGGTATCTAGTAAAATGAAAGATCCATGGGTATTTGTTGTTAATGAAGCAATGTATTTTGGAAAACCTGTAATAGTCAGTGATGCTGTAGGTGCAGCTTTTGATATGGTAAAAAAAGGTGAAAATGGATTTATAGTACCTGAAAAAGATGTTGATGAATTGTTTATATCAATGAAAACGATAATTTCTGATTTAAAATTAGAAAAAAAAATGGGTTTTAACTCTAAAAAAATTATTGAAGATAATTTTAGATATGAAAATATGATTGATGGGTTTAAAGAGGCTGTTGCATATGTTATGGACGGTGAATAAATGTCAAAGGTATTATTATTAGGTGCAACTTTTTCAAAAAATAAAGGCTCAGAGGCAATGTTAGTAAGTACGATAAAATCTATTAGAGAATGTATTGAAAATTCAGATTTTATATTATTATCCATTTTTCCAGATGAAGATTCCAAAAAAGCAGTTGAATATGATGTAAAAGTTAGTAAATATAGTACAAGTGTTTTAAACTATTTAGGCAATATTTTACTGTCTTTCTTTTATTATGTATTGAATAAACTAAAATTTGATACGAACGAAATGATATTGAATGCATTTTTAAAAAAATTTAAAGAATCAGATATTATTTTAGATTTAAGTGGGGATGGATTCAGTGATGATTATGGAGTTATAGAAACATTGGCATCTTGTTATGATATTTTATTATGTAAACTTTTAAATAAACCTATTGTAATATTTGCACAGTCTATTGGTCCATTTAATACTATATTAACCAAAAAATTATCTAAATTTTTTTTGAATAGAGTTGATATCCTCATAGTTCGAGAAAAAATTTCTAGAGATTATTTGATGTCTATTGGAATAAATAATAAGATATATTTAACTGCAGATTCTGCATTTTTATTAAAACCCGAGAAATCATCGGTAATTAATCAAATAGCATCGAATGAAGGATTGAATTTAAATAAGAAACATATAGTTGGAATTTCAGTTAGCCAACTTATTTTTGAACTTGATAGAAACCCTAAACATTCTAATTCTTATATAGAATTAATGGCTTATTTGGCGGATTATTTAGTTGAAAAATATTCTGCAAATATAGTTTTTATACCCCACGTTACAAGCAATAGTATTGATGATAGGTTCGTATCAAGAGAAATTTATAATTTAGTTGTCAATAAGGATAATATGGTTTTAATTGATGGAGAATACTCTGCAGAGGAAACAAAGGGAATTATTAGTAAATGTGATCTATTTATAGGTGCAAGAATGCATGCAAATATAGCTGCAACTTCGATGCATGTTCCTACGTTAGCTATAAGTTATAGTCATAAATTTTATGGTATAATGGAAATGTTAGATGTAGATGATTATGTTTATGATTTTCATGAGATTAATAAGGAGAATATTACAGCAAAAATTGATCTTTTGTGGAATAACAGATTTGAAATCAAAAAAACATTAGAATATAATGTTAGAAAATTAAAAAAGTGTGCATTTCAGAATATAGAACTTGTAGATGAGTTTTTAAATGTTAACAACAAAAAATAGAATATCATTCTATTTTTTTGATTTTTTTGAAAATTTTTATTAGGTTAGTCATTAATGGCCACATATATCTTTTTAATGAAACATTTAAGATAATATAAAGAAATATTGAGTTTAAGTAATCTGTATTTTTGTAGTTGTAATTATAAGTTGGAATTTTATAGAATGGTATTTCCTTTCTAAAAAATTTTAGAATATTCATACGTGTAATTAAAGATATATTTTTAAAATAAACTTTATCAAATTGTGATTTTAACAATTTTTCATGAATCAATGGATTTAATGTTAATTTATCTTTTGATAAGACTTTTTTTAATATATTTTCTCCTCTCGAATTTCTGATAATTATAAGTGAAGTACCTATTTTGTCAATTTTTTCTATCTCTGGCAACCATGCATCTCCAAATGAAATATCCGATAATAAAGCAAATATATCACAGCATAATGTGCATCTTATTGGATAAAAAAACTGTCCAAATCCATCTCCCCAATAGTTTTCTAAAATAGATTCATTATTTTTAAAAGTAATTTCCATCTTTGGTATCCAGCCTCCAGATCTATAGTTAATTTTTTTAATATTATTATTGTTTATTTTTTTACTATATAAGAAATATTCAGTTGCTACTAGATTAGGAGTATGATTACATAGTATGCCTATATGTAAAATAATTTTGTCTTTCAATGTTTTATTTATTAATTCAGCTTTTCTTATTCCAGTTATTTGACAAGGTAATCCTACTACTGCAAACTTTTCATTACTTGATTTTATGATTTCATCAAGGACCATATTGGTTGGTACGGGACAGTATTTAGATCCTGAGGCTTCTATGATTTCCTCTTCTGTACGGGCAATGAATGGTTCTGGTTCTAAAGGTTTATCTTTTCTCATTCGAGTAACTAATGCACCGTCAATTATATTATTATTTAATGCAAAAATTAAGATTTGTGTTATTAAACCTCCTGATGAAGAATTGTATCTAATATGGGGATCTTTTGAATAACCTGTGAATGATTTAATGTAGCTTCCAATTATCGGATCTTCAATTTTTTTATTAAATATGTCCTTATTTAAACCTTCAAAGTCAATTTCAGAACCAGGACATATTTGATAACAAATTCCACATCCATTACATTTTAATTTATTAACATTAGGAATATAAATGCCCTTTTTGGAATTTATTTGTATTTTAATTGCTTTTGAAGGACATAAAGGGATACAAGTTCCACAACCAGTACAAAGATTGTTTTCAGTAATCTCCAAAATATTTTTATTTATCATTAAACCACTTTTCTTTTTTAATAATAAAGGCTATTAACAAATTAGATAACCCATATCCAATTAGCCATGCATATCCAATACCCATTATTCCTATTTTTATCATGAGTATATAACTTAATATAATTAATGCTATAAAATTAAAACCACTAACTAAAATTAATTTTTTTATATCATTTTGTACTTTTTTTATTGAATAATATAATTGACATATAGTAACAAAATATGTGGATAAAATGATTAGTTTAAGAAGCTCTATTCCGCTAGTACTATAATTTTTACCTATTAATCCTAATAGAATTCCTCCAAAGAAATATAAAATAATTATTAAGGGAGTTGTAATTGCGAATACTGAAATTAATGATTTTAAAGTATTTTTCTTTAAGGATACACCATGGCTGCCTTCAACAAACAATGATGTTCCGAATGAAGTTGGAAATATGTAGATTAATGAGCCAATTGTAAAACTTATATAAGAGTATGCAGTTGCTGCTGGTCCTAAAATATTTAAAACTAATATGGGAAGTAAGAGTGTAGGTAAAGAATTAAACAAGCCAAAAATGTAGGTTCCAGTAGAATATTTAAATGACTTCTTTAGAAATTCTTTATTTATACCTTTAAATTGTATTTTAAATACTACAAAAAGGATAACTAATGAAAATATTAGTGCAAAAAGATAAGATACTCCAATTGCATAAAATATACCTAAAACTCCAAAAATCATGAATAAAAATAAAAATATAACTCTGGAGCTCATTAAGATTCCTTGAACAAAATAATATTTGGCTTTTCTAAGCGCAACTAAAGATATTCCACTTATACTTGTTAAAGAAGTGAATAAAACAAATAAAATGAATAAAATTGGATATTCTTTTGCAATAATCAATTGAGGGGACCATATATTGACACCTAAAAGGAATATAATTGATAATAATAATGATGACAAAAATGTAATAATGAGAGAATTGCTAAATATTTGACTTTTATTTCCCTCTGGAATAAATCTTATTGTTGTTTGATCAAGTCCTAATAATGATAATGTTGATATTAATGTCATGGCGGATACTAAAGCGGTTGAAATGCCTACGTATTCTGGAGGATATAATTTTGCAGCTAATATCCAAAATATAAATCCAAAACCTGCACTTGTTAAAGAATATAGGATTAAAAAAATTGAATTTTTATTTAATGGGTCATTAATATATAACTTAAAATAATTAAAATATTTAGTTTTTAGATTCATTATTAACACTCAATTTTTAAATTTATGAACAATGGATTAATGTAACATTTTTAAAGTTAAATATGTTATAATTGCATGAAAAATAGATTATGTTCATGAAATAGTGAAGTACTTGAAAAAATAGTGATAATTATACTTAACTTCCAATATAATTAGCTAAATAGGGGTCTCCAGTATACCATCTAACAAGTGCTTTTTTATTTCCCTTTGAAACGTTGAATGTATTTGCTTGCAATGGATAAGATGTTTTTGCACTTACCGTCTTGATTGTACCATTAGATAATGTAATATTAGCGCTAACCCCATTGTAAGATGTTGTAATTATCATATCTTGAGGAATATAAATTTGTATTGTCCTTTTTGAATTAGGTCCATTGGCATAAACAATGTTAGCCGCATTTGCAATAGTATTAACAGCATTACTTGCGCCAGACACATCAGAAATATCATTAGCTGAATCTATAGAAGGCCCAACCAAATAGGTGATCATAGCCCCAAAAACAACGAAAATTACGACCAGCAGTAATAGATATTCTACTGATAACTGCCCCTTATTATCCATTCCTCGTTTAAACATAAGTCTCAATTAGTATCTTATTTTCACGTTTATATAAATATTGTCATTATTATATTAAACAAATTGTCACTGTTTGCATGGATTGCATAAGTAATAGTATAATAATATTAAATAGAAACATATCCACGCTTTAAATAATATTACTAATTTTTGCCGCGGCTTAAATTTTTAAACAGAATTATTTTATACTTCTCCTATTTTTAAACCAAACAAAACAAAATAAACAACTACAGCAGGACACATTGCAAGCAGCGTGATATGCCAGTCATCATTGAGTATAACATTAAGAGCCCGTGAATTTTATAAAAATGAGAACATCAGGACCATACCTAATTAGGAGATGTAGAGATGAAAATATTTGCTCGATAAACTTTACATGGTTTAAAAAAACACTTGCCAATGGTTTGTCAGCAGCTTGGATAATATTGAAAGAAGTGTAATTTTAAAACAGTAAAAATAAAGATTGTTTACTAAATTACAGGGCTCTGAAAATGTTATTTGTTTTAATTAAACTAGAATTTTATAGTTTAAATAATCTCAAAGATAGATGAATCATATAAATTTGGAGTATTATAAACCGAAGTAAGTACTCAAAAAACATGAATATTTGGTATAATGTAACTTATTGGGTAATTTTTGAGAATTTAGATGATTAATGGCTTTGATAAGTTATATTTTTCTTTAATTACATTTATCTGCTATTTTATACATTATTTGGGATATTTTTTTTAAATTAATGAAGATTTAATTTGTTATAATGTTATGAATATTACTTAAAATATATAATACTAATTCTAAGTATTTGATACTTAATATTAATGTTTTATATATAATTTATTACTATAACTACGATTAATATAACAGATAAATTAATATAATACTTTTGTATGAATAAATATATCAATATGCCTGTTTGAATTAACTAAAAATCATAATATCTTAGCAAAAACTTAATATGAGGAGTATGAATTATTAATTGGTTAATAAATAATAGTGGACTTATTGTGGGAATTTATAAAGAAATTATGTATTGATTACTGGTACTTGAAGAGGTATGATTAAATATTAAAAATCTATGACTGAGGCCGAAGATTGTCTTAAAATGCAGGTAATAGGTTTAAAAATGAATCAAAAAATGAAAGTACTTTTTATTACACAGCATTTTCCTCCAGAAAAATCAGCTAATGCTTTTAGGATATCAGAATTAGCGTATAATTTAAATGAATTAGATGTAAAGCCCATCATTTTCGCTCCACATCCTTCATTTCCAACCAGAACATTTGAAAGAAATTGGAAAATCCTGAAATTAAAAAATAGTGGGGGCATTAAATTATTTAATATATGGTCATGGCAGTCTACATCTAAAGACCCAGGATTTGTAAGTAGAATGTTTTATTATTTAATTTTCCCATTACATGCTTCTATATTAACTATTCTCTATTTTAATAAATTTGATTTAATTATAACATCTAATCCTCCAATATTTACTGCTATAACTGGACTATTTTCAAAGGTGATATTAAATAAAAAATGGATTATTGATTCTAGAGATTCGTGGATAGATGCATCTATAGCTTTAGGATTTCTTAAAGAAGGATCTCTACCTGAGAAAATTAGCAGAAAATTTGAAAAAATCTGTTATTCCCGTACAGATATGATTTTAGCTACTACAAAAGAACTGTCCAAAAATATAGTAAATCTGTACCAGACAAATAAAAAGATAGTTTTAATTCCTAATGGCGCGGATACTGACTTTTTTTATCCATGCAGTGTTAAAAAAAAGAATCATATTTTATTTTTAGGTAATATTGGCCATGCTCAAGACTTAAAAAAATATATTCTAGCAATGAAATTTATCGTAAAAAAACACGACATTAAACTCCTTATTGTTGGAGATGGTGATACTAAAGAAAATTTAGAAAAATTTACTTTATCACATAATTTAGGAAATATAGTGATTTTTAAGGGATTAATTCCAAGAAAAAATGTTCCAAAAGTTATTTCGGAGAGTTTAATAGGAATTGCACCTATGAAAAAACTAAAAACATTGAATTATATGGCCCCAGTAAAGACTTATGAATACATGGCATGCGGTGTTCCTTTTGTTGCAAGTGGTATTGGTGAGGTAGTAAATCTTGCAAGGGAGTCAGGAGGAGGAATAATTACAGATGATACCCCAGAAGAAATTGCAAAAACTATTAATGGGTTATTAGATGATCACCAGAAATTAATTGAAATGGGAAAAGCAGGAAGAGAATATGTTAAACAACATTATGACCGTAAAAATATAGCTTTTGAGCTTAAAAAATGTATAGAACAACTAAGTTGAATTAATATCAAATATGCGTCAAATTATTTACAAGTAGTGTAAAAGTTGGTATAACATGAATCAAATTAGAACGTTATTGGTGTCAGCAAATTATCCTAATGAATTTTTTCATTGGACACCTTGGAATAGGGCTGCTAATATAGCAATTTCTAAAATGGATAATGTTAAAACTGAAGTTGTTACACCACTGCCGTTTTCACTTCCATTTAAGTTTTTTCCATATAGTAACCTTACAAAACTCCCTTTAATTGAATGCTGTGAAGAAGGAAAGATTCATAGGCCAAGATTTCTTTATATGCTGCCTCAAAAATTATTTTATAGTGTAATTGGAGAATTTTATAAGCAATCTATTCCTAAATATGTGCTAAATAATCTAAGTAAGCATGATATTGTCCATTCTCACCAATCATATCCTGATGGATATGGGATGATAGATTTATGTGAAAAATGGTCTGTACCTCTTGTAATCGATATTCATAGTTCTGATTCTGTTTTAACATGGTTAAATCATCCTTCTGTTAATACAAAATTTATGGAGACTTTGAATTATTCCAGTAAAATTATATGCATTAGTGATAGTCTAAGGGATATGATTAAAGATTTGGGGATAAATGATGAAAAAATAGAATCAGTTCCTATGGGTGTTGATACAAATAAATTCAAGCCTAGGGATAAAGATAGAATAAAAGAAGAATTTAAAATAAAAGAAAAAAAAATTATACTTTTTGTAGGGCTTTTAATTGAAAGAAAAGGAGTTAATTATCTTTTAGAGTCAATTTCTTTATTAGAGACATCCTACAAAGAAGATTTTAAGATTATAATTATAGGAGATGGCCCTGAGAAAAGCAAACTTTTAAATTTGTCTAATAAATTAAATTTAAAAGATAAAATTTCTTTTTTAGGCGAAGTTAGGGGAGATGAATTGTTAAAATGGTATTCTATAGCGGATATTTTTGTTTTACCGTCTTTAGCTGAAGGTAGGCCAATTGCCATTTATGAGGCAATGGCCAGTGAATGTGCAGTTATTGCTACCGATGTAGATGGGGTTCCTGAACAAATTAAAGATGGTTATAATGGGTTTCTTGTAAATTCAAAAGATTCGATTGCATTATCAAAGAGAATTAAAATTTTACTCGAAAATGAAGATTTAATGGTTGAAATGGGAAAAAACAGTAGAAAACGTCTTATAGAAGAAGAGTGGACCTGGAATGGATATGCTAAACGAATAATTGAGGTATACAATAGGGTTGTTTAATAATTGGGGTGTTTCATGAGGGAAAAAATAACTCTGGTTGCTGATATGGATCTGAGTAAAATGAGCGGTGATGTTATAAGAACAATAGCATTTGCAACCGAACTTCAAAAAAATGGATTTAATGTCACCCTTTTGACACCAAAGCCTAATGGTAACATATCATTTGAACTAGATGGGATTAATATGGTTCATATGGCTATACCATATAATGGAGGATCTGTATTAAATATTTTTAATAGAACATTTTCCCTAATTAAAGAAGCAAAAAAATTAAGGAATAATCCTTTAATTATTGAAACAAGTCCTTTAGGTGGATATTTTGCTCTTTTTGGGTTCTCTAATTACATTTTAGATGTTCATGGGATACATTTCAGTGAAATTGATTATGCTGCGCCTCCATGGTATATTTCAAAAAGAATTTATAAAAAACTTATTAGGTTTTTGGAGAAGTTAGCCTTAAAAAAAGCTTTTAAGATAAATGTTGTTTCTGAAAACATGGCACAATTCATTATTACAGAATTTAATGTACAAAAAGAAAAAATTACAGTTATACCTAACGGTTATTTCAATTCTAAAGTCATAGAAGTTTCAAAAAAAGTAATTAAAGAGAAAAAAGGTGCAGTAACATTTGTAGGTAATCTTGCCAAGTGGGCAAGGGCAGATAAGATAGTTAATGTGGCTAAAGTTCTAAAAAATGAAGAGGTTACATTTTATATAGTTGGGGGTGGCATTTACAGTCAAAAATTAGAAGATCTTGTAGATAAATACAAACTATCTAATATAGTTTTTACTGGATATGTCCCATTAGAACAAGCTTATGAAATGATAGCAAGTTCACAAATAATGCTTTTACCGTTCCCTCAAGATATTTGTACTGAAGTGGCATGCCCTATTAAAGTTTTAGAGTATATGGCATTTGGTAAAGCCATGGTTATTGATGAAGTTGATGAGATTTCGAAAATATTAAAAGAAAATAGTGCGGCTTTAGTATGTGATCCTGATAATGAAGAAGATTTTGCTGAAAATATCCGTTTTTTATTAAAAAATGAGAAAATGAGAAGAAAAATTGGAAATAATGCACGATTATTATCTAAAGAATTTTCTTGGGAAAACCAGGGCCAAAAATTAGTGGAAGTTCTGGAGAATATCAATGGATAAAAGTGATAAACCAGTTAAAATGTTAAATTTCTTCAAAATGAATAACTGGGGAATATATAAGTTTCTAAACACTATACTTGTTATTCAAACTTTTTTATTAATTTTTTTAGTATTAGATCGTGTAGGTATACATATTCCTATCTTAAGGGAAGTTACTGCAGTAATATACCTGTTATTTGTCCCGGGTATTTTAATTTTAAGGATTCTCAGGCTGCATGATCTAAACAGTGTTGAAACACTCTTGTATTCTGTAGGATTAAGCATTACAAGTATAATGTGCATTGGGTTCATTATGAACCTGATTTATCCAATTTTAGGGATATTAAGCCCTATTTCATTACCTTATTTAATAGTAACTATTTCAGCTCTTGTTTTAATCTTATGCCTTTTAAGTTATATCATGGATAAAAATTACTGTAATGAGGAATATATAAACCTGAAAGACTTCTTATCCCCTTCACCTTTATTTTTATTCATTATACCTTTTTTTGCTGTAATCGGCACTTATTTAATGAATTTTTATCAAAATAACCTGGTTTTAATGTTGATGATTATAACTATTTCATTTGTAGTTATTTTGGTGGCATTTGGTAAAATCGGGGTAAAATGGTATCCACTGGCAGTTTTCGTAATTGCTGTATCTTTATTGTTCCATACGTCATTGGTATCCATGAACTTATGGGGTTGGGATATATTACAGGAATATAACTTATCAAATTTGGTTATTGCCAATGCTTACTGGAACTTATCTCTGCCGTTTGAAATAAATGCAATGTTGAGTATTACAATTCTAGCACCTATCCTCTCTTTGATAAGCAGCTTAAATTTAGTTTGGGTTTTAAAAATAATATATCCTTTGATCTTTGCTTTAGTGCCGTTAGGTTTATATTTAATCTTTAAAAAGCAAACCAACGCAAAAATAGCATTTTTATCCGTTTTCTTTTTCATGTTAGTATTCACTTTTTACAGGGAATTACCTCAATTAGCCAGACAGGAAGTTGCAGAACTATTTTTTATGCTGATAATTTTATTGATGATTGATTTAAAGATGAATAAACTTAAAAGAAATATTTTATTCATTGTTTTTTCATTTTCAATGATAATTTCTCATTATGGATTATCTTATATAGTTATGCTGTCCATTTTAGTATTTTATATCCTTGTTGAAGCATTGAAAAAGGATATAATATTAAATACTGCCCAAAAATTAAAAATAAAGTTAAGTTTAACTGCTAATTTAAATAATAACCTGCAAATGTTAAGTTCTTCATTTATTTTGTTTTTTATAATATTTGCATTATCATGGTACCTCTATGTTTCAAGCTCTTTTCTAATTGAAAGAATTTTGGATATTGGTGTGCATATTTTAAATAGTATTTCAATGGATTTTTTAAGTCCAGAGACTTCACAGGGGTTAACAGCGTTTACAGTTAGTATATCTTCTCCTCTCCATAAGATACCTGCATATATCAATTATTTATTTCAGGCATTTATTGTTATGGGGATATTAAGTGTAATTAAAAATCATGAGTATAAATTCAAAACAGTGTTTGTATTATTTGCCCTTATAAATTTGGGAATATTAATTTTAAGTGTAATACTTCCATTCTTTGCAAGTTCACTTAACTTGACACGTATTTACCATATAACCTTATTCTTTTTAGCCCCATTTGCAGTTGTTGGTGGAATTTATTGTTTTAGAATTGTATACAAGGTTTTCAAAAGGAAGTGGACTGCTGATAGTTTAAAAATGTCAATAAGAATTTTAAGCATCCTTCAGATTTTATTATTCTTATTTTTTACAGGATTTATTTATGAAATTACACAGGATGAACCTACATCTTTTTCCATAAGCAGTGTTGATTATCCAGTTTTCAGTGATCAGGATGTTTTATGCGCTAAATGGCTATATGATTTCAAAAATAGTAATATAACTTATACTGATATTTATCGGCAGCAGCTTTTTAAGAGTTTAGAGTTGAATATAAGCATGATTAGAACATTAAATCCAAATAATAACTTTTGGGTTTATCCTGATTCTTATATATTCATTGGAAAATTTAACACGCTAAATAAACTTGTTTTTGTTTCAAATTCAAGTAAATCAAGCGAAGGATATTATGTAGATATTGAAGGGGTTATAGATAATAAATCTTTATTGTATTCTAATGGCTTTTCTCAGATATATTATAGAAGTAATTATTGAGTTGGGAGTTTACTTTAAATTTATATTTTTAAATTTTTTCCAATTACCTTAGCAGGTATTCCTGCCACTATTGAATCATTAGGAACGTCTTTTAACACCACTGCATTAGCACCAATCCTTGAATTATTACCTATTGTTATATTACCTAAAATTTTAGCACCTGCTCCTATTTGTACATTATCTCCTATAGTTGGATATTCATTTAATTTTTTCTTTAAACCTATTGTCACTCCTTGAAAAACTGAAACATTTTTGCCTAGTTTACCTCCACCAATTATTATACACTGATTATGAGGTAAAAGTAGGCCGGGTCCAATTTCTGCTTTACTTGATATTTCACTTGAATTAAAGATTAAATCAAAGAATTTAAAAGGATAATAAAAGCTTTTATTATTTTTATATAAATAATTAGATATTCTGTAGCAAAATACTGCTCTAAATCCTCTACTTACGACAAAATAAGCAAAAATATAGAAAACATTCATATGTACTGAAATTTCATCATCATTGTGATATTTATGATATCTAGATAAATCTTTATTTATTAGATCTCTAGTTTTATACATTAAAATACCTCTCTTTTAAGTCTAATCAATATATTACTGATTAACATCTTAAGTTTTGATTATTTTTTTAAACAGATTAATATCATTTTTTGTAAAAACTTTAAACAAAACTAAGCTCAAGAAATATGTAATGAGCGATATAACGGTTATTACGGTTATATTTATGTTATTAACAGATAAATAATAAATCAATAGGCTAGTAATTGTTATGGCTAGTATGGGTTTAATTATAATATCTTGAATTTGAATTTTGCATATGTACTTAGAAATATAATAAAAACATAGTCCTAAAGAGGTTAATTCTGTAATTACAGTTATTATTGAAGCTCCAATATAACTAAGATATGGAATAAAGATTAAATTTAAAGTTATATTAATGATCATGCATATAAAAAGTATTTTTAGAAGTATATTCTCTTTATTTATTGATATAAGGAATGTCCTGGACATATATGTTAAAAAAATTGGGGGAATAGTCCAGATAAGAATTTGAAGTGCAATAATTGACTCAGCAAACGCGGTCCCATATATTAATATAATAATTTTATCAGCCAGGAAAGTGGTGCACATTGCAATTGGTAAACTTATCAAAAATAAATACTTAAAAGATTTCTGATAAGAAACTTCAAGGGATTTTTTTGATGATATATGGAATTTAGAAAGTAGAGGATAAATTGAAAGAGAAAAAACGGAAGGAATAAATGTTAAGGCCACCATTAAGCTGTATGATGCTGTATATATTCCAACTGCTATATTTCCCTGTATTAAAGATAAAATTATAGAATCTATTTTAAAATATACTAATGAAAAAATAAAAGTTAAAGAAAGGGGCAGTGAACTCTTAATTATTATTTTGGATAGATTCCAGTTAAATTTAGGTTTGGATAAAAAAAATTTCCAGGTAAAAGTTGAATAAGCATATGCTAAAACAATTAACCCTGCTATAAAATAGATTAATGCAAATTTTAAAAGATCGAATTTGTAGGTTATTCCAATAATTACTCCTGTAAAAATCAAAAGACTATTTAAAATCTGGCCTATAGATTGATATTCCATTTTTTCAAATGCCTGGAAAATTGAATAAAAAAACATTGAAAGGTTACTAAATAGTGTAAATAGTGCTATTAAATATACAACATATAGATTTTCCAGGGAGTAACCCATTAAATTAACCAGTAATATAATTAGTCCAAATGTAATCAAAGATAAAATTAATTTAATGGTTATAATGTTTCCTGTATACTCTTTTATAATATTTTTATCTCTTGCTATTTCTCTAGTAACAAGTGTATTTAGGCCTAAATCGCTTAAAATACCTATGATTCCAGTAAAAGCTAGGGCAAATGATAAAATACCAAAATTTTCAACTCCAAGATAACGTGCAGAGTATATGGTATACAGAAAAGCAAATACATAACTTAATAGATATGCTATGAGTAATAATCCTGTATTTTTGAATATTCTTTGAACTGTGTTCATATGATTATTCCTTTAATTTTCAAGATTTATTTTAAATATTGTATTAAAGTTCTCAAAAATGAAATTAATTTATATTTTCTTTTTTTATTATCTTCTTTTATTATTAAGATAATAAAGCGTAGTTCTTATTTCCTGTCCAGAAAATTTTAACATTAGTATATTATTGGTTTTTATGTATTTTTGTAATATCAATATATTGTATTAAACTTAATTTATTTAATTCACATAACTTAATTTATTCCAATTTATAATACCATTTATTAAGCTTTTAATTTATATAATTTAGGTTTATAATGTTTTAATATATAATCACAAGTTTTATAATCGTATAAAATACTTATATTAACATAATATTATTTTTTTTATTTATTTTAAGTTTTAGTAAAACAAATAGATTAAATAATAGCTTAAATTAAACTAAATTCATCTAATTAAATTTAATAAATATTATTTTTGTATTAAAAATATTAAAATAGTTACTAATCCGTTTTTACTGTGAAAAAAGTCACAAAATTGAACCATTAAGTTTTTATACTTCCTGTTAATACATTATTATACATTATTATGGAAAATTTATTTTAATTAAAGTGAATTTTCTGTAATGGGCATATGGAGGTGAAAAAGAATGCAAAATATGAAAAAAGTAGCTTTGCTGCTATTTTCAATAATTTCCATACTCGCTATCAGCGGAACAGTGTCGGCAGCGACACTCGAAGTTGGACCCGGACATACTTATTCTACAATTCAATCAGCGATAAACGCTGCAAATTCTGGAGACAAAATTATTGTCTATGATAACAGCGGTGCAGCTTATACCTACAACGAAAACGTGAATATAAATAAAGCAAATCTTAACTTTTCAACAAATGGAAATGTTACTGTAAAGGCTTCAAATACAAATGGTGATACTTTTGCAGTGAATGCCAACAATCCAATTATCAGCGGATTTACAATAACAGGTGCAACAGGTACAACAGCTCATTCTAACGTTGGTTCATCAGGAATCTACGTTGCAAATACTTACACCGCTACTATCTTAAATAACATTATAACAGGCAACTACAATGGTATTTATACCAATGGCGGAACATCCACCATCACAAATAACGTCGTTAATGCCAACACTCATGATGGTATTTCAACAGCAGGTACCAGTACAATTACAGGCAACACTATTACAAACAATGCCAATGGAGTAGATGTTAGATCAGGAACAGGTACAGTAAAAAGTAACACTATTACGAATAACAGGGATAATGGGGTTGCTGTAGAAAGCGCTTCTGCATCGAATCATGCAACAGCTACAATTCAAGGTAATGAAATTAGCTACAACAGCAATAATGGTATTTACTTTAGTAAAGGAGTTGGTAAAGCCTTAAGTAACAGCATTACAAATAACGGTGCGTCTGGTATTAGAGTAGTAGGGATAATAAGTGGATTTCCTACAATAAATTTCAACAGAATATTAAATAATAGAGTGCACGGCATATATCTTATATCAGGGATAGGAACCCTTAATGCAGAAAACAACTGGTGGGGTAAAAATACTGGCCCAACTACTGGATCTGCAGTTGGAACCGATACTTGTGATGAAGGTACATTAACTACACTTGATGCCAGTCCGTATATAAAACTCAGGGCAACTGCATCACCAGGTACAATTAACAACTATCAGACATCTCAGATTACAGCAGATTTAACATGGAACTCAAATAATGTGCAGCCTACTGGCGGCTATGTTCCAAATGGAATGGGTGCTACTTATTCTGTAAATTCATTTTATGGAACTGTGGACAGTCCAGCTTCTACAACAAACGGTAAAGCAACTTCTACATTCCATGCCAATGCATACACCCCAACACAGGTAACAGCACCAATCTCTGTTACAGTAGACGGCGTTACAGTTCCTGTGAATGTGGTGATTAATGCGGTGGTTGCCAATATTGGCATGACAATAACTAACAACGCCACTAATTCTAATGTCAATCCTTATGATATAATAAAGTATACTTTGACTTTGCATAATGCTGGCCCTCAAGATGCACATAATGTTGTACTTACCACTGTTCTGCCTTTAGGTTTAGCATGGTATTCTAGTCCAGATGGAACATGGAATTCAACTACAAGGACTATTACATGGGTTATAGGGACAATAGGCAATACAGCAGATATTATTAAAACTTTTGAAGTGCAAGCTTGTAATGTTGGTGCAGGTCAATGTTTAGCACCTGTTGCCAGTGAAAATCATACTGAGTATCCTGGAAGCAGTACAATAACAAGTAATCCGCTGTATATTAACAAATCACCAGTCGCTGTTTCAGTAACTGATAATACAAATGGTGGAAAGGTTAACGTTGGTGATTATGTAACATATACGATAACACTGCATAATGCAGGCCCTGATAATGCGGAGAATGTTTGGCTTAAAGTAATGCCATTAAACTTTGGATTGACCTATGTTTCCAGTGATGGCGGAGTTTATGACACATCGAGTAGAAGTATTATCTGGAATAACCTTGGAACTATAGCTCCTGGCGCTGACTTAGTTAAAACATTTACAGTGCTTGTAAATATCAACGGTGCAGGTAAAAATGTGCCAGTTAATGTATACCAGCAAAATGCTGCTACTAGGGCGTATACAACAGGAACTGACAGCATTTATGTGAAAAAATCGGTTTTAAGCATGACTTTGGCGGATAATACGACTGGGGGGCAGGCTCATGTCGGTGATTTAATTACTTATACAGTAACCATTCATAATGCAGGTCCTGACGACGCTGAAAATGTTAGTGCCCAAATTCTACCTTTAAGTTGTGGATTTGACTTTGTGTCATGTTCTGCTGGTGGGGTTTACAATAGCACTGCAAAAACCATAGCTTGGGACAGTTTAGGCAATGTTTCTAGTGGGGGAGATGTAGTACTTACTTATACTGTGCGTGTTAACAGCATAATAGCAGGTAAAACTATAACCAGCACTGCATCCGCCTGTCAGACGGGTTATACAACAAGACCAAAAGCGACAGACACCGTAAAAATTGTATCCTAGAAATTTAGCACATATCTAAATCCTTTTTTTTATTTTTTTGGAGTTAAATTAAACTTTTCGTCGTGAGTATAATTTTCAGATTTAAATTTAGTTAGTGAATTGTTTGAACTGGAGGAAAATGCAATGAAAATTACAGTCATTGGTGCAGGATATGTAGGGTTGGTTACAGCAGTTTGTCTAGCTGATCTTGGTAATGAAGTGCTGTGCGTTAAAAAGAGCTCAAATAAACTTGCTGAACTTAAACAGGGCTTAGCACCCATATATGAACCATATTTACAGGAAATGCTTCAAAAGAATCTTGGAGAGGGCAGAATAAAATTTACAAATAAAATGATGGAAGGAGTAGATTTCAGTGATATAATATTTATTTGTGTTGGTACTCCTGAAAATGAAACTGGAAAAGCGGATATGTCTCAAGTTGAAGAAGTATCAAGGCAAATTGCGGCAAAAATGGATTCTTATAAACTTATAATAGAAAAATCTACTGTTCCTGTTAATACACATAAACTAATTAAACGAACGATAGGAAGATATGCGCGAAAAGATTTGGAGTATGATATAGCATCTAATCCTGAATTTTTAAGGGAGGGCTTTGCTGTTTGTGACTTTATGAATCCTGATAGAATTGTTGTAGGCGTTGAAAGTAAACGTGCAGAGAACTTATTATGTGAATTATATAAACCATTTACAGATAACGGCAGTACTTTGTTTGTTACTGAGATTGCAGCTGCAGAAATTATTAAATATGCTTCTAATTCGTTTTTAGCCCTAAAAATTTCATATATTAACCTGCTTGCGGATCTATGTGAGAAAACAAGTGTAGATATTAATGGGGTTGCAGATGCTATTGGTGCAGATAACCGAATCGGAAGAGATTTTTTAAATGCAGGCATTGGTTATGGAGGGTCCTGTCTTCCAAAGGATGTCAAGGCATTTATTAACATAGCTGAGACTTATGGAATTAATTTTAGCCTTCTTAAAGAAACTGAAAAGATAAATAAAAATAGAAGAAAACATTTTGTAAAAAAAGTAGAGGACATTTTGTGGATAACTAAAAATAAAAAAATAGCAGTATGGGGATTATCTTTCAAACCTAATACTGATGATATACGAGAAACACCGTCATTGGATATAGTTACTAGTTTAAGGGACTCTGGTGCTTACTTGAGATTATATGATCCAGAAGCAAAGGATAATTTTAAAAGAGTAGTGCCTGAAAACAGTCAAATCAAATATTTCGAAGACAAATATGACACTTTAATAAATGCGGATGTACTTTTAGTTATTACAGAATGGGATGAATTTAAAGATGTAGAATTGGATAAAATGAAAAAATTGATGACTTTACCGATTATAGTCGATGGTAGAAATATATTTGATCCTGAAATCATGGAATATAATGGGTTTGAATATTATGGCATTGGAAGGGTTCCTGTAAAGTCTGCAAGTAAAGAAGAAAGCTTTGAATATATTATAGGGAATGGTTCTAATGTTGAAAATGTATGAATAAGATTTCTTTAGTTCTTTATCATGATATTAATGAGATCTGAGATGTGTTTAATAGTAATTTTATTCTCTATTTAATCAATTCTGATATAATATTTCATAGTTAGGTCTTATTTTGCATTACTTTTCTTTTTAAACCAGGCAAAATAAACAACCACTGCAACATGTGATATGCCAGTCATCGTCAAGTATAACGTTAAGTCCATGAATTCCATGAAATGACTATGCTTCCGTTTAAATTTGTTAAGAGTAAATTAAGTGCATAATGGGTTGCAACTCCAAATCTAAAAGCAATAAGACTAATTTTTTTTGAAAAACAGAGTGATATCGATGCTATAATTTATGAACCCGCCGGCAGGTGCATGGGTATTAGAAATTCTCCACTTTTACGCCATAGCCGTCCATGCAAATGGATATGTGTTATTCCGTGTTTTATTTATGCTTTAGATCTTTTACAGCATTGTAAACTCGATTGTTTTTACTTTTATGGTAAAATGACCTTTAAATGGAAAATTATTAAAAAGAAGCTGTTAATTTAGTGAAATATTAATAAAAATCTAGACTCTCCTATTTTTTATAGGGAGTTGAATTTCCCCTATTTTTTCTGTAAATTTTACTCCAATATTAGTTCCTTTTCTTAAAAGCCATTCAAAGCCTAAAATATATTTATGCGGTCTCCATAATTTCTCAAGTAATATTAAAGCTGTTACTGCAAAAATGAAAAAACTCAGGTTGAGGATAATTGGATTTGTTTTTAAAACAAAAAAACCTGTTACAACAAAACTAACATAAGAAACGTAGTACCCGGTTAAAGATATTCTTCCTAAGTTTCTTACAGGCTTAAATATTTTGTTAAACCTGCCTTCAATATCTATGACTCTTAAAAGTAAGAATGTAATAAAAGTTGTAATGCTTGATATGGTTAAAAACTCTAAGAAAAAGTCACGTCCTTGAATTGTAAAATTATATGGAATTAAATATAATATTCCTAAATTTAGTACCATAAATACTGCTGAATATGCTAAAAATTTGTTACTGGTTTTTAAATTTAAATTCCTGTTTTTGTAGGCTTCAAATGCAATCTGGCCGACAATAAAATAACAAACTCCAGGTAATATTTGTATACTTCCAGTTAAAAATAATAGCGACTGGATATGGTAGTTGGTAATTATAAATGTCAATAAATAAATTAGGATGATTGCAGTTACTTTTAGTTTGATGCTATTTTTAATGAGTAGTCCTATAATGTAACCAACTGCTATTATTAGAAATATATCACCAATAAATATGGATACATCCCTTGCAAGGAATAAGTTCCCTATTAACGTCACTGCAGCTGTTAATAAGAATAATAACACCGCTCTCCAGAGCACTTCTAAGTAAATGGAGGATCTTACTTTATTTTGCCTTGACTGGATTAATAATTGATAACTTACTCCAGATATAAAAATAAATGAGGGTGCTGCAAATAAATATGCCCATTCTGACAAAATTGGCACAATAAATCTAATATGGGCTTCTACCATTAAAAGGACTGCAATTCCCCTTGCAATATCTAGAGACATAAATCGTTTTGGAATTTTATTGTTTATTAATTCCATAATACTAAATTGGTAAATTATCATAATAAAGATTTCTATTTTTATGTGAAAATTTTCTTCAATTCTTTATCATGCATCTAATATAAAATATAATTAATAAATCTATTAGTCCAGTTCGGTATTTAATGCCCTATTTTGTAGTTAATGTTTTATTTACATTAATTCTCTTTTTAAACCAGACAGAAACAAAGTAAACAACCATAGCAAGCCCTACTGTAAGTATGGTGATATTTAAATCGTCGTCGGGTATAATGTTAAGGGTCCATGAGTTCCATGACAATGGGAACAGCATTACCATACCTCCATTTAAATTAATGAGGAGCAGGTCAAGTGTGTAGTGGGTTGCGACCCCGAGCACTAAAAGCGACAGGACTAATTTTTTCTTTTCTTTAAAAAAGAGGGTGAATATGCCTGCAATAATTAGGGAACCTATCGGTAGGTGAACTGGCATTAAAAAATTTTCCACTTTTATACCCATAAATCCCAGGGGTATCGTTATTTTAAACAGGTCAGGAATCAGAGCCCCTGCCATGCACACCACGGTATAAGCAGGGTTAATCTCTTTGTATTTAAAGCTCAGGATCGTGCACAGTATCCATGCAGCCAGCAGGTGTGTAATCCAGTCCGGCATTTTACTGTCTCCTCCTCAAAAATTCGAACCTTTTGAAGTCAAACTTCCAGTACCAGAAAAATATGAATATAAAGACAATTAAAGCAAGTGCAGACCTGAATATTATAAGTTCATAGCCGTGGTTTGTTTCAACATATACTTCAGTGCTGTTTATAGTATAATTATGTCCCAGTATCCCGAGCAGCTGTATATAGTCTATTGGTTGAACCTTTTTACTGGATGTTACATTGTAAATTATATCCAGGTTATTGCCGTCTCTAAGACAAAAACCATTATTAGTTGGCTTGGTTACACTTCCAGTGATGTATACTAGCGAGCCTTCAGGGTAGTGTGATTCAATGGCTGCTGTAGATGGATATTTTAGGTTATCATTATAATAATTATGGTAATAGAAACACAAACTCAGTAAAATAAATGCTAATAATAACACCGTGGCAATCCGTTTAAGATCCATAACTATTAATTAATTTTCATGATTAATAGGTATTACTATTTTAACAGATATGTATAAAAATTATCTTTGTGAATAATTACTTCCAAAAAAAAAACAATTTTTGATACAATTTTCACTTTGTTCGCTATACATCGATATAACGAAATAAATCTCCTATTTTCAAAACCAGATATCAAAATTAGATCTATTGAGAAATTACCATAAATAGACAGCCACATGTATACTGGCCATGTCATTTATGTACATTTTCATGAATTAATCGCATAATCTGAATTAATAGCAAATAATGATTAAGTTTGGGATAGTTAATTGAGAAATAGTATGTTTTGAGTATTATATTGATTTGTTCTTGAAATAAAAATAAAAAATAGTAAAATTAAATTCTTTTGTTATTTAATTTTCACGCTGAAACTTTCTTCTCTCTCTAATTTTGGAGCTTCAACAGTTAAAACACCGTGTTCGAAGGTAGCTTCTGCTTCATTAGGTATCACCTTTTTAGGGAACCTTACAGTCCTCCTCATGACACCGGATTTCCTATCATGGAGTGTTATGTAATTTCCATGTTCCACTTCAAGTTCAATATTGAATTCTGCTTTAACTTTTAATTTGGTCTCAGTCAGGTTTAATTCGATATCTTCTTTATTGATACCTGGTAAGTCCACGTGAACGATTACACTTTCGTCAGTTTCGATTATATCCTTCCCAGGGACGAATGTATAATCAACAACTGACCTTTCAAGGTCCTGCTTCATACTGTCGATTGTTCGGGATGTGTCTTCAAGCATTCTTTCAATTAAACCTTTCCTATCTAAAATAGTCCTTTTTCTATATCTTCTATCATGCATTTTATCGGCCTCATTTTTTGAGTCAGTATTATATTTGGTTTGTAAACTATAAATATTTACTTCTAGGTGGATGGTAGGAAGATATGGTTTTATAATTAGGATTAACCTTTAGAACTTAGATATTTATAGATCGTAAAAGTTAGGATATATAACCTGGATGTACGGTTTTACTTAATGAAAAACGGTATTTATAATGATTTTCAGGCATTTATGCCTTGTTATTACCGTAATCAAGACTAAATTAGGTTGGAAAATAAAATAATCTCAAATTTTCAGGTTAATTTTACAAGTATCGGACAGCCGATAGATTTATATATCAATAAAACTAATCTTTTAAACAGAGCCTTAATTGTTATCTAAGTATTATGGTCCTTTATCGGTCCTGTTTTTAGATATAACTATAAAATTTTATTTTAAGGATTTATAGGGATCTAGGTAATAATTGAAGGGGACATATCGTCATTTTCCATATTACGTCTTAAAAACCATTTTAATAGGTAAAAATCAGCTGTTTAAATAAAATATTATTTTAAGCGGTCTTTTTTAATATTTGATAATTATATTTACCTTATAGGTTCAATTAAGCAGGAATATTTTTATTTGAAGTATATACATTAGCTTGTATAATTTTCACTTCAATACATTTAAATATAATTTATCGCATAAATGTGATAAGTACGATAAATATGATTTACATGAATTTTTAAGTGGTTAAAAATGAATCATAAAAGTAACAGAAAATGTGTTCTCAGCACGGCTAAAGTAGGTGAACGGGGTCAAATCGTAATTCCCAAAGATATTAGGGATTTATTCGATATACAAAGCGGAGATACTCTAGTTGTGAGGGGACTTGAAGGCAAAGGAGTCTTAATCATTAAAGCAGAAGATCTGCTTGCAAAAGCAGATATAATGAAAGATATTGCCTTTCAAATAGTTGAAAATAAAAATGATGGAGATATAAATAATAAAAACGATGAATAGGTTATAATTTTAAAATTCTATTTTAATAATAAATCAACATTTAAATAAAACGTATTAAACTTAATTGTACGTAATACAGCATCTTAAACGTGTTTTAAATAAATATTAACTTGAGAGAAGATGCTATTTCATTTAATTAACAGGTGATCAGTTGAACAGTACAGTTTCAGGCAAAAGTATAGGAAAAAAACGTGGGCTCGATTATAAATGGGTTGTAATGATCAACGTTATAATGTCGGGATTAATGAGCTCAATTAACGGAAGTATAACTTTAATTTCACTACCTGCCATTTTCAATGGCATTCATATTGACCCGCTCAATTCATTCCAGTATCTCCTGTGGATACTAATGGGATATGGTCTTGTAACAGCAACATTAATGCTTGGTTTCGGGCGTTTGTCGGATATTTATGGCAGGGTAAAGCTGTTTAAGATCGGATTTTTAATATTTACAGTGGGCTCTATCCTTCTCTATTTAACTCCAGGAACAGGTGACATTGGGGCTATAGAGATTATTGCATTCAGAATTATCCAGGCAATAGGCGCTGCATTTTTAATGGCGAATGGTTCGGCGTTATTAACAGATGCTTTCCCTGTCAGCGAGAGAGGTAAAGCATTAGGTATCAACATGGTTGCCTTCATGTCAGGACAGTTTATTGGACTGCTGCTTGGTGGTATCCTTGCAATCTATGACTGGAGATTTGTTTTCCTGGTCAGCGTGCCATTTGGACTATTGGGTACCATCTGGTCATTCCTTAAACTTAAGGAGATATCATACAGGGATCCGAATACAAAAATCGATATTGTAGGTAATATAGTCTTTGTTGCATCAATAACCAGCATATTAATTGGAATAACCTACGGTTTAATGCCTTATGGTAATGACGCTATGGGCTGGCATAATCCATGGGTAATTGTATCAATGATTATAGGATTTGTACTGCTTGCAGTGTTCCCATTCATTGAAAATCGTTCCGAAAACCCAATGTTTAGAATGGACCTCTTCAAAATAAAGATGTTCAGCTATGCTAATATAGCCGGTTTCCTGAATGCTATGGGTAGGGGTGGAATGATGTTCATGCTCATTATCCTTTTACAGGGTATATGGCTGCCTCTTCATGGATACAGCTATGAATCAACTCCGTTCTGGGCTGGTGTGTACATGCTGCCTCTTACTTTAGGAGTTGTAGTAATGGGACCTATCTCGGGAATGCTCTCTGATAAATACGGCCCAAGGTGGATTGCAACTCTGGGGATGGTTATTTCAGCAACTGCATTTTTGGTACTTGCAGCACTTCCATACGACTTCAGTTACCTTGAATTTGGCGCAGCAATATTCATGATGGGTATAGGACAGGGAATGTTCAGTTCACCAAACACTGCATCCATAATGAATTCTGTATCACCAAAGGACAGGGGAGTTGCCTCTGGTATGATAACAACGGTGATAATGACTGCATTTACAGCAAGTATGGCTATGTTCTTCACCATAGTTATTGTTGGAATCACTCAGAAGTTCCCTGGTGCTATGACTTCTTCACTGGCAAGTATTGGCGCAGCACAGTTAGCTCCAGTTTTAAGCAGTATTCCACCAACAGGTGCTCTGTTTTCAGCATTCCTGGGCTTTAACCCTGTAAGTACAATACTCAGTGCTTTACCAACTCAATTTGTCTCTTCCATACCTCAAGGAACTTTGACAGTGCTTACAGGTACTACATGGTTCCCGCAAACACTTGCAGAGGCATTTATGCCAGCTCTTAGAATGTCATTTTATATCGGTGCAGCATTCTGTGCTATAGGGGCCGTATTATCCGGGCTCCGTGGAGCCAATTATGTGCATAAGATGCAGGTAGTTGATATGGAGTCTAATTCCGGCCGGGAGCCAGATGTAAATGATATTGGGGAAAAATAGTTTTTTAAAAATAAATATTGAGAAATTTAAGTGCTTTAATTTCTCTTAAATCTCTTTTTTTGTAAATATTGTTCAGTTATGGAATGTATAACAAAGTAGCTACAAATAATAAATTTTTTTAACTTCTTTAGTATTCTCAGAAGTCTTATTGCCGTGTGGATAATATATGTACTCTGTTTTTAAGCTTATTTGATTATTTTCAGGGACTAAATGGAATGTTCCTTCCCAGTCTGTCATTACTCCGTCTATTTTGAAGTTTCCTAAGAAATTCTGGCCGTTATTTGTGAAATTGCCGTAGCCAGTCCATGCAGCACATGCCATGGTGTAATTGCCATCGATTTTTGTGTTGAAAAGGGCATTTTTAAAATTACCTGATAAAAGCGATGCAATAGTGCCGTAAGTTATACTTATATCATTTATTTTACCAGTGCCGTTAAGCCCATCTGCGGTATAATCAAGGGGACTTTCTTGGCCTTCAGCTCCGGGAAGTACTATGTGGAAATTAAAATCACGCCCCTTTCCGTATAATTTATAATAACCATCGATAGAAGCTGCATCCGGTGAATTTGAAGGGATTGAGAGGTAAGACGTGTAATTATAGGGTATTTGATCAAATAAAAAACCTTCAAGGGCACTGCTTCCAATTCCCAAAACTAAAAATCCAGATATAACAACTGCAACGAGCACGTATAGTTTTCTTTTTGTCATTATATCACTCAGGCATCCATTTTAAATTTTCTTTTTTTGTATAGTTGACTTTGTTTTAAATTGACTTTTCAAATAAAACAAGCCCTCAAACACTAAAATCTGTAAAGTATATCCCCACTGCAAAAAATCAAAGATTTTTGCCATTCAATTACGGAATTTAGAAATTATGGAGTTTCAAAGCAAAAACATGAGTTTTTGCTTGTGCATATGTCTTTTAATTGAATGAATGCAAATAATGTTTGATTTTGAGAGTTTTTGGTAGTGTTTGAGGAGATTAACAATCTATTGGGATAAATTCATTTTTATCTGATTTTGGTTTTTTTATATTTTTAGTTATTTCATGTTCTGGTTTAGATGAGAAGACGTAACCATGATCCTCTGATTATCTGGCTGTTCCCATTTGATGGTAGAGTAATGATTGATCCTCCAGTGTTTACACAAAGTGGTCCTGATATTATCACTTTTATAATGATAATTTTCACTTGTATAATGAGTGATGTGCTACTGGTTATTATCTTTCTTGAACTACTTATTGCTGTGATTGAGGCTAAAAATTGCCCTCCTAAGGTTGGATCTGCGGTTGTGGTTATTCTACTATCTGTAATTCCATTAGGGAGTTGGGACACAGGGACATTAGGGTCTTTGTATGTATTCATTTTTATTTTAGTTCCTTTAGGGAGGGCCTGATTTCCATAGCCCAAGGCACGGCTTAAATCTACATTTGCAGTTCCTTTTGGTTTAATCCATAGATCAGAATAGACTTTTTTCTTAGTTCCATCGATTTTGGTCACGTCAAATGCCGCTACTACGTGTTTCCATGATGTTGCATTGTTTTGAAATGCGACATTAGTGGCGTTTCCAGATACAGGTGTACTTTGTTGGGATCCAGTTTGGGGGATATTTGCGTATGCAATTCCGCCCATTACTACGGCAACCATTAAGATTATGCCTAATACGATTTTTTTATCCATACAAAATACCTCCTAAATAACTGTCACCACTTTGTAGCCTACAATAGATACAAATACCATCAGTAATGGAACTATTGCAACGTTGGCTCCTTCGATAAATGTTCGTATTCGCTCATTTTTGCGTGCTTCTGTGCTTAGAATTTCTTTAAATGCTAGAAATGCTATTAGTGCTATCACTGCTATTATGCTGTAAGTCATGACCTGTGTCAAGGTCACTGCTGTCGTGGTAGTTGTTACGGTTGATATCATATAACACCTCCGTTATTACAATACATTTATTTATTATTACATCCTTATAAAGTTTGGTATTAATTTGGTACTGTCATAATATTTTATTTATATTTTAGAATTGTTCAATAGGTATGAACAAGTTTAAAAATTCTATTAACCTATCTATTTAATAAAATGGTATTAATAGGATACATGAATCTAAATTAATTAAAGTTAACATGCTTCAAAATAATAAAACTATAAAAACTGTTATAAGCATTAATAAAATTATTAAGTATTACAATGTATTTATTATAGAACTAGTACCATTTTTAAGTTATTTTATATTTTCGATGATTTGATATTATTAATTCTCTAATTTTTAATTTTTTTACATGTTGAGTTATGGTTTAAAAAGGAGTAGAAAATGTTTCAACATGGCAAATATATGACCTTATTAATGGTTACTTTTTTGAGGATTTTATATGAATTACTAATATGTCCCGAGAGTTTATACAATAAAAAAATCCATTATTGATTTTTACCCTTTTTAGAAGCAGTGTATGGAACGATAAATTAATATTCTCATTTCGAGGTCCTTTAATTAAACAATTATATTATAATTTATTTGATTATATTTGTCTTTTAATATCCTTTTAGACTTCTATAGAAAACAAATTTGTTTAGAATGATTATAATAATTGTTGTGAAATATTAAGATATTTTATTACCCTTTTGAAATATACTGTAAACTATGGAAGTTTATTAATAAAGTGGAGTATGCATATTTCAAAACTATTTTTTTGAGATGTCCTTAATTTTTGATATTAATTTCATTAATTATTTTAATTGCCTTAAATAATTTAATGCAGCGCTTTTTGGTATCTGTTTTTTAATTTATTTACAAATCTTGTTTTTAGGAACATTATTCTTTCTTTAATGGATATTTTTTGGGTTTTTACTGCTATCTTTAATTTATAACAGGTAAATTATCAATTTTTATCATATGGTGGTTAAAGTTCACCTATTCTTTTTATTATTAATATAATAATAGTTAGTATTAAATAGTACTTATAATAAGAATATTATTATCAATAAAATGTACAGTTCAAATTTTATAGTATATTTTAGACTATCTGGAGAATGAATCCCATGAATATGTTAAATGAAAATGAAGCTATGCCAGTACTGAAAGTAAAGGGTTATGGAATAACTAATCTTTCTTCTGGATTAGCTGAATTAAATTCAGAAAAGATAGCAATAGATTATAAATTTTATATTTATTTTTATATTACGAAAATGCTTCAAGAACTTCATAATAACTATTTTTGCAATTTATACCAGTTTTCTGTTGTAATTGTCCAATTTTTAAATGTTAAATGCGGTAAATTGTTTGAAGAATACAGAAACATGATTCTAAATTTCTTTTGTGTGGCTGCAGATGATGATACGCTCCAAATAGAGGTTTTAAAGACAATAAAATTTATATTGAACAATATGGGGCTATATCCTGCGTTAAACGCACTAAATATGCTTAATGGATATTATGATGTTAATTGTGTACCTTGTATGAAATTAGATTCAAAAATAAGATTATTTTCATTCATTGAAAAAATAAGGGAATTTGCCCAAGTAATTTGCTGGAGTTTAACGGTTAAAATGAGTATGCGGCTATCTTCTAAATAATTAGAGGTAGTATTGAAAGAATTGCAGAATTTAACAATGAAACAGAGTTAAAATAGGTGATCAAAGAATATTCCCTTGGATATATTGATTATTTGAAAGTGTGGAGGATTAAAAAAAGCGTTCAAGGAATTATAGAAATTCGATGAATGGAGTAATACGAAATTTCAAAAATAAGGGGAGAACGTAATGGAAGATGTAACATTTTTAATTCCTGCATATAATGAAGAAAAATCAATTGGGACTCTTTTGAATAATATCAAAATATTATATTCAAATTCGAAGATCTTAGTAGTTGATAATAATTCGGAGGATAAAACTCCCGAAATTGCAAAGAAAGCTGGTGTAACAGTAATTAACGAAAAAAAGCAGGGAAAAGGTAATGCAATAAGAAAAGGTTTTGAGAAAGTTAATTCGGATTATGTTGTAATGATGGATGCAGATAATACATATGATCCTAAAGACGCTTCAAATCTCATAAAACGATTAATAGAAGATAAAGCGGATTTAGTTCTCGGATCTAGGTTGAATGGTGAAAGAAAAGATGGTTCTATTAGTAAACTTAATTTAGTTGGTAATCATATCCTTAGTTTCGTTGCAAGTTTATTTTATATTAACATATCCGATGTCTGTACAGGATACTGGGCTTTTAAAAGAGAAGTTATAGAATATCTGTTACAGACGGGTATCGATTCTAATGGATTTGAATTAGAGGCAGAAATGCTTGCAAAGGTTTCTAAAGGAGATTTCAGAGTTTTTGAAGTCCCCATTAATTATAACTGTAGGATAGATGAACCAAAATTGAACTCAGTAAAGGATGGATGGAGAATATTCAGGACATTATTATATTACAGGAGTTAACTGTGGTATAATGCAGTTTTAAAATAGGTGCCAATATGAAAATTGCAATTGTGGGCTCAAGAGGTATACCTGCCAAATATGGTGGATTTGAAACATTTGCACAGGGATTAACTGAAAATCTGGTAGAAAGAGGATATGAAGTTTCGGTAAGCTGCGAATATGAATCCCCTCATTCGCGCAAAAATAGTTATAATGGCGCAGCACTGGAATACTTTCCAATAAAACCACCTGAAAATTATTTTTTAAGAAAGTTTTATGAGAATCTTTCGGATATATATTTTCTGATAAAATTAAGCCGAAAACATGAACTGATTTATTTCCTTGGTATAGAAGTAGGTATGTTTCTTTTCATTCCATTGATCCTCAATCGGAAGTCAAAGCTTATTGTAAACGTAGATGGAGTCATGTGGAAGAGGAGTAAGTTCAATCTATTTGAGAGATGGCTTCTGAAATTAAATCATATAATGGCAACCATATTTGCACATAAAATAATTGTCGATTCTCAAGAGATGAAAAATTATGTAAATAATAAATATCTGGACAAAACAGTCTATATTTCATATGGTATCGACGCATGTGATCCTATTGTAGGGAATGACGACTTTAAAGAGCAGATTAAAAAATATACTTCCTTTAGAATAACTCCTGGAAATTATTTTTTGGTGGTAGCCCGTATGGAGCCGGAAAATAATATTCAAACCATAGTTGAGGCGTTTTCCCAGTTAAATGTTGACATCCCTCTTTTGATCGTGGGGGATTTCACCAGTTCCCAATATCAGAAAAAAATTGAGTCTATAACTGTCGATATGCCCTCTGATGTAATATTTATGGGATCAATCTATGATCAAAAATTTTTAAACATGCTCAGGCAGAATTGCAGGGCTTATATTCATGGTCATTCGGTTGGGGGAACTAATCCTTCCCTTTTAGAGGCAGCGGTTTCTCGTAATATAATTATAGCCCATGATAATCCATTTAACCGCGAAGTTTGTGGAAAATCTGCATTTTATTTTAAAAACAGCTCTGAACTTACAAGAAAACTTGAACTCGTATATAACTATCCTGAAACCTGTCTATATCTTAAGGATGAAGTTTATCATCGTGTGTTGGAGGGTTATTCATGGGATAAGATCACTGAAAATTACATTTCTCTCTTCAAGCAAATTTCTCAGGAAGATAATGAATTAATCACAACTTTGGAGATGGATTATGAGCGAAAAAGAGTATGATCATATGGATTTATATTTTCCTGTAAATATTTCATGTTATATGCATGATCCCGGTATTATACTTTTACATGGTCCTTTAAACTTACTAAAATTTGGAGTTCATGTTTGAATGGATATTATGCATTGGATTAGGAGTAATGTAAATGAAAAAAGAAAAAATTTCCGCTGATCCGCTGGTATCGATTGTTATACCTTCCCTAAATTCAGAAAAAACCATTGAAAAATGTTTAAATAGTATTAAAAATCAGACCTACGGCAACATCGAAGTTATACTAGTTGATGCGGGATCTGATGACAGGACAGTTGAAATAGCTAATAAATGGGATGTTAATGTGAGTGAAGGTAATATCAAAAACAGGTCAAAACAAACCAATATTGGTGTAGAAATGTCTAAAGGAGAATATATTTATAGATTAGATTCTGATGTAGTTTTATCCAGTAATGTGGTTCAGGAATGCGTAAGAAAATGTGAAAACGGTGATTATGACGCATTATCAACATATTGGGGTCCTGATCCAAGCATAAGCTTCTGGGCTAAAATTAGAAAATTCGAAAAAGATTGTTATAAATATGATTCCAGCAGGAATGTTTCCCGGTTTTATAAGAAAAAAGTGTTCGAGGAGATAGGAGGATGCAACGAAAATATGATTTTTGGTGAAGATTATGACATACAAAACCGAATAAAAACTCAAAATTATAAAATCGGTTTTGTAGAATCTGAAGGTTTGCATTTAGGCGAACCCCGGACTCTGAAGGAAGTCATATCAAAACAGTACTACTATGGCCAGACCATGAAAGAATTTTTGAAAGAGAACAAATCGATGGGATTGGTTCAGGTTTCTCCCCTTAGAACATCTTTTTTTATTAACTGGAAAAAATTTGTGAAAAATCCATTTTTAACATTATCATTCCTTTTTTATGAGATAATTTATTATTCTAGCACTATGGCAGGTTATTTAAGAATATAACTGTAAAAATTTGTCTTAAATTTTATTATAATCCTCTATGGGATACAACTAAAAATTGGTAATATCATGATGCAAAAACCACCAAAAATGGAAGATCAGGTAATTATTAAAAAAAATATTGGCTGTGATTTAGAGGCAATGCCTGAGGGGGTACATGACTTTAAAGATATTCATGAACTTAAAAGGAGTACCCCGAAAGAAAATAAAATTTTAATGGCAATATCTTATCCAGATACCCGTTTAAAAAAGGAATTAGAGAGTCTTAAGAAAAGCGGATATAAAGTCAGTCTTATTATTTGGGAGAGAAGCTGGCCTTTTCTTTTAGATGATGATGTAGAAGTAAAAAGTTTGAAATTAGATGTCCCAGTGGGTCATGTCAAAACATTGTTCTATTTTCCTGTTTGGTGGGGTTTTCTTTTATTTTGGCTATTAATTATGAAATGGGATGTTTTGCATGCGGTTAATTTTGATACATATTTCTTTTCCATTATAGTTGCTAAAATAAAGCGAAAACCAGTTGTATATGATATTTTTGATTTTTATGGGGATGTAATGGAAGGATTTTTAAGACCACTCATTTCAAACATGGATAACTTTACAATGAAGTTTGCTGACGTCATTATAATTGCTGATGATTCCAGAATTTATCAAATTGGTCAAAACATTAAAAATAAGATTATAACAATAAATAATGCTCCTGAAGAGAGCTTATTTAGAAAAAATAGAAAAAATAAGGAGGATAATGAATTTAAAATATTTTTAGGCGGCAAAATAACAGGGCAAAGATGCACAGATCTAATTATTTCGGCTATAAAAGACATGGAAAATGTCCAATTAATTATCAAAGGGTACTGCGGCGAAAAAAATTATATAAATAAATTATCATCGTTGACTAATGGTATGAAAAATGTAAGTATGGACTTAAATGGCGTTTTATATGATGAAATAATTCAAAACACGCTTGATGCTGATCTGACTTTGGCATTATATGATCCAGATATTCCTAACAATGTGTACGCTAGTCCAAATAAACTTTTTGAGGCAATGGCATCAGGAATACCCATAATTGTGAATGAAAATACATCAATGGCGAATATTGTGCAAAAAGAGAATTGTGGAGTAGTAATACCTTATGGAGATAAAAAGTCTTTAATAGAGGCAATATCTTGTTTAAAAGATAATGAAGGGTTGCGGAAAAGATTAGGAGACAATGGCAGGAAAGCTTATGAAAACAAGTATAATTGGAAAATTATGGAGAATCGATTGAACAGTATCTATCATCAAGTTCTTAAAGGTTAGAAGTTATTTAAAAAAACATTTTCACATGAAACTGAATAATGGAGGGATTATTTGTCACAAAGAGAATTCAATGGTGAGTATTATTAATAAAAATATATTTAAATTTTTTTCCTAAGGATGCAGATATCCTCAATATATGGCAGCTTATAAAAAGTTATAGGAATTTAATATCACTTCTAAATATGAAATAAAATTGTTTAATGGTATGATAGTATGGATGGCGTATTTCAAATAAATAACTGGAAAATTAAAAATTTCATTATGGTCATTTTATTAATTCAGATTGGATTTCTTGGTTTAACATTTTTAGATTATGCGGGTATAAATATATCTATACTTAAAGAGTTTATAGCTGTTATTTATATTTTATTTATACCTGGAATGCTGATTTTGCGAATTATGGGATTATCTGAAATTAGAAGTAACATTGAAAATATTTTATTTGTCACAGGCTTAAGTGTAATGGCGGCAATGTTTATAGGACTATTTATGAATATGATATACCCCATACTTGGTATATTGCAGCCGCTTTCAAAAGAATGTTTGATCTGTACTTTTTTAGTTTTTACAACCATATTATGTATCTTATGTATTTTAAAAGATAAAAATCATTATAAAACGGATAATACAAAGAAAAAGCCCTCGTTAAACGTATTTAACATGTTATTTTTTATACCGTTTACAAACATTAAGATGTACTTTAGAAATTTCAGCTATAATGATAATTTAGACTATATAAACAAAAAATATTTATTAAATCCATCTGCACTATTTTTAATTCTTTTACCGTTTATAAGCGTTTTTGGAACGTATTTAATGAATTTTTATAATAATAATATTATTTTAATTTCATTAATAATTATAATCTGCTCCATATTGTTATTGGTAAGCTTTAATAAAGGATTTTCGCCAGATTTATATCCTTTAGCAATTTTCAGCATTTCAATTTCTCTTTTATTACATCAATCATTAATTTCAATGTATATCTGGGGATGGGATATTAATGTAGAATATTACACAGCGAATATTGTAATTCATAATTTGATATGGAATAATGCAGTCTCGAGTAATATAAATTCAATATTAAGTGTTTCTATTCTGGCTCCAGTATTATCAAATATCAGCGGTATTTCACTTGTCTGGACATATAAGGTCATTTATCCTTTTATATTTTCGTTAGTTCCTTTGGGTTTATATCACATATTCCAGAAACAAACCAGCAATAAAATCTCCTTTTTAGCTACTTTCCTTTTTATGGCAACGTACACTTTCTATACAGAAATTATTTCCATAACAAAACAAGAAATTGCTGAATTATTCCTTGTATTGATCCTGTTAATATTAATAAATAAAGATCTACGCAATACTAAAGGTTCGTTTTTATTAATTTTATTCAGTTTTTCTTTGATAGTTTCTCATTATGGAGTATCCTATATTTTGTGTTTGTTGTTTATAGCCTATTTAGTGATGTTTTACGCTGTAAATTACATAAAAAGATTTAGAAATCCGAATAAAACTATTTCGTCGGGTTATAATACAAAATTAACTGCAACATTTGTAATATTTTTCCTCAGTTCTGTTCTGTCGTGGTATATGTACAGTTCTGGATCCTCTGGTTTCGTATCTCTGGTGCAAATAGGAAGTCAAATTACTTCTAATCTTTTAAGTATTATAGAACCCAATACGTCTCAAGGATTAAGTGTAGTTATAACTCAACAAGCATTTTTTTTAGCTGAAATAAATAAGTTACTATACTTAATTATTCAATTTTCAATTGTTGTGGGCGTACTGGCAACTTTATTTAAAGATAGAATGAATTTTACTAAAGAGTACCTGTTATTAAGTGTTGTTGTTTTAGGAATGCTTATTGCAGGTGTTGTTGTTCCTTATTTTTCCAGCCAACTTAATACATCTAGATTGTTCCATCTTGGTATTATCTTTTTAGCCCCATTTGCTATAATTGGATTCTTGAAATTATTAGAATTATTTAATTTTTTAAAGGTCAAAATAAGAAATGAAAATAAATTAAAAATAATATCCATTTTTTTGGTCATATTTTTATTTTTTGATTCAGGGTTAGCTTACTACATTGGTGGAGAAGAACATACCTCTTCAGTATCGATACAGCAATCATATGATTCCCCTGTATTTAATAATATGGAATTAAGCGGTGCTGAATGGATTAATACTTATAGAAATAGTGGTCATATGGTATATGCAGATGTAATTAGAATTTATTTACTTTACGGTATACTAAGTAACGTCGGACAAATTCCATTTTATATGGATTTAATTAATAAAAACTCATATGTATTTTTCGGGTCATACAACCTTAAAGAAAAACGTATACGTGTTAACCAGATGGAAGGAGCTAATATAGTTACTAACCAAGGATATTCACCTCTAAATTTCATTACTTCAAGTTACAATAAGATTTATGATAATGGAGGATCTAATGTTTATTTTGGATGAATAGTCCTTCTTTAACTCCTTTAAAAAAACAGAATAATAAATTTATATTTTTATAATATAAGATATACGCCCCTATTTTAAACCAGAATCTAAATCCAAAAAAGTAAAGTATGAATATGCCAAATTGGGACGTGTTAGTATACTGTTTCATAAACAGGAATGTATTTCTGGTAAAATAGTAATCCATAACTTTGTTTGCAGAGCTGGATTCCTTATGCCAGATTTTCGCCTGTGGGACACAGCATACCTTAAAACCATTTTTACGTGCCCGAATGCACCAATCAGCTTCTTCCCAGTATAAAAAATATGTTCCATTTAAAAGTCCAATTTTATCAATTGCCCTGCTTTTTATGAGGAGTGCACATCCGGAAACATAATCAACGTCTAAAATTTCATTAAATTGTCCTGAATCCATTTGGTTTCTGCCTAAAATATACTGTTTTCCAGTTTTAAAGGATAAGTTTGCACCAGCAGATTGGATCATATTTTTATTATTGTACCAGTATATTGCAGGTCCAAGAATTCCAATTTTACGGTTATTATTTCCTGTATTTACCATTTTTCTTAAAAATTCTTTGTCCACTACTGTATCATTATTTAAAAGTAAGATATAATCTGAATTTAACTTTTCAAGTGCAAATTTTATTCCGATATTATTGCCTTCCGTAAAACCGTAGTTTCTATCATTTTTTATTAAAGTTAGTTTTGTACAAGATAAATTCTGAAAATTCTCATCTAATTTGTCTACGAATTTAAGTTTGTTATTAGCGTACTCTGTAATGGTTATAGGTTTATTTTCTGGATTATACTGGAGAAAAGGGGATTCTACTTTTATGTTACCTGCGCAGTATTCTCTGATCTTTGTTATAGAATTATCGCCGGAGTTGTTATCGATGAGAATTACTTCATAATTAGGGTAATCTATCTGATAAAGAGATTCTAAACATTCTATAGTATCTTCCCAACCATTCCAGTTGAGGATGATAATGGACACTTTTGAGCTCATATTCATTGCTCCAAAATAAAAATTGCCTGATCCCCTGAATTTATTTTATTTAACTCGTCTGCGTTATCTTTGAATTCTTTGATTTGTTTTCCTGTAAAAATACTTCCTTTAGGGTTATTTGCATAGGAATTTTCAGATTCTAAATGAATATTCTTTTTATACTGTTCACTGCCCCAAAATAAAAATTCGTTAGAGTTAAATTTTACACTTTTTACATTCAAACCGGCATTTTTTATTAGTGTACTAAAACTTTTAAAGCTGTGAATAAGAATATGGCGAGGAGCATCTATCTGGACCCAATCAGTGCCGTATAAATCCCAGATGTAATCGGTTTTTATGGGCATACTAACGATGCAGTAACCTCCATCATTTAAAATATTTGAAATTTTTTGTATTATCTCGGCGTGTTTGTCCATATGTTCTAGTGAATGGCTGAATATAATTAAATCAAATTTTTCAGACATCTCTTGAATCTCTTTTCCAACGATTTTAAGGTGGGGAGATGTAATTTCTTTTTTCAAATAAGGATCGATACCAACTAAATTTTTAAATCCTGCATTTTTTAAGGAGTATAAAAGGTTACCTGAGCCACATCCAACATCTAGTATTTTTGAATCATATTTTAGGTTACATTTGCCAATGTTAAATAATAAGTCGTGAGGATATTTCTTATAAAGTAGTTTACCTAAAAAATTTCTTTTAAATAATGCATATTCATCTCTTTTGGTGGTTAGTGTGTGTTTCAAAAATTTGTTATACTTTCTTTGGAATGAATAATATTTTCCAGAATAGTATTTTTCTATATTTGGTGGAACATGAGTTATTTGGAGGCAACCACAGTGTGAACATTCTAAATAATCGAAAGATTCTCCTGAGTTGAACATCATCTCTTTAATTTTGTAAATTTTATTATTTTGAGAATTATTACATACTTTACAATTCATTTTATCAACTCTATACTCCGGGAGTATCATTATGACTTTTAGAATTATGTATTTTTTAAATTTTGATTATTTTAGGTTTATAATGGATTTAAAAGTTTTATTTATTTGTTTAAATTGTTTTAATCATATATTAACATCTTATAATGTTTTTAATGCTTTTATGGAAGTTTTAATATCAAAAATTATAATTTTAATGATTTTTATAATAATTCCTCCTATAAGATGAATGTAAACGTATTTTTTAATTATTATTAATAGTTATTATTATATTATTAGTATATTAAAATATATAAATTTTTTTAATATAAAAAAAAGAATATTTTTTTCAATTAGGTGTAAATTTAAATAATTTAATTCAATTTAAAAACTTAAAAATCGTTAAATTTTAATTCACGTTGTATAAAAATAAATATAATTATAATTTAACTTTATAAAACTTAAAAAAAGAAATCTATGATTAATTAAAGATATACTTATTTATTTATCCTTTTTAGTTAGTTTATTATATTAATTCCTTATTTTTGGATTGTATCTCTATTTTGGAAGATAATTCAAGGTTATAAAGTCTAATTTTGCGTTTTTAATTTAACTTTTTGTATTTTTTAGGTGATTCAACTGATATTTTTAATTTTTAGTCATATAACTAGAATAAATTAGCTTAAATATATTATTATATTAAATTACCATAATAATTTATGTCATGATTGATAAAATACTAATATGAAAGTTTTAATAATCTATTATAAGCACAGTGCCGTTGTAGGTACAATTCGGATGGGGGGACTTATTAAATATTTACCTTATTTTGGATGGGAGCCTATTGTATTGACAAATAAGCCATCTCCAGAATTAAATAAATTTAGGGTAGTAACTGTGCCTTATGATGACAATTACTATATAAAAAAATTACCTGACATGCTTAAGGATGTAAATGAGAACAGTAATTTAGTTATAAAGATTATCCGATATCTATGGGATGCATTTTTTTTATATCCTGATATACAAAAGTACTGGTATTATCCAGCGGTGCAGGCTGCAGATGATCTGCTGAAAAATCAAGATGTGGATGTAATAGTTAGTTCTTTTCCTCCAGTAACTCCTCATTCAATTGCTAAAAGTTTAAAAGAAAAGCATGGAATCCCATGGGTAGCAGATATGCGTGATTTATGGACACAATATAGTTATTATAAGTATAGCCATTTTTTTCTACGTAAATTATTAGAAAAAAGGTTAGAAGTAAAAACATTAACCAAAGCCAATTGTTTAATAATAGTTTCTAAACCTCTAGCTAAAATTTTGAAAAAATTACATAAAACTCATGAAGATATCTTTATAATTCCCAATGGTTTTGATCCAGAAAATGTCAATCCCGGAATTCCTTTAACAGAAAAATTCAGTATAACTTATGCTGGAGGTTTATGGAATGGCAAGAGAGATCCTGGAATTTTATTTGATGCAATTAAACAATTAGATCTGGAAAATAAAATAAATATGGCTGATTTTGAAATTAATTTTTTTGGGCCTGATGATGATCTGCTTAGGGAAACGGTAGAAAAGTACGATATAGCAGATATAGTTAATATACATGGGTTAATTCCGCGAGATGAAGTAATTAAAAGGGAATGGAGATCCCAGATGTTGTTATTATTGATGTGGGATAATCCTCAGGAAGAAGGAGTTTTTACAGGCAAAATTTTTGAATATCTCGCTGCAAAAAGGCCAATAATTTCTATAGGTTACAAAGGAGGAGTAATCGATGAATTACTTGCAAAAACTGGTGCAGGTATTAGTTTAAATGGTATAGAAGAGATAAAAGAAGAAATATTTAGGGCATATTCTGAATTTAAATCCAATGGAAAAGTTAGTTATAATGGAATTTCTGAAGAAATGAATAAATACAGCCATAAAGAGATGGCTAAAAAATTTTCGGATGTTTTTAACATTATTATTAAAAAAAACTAAGGTTGCACGCTTAAAAATGAGTTAGTGATATTAAATGGATAAAACTATGAAATATTCAACTGTTATTTTAGTATTTTTAGGGTTATTGGTTGGATTTTTTGCAACGGATATAATAAATATATTGTATAAATCTAACTACCTTTATGCCGTTATTTTTGCAGATATTGCTTATAGGGACGGTAATAAGGGGGAGTATTGCTCAACCAATAATTGGGGCATTAATTAGTATAGGAAGAGCAAATTTAACCTTAAAATAACGGCTTTAATGATGTCAATAAATGTTATTTTAGATATTATATTAATTCCTCACTTTAATGTAATGGGAGCATCGATATCATCTACAATATCCTTGGCAGGCGATGCTTTTCTTAATCTATTTTTCACCGTTAAACATTAGGATAAGGAAAATGTTTGTTATTTATCATCACAATATGGAGAAAAATTAAAAATAAGAATTAATATTTTGAAATAATTTTTTTAAATCTAACTTGGACAACTTCTCTTATTTTCAATAAAAATTCATTATAAAGCTTAATGTCCTGTTTTTTTATAATTAATGTTTCTGAAATTGTGTTCTTTGATATTTTGAGGAATTTTGCTAAAACTATTAATGTAGCGGCAGTGTAAGATATACTGGAAGCTAAAGCAGACCCTGTAATTCCCATTTGTGGGATAAAAATTATATTTAGGGGTATATTAACAATTAGTGATATAACAGATGCATAGGTAATTATTAATGGTTTTCCACGACCTGTTATTTCATTGCTCAAAACTTTACAGATACTTAAAGCAATTATTCCTGGAATAAGTGCCCATAAAGGTGTAAGGGCAGGTAAATATTGCAAACCAAACAAAATTAATATTATATATTTCCCTGTAAAAAATAGAATTATGGCAAGTATTATAGTTACAAACAATGTGTTACGGCAAACTCGAGGAGTTGATTTATTTCTTTCTTCTTCACTTAAACCAGGAGTTCTTGCAAATACCATGGTACCTACAGCACTGGGTAAGTACCATAATGATTCTGCAAGTCCGACTGATATAGAATAGTAACCGACACTTGTAAAGTTTAATAGTACCTCAATTAAGAACATGTCTATTCTGTAATTAAAAAACTGGATTACATTACCTAAATAGCTTTGTAAACCAAATTTCACGCTTTTACTGAAAAGGTTTAAATTAAAATGTAATTTAAATTTTGTAGATCTATAAACCATTATTACAGGTATAATGGATGCAGCTACGTAGGATACAGTCCATGAAACAATTACTGCCCATAAATCTCCATGTACAACTAAAATAAGTATAACAATCAGTGATAGGTAGATGATGCTTTGGGTGATATTTGTAAAGTTGTACTCTTCTATCCTGTTTTGACCCAATAAAATATTTTGGAAATATAACATTAAAAGGATGAAAGGTATTGTTATTGAAGCTATTAATAAAAGATTTGGATCGAGATTTTCAAATAGTGATGGATTGAAATAATAAAATAGTAAAAGGGCTGCTAGAATAATTGTTCCAAGTAAAAATGCGGATATTAATGAATTTGAAGCTATTTCACTCCATGTATATTTTTTTTTTACACCATAATATGTATTGGATATGGCAATTCCCAGGTTTCCAAATGTACTTAAAAGTGTGAATATTAGTATGATTATTGAATATATCCCTACTTTTTCTGGTCCAAGCGTTCTAGCTAAAATGACCGAAATAATTATTCCCAGGATCACTGCTGTTAACTGGACAGAAAATGTTAAAAGGACGTTTTTTATAAATTTCATTTAATTTGCCTAATAATTATTTATAAATATAGAATGGTTTTATCAATTATTATTTAATTTATAAATACTTTAAATTCCATATTTTAATGTGTAGATACTTATCTTACCTTATAAGTTGATATTATTAAATTTTTATTGGTTAACCATGTTTTTAACATATTTTCTAAAGTTTACTACTTCCTGATCGCTGTTTAGTTTTGAAGAGTCAACTATGATAATCTCTGTATTTTTACTTTGTGTTTCAGGTTTGTGTTTATCCAAAAATTCATCAAGGGTGCAAATATGCCTCGCGGGCGCTCCAGCTACAACTGAATTGGGGGGAACTGTCTTTGTGATGATGGAGTTAGCTCCAATTATAGCATTTGGGCCAATTTTAACACCAGGCATTATAACTGTGTCCATTCCAATAAATACGTTATCATAAATTGTAACTTTACCCACTTTGTACTGATTTGTGAATAGACTCAAAGAAGCATCGTGAGCTAATATTTTAGTTCCACCAGTTATTATGCAGTTATTTCCTATTTCAACTAGAAATGGGAATAGACTGTCTATTGAAACCCCATACATATCTACGTTTTTTCCAATTTTTATGCCCATTTTTCTGAAATTGTTTATGTAACTTTCTAATCTTTCGGCTCGATCGGGCGTCTTGCCCATATAACGAAGAAATAATGTTTTTAGATTCATGATACTATTTACAAATATAAGTTATATATCTTCAACAGTAACATCCGGCCTATATCCTATCTTTTTACAGGGAACTCCAATGTTAATGCTCCATGGTTCAATATCTTTAGTTACAAGGCTGCAACTGCCGATTACTGCTCCTTCTCCAATCTTCACATTGGGATGAATAACTGCATTGGTCCCAACGAATGCATCCTTTTTTATTTCAACTTTACCTCTAATAACATTTCTTTGTTCAAGTGGCAATGCTGTAGACATTCTTTTTCCTCCATGATATGTATCAGTTCCAGTCAATATTCTAGAACCACATGCTAAAACAGTATAATCACCTAGTTCTAGTTCTCCACCGCCAATAATGCTTACAAAAGATGCAATGTGGGCATATTTGCCAATTTTAATCCTTTTACCTCCATTTATGAAACTAAAATCATCAATCATTGAATTATTTCCTATTTCTATGACTTCGGGCGTTATAATCTTTGAAAGAGGGTATATTTTAACGTTGTTTCCACACTTCTTTAGTTTGTTTTTTAAATTTTCACATGTGTTTTCGTTTGTCAATCTTTTCACTCTCACAATTTTTTACAAACAAAAAAGGTACAATGCCCAATCTTTTCTGGATCTATAAATGCATCTGCAAATTTTCTCCAGAATTTATTGGAAAGGCCTGGAAGATGATTATCAGTCCTTTTCTGGACAACTACTTGATAGCCAAGCGTTTTTAATTGATTACGTAACCATGTTTCATCGCTAGGTATATCAACAACTCCAGAAGGTGTTGTTATATTTGTTTCGTCTTTAAATATAGATTTGATTCCATTTGTTATGTAGTTCAAATAGGGAATCCAAAACCAGATAGATTTTTTATAGGATTCAATCCATCCTGTTCGTGGTGTATTTAAAATAAATATTCCTCCAGGTTTTAACACCCGGTATGTTTCCTCAAGGTACTTTACTTTATTATGCACATGTTCGAGTACATCGCCGCTTACTATATTATCAAAAATAGCATCTTTGAATGGAAGTTCTTCACCTTTTCCTACAGATTTTAAAGGACTGGTATCATAATTCAGTATCTCATAGCTGTACTCCATATTATAATATGTATGTTCCTTTCCAAGAAATTCTTTTAAATAACCATAGCCGCCGCCATCGTCTAAAACTGATCCTTTTTTTAAATACTTTACAATTTCTCTATTTATTTTTCCCTTTCTCCAGGAGGCATAATCTAGATTATATCCAAAAGGATGTTTATGGAAGTCAATTTGATCATACAGCTTATCGTATGCAGATTCTTCATTTATAAACAATGGTATATCATTGATAATTAGGAACCCTTTTCCACAGTCGTTGCACTGAAGTTTATTTGATTCATTAATTAATAAATTTCCTTTACATGTTGGACAACATATTTTTTGGAGTAATTTGTTAGATATTCCCATAATTTTTCCCTCATACTGTCTTTTTTAAAGTAATTAATTACAATTTTCTCTATTTCGCTTTTTGAAATTAAATCCACCTCATTTGAAGTGTATCCAAATGAATTTATCCTTTTTATATTTTTGTATTTTAACGCATTCTCTCTATTTTTTAAAACTACATAAGTGTTGTTTAGTTCAAAAAGAAACTCGGATTCTGTACTGTTAATCAAACCTTCGTGAAGTTTCTCACCATCAACTAGACCAATTGTATTTACTTTAATATCCTCTTCAAGTATATCCAGTCTGGGAGCGATTCTGTTTAGAATCACATCTAACAAGTCTCCTAGTTTAAATGCCTTCATTTTTAGAATAAATAGGTCTCCGCCCTGAGCATATTTGGTGGCCTCCATTACAAGATTGACTGCATCAGGAATTTCCATAATAAAACGGGTTGCGTGGGGGTTGGTTATGTTTAAGGGGTTTCCGTTTAAAAGATTCTCAATGAAAATAGGAATAACTGAACCATGTGAATTAGCAACATTACCAAATCTAACACAAGAAAAATTCGCATTAAGTACGATTCTTTCTGCAATAAATTTAGTTGCACCCATCACGTTAACAGGATAAGCTGATTTATCTGTACTGATGTTAATCATCTTGGGGATCCCGTACTTTGTTGCCAGATCTACCATGTTTTGTGTTCCTAAAATATTAGTTCGAACACTTTCTATTGGAAAATCTTCGCATACAACAACGTGTTTCATTGCAGCTGCATGGTAAATTAAATCGATATCGAAATCATTAAATACTCTTTGAATGCTACGATAGTCTCTTACATCTCCAACGACAGTTTCAAGTCGATCATCTGTTAAATTTTTCTTTAATGAAAAGTGTTTTATTTCATCCCTGCTGAAAACTATGACTTTGGATGCATCATAACTTAGAACTTGTTTGACTATTTCTGTGCCTATTGATCCTGTTCCACCCGTAACTAAAACAGTCTTTTCCCTTAATTTGTCCTTCATTATTTTACCTTCAAAAATTTTTCAATATTTTCGGCAATATAATCCATTTCTCTTTTTGTCAATGTGGGATACATTGGTAAAGACAGTACCTGATTGGATATTTTCTCAGTAACAGGCAAATCTCCAATTTTATATCCCAATTTTTTTTGATAGAAATGAGTTAAATGAACAGGAGAAAAATATACTTTAGTCATTATACCTTTATTTGACATATATTCGATTAAATCATCCCTTTGTTCTTCAATCCTTATTGTAAACAGCTGATGAACATTATAATAATTTAAGGGACTTTTTGGTATAATTATATCGTTTTTTGACAATTTTTTTGATAAATAAGATGAATTGCTCCTTCTCATTTTAATTATGGAGTCTATCTTCTTTAGCTGTGATAGACCCAGTGCTGCACACATGGTAGGCATTCTAAAATTGTATCCCAAAGTTAGGTAATCCATATAATTTGTTGAAGAGAAGTAATCCTGAGCATCTAACCTTCCGTGTGATCTTATTAATTTTAATTTTTCATAGATTTCTTTTGAATCTGTTACAACTGCCCCGCCTTCACCTGTAGAGATTACTTTATTCTGGCAAAAACTGAGTATGGCTGAATCTCCAAAGCTCCCTATTTTTTTATCTTTTATTTTTGCCCCAAGTGATTCTGCAGCATCTTCTATGAGTAAAACATTATAATCATCAGCAATCTCTTTTAATTCACGTATTAAACAGGGGTTACCCCCATAATGAATAGGAATAATTGCTTTAGTTTTTGGAGTAATTTTTTCTTTAACATCTTCAGGATCTAATCCGCATGTTTTATCTTCAATTTCTGCAAAAACAGGTTTTGCTTTAACAAAAAGAGGAGCATTAGCCGTTGAGATAAAAGTAAAAGATGGAACTATTACTTCATCGTTATCTTTAATATCATGAGCTAAAAGGAGAGTATGGAGAGCTGAAGTTCCAGAATTAAATGTCACAGCGTATTTTCTTCCAATATACTGGGAAATTTCATTTTCAAATAGCTGTATTTCTGTTCCAGTTGCCCAATGGGAACCATTCTTGATGATGTTTGTTACACTTTGGATATCGTCATCATCATGATATATTTTGAACAATGGGATTTTCCATTTCATCTTTAATTTCTCCTTCTTTTAACATTTCTTCATATAATTTTTCCATCTTTCGAGCATTTTTATCCCAATTTTCATGTTTTTCAATGATTTTTTTGTTTATTTTATAAAAATTCTCCTTTATTTCAGGATTATTAATACAATAAATTATTTTTTCAGCTAAATCCTGCGGATTATCGGGATTAACAAATAGTGCATTACTATTATCTGATAAATATTGGTAATAAACATCAATATTGCTTACAATAGGGACCAATCCACATGCCATTCCTTCCATAATGCTACTTGCAAATTGATCTGTTTTTGTTATTGAAACGAACATGTTGGAAATGTTAAGATAGGTAGCCATTTCTTTAGGTGTTATATTCTTTGAGATAAAACGAACGTTATTGATGATATTTAATTTTTGAGCCTTCAATCTCATTTTTTTTTCAAAATTAGTGGTGCCATAACCTTTTATAAACACAAAAACAGTATTGGAATTTGATTTTAGAACATAAGGGATAGCTTCAATAATTTTATCAATATTATATTGGGGAGCCATGCTCCTGTTACTGATAACAACTGTTTCAGCATCTCCTATTCCTAAATATTCTTTTAATTCTTTTTCTTTAGAACTGTACCTTTGATAAAAAATGTTGGTATTTATTCCCCATGGAATTCTAATGATTTTTTCTTTTGCTAGTTTAAAGTTATCAAGTAGGTGATCTCTCATAAATTCAGCAGTAGTAGTGATCTTATCTGCACCTTTAAGACTATAACGAACTATGTAGTTTGCTATTAGAGACTCATCTGGCACTTTTAAAACATCGCTACCCCAAACAGATATAATTAAAGGATGAAAAGAAGTTAAAACTCCATAAAACCCGTAATATACAACATAATGCGCATGGAGAATGTCTGGCTTAATACTCCTTATTAGATAATTAACATATACAATATTGATTATCAATGTTATATAGAACGCCACAGTGTTTCTATTTGAATTGATATTTTTAAGTTGATGGAATATTACGTTTTCAATGTTAATTTTATCAGTGGAACTATCTGATATTATGTGTACTTCATGACCTGTATCTGTGAAATATTTAACCCATCGTTGAATATGGATACTTTCTGAATTTGCAAGAAAACATATTTTCATAGTATTACCTCTTTCAAAATTTATATATTTCTAGAAAGGATCATTTTTGGAGCCAGTATAATGGTTTTTTCTCTATTTTTTAGTAATTCTTCTATTAAATGAGTTATTTTAACTGAAGCGTTTCCATGACCAAAGGTTTTATTTTGTGTAGAACTTGGTTTAAAATGAAGCACAGATCGAGCGATTTTTTCAGATGTTCCATAAATGACTAGATTCCAACCATCTTCAACAGTTTCAGGCCATGCAGATGATTTATCTAAGGTTATGCATGGAACTTGGGCAAAATAAGCCTCTTTTTGCAGACCTCCTGAATCTGTAATTATTTTTTTGGCATTTTTAGTTAGAATTAACATATCCAAATAGCCTACAGGGTTTATTAATTTAATATTGGGATTTTTATTTAGCCTATCGTAGAAATTATATTTTTTAAGGTATTTTTTAGTACGGGGATGAACAGGGAATATTATTTTTTCTACTTCGGAAATTTTTAATAATGATTTTACAATAGTTTTTAAGTTTTTAATGGATTCAGTATTCCTTGCGCGATGGATAGTTGTTAATATATAATTTTTTTCTGTTAAATCAAGTTCTTCTAGAATTTTAGAATGTTTTTCAGCTTTTTTATAGAAATATTTAAAGTTATCAAGCATTATATCTCCAGTCAAGTGAATTCCCTTATTTAAGCCCTCATTTGTGAGATTATCAACTGATCTGGGAGTTGGTGCAAAAAGTAAAGAAGATAACTGATCTGTAATTATTCGATTTATCTCTTCGGGAATAGTTTTATCAAACATTCTAGGGCCCGCTTCTACATGAGCTACTGGTAAATTTAATTTAGAGGCAGTTATTGCACCTGCTAAAGTAGAGTTAGTATCACCATATACCAAAACCAAATCTGGATTTTCATTTACAAAAATTTTTTCAAGTTTTAACATCATTTCTGCAGTTTGATAAGCATGTGATGCAGATCCAACTCCTAAATTATAATCTGGTTCAGGAATATTCATCTCTTTAAAAAAGATATCTGACATCTCAGTATCATAGTGTTGCCCTGTATGAACAATAATTTCATGATTTTCTCTCCTTAATTCATGAGATAACAATGCAGCTTTGATAAATTGGGGTCTAGCTCCCAATACAGTGATAATTTTCATTTTAATCCCTTTTAAAAAATTCAGAAATACTGTCAATTGTATATTCCATCTCTTCTTTTTCTAATTCTGGAAAAACAGGTAATGAAAGGACTTCTTTACTTGCCAATTCCGCATTTACAAAATCTCCTTTTTTACAGTTTAATGAAGAAAAGCAGGGCTGTAAATGTAATGGTAAAGGATAATATATTGCAGTGTTTATGCCCTTGTTTTGCAGGAAATCTTTAAGGTTGTCCCTTAAACCGTTTTTTACTCTAATTGTGTACTGGTTAAATGAATGTTTCTCATTATCTGATATTTGGGGTAATTCTAAATTTTCAACATGTTTTAACGCGTTATTATAAATTTTAGCATTATTAATCCTTTTTTGAACCCATTTATCGAGATATTTTAACTTCACATTTAAAACAGCCGCATGAATAGCATCTAATCTGCTGTTATAACCAATAATATGGTGATAATATTTTGGTTTTGCTCCATGAACTCGGAGGGTCCTTATTTTTTCTGATAGTTCTTCATCATTAGTTGTTATTAACCCTCCATCTCCAAATCCTCCGAGATTCTTGGAGGGGAAGAAACTAAAGCATGCCGTTCCTGTAGATCCAACTTTTTTCCCCCTATATTCGGCACCGAGTGTCTGAGCTGCATCTTCTATTATTGTTAAATCATTATCTTCTGCTATTTCTATAATTTCATTCATTTCAGCAGGTTTACCAAAAAGATGAACCGGCAAAATTGCTTTTATACTTTCATCGTCCTGGAGGTTTTTTCTTATTTTTTCAGGGTCTACGTTGAATGTTTCAGGTTTTATATCTACAAATTTAGGGTTCGCACCAGAGTTATGTATTGCTCCTGCGGTTGCAAAAAATGTAAATGTGGATGTTATCACACTTCCAGAAATATTATGGGCTTTAATAGATAGAAGTAATGCATCAGTACCGCTTGCAACGCTTATTGCATCTTTGCATTTGCAGTATTTTGCCATATTATCTTCGAATTCTTCAACTTCCTCTCCAAGAATGAATTTTTGTGAATCTAATACGTCTCCAATAGATTCATTTATTTCTTCTTTTATTGTATCATATTGCCTTTTCAGGTCTAGAAATGGAATTTTCATCTTAACTTTGCCTCACATTGTCTTCTCTTTTTTATTCTCTTTTACAACTTCAGCAGAGAGAAATTTCATTTTTTTAAGATTATCATCTATTTTTTCATACTTGCTTCCACAACTGCAGACTGCCTGGTTATTAAAAAAGTTTAATTTAAGTCCGCATTCACAAATCCAACCTGTTATTCTAGCAGGATTTCCGACAGCAAGCGCATAATCAGGTATATTTTTAGTCACAACTGCCCCTGCTCCAATAAGAGCATAATTACCAATGGTATTTCCACATACAATGGTAGCATTAGCACCAATGGAGGCACCCTCTCCTACTAATGTTTCTTTAAATTCATTTTTTCGAGATATAAAACTCCTGGGATTTTTAACATTTGTAAAAACCATAGATGGTCCAAGAAAAGCATTATTATTTATTTTAACGCCAGTATAAACTGAAACATTATTTTGTATTTTAACATTATTCCCGATAACTACATCTGGAGCAATCATCACATTTTGTCCAATGTTACAGTTATCTCCTATTTTTGCTCCAGTCATTACATGTGAAAAGTGCCAGATTTTTGTTCCTTTACCTATAGTACAAGGTTGATCTACAATAGACGTAGGGTGGGAAAAATAAGAATTTTCATGGATTAATACGGTTTTACCATTATTTTCAAGTGATTTCTGGCTGGCTTCTAAAATTTCAAGTACTTGAAGACCTTCTCTTCCATTTGTTTTTGGATCATTTCTGGATTTTATGCATTCTATAAAATGTTTACATTCTTCCTTTAATGGCTCGCTCATTTTGGTTTTTACCGCCATGGCATCTTTCATCCGAGGCACGGGAACTCTATTTATCCATTCTATCTCATGAGGATATAAAAAAAGTTTTTCATCTGAAACATCATTAAATACAGCCATCTTCTTGCTGCCAACTACCACAAGTTTCTGTTCTTTATATGGATGGAGCCAGCTTACAAAAATATGGGCTTTTACACCGCTGTGAAATTCCATGGTGGTAAAAGTAACGTCTGCTATATCTTTACTTAGATAAGCACCTGCATGTGATGTTAAACTTTTAGGCATTTCATTTAAAAACATTAAGATTACAGAAATATCATGGGGCGCAAAACTCCATAATATGTTTTCTTCTGTCCTGAATTTACCTAAGTTCAAACGATTGGAATAGATATACTGAATTTTGCCCAATTCTCCGTTTTTTATCATTTCATAAAGTTTAAGGACGGCGGGGTGGTACTGTAGAATATGTCCAACCATCAGGATATTGCCTTTATTTTCTGCAGTTTTAACCAGTTCTTTACCTTCATGTACATTTAGAGAAAGTGGTTTTTCTACAAATACATCTTTTCCATAACTTAAAGCTTCTTTTACCATTTTATAATGTAAAACTGCGGGAGTAGAAACTACAATTCCCTTTATATCTTGATCTTCTAAAACTTCCTGAAAAGAAGTTGTAATATGAACTTCTGGGTACTGTTTTTTAAAATCATTTAATACATTTTTATTCAAATCGCAAATTGTTTTAAGGACACCAAGTTCAGAGAAATTCCTAACTAAATTTTTACCCCAGTAGCCACTTCCAATAATTGCTATGTTTTTTACCATTTTAATCCTCTTTTTAGATTGAATAAAAAATTTACAATTATAATTTTATGTAATATGGATTCTCTGATGGAATATTTTCAATATTTGAATCAATTATATTCGTTGTATTAACAAGTGACATTTGCTGTTCTTTGATTGAATCTAATATATTTCGTGTATCGACAATTATGGTCTGCTGACCTTTAATAACGTTTAGTAATTCTCCATTCTGTTTAAATTCTTCATGATCAGTTACTACTATAATACAATCAGCCCATTTTAAGCTCTCTTTAAAGTTATTTTCTGAATAATAATTTCCAAATCGGGTTTTTATTGAATTTGAATGGGGATCATAGACCTTAAATTTTGCTCCGATCTCAACGAGTTCTTCAATAATTTGAATTGCTGGAGATTCTCGTGTATCACTAATATTTGCTTTGTAGGCTAAACCCAAGATTAATACATTAGAATCTCTAATTTTTTTTCCTGATTTTTCAAGTGCTTTTTTTGCTAAGTTTATGGTATGTATGGGCATGAAATCATTGATTTCTCCGGCTGTTTCTATAAATCTTGGAATGATGCCGAACTGCTTTGCTCTATATGAAAGATAATAAGGATCAAGAGGTATACAGTGTCCGCCAACTCCAGGACCTGGATAAAAAGGTGTAAAACCATATGGTTTGGTCTTGGCAGCTTCAATAGTTTCCCAGATGTCAATTTCCATTTTTTCAAAAATTAGTGCTAGTTCGTTAACTAGGGCAATATTAACATTTCTATAAATGTTCTCAATCATTTTTACTGCTTCAGCTGTTTTACAATTTTCTACTTTAATAATATCGCCAGTGAGGCCTTCAAATAACATTGAACAGATTTCAGTAAATTCTGGAGTTAAACCACCAACTACATTTGGTGTATTCTCGATTTTATATTCTTTATTTCCAGGATCTACTCTTTCTGGAGAATAGGCTATTCCAAAATCGGTTGTAACATTTAAATTACTTTCTTCCTCAAGAATGGGACATAAAAAGTCTTCTGTAGTTCCAGGATAGGTGGTGCTTTTTAAGACTACAAATTGTCCTTTTTTAAGTATTTTTCCAACTTCTTCACCTGCCCGTTTTATATAAGATAAATCAGGGCTTTTATCTTTATTTAACGGCGTTGGAACTGCAATAATGATAAAATCCGCATTTTTTAGATCTTCATAATTGTTTGTTGGATATAAATTTTTTAAATTGATTTCAGTGTTTTTAACATCTTCTATATAGGATTTTCCGTTTTTTAATAATTCTGTCTTCTTTTTGTTCTTATTATATGCTATAACATTGAATTTTTTTGAAAATGTAACTGCAAGGGGTAATCCTACATATCCTAGCCCTACTATACCAACAACTGCTGAATTATTTCTAATTTTCAATTTTAAGCTATTTATCCAGTTCATTAAATCACCAGACTTCCATAAGTCCTAATTTTTTATTATTAATACATAATAACTTCTTAGAATTTTATAAGTATGTTATTATGTTTAATATATTAAATTATTATTATATTATTAGTATATTAAACTATATAAATTTTTTATTATCCAAAATTTTGTAGAGTAATTATAATAACTTTTTAATATTTCAAAAATAGGGTGTTTTTAATAAAAAACATGTTGAAAAATGAATATTATTTCTAAAAATCTATAAAAGAAATCGAAATTAATTTTTTATTATTTTAAACTTCTAAGAAATTTAATAAGTACAAAAGTTTCTTGAAGATCCAAAATTAAGTAAAAATCTGTTTAAAATAACGTATGTATCAATATATGTTTCTTTTAACATTTGATTTTAAGTAAAAATTTAATATTCTAATTTATTTTTGAGTACCGACAATTTGAATATCTCTAATCTTAGGAAAATTGAAAAAAAACTAGTTTATAAATATTCAAAATTTAAAATTTTGACAGAATTTTGTATAATCTCATTATTAAATAATACTTTTAAGGTAAATTTTATATAATTGGTAATTATAAATATAATAAAAGTATTATTAGTAGATGGGTGAATCGATGGATAAAAAAGAATCAAAAACGTTATTTGATATAAAAATGTTCCCCTCTGGTTCAAAAAAAAGAGAAAAGCATTTAAATTACAAAAAAAACCTTAAAATGTTTGATATTGAGAACTATGAAAGAGAGATCCGGGTTAAAAAGGTGATCACCAACATTGAGGACAAACGGGTGCGATTTGAGTCATTTAGGAAAAATATATTGATACTTATTACATATTTGATAGCTATTGTAACTGCAGAAATTGTAACTGCACATTACAACGTGGAATACGGTCTAATAATACATACTCTTGTCCTTTTTGCTCTTTTAATTAATTCTTCTCTTACCAAATCCCTTAATTTTTCTTATCTCCTTCGTTCTATGATGATTTTGCCAATGATAAGGATAATAGGACTTACAATACCTCTTATGCAGGTAAATGAGCTTTATTGGTTCCCTGTAATAGCAGTTCCATTGTTTGCCGCATCATTTGTACTCATGAGATCTCAAAAGCTTACCCGGAAAAAGGTAGGGCTGATTTTAGGTAACATTCCGCTTCAACTAACAATTGCTTTAAGTGGGGTTGTTTTAGGGTTCACTGAATATTTAATATTGAAGCCACAGCCATTAGTCTCTACATTTTCTGCAGAAACAGTTCTATTTGCAAGTATAATCCTTATAATATCTACAGGGTTTGCAGAAGAACTGCTGTTTCGAGGGATACTTCAAAAAAATGCAGAAAAAATACTTGGAAGATTATGGGGATTGTTGTATGTTTCAATACTCTTTACTGCCCTTCACATAGGCTGGAATTCAGCTTTGGATCTTCTGTTTGTGTTCAGTGTAGCTCTATTCTATGGTTATACATTCCAGAAAACAGGAAGCCTATTTGGGATTACACTTTCACACGGAATTTCTAACTCGTTTTTATTCTTGGTAATGCCTTTTATATTTCCAATTTTAATACCATACATAAATTCGATTCTGTGATGATGAAGTTAAATTTCTAGTTAAATGTGTAAATACAATGTATTTACATGTAATATATCTTTTTAACTTTTCTAATGCTGCCGTCGTTTTTGTTAGCATGATGATACCATATGTAGTCTGCTTTTAGTACAATTTTGTTGCTTTCTGGGACTAAGTTGAATGTTCCTTCCCAATCCGTTTTTACTCCATTTATTTTAAAGTTACCAATGAAATTTTGGCCAGTATTTGTGAAATTACCGTAACCAGTCCATGCAGCACATGCCATGCTATAATTACCATTGATTTTTGTGTTGAAAAGTGCATTTTTAAAATCACCTGATAAAAGTGATATAATAGTACCATAGGTTATATTTATTTCATTTATTTTTCCAGTACCGTTAAGCCCGTCTGCGGTGTAATCAAGGGGACTTTCCTGATTTTCAGCTCCTGGAAGGACTATACAGAAATTAAAATCACGTCCTTTTCCATATATTTTATAATAGCCACCTATAGGAGATTCATTAGGATGATTAGGGGGCATTGAAATGTAAGATGTGTAATTATACGGTATTTGGTCAAATAACATACTTTCGAGGGTATTGATTCCAAACCCTAAAATTAAAAATCCAGATATAAAAGCAGCAATAAGTATGTATACTTTGGGGTTCATGATATCACAGATCCATTAATTTAATTAAATTTTCTATCGAATAAAAAAACGCCCCAAACATAATAGTTGGGGCTACAAAACTTTATTGGTACTCAAACTGAAGTTTGGTAAAAACTATTTTTTGATTATTCTATTTTCGACATTTCCATATGTTTTTGCGTCAAATCCGTATTTCTGGCTTTAAAGTGGTAGTACTATGCGTAATCTAGGAGTACTTGCAATAACAGGCCCATTTAGCGGCGCTAAAGCGGTTACTCCCGGCGTGGTTGCGACAGCTGTGCCGTTTGTAGGTGCTTGAGCACTTGCTCCTCCAGCATTTGCACAAAGTGGTACTGCTGCTGTTCCACTCAATGAGACTCCTCCACCCGTAGTTATGCTGAATGCTGTATCATTGACTATTACTGTGTTTCTTGGTGTAACAACAACTGGATCGGCTGCACTGGTACTTGGTGTAAGTGCTGCTAAATATTTTCCACCCTGAGATGGATCTGCGGTTGCGGTCACTTTGTTATCTGTTACATCCTGTGGGACCTGAGATGTAGGTACATTAGGAGCAGTGTATGTTTTTAAATTTACATTAGTTCCTTGTGGGAGCGGTTGGTTATTTAGACCTGCAAGGCTGCTTAGATCAACAGTTGCAGTGCTCTGTGGTTTAATCCATAGATCAGCAAATATCTTTTTTACGGATCCATCTACATCAGTTATATCAAAGGCTGCGACAACATGTTTCCATGAGTTCCCATGGTTTTCAAATGCAACGCTTGTGGCTCCAGAGGGTACGACGGTATTTTGTTGGGTTCCAGTTTGGGGAATACTTGCATATACAAGTCCTCCCATCACTACTATAACCATCACCATAATGGTTAGTCCTATTTTTTTTTCCATACAAGATACCTCCTAAATGACCGTCACCACTTTGTAGCCTACAATGGATACAAATACTAAAAGCAGTGGAACTATTGCAACATTTGTTCCTTCAACAAATGATCTTATGCGTTTATTTTTACTGGATTCTGTATTTAGGATTTCTTTTAGGGTTAGAATTGTTAAGAGTGCAATTACTGCTATTATGCTGTAAGTCATGACTTGAGTCATAGCTACTATGGTCGTTGTGGCTGTTACGGTAGATATCATATAACACCTCCGTTATTACAGTAATACTATTTATTATTATAACTTTATATACTTTAGTGTTTACTTACTAACAAGCTAGTATTTTAAGGTGATTTTGGAACAATTTATTATGATTTAATGAATTTAAAATTATTATTAACCAACTTTTGTACTAAACTTGTACTAATATCAAATAGTAATATAAATTAATACTTATTAAGTTTTTAATTTCCTACAAAGCCAGAAAAATTAATTAATAAATTAAAAGGATATATTTAACAAATAAATAGCTTAATTTAATTAATGGAGATATTTTTAAATAATATATATTTTTAATAATGAATTTAATCTTATTTGCCCTTCATTTCCGTGTCTTTTGTTTTATTAAATTTTATATATTCTGCAGATTTAGAAATATTGGCCCCATTTTGAGATCTAATTAAAATGCGATCTATCATTTTTCCCATTGAATCTAAAAGGATACCGGTTAATACTAAAAATCCGCCGATTAATGTCATCATTATCGCAAGGATTGTGGGAACTAGGCTGTAAGATGCTGAAGGTGCAATGTTGCTTGCAATATTAGTGGATGATGTCATCATATAATCTCCAAAAAACATGAGACATAAAATTACACCGGCTAAAGTAACTATGGTGCCTGGTAACGCAAAGTAAAACAGGGGCCTTTGGAACTGTAAATCATTTATAATTTTAATTAAAACACCTACACCGTGGCTCACTGGGTTTTTTGTAGAACTATCGATATCATATCTAACTCCTATTTCGACTTCTTTGACCCTCAGCCCAACATTTGAGGCATCTGTTAACATTTCACTCTCGATACTAAAACCAGTGCAGCTAAACCTGAAAGCAGGTATGGTATATCTTGCAAATGCCCTAAAACCACTTTGACTATCGGTAATATTAAGCCCACTGCTTAAATTAGAAATTTTATCAAGTATCGACTGTCCAATACGTCTGTAGGATGGCGTATCCTTTTTATTTCCGTTAATATATCTGCTGCCGTTTACTATATCTGCTTCCCCATTTATTATTGGGTTTATTAGTTTTGGTATTTCTTTGGGGTTATGTTGCCCATCTGCGTCTAAAGTTACTATGATTTCTGACTCTTTTGCAGCTTCAAAACCTGTTTTTAATGCTGCTCCTTTACCTTTATTAGATGAATGGATTATTACTTGGGCTCCTGCTAGTTTAGCTATATTTGCAGTATTATCTATACTGCCGTCATCAACAACAATTACTTTATCTACATATTTTTTAGAACAGAGAATTACACTGCTTATGCATAATTCTTCGTTATAGGCTGGTAATATTGCTGTTATTTTTGCCATAATATCTACTCATTTTTTGACTCGCTCAAAATCCTCAAAAATCTCTCAAAAATCCATAGGATTTTTGGAGCACAAAAATCAGAGATTTTTGCAAGCTTCGATTTTTGGGAGTTAGAAAATACTGTCAAAAACAAAGTTTTTGACGCCTGCGAAATTTTTAATTTTGCATGCTTCGCATTTTCTAAAAATTCTATGAATTTTTGGTGTTTGAAAATCTATGATTTTCAACCGTAAAAAATCAGAGATTTTTTACATGTTTGCGAAACTTGTTTCGCAACTGTAAAAACCAATGGTTTTTACACGCCCCTAAAATCAAAATTTTGATTTTAGAGGGATTATATTAATCTGAATAACACATTTCAGTTTGTATGAATTTTAGGTTAGTATGTAATTTCATACTTTACTATATTATTTTATTATTATTTCCTATTAAATCTTTAGGTTTTATGAAAATAATGATTAGTAATATAAATTTTAAGGGGCAATTTTATTAATTGAAAAATAGCATTTTTTAAATTGATAACTGAGTAATATACAAAAAAAGGAAATATGTGGGTTTTAATTAAAATTTATTTGTTAATTGATATCTTTGAGTGGTTTGGATTTATACTATTTAATATTAATTTTAAAATACAATTCTACTGGTCTATTCGATAATACCATTTCATCCAGTCAACAGTTCTTTTTATACCATCTTCTGGTGAAACTTTAGGGTCATGTTTTAGATCGTTTATTGCTTTTGAAAAATCAATTGTTTTCACTTTTGTGGTGAATGCCTCGGCTTCTTTATAGGTCACTATTGAGTCATCGCGCCCAACAGCGTTTAAAACAATGTCTGAATATTCTTTGATGTCGTGTTCCCATTCCTGTTTACTGCCTATGTTGTAAACTTCTCCAGTTTTGAAGTTATCTACAATATTTGCAAATGTCCTTACAGTATCTTCCACATAATCAATTATCCGTTTATGGCCTTTGTAAACAGTATAGGGTTTATTAAATAGTGCGTGGTATATAAATAATGGAATAAATCCTTTATATGGATGAAAATGTTCATGAGGGCCGTAGCAGTTTACGGGTCTTACTCTAACGGTTTCTGTATCAAACATTGCGGCGGAGTTCATGCACATCAACTCTCCCGCCCACTTGGTTATTGCATAGTCGTTCATTTGATACGTGTCTTTAATGGGGTTGTTTTCCATTACATCTTCGCTCATAATCCCTGTATAATCACCATAAACTTCAGCAGAAGAGAAAAAAATCATTCTAAAACCTAATTGTTCCTGTAATCTGATCATATGTTTTGTTCCAATAACATTGGTTTCCCAGAGATTTTCATAGTGACTTTCACCGTTCCAACGGCCGTATTCAGCAGCAAGATGGTAAACATAGTTAAAATTGTCATTATCTTCAAAAATCCGTTCAAGTTGCCTGTAATTTTTAACATCTGCCCTTACATAATCATTTTTATCGTTATGTAATAGATCGAGTGTGGTAACTTCATGGCCTCTGTTTTTTAATTCATTTACAAGATTAGTTCCTATAAATCCAGCTCCACCTGTAACTAATATTTTTTCTGTTTCCATTATTATTTGACCTCCATTATATCATGATCACTAATTTTTGCCAGTTACTGATTCAGGTTTAATTATTATTTTTAATGTAAGTAAGTAAGTAGTTAATATTATATATTACTTATGCACAATATAGTAATATCAGTCAAATGGGCCTTTTTAATTTAAAAGTAGATTTCAGGTGTTAACTTTGAAGAAGGGATTTTAATGAGTGTATCAAGTGATTATGAAGATGAAATAGTGTTAATAACTGGAGGAGCCGGCTGTGTTGGGAGTAACCTTTCCCGTGAATTGGCCGAGATGAATGCAGAAAAGGTTATAATACTGGATAACCTTTCATCTGCTTACAGGTGGAATATTCCGAAATATGAAAATATTGAGTTTATAGAGGGGGATATATTAAATGATGAAGTATTAAAAAGGGTTTTTAAAGAAAAGCCAGATTATGTATTCCATTTAGCTGCTCATTTTGCTAATCAAAATTCTGTGGACAATCCTGAAAAAGACCTGATGGTGAATGGGATTGGAATCTTAAAGGTCCTGCAGTATGCCCAGCTTACTGGAGTTAAAAGGTTTATATATTCTTCTTCAGGATGTGGCGTTTACGGGTTAGATTCCAAAATGCCATTCAAAGAACATGATATATCTATAAAATTGCATACTCCCTATCAAGTCACAAAATTGCTTGGTGAACTTTATACTAACTATTTTTACAATCTATATGGGCTTCCAATTGTTAATGCTCGATTTTTTAATCTCTTTGGCCCTGGAGAAGTACCTGGAAAATATAGAAATGTAATTCCTAATTTCTTTTACTGGGCAATGACTGGAAATCCTTTACCAATAACTGGTGATGGTTCAGAGACAAGGGACTGGACCTATGTTACAGATATAGTGAGAGGTATACTTGCAATGGGAATAGAAGAAGAAGCAATTGGGGAAGCAATAAATCTAGGATCCGGAAAAGATAACAGAGTTATAGATATGGCAAACACTGTAAATGAACTCACAGGAAATGAAATGGGTATCAAGTATGCACCACGCAGAAATTGGGATGCAAAAACGAAACTAATCTCATCTATTGAAAAGGCGAGGGATCTAATCAATTACAAGCCAAAAATGAAGTTTAAAAATGGTTTAAAAAGTACTTACAGCTGGTTTGCTGAAAATTGGGGCAATATAGAAAAAAGTGCAGAATTTGACATTAAAACAGACGTAAAATTAGTTAATAGAAAATATGAAATGGATTCTGGCGAAGATATTAGCTGTTCGAAAGTCTGAATGAATTAAATGTTAGAATTTCAACTGGAAGCTTGAAATAATGAGTTTCTATTATAATTCAGCTAGTAATCTTAGATAAATAAGGCTTGTGGAGATTAAAATGCACTTAAAGATTCAAGAAAAAATACCAAACTTTGTTGTCCAGCATATGGATGATAAAGAGATACTGGCATCTTCAAACTACACAATTTTTCGAAGTCAAAATGGAGGTCATACATTTAAAAGAGTTATAAGCTTGCCTGTACCTTTTTATTCTAGATTTATGGGAAAATATGGGTTATTTTCAAGGGCTTTGCGTTTAGGTATTAAAGCTATTATAAAACTGACAAATGGGGCAATTCTAGCGGTCGCTAGTGGTCAGATATTCCATATTAAAGATGATGAAATCAGTATTGTTCATACTTTTCATAAAGGATTTGGTCCTTTAAGAAAAGGATTGTGTGAAGACAATAAGGGCAACTGCTATTTTGGAGAGTATTTTTTAAATAATAATCGTGATTCCGGGGTTAAATTATTTAAATCAAGTGATAATGGACATTTTTGGAATGTAATATGCTCTTTAGATAATATTAGACATATCCATTCCGTGCAATTTGATCCATACTCAAAGAACGTGTGGTTATGTACTGGTGATAAAGATAACGAGAGTAAAATCATGTTTTCTGAAGATGAAGGAGATACATGGATTACTATTGCTTCTGGTAGCCAGATGTTTCGCACATTGAGTCTAACATTTACTAAAAAACATGTTTACTGGGGAACTGATATTCCCACCCGTCAGAACTATATATGCAGATATATGCGCGGTGATGAAAGCATTGAGAAGCTAACACAGGTTGACGGTCCAGTTCATTATTCAACTACTACTGGAGGAAAATTTAAAGTATTTGCTACCACTGTAGAAGGGAACAGTGAGGGCATTAGTTCTCAATGGGATGAAAATGCACATATATGGGCTTCAAAAAATGGACTCCGCTGGCACGATGTTATAGGATGGAAGAAAGATTCATGGCCATATATTTTAGGCTATGGCAGGATAATTTTCCCAAATGGGGAAAATAAAACTAATGATTTGTATTTTACAACACAAGCACTGCAATCTATGGGTAATATGTTGATAAAAGCAAAGATTTGCACTTAAAAATTAAAAGTTTTTAATGAGGATATGTATGAAATATAACTTCATTGATCTGGAAAAATTAAAAGACATTAAGATAGCATGTATAACACTTGATCTAGAACAAGATCACGGCGGTCTTCTTAAAGAACCGTCACATGAAGCATTTTTATTAGCTGACGAGTTAATAAATTATCTTAAAGAAAGATCTATTCCATTAACCTGCTTTGTTCAGGGTTCTCTTTTTGAAACACATCCTGAAATTGTGGAAGATTTTTCATCACAATTAAATATGGAATTTGAACTGCATACATATTCACACCCTGAATTAGGAGAAATTAACCATAAATGTGAAATAAAGAAAGGTAAGGCTGCGTTTTACAATTTTTTTGGTGATTATCCTCAGGGATATCGCTCTCAAGCAGGTATTTTTAATCAGGAACTATTTTTAAGTTTATCATTTGATGGTTTCAAATTTGATTCCAGTATAATTCCATCTTTAAGGCCGGGCTTTTATAATGGTCTAAATTTACCATCCATACCTCATCATTTATCTGATTTTAATTTAAATGAATTTCCAATCACTACATTCTCTAAATTTCTCAAAATTCCTGTTTCTTTAAGTTATTTAAAACTTTTAGGCAGGCCATATATTGCTCTTTTAAATATAAGCAAGCTACCTAATTTTGTTAATTTTAGTTTTCATTTACATGACTTAAAGAACTTAAATTCATCCAAAAAAATTCAGTTTAATAAAATTTCTCCATTATACGGTCCAATACTCAAAAGAACTTATAAAAATAATAATGGAATGGAAATACTTGATAAATTCATAAATATTCTCTTAAAAAGGGATTATAACTTCTTAAAGTTAGAAGATTTTTACAATATGTTAGTTTTAAAATAAATGGGGGCAGAAAATGAATTCAAGTTTCATTATTAAGGAATATACAGATAACTATAAAGAAAAAGTTTTTAGTCTTCGAAAAGCGGTTTATGATGAAACTTTCGATGAGGATGAATGGAACTGGAAATTTAAATCAGGTAAAATCCTGATTGCAGTAAATGATAAGGACGAAGTTATAAGTTTAAGGCCTACAATTCCAATCAGGTTAAAATTCAGGGATAAAACCCTAAAATCTGGGATGAATGTGGATGTGATGACTCATCCGGATTACAGGAGAATGGGCTTATTTTCAACACTTGTTAATGAATCCTTTAAAATGTTAAAGGAATTAGGAGTCCATATTGTCTATACTTTTCCCAATAATTTTTCCTTTCCCGGATATAAAAAAAGAATAAAATGGAAATACGTTGATTCACTGCCACTTTTGGTAAAGGTTTTAAAACCAAGAAGTTTCGTTAAAAAATATATAAAAAATCCATATGTTCAAAAATGCCTTTATCCAGTTGCAGATGCTTTTAACCATTTAATTTTTGTTTCCAAAACTAAATCAGAAAATAGAAATTTATTAATTAATCAGATATATTGTTTTAATGAAAATTTTGATTTATTATGGCAGGAACTCTCAAATCAATTTGAAATCGCCGTAATACGTGATAGTAAATATCTTAACTGGAGATATGTCCAACGCCCTGGTTACGATTATAAAATATTTTCTGCTGTTGAAGATGATGTTTTAAAAGGTTATATAGTTTTAAGGGAGGATACTATGTTCGACCTCAAGTTAGGACTTGTCGTGGATATTCTTACTTTTGATGATAATACTGCTTGTTCGTTACTTTTGCACGCTTATAATCTTTTTAAAGATAATGATATGGATATTATGGGTTGTTTAATGCTTAATACATCCATGTACTTTGATGTACTTAAAAAAGCTGGATTTTTGAAGTTACCTAAAAAATATTCTCCTAAAGAATTTTTTTTCGTAGTAAAAGCTGATGATGACATTATAGCTCCAGATGTTGCTTATTCTTCAAAAAACTGGTTTTTAACCTTTGGAGATATTGATATTGCATAGGTAATTAAGATGAAAATACTGCTGGTTCAAAATACAGATTATATTAAGAGAAATCCTGGTCAACAACATCATTTATCAGAGTTGATTTCCCTTAGGGGACATGAAATTAGGGTAATTGATTTTGAAATACTGTGGAAGAGTGAAGGCAGGAGGGAATTCAAATCTAAAAGAGAAATTTTTCGGGGAGTATCCAAAATCCATAAAGGCGTGGAGGTCACTGTTATACGCCCTGGAATCGTTAAAATTCCATTTTTAGATTATTTATCTCTTTTTTATAGTCAAAAAAAAGAAATTGAAAGGCAAATTAGAGAATTTAAACCAGACATAATCTTAAGTTTGGGGATCGTGGCTTATTTGGCAGGTAAAGCAGCTAAAAAGCATGATATACCTTTTGTTTATTATTGGATCGATGTGAGCCATAGACTCATTCCTGCTAAGTTTCTTCATCCCCTTGGACGGATAATGGAGAAAATAGCTCTTAAAAAAGCGGATAAAGTACTTACTATTAATTATAGGCTTAAAGACTATGTTATTAATCTTGGATCTACTCCGGAGGAGACTAAAGTTATTGGTGCAGGGGTTAATCTTGAGAATTTTGATCCAAGTATCAGTGGTAGTGCTGTAAAAGCTGAATATGGGATAAATGATGATGATATTGTTGTATTTTTTATGGGATGGTTATATCAATTTTCAGGGCTTAAAGAAGTTGCCATAGAACTTTCTAAAGTTAAAAAGGATTATACACACCTTAAACTTTTAATTGTAGGCGATGGTGATGCTTACAATGAAATAAGAGATATAAAAGAAAAATTTGGTTTAAATAATCAACTTATTTTGACTGGTAAGGTTCCATATGAAAAAATACCTGAATTTATAGCTTCATCAGACGTATGCATACTCCCTGCTTATCCTGATGAGAAGATCATGAAAGAGATAGTTCCTATAAAAATTTATGAGTATATGGCCATGAAAAAGCCAGTTGTAACTACTCCTCTTAAGGGAATAATGGGAGAATTTGGCAATAATAATGGAATTTTATACGCCAATAAACCAGAAGATGTATTAAAAATAGCAATTAAACTGATTAAAAATAATAAAGCCGAATTTGAAGGAAATAAGGCTAGAAAATTAGTTGAAAATTATAACTGGAATTGTATCGCTGATGAGTTTGAGGGGGTACTCAATGAAGTACAACAGAAAAGTAAATGATTTCCTTAAAATGGAAAACGGAAGGGTCAAAATTGAAAATACTTTTAAAAAGCAGATTTATAATGCAACTCCACAGTCGTATAAAACACATATGGGAATAGGGCCTTATTTTATTCCTATATTTAATATAATGTGCTGGAAACGCCTGGAACTTGCTCTTGAACTTTCCAAAAAATATTTTAACCATCAAAAGTTGAGAATATGTGATTTTGGATGTGGATTGGGAGTTCTGGTGAACCGGTTAAGTAATGTTTATCCGGAATCCCAGATTTGTGGGATTGATATATACTCTGATGAACTGCTTAAGGTTGCAGCCAATATCAGTGATCAGGTTTCACAGGACAAAAACTACTCTTTTTCCCAAAATAACATAGAAAATCCCTCTTCTATAGAAAAATTCGATCTTATTTTCTGTTTAGATGTACTTGAGCATGTAAACAATGTAAAAATAGCTTTAAATAACTTAAAAAGTTTTTTAAACGAAGAATCTATTTTAATCATCGCTGTATCGGTTGAAAATTGGTATTTAAAATTATTAATGGAAATTTATACCTTAAACGGACGTTTTGGGACAAATGATCCCCATTGGCACGGTGATATAAAGGATTACGGGCATTTTGAAAAAATGCTTAAGGCAAATTATAACATTTTAGAAAGTTTTTATGTACCTAATCGATTTTTAGCTTATGATAAAATCTTTGTTTGCAAAAATAGGGGATAAAATGAAGGAAAAAATTTTCATGTTTGGTTACTACGGCTGGAAAAACACTGGAGATGATGCTATGATCTATGCATTGATACAGGAATTTTTCAGGAAAAATCCTCTTTCTGAATTTGTGGTAGTCTCAGATGATTCATTAAAAATTCCAGCGGAAACAGAAAACTATGTTAGGTTCATAAAAAATAACCTATTTGTTATATTAAAAGAAATTCTATCTTCTTCAGCAGTTTTATGGGGGGGAGGGACTTTTATGTATGATCATACCAATACGGGGAGACAATTTGTAAATTTAACATTAATATTATCTATCGTTCTTTTTTCACGATTACTGCGGAAACAGGTTTATCTTCTGGGCATTGGGGTTGAGCCGCTCACCACGAAGATCGGTAAGTTTTTGTCTAAAAGTATATGCAAACTATCTGGATTTGTAAGTGTAAGAGACAGTATATCTTTAAATATGCTGGAAAATTTGGGTTTAAATAAAGTTAGACTTTCATTTGACCTTTCAGCTCTCCTTGAGCCACGTAAATGTCATAACAAAACAGGAAATAAAATTTTAGGCATGTCAATTCTCCCGTTTTTCAGTATTTATCATAATGATCCAGAAAGAGACATGCTGATGGTTGATGAAATAGTTAAAGCGCTAAAAAAATGGCTTTCAACTGATAAAAAGAATTTAATTTATTTATTTACATTTAAAGGAAAATCTAAGGAGGATGACGTTCAAATTACCAAAATTTTGGGGAAAAAATTAAATCATGAGGATAGGGTGATACTTATTCCCTATAAAAAAGATCCCTTAGATAGTTTAGCATTGCTTTCTTGCTGCGACGTATTTGTAGGTATGAGATACCATTCCTGTGTTTTTGCTTATCTATCAAACATTCCTATGATTATTATTAACTATTTTCAAAAGTGCGGATCACTTGCAGAAGATACAGGGTTGACATCGTCTGCTTTGATATCTCCTGATGACATATTGGAAGGAAAATTTGAAGATTATCTTGAAAGTCTCATGAAAAAACCTGAAGATTTTAAAGCTAAGCTCTCCACCTTAGAAGCGAGATCTATGGCAAAAATGGGACTGCCTTTTTCGTCAGATGATTTAAAGGGAGTAATTGCTTAATGAAATCTTCTATTATACCTGGATTTCTATCCAGAGAGGAGAAATTATTGAAACCGTTTCAGATAAAATTACTGTCTCACGGGGTGTAAGATGAAAATTTTGATGATAACATGTACATTTCCTCCCCGCAAATTTGGAGGAATTACCAGAAGTTCTTATAACCTGGCTAATGAACTGGTAAAACGAGGGCATGAAGTTGACGTGTGTACAACTGATCTTGGGGATGATTCAAATTCAAGGTTAAGAGTACGGCGTAAAGAATCTTTAGATGGCATTAATGTACATTATTTCAGAAATATAAGCAATTATTTAGCATTTAATCATCGTTTATTCTTGCCTATAGGTTTTATTTCATTTATAAGGGAAAATATCAGTAAATATGACATAATTCATGTTAATGACTACAGAAGTATTTTGGCCGTTGCAGTTAGCTACTATTCTAAAATATATAATAAGCCTTATATTTTACAGACACATGGTGCAATGATACCTTTTTTTAATAAAACGATATTAAAAAAGATATTTGATAAAATATATGGTAAAAGAATTTTGAAAGACGCTTCTAAAATAATTGCATCAACTGAACTGGAAGCAAGTCATTATGTTCCTGTTGAAACTAAAGAAAACATTGAAATTATTCCAAATCCAATTGAACTATCCGATTTTAATGTTTCAACAGAAAAGGGAAGTTTCAGGAAGAAATATGGGTTAAATAACCAGAAAATACTGCTTTTTTTAAACAGGATTAACAAGGTTAAAGGAATTGATCTGCTTTTACAGTCTTATGCAGAACTGGGAATGAATGAAACAATGCTTGTTATAGTTGGTCCAGATGATGGATATCTTGAAGAGATTAATAAATTGATTAAAAAGCTTGATATTGCTGATAAAATATTATATGTGGGTCCCCTTTATGGAAAAGAAAAATTAGAGGCCTATACAGATGCAAACGTTTATATATTGCCTTCTTTATTTGAAAGTTTTGGAAATACTGTTGTTGAGGCATTAATGTGTGGAACTCCTGTAATTACTACTGAAAACTGTGGTAATGCATATTTAGCGAAGAAATTTGGAAGAGTGGTAAAAAATGATAAAAATGAGATTAATAGGGCTATTAAGGATATTTTAAGCTGTGAAAATTACAATATTGAAGAAATACGGACTTATATTGAAAATATTTTTAATATAGATTCAATTATGGGCCGTGTTGAATGTGTCTATAAAAATGGTAAGGGAGCATCTGAAATTGAACAAGTTTGAGATTTTTACTTTTTTAACCAAAATAATACCTGAAAGCAAATTTAAAGACAGATTAAACTATTTTATTTATGATTTGGCCGATCACCCTTTTTATCAGGCTGAAAAATTGATAAGCAATATAAGAACATGTAAAGATGGTATTTTGTACCTGGAAACTAATGATGGTCTGGCTTTTTATGGTTTGCCTGATAAAAATCCTTATGCTTATTTAAAATATCTAAACAGAAGTAAAGTAAATAAAATCAAGGATTATCCATTTTTTGGCTCTTTTTTCATGATACTCGATGAAATTTTCAATAAAAACATCTATGGAAAATTTATTCACATAAATAAAGGCGATATCGTGGTTGACGCCGGTGCGCATTTTGGTCTATTTACTGTAATGGCATCTAAAATTGTAGGTGATGAAGGTAAAGTGATAGCTATTGAACCAGAACCTGAAAATTTAAAGATTTTAAAGAAAAATATAAAATTAAATAATTTAAAAAATGTTATAACTATTAATAAAGGAATATGGAGTTCAAAAAAGGATTTAAAAATGAATAAGGGGCAATATAATCGTTCTCATACATTTGTAGAGGATCATCCTGAAAAAACTTCTGAAGGTCTAGTTTTACAGGTTGATACCTTAGATGATATTTTAAAAGAATTAAATATTAAAACAGTTGATTTTATTAAAATGGACATTGAAGGTTCTGAAGTTGAAGCTTTAGATGGAATGGGAGAAGTTTTCAAATTTAAGCCCAATATGGTAATTGCGGCATATCATCAATTTAGGGGGAAAGAAACGTATCATGATGTAGTAAAAAAGCTGAAGGATAATAATTTTCAGTTGCGCACACTCAAAGGTCACAAAATGGTTTATGCTGCAGATGTTTTTTATGGTCAACATGTGGAGATGGTAGCATAGACCAAAATTTAAAATATTTAATTTTGTTTTCAGTGGTGGTACAATTACTGCTTTCAGGATTAATAGTACTGGAAACTTTAGGCTTTAATTCACCTGTTTTTAGGCAAATCATAGGGTTTATTTATCTTACTTTTATTCCTGGAGCTTTGTTGTTATCCATCTTAAAACCTAGACAGCTGGGTTCCATTGAAAATTTATTATGTGTTATTGGTTTGAGTATATCATTTACATTTTTCTTGGGAGTATCTTTAAACTTTTTACTACCTTTAATTGGAATTATTAAACCTCTTTCATTATGGCCTCTACTTTCAAGTTTTATATTAATGACTTCTTGTTTAACTTTAGTTGCCTATAAATTTGGAGAAGGTTTCAACATTCACATTAATGGTAAATTCATTAAGGGATATTTATTAAATTTTTATGGATTATTGCCGATTTTAATTCCTTTTTTAGCTATTTTAAGTTCTTTTATAGTTTTTAACTATAAAAATAATTATTTAATTTTAATTAATTACTCACTGATGGCTATTTCTGTTTTAATCATTGTTTTCATGAAAAAGATATCTGTTAAATTGTACTCTCTTTATATCTTTTCTATTTCTTTAGGAATTTTATGGACGCATTCACTTATTTCAGGGGATATTGTAGGGGGAGATATCCAGTTAGAGTACTATACGTTATCTACTGTTATTAATAATGCGTTTTGGGATTCTCAAATCCATACCAACCTGAATGCTATGTTGAGCATAACAATAATGCCTCCAATTTACTCTATTTTACTGAATTTAAGTCCCGTGTGGATTCTTAAAATCATCTATTCTTTTTTGCTGTCCCTGGTTCCGCTGGCATTATTTTCTATGTATAGAAACTTCTGCAGTGAAAAGATCTCATTTTTAGCAGCATTTTTTTTTATTTCATTTCCTTCTTTCTTTTTTGAGATAGTTGGGCTTTCAAGACAGGAATTAGCTGAATTTTTTATAGTCGTATCTTTATTATTGATATTCAACAAATCAAATGACTTTTTAAAAAAGAACATAATTCTACTTATATTTTTATTTTCCATTGTGGTATCTCATTACACCGCTGCCTATCTATATCTGATTATATTTGGTAGTTATGTGGTTTTATTATTTTTAATGGAGAAAGATAATATAAATAACTTTTTTGGGAAGTTTAAAATTAAATTAAAATATCCAGAAAAGGCTAATTTAAATGCTATCACTGTTACATATGTTTTGATATTTCTAACGTTTTCTATGGGGTGGTACATATACATTTCGCAGAGTTCTTCCCTTTTATCAGTTGTAAAAATAGGTAACGGCATTTTAACAAACCTTTACTCCAATTTCTTTTCCACGTATGGAATGGATCCTTATGTCATGCAGGCTTTAGGTATAGGACAAATGCGTTCATCAGAAATCGTATGGCAAATTGCCAGAGTTATGCAGTACATAACACAGTTTTTAATTGTTATTGGAGTTTATGGAATGTTAACTCGATATAGAAAATATTTTAATAAGAGTTATGTATCGTTAGCACTGATTAATCTTTTTATAATTTTATTAAGCATAATATTACCTTATTTTGCTTCAAAAATCAATATAACACGTATTTTCCATATTTGTTTATTTGTACTCGCTCCATTTTGTATTTTGGGAGGTTTAATGGTATTCCAGTTTTTATCAAATGTAGTTTCTAGAAAAGGATTTAATATTTTAATCCGGAAACTTTTAGCAAGGATATCCTTTGCAAATATATCTTTAACGGGGATACCTTTAACAAAGAAATCTTCAATAGGGAAATCGTTAAAGTTACTGGCAGTTCTTATTTTAATTCCTTACTTTTTATTTGCTACTGGTTTTGTTTTTGAAGTCACTGGTGCAACACCCACTTCCATGCCCCTTTCCCTTTATAAAGCAGACTGGCCGTTCCACACAGAATCTGAGATACAGGCTTGTAACTGGCTGAATGGGGTAACCAACAGTAAGGATAGGGTATACGGTGATTGGTATGGTGGTGGATTTGTGAGTTTCAAGGTTCCTAAACTTGATGTTCATCAGTTTACAGAAAACACTACACGTATTCAGAAAAATTCGCTCCTGTTTTTAAGGTGCTGGAATGTTAAAAATGGTACTATCTATATCCCCTCTTTGGAAAATTCACGTTTAGTTTTGAATTATATAGATATAACTGACGGATATTATTTTGAATTTTTAAAAAGCAAGAATCTTATTTATGATAATGGTAATGCTGAATTTTTATATTATCCGGAGGTGTCATCATGATCAAGAATAAATAAGCCATATGGGGAGTTTAATTTGCCTTAATAATGTAATGTATATATAAATCTGGATAATTCGTTTTAAAACACTTTTTAAAACGTTAGTAAGAAAATATCCTGTTTATTATGGCAATATCAATATGCTTAATATTAAAAGTATTAGTTATAGTATAATTTTTGAATATTTCATGAAAAAAGTGAGGGATTAAATGAAAAAAATATTAGTTACTGGAGCTGGTGGATTTATAGGAAGTCATTTAGCTAAAAAACTTTATGATGAAGGTAATTTTGTTAGAGCTGTAGATATCAAATGGGATAACTACATTTCGGAGCCATATTATTCTGAAAATCTAACTCTTGATCTAAGATCAGCCGAATCATGTAAAAAAGCTGCTGCTGATGTAGATTATGTATTTCATCTTGCAGCTAATATGGGAGGTATAGGATTTATTACAGAAGTAGGTGCGGAAATAATGCATGATAATGTACTTATGAATGTTAATATGTTACAAACTTCTGCAGATGGGGGGATTAAAAGATTATTTTTTGCATCATCAGCATGTATTTACCCTACTTATCGCCAAAAAAGCCCTAATAACCGTGGATTAAAGGAAAAAGATGCTTATCCTGCTGATCCAGATGATTTTTATGGATGGGAAAAGCTATACACTGAAAAGACCTGCGAAGCTTATCAAAGGGATACAGATCTTGAAGTAAGAATAGCCCGTTTTCACAATATATACGGCCCTGAAGGAACATATAATGGGGGGAGAGAAAAGTCACCAGCTGCTTTATGTCGTAAAGTAGCTAGCGCTCCTGATCCTGGTGTTATTAAGATATGGGGTGATGGAAAGCAATCTAGATCGTACTGTTACATAGATGATTGTATAGACGGAATTATGCAGCTAATGAAATCTGATTATAATCGACCGCTTAATATAGGGTGTGATCGTTTAGTAACCATCAATGAACTGGCAGATATAATCATCGATATTTCCGGGAAAAAGATAGGGAAAAACTATGATCTTTCAGCACCACAGGGAGTTAGAGGCCGCAACGCTGATTTAACCCTTCTTAAAAAGGAGTTAAAATGGGAACCGCAGGTAAGTCTTGAAAGAGGATTAGAAAAAACTTATTGGTGGATAAATGATCAGATAGTGTAATTTAAAGTTTATTTTACACTATTCACTTATTAAATTAATGGGGATGATAAAATGATTGAGAATCCTTTGGTATCCATTATAACTCCATCATATAATCAGGGTAAATACATTGAAGATACTATTAAAAGTGTGATGAATCAGGATTACCAGAATATAGAACATTTTGTGATCGATGGAGGTTCCATAGATAATACCATTGATATTTTAAAAAAATATGAGAATAAATACAACTTAAATTGGATTTCTGAACATGATAATGGTCAGTCAGATGCTTTAAATAAAGGTTTTGCAATGGCAAATGGCGATATTATCGGATGGGTTAATTCTGATGATTGTTATTTGGACTACAATACTTTTTCATATGTTGTAAATAAATTCTATGAAAATCAGGATGTGGACGTCATTTATGGGGATGAAGTAATAATTGATGAATTTGGAAATATAAAAAAGATATGTAAAACTTCCAATTGGAGTTATAAACATCTTCTTAGAGAATGTTTTATTTGTCAGCCAGCCGTATTTTTTAGAAAAAAGATAATTAAAGATAATAAGATTAGAGATATCTATTTGTGCATGGATTATGAATTCTGGCTAAGAATAGGGCAGAAATACAACTTTTTGAAGGTTAATAAAATACTGGCAGCAGACAGACTGTATAAAGGAACCAAAAGAGAATCCAATAAACTGAACCATATGATGAAAAGTAAAGATTTAAGAATAGAATATGGTGGAACTTTTGGAGTATATTATTACATGATGCACTTTCATGACTTGAGCTTAGCACTCTTTAAAAATATTAAAGGTGTTGGAGACATCCTTAAATTAAAACATAAAAATAACTACGCTTTTAATATAGAGTTTCCCAGTAATTATAATTTGATTATAAACCAGACTTCTTTAAATGACGTTTTTAAAAAGATCGACATAGAATTCAAATTTATTTATCAGTACATAAAATAATAATTTTCAATTATTTACTGATAAAACCTTAACGACATAAAAAGTTTTAAATAATCTGAAAAATCTTTACATGTGATTAAAATGAAAATTGATGTAGTGATGTGTACTAAAAATAGTGAAACTATTTTAGATAAATGTTTAAAATCAATTTTTGAAGAGATACCTGTTTGTCATTTAATTGTTTTAGACGGATTTTCAACTGATAAGACACTGGACATAATAGAGAGTTATAAGAATAAATTTAATATTAAAATTATCAAAACAGAAGCAGCTTTAGGTAAATCCAGAGAAATTGGCATAAAAAATGTGGATACAGAATGGTTTGTATTCATTGACAGTGACGTTATTTTAAGACAGGGTTGGTTTAGAGGAATAATCAGTTATATTTCAGATTGTGAAGTAGGGGCCATTGAAAGTAATTTTATCCACCATAACCCTACAACTATTCCAAAATTTACAACTTTTGAAAAAGTGGTGGATCAAAGAAGAGTGGATACAAGGGGTTATACTATTGCTACTTTGATAAAAACACGATCTGTTGAGGGCATATTAATTCCTTTTGACTTAATGATCTATGAGGACGAATTTATAAAAAAATGGGTTGAGAAAAAAGGATATAAATGGAAAAAAGTGGTCGGTCCTGTTGTTGATCATTATCCTGATCCAGACCCTTTTAGAGATGCATACTTAACAGGAATTTATAGTATTCGGTATAATTTATTCCCAACTCGCAATATAATAGTCAGTTCGTTAGCATCACCTTTTAAACTGTTTTATTTTTTGTATAAGTACCGATCGGTTGAATCTACGTTTAATTCACTAAAATACAATCTAATAATGTTAAAAGGTTTATTAGATGAGCTATTTGCTTTTTCATAATCATTTGTAGATTATAACTCACATATTAGGAGAGTAAGATTATGAAACATGTTCCCCATGTAACTATAATTATTATTAACTGGAATAATTGGAAAGACACAATAGAATGTTTGGAATCACTATACCAAATAATTTATCCCAATTATCAAGTTATTTTAGTTGATAATGCTTCGGATGATGGCTCAATGGAAAAAATAAAAAAATTTTGTGAAGGAAAATTAAACATAAAATCAGAATTTTTTGATTATAAATTTGATAATAAACCTATCTTTTTTCATTGTCTGTTAGAAAAGGAATTAAAATCATTTAAACATGAAAATATTGATAAATTGAACTACAAAAAGGATATTTTAGTCATTAAAAACGAGGATAATTATGGATTTGCCCGTGGAAATAATATAGGGGTTGAATTTGCCTTAAAAAACTTTAAAAGTGATTACATACTCCTTTTAAACAACGACACTGTTGTTGATAAAAATTTTTTAACAGAATTAGTAAAAATTGGACAAAAAAATGAAAAAATAGGCTTTCTTGGCCCTAAAACTTATTATTATGATAATGGGGGAAGAAAGGATATAATTTCATTTGCTGGAGGGTTATTAAATCTTTACAAAGGCATGCCAAAGGTGTTAGGATATCAAGAGATTGACAGAGGTCAGTGTGACGTGGTAAGTACAGTTGATTATGTAGAAGGGTCATGTATTCTTATAAACAAAGAAATTTTTGAAAAAATAGGCTTTTTAGATACAAGTTATTTTGCTTACTGGGAAGAAGCGGATCTATGTAAAAGAGGATTTGAGATAGGTTACAAATCTGTTTATGTTCCAAAATCAGAGATATGGCATAAGGTTTCAACGTCTTTCAACAATTCTAGTAGATTGTATTATTATTCCCGTAATAAGATCAAGTTTATGAAGAAAAATGCAGGTAGAATTGAATATGTTTCGTTTTTACTGTACTTTTTTGGATATGGGTTTTGGATTACAAATTGTTGCTATTTTTACAGTGCATTAAAAGAAAAAGAAGGTTTTGAGAGGAACAAAAGTTTCATTAAAGGAGTGTTTAAAGGGTGGATCTGTTATTAAAGATCAGAAACAAGGAATAATTTCTTAAAAATATTTTAGATGTCATGAAATATTATTTAAAATATAACAGGTGATAAAATGTTAGAAAAAATATTCTTCAAAAGTGTAGATATTATTAAGCCTTTAATTAATGTCGATCCAATGGAAAGCCCATTAACAGGTGATAGATGTATTGAATACCCTTATGTAATTAGAAAGTTAATTAAGTTGGATAAAGAATACAAATATGTTCTTGATGTTGGTTGTTTTGCATCTCCATTAACTAGTATTATTAAAGAAATGGATTTTGAAGTTGATGGTATTGATTTAAATAAAAAGTTGCCTTATGATGGAATAAATTACATCAATGGTGACTTTATATTATACCCATTTTCTTCAATTTATGATGTTTGTGTAATGTGCTCCACTATTGAACATATTGGTTTGGAAGGCCGTTATAACTCACCTAATTATATTGATGGAGATATTAAAGCTATTAAGAAGGCAAGAGATATCTTGCGCCATAATGGGATTTTAATTCTTACTATACCTTATGGTGAAGAAAAAATTATATACCCACTGCACAGAGTTTATAATAAAAATAGTAAGTTATTTAAAGAGATTAAATCTCATTTTGAAATTATTGATGCAGAATACTATAAGAATAATTCTGAAAACGTTTTTGTTAAATGTGAAGAAAATGAAGCCAGAGAAGTCAAACCCTCTGGACGTAACTATGCATTAGGCCTTTTCTGTTTGAAAAAGAAAACATAAATCAGGTATCCATTAATGAATCATTATAACATTAACTATACTAATTATCAGGCAATTTTTGATGATAATGCATCTTTCGATGATTCAGTAGAAAAAGTAAAGGAGTATTGTGTTATTGATAAGATCCGAATTTTTTTAATTATAAAATGAAAATAAGCCCATTTATTTTCATGATCTTCAAGAAGAATTAGAATTATTTAATAAGGATCTTATTAAATCAAGTTCTCTTATAGTTTTAAAAAATAATAAGAATTATGGATCTGTAGGGGGTAATAGTATATGGATCAAATTTGCCCTAAAAAACTTTAAAAGTGATTATATACTCCTCTTGAACAATGAAACCGTTGTTGATAAAAATTTTTTAACTGAACTGGTAAAAATTGGGCAATAGGAGAATAGGTTTTTTTAGGTCCTAAAACTCATTATTATGAAAATAAAGGAATAAATGACGTAATTTCATTTGCCGGGGATTTTTAAACCCATATACTGGTATTCTAAAAGTATTGGGGTATCAAGAGGTTGATAAGAGCCAATATAATAAAGTAAATAAAGTTGATTATGTTGAAGGTTCATGCATCCTTATAAATAGAGAGGTTTTAGAAAAAATAGGTTTTTTAGATACCAGTTATTTCGCCTACTGGGAAGAAGCAGATTTATGCAAGAGGGGATTTAAAGCAAGCTATGAATCTATTTATGTTCCCAAATCAAAGATATGGCATAAGGTTTCAACGTCTTTCAACAATTCGATTAAATTATATTACTATTCCCGCAATAAGATCAAGTTTATGAAGAAAAATACCCGTAAAATTGAATACATTTCATTTTTATTGTACTTTTTTGTGTATGGTTTCTGGATTACAAACTTTTACTATTTCTGCAGTGCATTAAAAGAGAAAAATGGATTTGAAAGGAACAAAAATTTCATTAAAGGTGTATTGAATGGATTAAATCAATTATTAAATAATCACTTTATAAATCATCAAAAATAAATATAAATTATCAAGCAAATTCAATGGGATATTATAAACTGCAAATTACTATCTAATTAATTTCATTATCAATTATAAATAATTCTTTGACATTGGCGATAAACTTTTCTATTCCAAAGTGTTTAGCTCTATAAGTTGAAGCTAAACTCATATTTTTCCATAATAAATCATTTTTTATTAATTCAAGCGTATACTCTTTTAATTGATCTGGTGTATCCCAAAGAAACCCATCAACTTTCTCCTGGACTATTTCAGGCTGACCTCCTTTATTAATTACAACAGGGACACATCCTGCTGACATTGCTTCTCCAGTAGTAATTCCAAAATGTTCCATTAGCTCAGGATAATCGTTTTCGTCTTTGTTTAATCCAGTGGCATGCCAGAATATTTTAGATTTACCATAAAATCCTCTAAGGGTTTCAAATGAAACATCGGTATGTATATAAACTGGATAACCTCGTGCTTCTTTTTGACATGTCTTTAAATAATATATATCTTTAGTATCTTTTACAATTCCGCCTACCAAGTGATATTCCCAGTTATTTAATATAACATTTTCATCATAAAGCTGTTTGAATATTTTAATCATTTCAAGCTGTTTTTTATTGTGAAATCCAACAAAAAATCTTCCAACACTTAATATTATATTTTCCTTTTTAAATGGTTTAAAATTTTCAATAGGAGGATATACAACTTTTATTTCGTTTTTGACTTTTTTTTTAATTTCTTTTTTTATAAATTGAGAATAAACAATTATTTTTTGGTACGATTCAAGATTACTGTCAGAAAAAAAGGGATCGGTTAATTTTTGAAAGAAAGTTTTATCCAACTTTAATATCGGTTGCTGGCATATATAAAAGTTTTTTTTAGATTTAGCAGAGATTGTAGTGTTATTTTCTTGATTTATAAAGATATCATAATTTTTAGATATATTTTCAATTACTAAATTTTTAAATAAAGAAATATTCTTTAATTTCCTAAGGTTTATTTTTTTAAAGCTTATTTTTTCCAGATTAATGTTTAACCTATTTTCCAGTTTCTCTTTGTTTATATCTTCTAGAATAATGAACTCAACAAAATGATGGTGGCTTAAAGTTTCTGCAATTTTACAAATATATTTTTCACCCCCTCCAAACGCCCTCAAATAAGGAGTGAATATTCCTATTTTCATTTTTTCACTACTTCCAACCAGATATTTTCATAGAATGTTTTTGAAGAGAAAGTTTTATTTAGTAGTATGAAAGTTAATTTAGGTATTATATTGTCCCATAGATTTATGCCTATTATTGCATTTTTGGCATCAGTCTCATTGTATTTTTTAATTGAACCTCCACTATTACTTACGATGTTGTATATTTCAGCTTTAGAAAATCCACAGTGCATATGAGTTTTATCAAGCTGATGAAATTCCGCCAATCCATGTTTCCACAGTTTTTCATTTCGTTTAGGTATATGTATCAATACATTTTTTTTACTGGAGTCTAATGACTTCTTTAATAAAGATATTGGGTCGTTTACATGTTCTAAAATGTTGTATAGGAGTATAGTATCTACTTCAGGGAAGTCTAATTGTGTAGCATCGCCTATTATCAAATTAACTTTGTTGGGGTATGCATAACCTTCATATTTTTGGATGTCTATTCCATAGTATTTGCCTTTCCAACCATTTCTCTTTAGAAATTCATACATTTGACATGTTGCACATCCGATGTCTAATATATCTCCTTTTTCGTATTCAAGAGTTAATTTAGCATATATTGGGTCTAATTTCCATTTTTTATATCCAAAATCAAAATTAGACTTAATTAATTGATTATTCATTAATATCGCCCCTTAAAATTTGTTTAAATAAGTTTTTATCTTCCTCATTAATTAATTTAAATACAAATAAAATAGTTAAATACAAAAATAGACCAATTATACCTGCAAAAAACCAGGGTAATGCTAATTTTAAATAATAAATTAAGATAGCAGACACAAATCCAACTAAAAGTGGTTTAAATATATATTCATTTACAGAAATTTTAAAGAAACTTTTATTGATATATAGAAATGTTAAACTGAATCCTAATACCTCTGTAAGAACCGTAACCACTGAAGCACCAATATAACTGTATTTGGGAATTAAAAAGAGATTTAAAGTAACGTTTAACAAAGCATTTAAAATAGCTACAATACTAAGAAACCTCTGTTTATTGGTCGCTGCCAGAATGTTACCAGATAGTGAGTTCAAAAATATTATGGGCACAGATAACATTAATATCTGAAGAATTAAAATGGAAGATAAATATTCATTTCCAAAAATTAATTTTATAATGTTTTCAGCAAAAAGAATTCCATTTATGAAAATAAAAATGGATGTAATGGCTAAATATTTAAACGCCTTTTCGTATTCTATTTTTAATAAATCTTTGGCAGTTTTAAAGTGTTTTGACATTACTGGAAACAATGCTGCAATAAAAATAGCAGGAATAACATATAAAATCATTAAAATCCGGTAAGCAGAGTTATAAATGCCTACTGCTTCACTACTTACCATTATAGATAGTAATAGTGAGTCTATCCATAAATAAATACTTGCAGAAATTCCCATTAATGCAAAGGGCCAAGCATCATTTATAATATATTTCCATAATTTTAAATCGATATTCGCAAGTGGAAACGAAAAATTCCATACATAAACCATGAAATTAAATAGTAAACACGCTAAACTGCTAATGATGTATAAAAGGGCGAAAAAGAATATATCTTTATTAAAATAGATAGCAACAAAAACTCCTGAAAAAACTATAACGTTGCTTATAATCGAGCTTATAGCAGGTATTTCCATTTTTTCATATGCCTGGAAAGTAGCATTAAATGGGGATGAGAATGCATTGATTATTGTAGATATTGCTATTAGATAAATTAGAAGTTTAATATCTCCAGGATAATTAAAGATAGTTACAGTTACCATAATAAGTCCAAAAGTTAAAATGCTCAAAAAAAATTTTATTAGCAGTATATTTGTGATATATTTATCTTTTAAAGATAGATCTCTTGCTATATTTCTTATAGAAAGTAATCCGATACCTAAATCCGTAAAAATTCCAAAAATGCCTGTTAAAGCAAGAGCAATCGATAGATTACCAAATCCGTTGGTACCAAGATATCGGGCTGTGTACATGGCAATGAAAAAAAGCAAGATATAACCTATAATCTGGGCTATAAATAACATGCTGGTATTTTTCACTATTTTATGTATTGAATTCATGAAATATACTCTCTATCTTATTTAATAACTGAAATGTTCTGTTTAAATAGGTATTATTATAAAATAATTATTTAGTATTATTTATAAAATGTATTGAGTCACTATTAGATATTTTTACATTAATTGAAGCAATAATATCTGATTTTAAAATGGATATTTTAATATAAACTGAAATATACGGTTTATAATAAAATAATAATGGGAAATGGTAACTATGTAATACTATATTGTCTAGTTATAATAAATATGTTTCTATTGGTTGGTTTAGAGGGTTGCCCCTGTAAAAATGGGCGAAATAGACAGATTACTGTACTAATAATAGTTAAATTTATTACTTATTACTCAAATAATATTAAATATGTTTCAAATGAAAAAAATATTTTTTTTATATTTAACCAGAGTATACAGTTTCTATAATAAGCATCTGCCTGAAATATATGGTATAAACTCAATTTATTCTAGTTGTTATGACTGGTTTAACCCTAATACCACAATTCTAGTAAACCTTCCTGATACTAAATTATATGTAAACACCAGAGAAACTGGATTAGTTCCTTTAATTCTTAATGGAACTTATGAAGGATATGAAACAGAATTATTCAAAAAGTTAGTTAATGAAGACACAATTTTGATTGATATAGGTGCTAATATTGGTTATTACACTTTAATCGGTGCAAATATAATTAAAAAAGGCTCAATTTATTCTTTTGAGCCGGTACCTGATAATTACAATCTTTTATTGAAGAATGTAAAAATTAATAATTTGAATAATGTTACGACAGTTCAAAAAGCTGTTTCGAATGATATAGGGAAAGTTAAAATATTTTTAGATGAATTTAGTTTTGGAACTCATTCTTTAGCTCGAAATAATGTTCCTGATAAAATTAATTTCTCGGAAGTCAATACAACAACATTAGATTCATTTTTTAATGAAAAATTTACTGAATTAGATAATATACTGATTAAAATGGATACTCAGGGTGCTGAAGGGCTTATTGTTAACGGAGCCGATTCTCTTTTAAAAAAAGAGTCCATTAAAATTATGATGGAATTCTGGCCTATGGGCCTCAAAAATATGGGTACTGAACCAGAACAGTTACTGGAAAAACTAAAAGAATACGGATTCAAAATAAATTTAATAAATGGCCAAAAAAAATGTTTGGAGCATCTAGATAATGATGAAATCATTAAAACATGCCAAATATCCCAAAATGGTTATAGTAATTTTGTTAATTTACTGCTTGAGAAATAAAGGTGCTGAATATACACCATTAGGGTTAATCTAACTTTATAATCGCTTAAAAATTATGAGATATAAAAATGGAAGTGAACAATGTGTTTAAGATTTTAAAAATAATTTTATCTGGATCTAAAATTAATCAGTTTAGCCAGTTAATAGCAATTCTTAAATATCATTATTATAACACATTTAAACCATTAAAAACATTCTATTTCAATGGAAAAAAATATAATTACTTTTATCATATGTATAACACTACTTGGGAAAATGAAAGAGCGGTGGAAGTTCCAATTGTTTGGGAAATTGTAAAAAAAAGGAAGGGGAAGCGAATTCTTGAAGTAGGAAATGTTTTTTCTAATTATTTCTCTGTTAATTATGATATTGTGGATAAATATGACGTGGCAAGTAATGTAATCAACTGTGACGTATGTGAATTCAAATCTGCTAAAAATTATGACTTGATTGTAACTATTTCAACTTTAGAACATGTTGGCTTCGATGAAAACTCGAAGGAACCTACGAAAATACTGTGGGCAATCCAAAATTTGGAAAGTTTATTAAATACTAACGGTGAACTGGTTGTTACATTACCTATTGGATATAATTCTACACTGGATAAGCTGTTAAATAATGGTAAAATACAATTTACTGAAACCCATTATTTAAAACGAATTACAAAGGACAATCAATGGATTGAAGTTAACTGGGACGACATTGCAAATGTTGAGTATGGTCATCCATTCAATAGTGCAAATGGTTTAATTGTTGGTATCATTAAGAAAAATGAATCAATTTAAACGTTATTTTAGTGGCATATCCGTTATACCTGTTTTTCCTACTGTAATTTTAAATTTCATTTTAATATCGCGTTGTCATTGGAAAAAAGCCTTATTTTTAGTATTTAATTTATATTTAACCACTGGTCTTTCTTTAATGAACTTTGCAGGCACTCCACCAGCCAATGTCCACTTTTCAATGTTTTTTGTCACAACGGATCCTGATGCAATTACTGCGCCTTCATTAATAGTCACTCCTGGCAGTATAGTAACCCTTGAACCGATGTAAACCCAATCACAGATATAAACGGGAGATCCAACAGATGCAAAGGAAGGACTGTTTATATCATGTTCCATGGTATATACATGCGCATTTCCAGCGATATTAACATTATTGCCTATGTATATATTTTTACGTCCGTCTAAGAATGAATCATTGCCTATTATTGAATTATGACCAATTTTAATGCCTGAAGGCCTGAAAAACCGGCATCGCCAGTAAATTATGGAATCTTTTGGAAGTTTAATTCTAAAGATGTTGCGATAAAGTATGTTGCGTATCGTATGGAATGGAATATATCCGGTTAAAGTTGATAATAATAGGTTTAACCCATTTAATAAGTTATACATAAAACGAAAAGTTTTTGAAGGGTATGAATCTGGATTATTCCTTATAAAATGTACAATTTTATGTCTAACCACTTTAAGCCCCTCTTTATAGATCTAAATATATTTTTAGAGCGTATGGTTAATAAGCTTTTTTATTATTATATTATGAATTGATTTTGAAGCTATAAATAGTTAAAATAAATATTGTTATCAAGCTGTTAAGAGGCTGGTTTTAATATTTCAGATATATCCTCCAGAATAATGTACTTCTTGTGCTTATATGTCTTCACTAATTACATTTAGTCATTTATTTGATAGAATGCTAGTTTTAAAATTAAATATACAAGAATGAAAATTTTATTGTTTATACTAACTTGAATCTATTAAAATTTATTTTTCATTTCATTTAATAATTTTCGAAGTCATTAATAGTATTTAAATTTCGAAAACTCATCGTGCTCTCATCAAGTTCCTCAACATCAACATATTTGACATTTAAGTTATCAATAAGCGACTTTACGTTGTATTGTTCGTTTTTAACCAGATTTCTGCCTATTTTTACTACATCTTTTTTATAAATAGAATGCAATGGCTCAATATGTCCATCATCCCATATTGGGACAACTGCATCAAATTTTTTAGCTCCTGCAATCTCAAACATCTTTAAAACAAATGATTTAGAAATAAATGGAGAATCACACGGTAAAATTTGAGCATATTCTGAATTAATATATGAAAGTCCTGTTAAAATTCCAACCAGGGGGCCTTGATCTTTTGTTTCATCTGTAACGATCCTAATTGACATATCTATGTCTTTTAAAATGAGTTTATATCTATCAATTTGTTCTTGATCCCTTAAAACCAGTACAATTTCATCAACAATGCCTTTAATAGTATCTAAGACATGCATGAGCATTGATTTACCATTTAAAACAAGTGAACCTTTATCTTTTCCCATTCTACGGCTTCTACCGCCACACAGAATTATAATGGATTTCATAAAATGAACCTCATTTAAAATTAGCTAAAAAATAAAAAAAGGAGTATGTGATGTTTTTACATCAAACGGGTTGTAGGATAATTTGGACTTTCATTGGTTATTGTAATATCGTGTGGATGACTTTCTGTCATACCGCTTGCTGTGATCTTTACAAACCTTGCTTTCTCTTTCATTGCTGAAATGTCTTCTGCACCACAGTAACCCATAGAAGACTTAAGTCCTCCTATTAACTGGAATAAAACTTCATTTACAGGGCCTTTGTAGGGTACAACTCCTTCTATTCCTTCAGGAACAAGTTTAGCATGCTTCATTGGTCCTTTTACTTCCTGGAAGTAGCGGTCTGTTCCTGCACCAGCTCCACCAGTCATGGCTCCAAGTGAACCCATACCTCTGTACTGTTTGAATTTTCTTCCATTCATAATTACAACATCGCCCGGAGCTTCGTGTGTCCCTGCAAGTAAACTTCCAAGCATTACTGCATCAGCACCTACTGCTATAGCTTTTGCAATATCTCCCGAGAATCTTAAACCTCCATCTGCTATAACAGGAATTCCAGATTCTCTTGCAATATCTGCCACATCTGACACTGCTGTAAGCTGTGGAACACCCACACCAGCAACTATTCTTGTTGTACATATAGATCCTGGTCCAATACCAACTTTAAGTCCGTCGACCTCTTTTGCTATTAATGCTTCTGCAGCTTTGGCTGTTGCAATATTACCAACAAGTAAATCTGCATCGATGTTGTCTTTAATTGTTTTGACATAATCTACAACATGTAAATTATGTGCATGAGAGACGTCTATTGCTATAATGTCGGCCCCTGCATCATCAAGAGCCATAGCACGTTCTAAATCAAAGGGTCCTGTTGCTGCAGCAACCATAAATTTCCCTTTTTTATCTCTTGATGCATTAGGGAATTTTTTCCGCTCTAAGATATCACGTATAGTTACAATTCCCATTATTTTGCCGTTTCGAACTACAGGTAGCCTTTCAACTTTGTTTTCATAGGCAATATCCAGTGCTTCATCAGGAGTAGTTGATTCAGGGATAGTCAGGACTTCTTCTGTCATTATATCCTTAACTTTCTTTTTAGAACCCTTGTTAATGATAGGTTTAATATCCCTTCTACTTATTATTCCTACAACAATCTCATTTTCTACAACAGGAAGTCCGCTTACTTCTTCTATATCCATTATTTCATTTGCTTCCGCTATGGATGCGTCTGGACTTATTGTTATTACATCGCGTATAGTAAGGTCACTGGATTGTTTTACTTTTTTGACTTCATTTACCTGCTCACTTATAGTCATATTCCTGTGTATAATTCCTAGTCCACCTTCCTGGGCAAGTGTTATTGCCATTTTGGATTCTGTAACTGTATCCATTGCAGAACTTATAATAGGAATATTAATACGATAATTTCTTGAAATTTGTGTTTCAACTTTAACATCTTTTGGTTCTACAGAAGAAGCCTTAGGTATTAATAAAAAATCATCGAATGTATACCCGCTTGGAGCTTCTTTTAGTTTTTTAGAGTACATAAATACCTCCATTTAATCTTTAATGAAATAGTTATCATCAAAACTTGGTTTTGATGTTATGCTTAGAAAATCTTTAAACAAAACGTAATTTAAGAAAATACGTTTTGTAAATAGTAAATAGGATCAAGATTTAATACAAATTGTAAGTTACTTATAGAATTTTACAATTTGTTTTTTTTTTTATATTTGCTTTTTAATTAACTAGAATTGATCTATCATCTTCTTCAATTCACTTACAGCACTTCGGTGAATTTTACCGGAATTTCTATCTCCACCAATGCATGCTGCTCCCCTTATGCCTACTACATCACATCCAGTTTGATGTAAGGTTAAAAGCTGATCTTTTTTTACTGAGCCTGCAAGGGCTGATTTTAATCCGTAATCGTGAATTTCGTCGTTGAATTTAGTTAATTTTTCAGTGTCCATAAAATCAAATAATGTTTTTCCGTCTTTAACTGCAGTATCTACCATTGCAATATCTGCACCTGCACTTGCGGCTACCTTTGGTATTTCCATAGGATCAACTGCGCCAACTCGATGAGCATCTGCATATCCTGATGCAACTACTATTGCATCTTCTCTGTAATCTCTTACTGTCTTTACAACATTTTTCATTACTTCAAGTGCTTCATCGTAGTTTTTTGTACCATATAATCCTACTTTGATGTAATCTGCTCCAGAAACTGCAGCACCGAGGGCTGCAAGTGATACTGTGCCGGGTTTATATGGAACATCGCCTAGTGTAGCGCTTACAAGTGTATCTTTGGGTGTCATTTCCCTTATACTTTTAATGACCCATGGAAAATTTGCGCCGAGTGAACCTTCTTTTGGATTTTTGACATCGACTATATCTGCACCGCCTTCAATAGATTCAAGTGCTTCTTCGGTGTTTATTGGGCTTATTAAGAGAAGCAAATTTTATACCTCCGTTTTCAATCAAATCAATTTTTTTATATTATTTCTATGACTAAGTATCATAAAATGTCCATTTTATCACAACTTTTTAGAACATTATATATATTTTTATATAATTTCTATTTAAGTTCTTATTGAATTAATTTTTATATCATAAGTGTTTTTTGATATTTAAAAAGGTGATCCCTGTTTTTTGATCTTCTCAGTAGTTCCGTGATGTTCATCTGGACAAACTCCTGATTGCACTGACCGTTCCCTTAATTTTTCAATCATTTCATTTGTCTTTATGTTAACTGGGCATTCAAGGGTACATAGGCCACATAATGTACATTTAAAGAGTCCTGAATCGAAACATATTTTATTATCAGTTATAAAATTACTTAAAACTATTCCTCTGCCACCTAAATATCCCCTGTATCCAAAATCAGACCCTGTAACATTGTAAACAGGGCATGAAACAATACAACTGCCGCATCCAATACATAACAAACATTCTTTACTTTGTTTAAGTGCTTCACTCCTTCCGTTATCTAGAAGAATCACTATCACTCGTTTTGCACCGTACATATCTTTCAAAAGCACCTGTTCAATATCTGCTGTTTTGGAGGGTGATGTGATGACATTTATGTATGCAGGGATTTTTTTTCCAGTTGCAAATATTGTTTCAAGTTTTACAACACTTACTGCATCTTCTATTGTCCTTACAAGTTTATCGATTCCTACTACAACTATATGGGTATCTTTCATGGATACTAAACTGATATTACCTTCGTTATGAACCATAACTAATGCGCCGTCTTCTGCAGCTACACTGTTTGCTCCAGTTATACCTACATTGCAATTTGCAAGTCTTTCTATAATATCTGCCTTAAATATATCTAAGATAGATTTAGGTTCAGGCTTTACTTCCACACCGAATTTTTTTGATGCAATTTGGGCTATTTTTTCCATATCCAAGTGTGCAGCTGGACCTATTGGGTGAGAAGGGCCGTAACTTTCAGGATCCATTTGAACTATTCTATCTCCAAGATCAGTTTCAACAATTTCTATCCCTTTGCTCTCTAGAAATGCAGAAAGTCCTATTTCATTTACGTTGTTTGATTTAGATTTTGCTATAATAGGCTCATCTTTAATTAGTTTATAAATCTCATCCAGGGCCATATGGGAGTTCTCTGCAAAAATAACTTCCATTCCATTTTCTAAAAATCTAGTTTTTGCAGTTTCTATGAGTTCTTCAAGGTTTCCAATACTGTATTCCCTTATTTCTTTTACTCTTTCTTGAAGCTTACTTATGCGTTCATTTTCATCTTTTAAAAGCTTCTTTTTTCTGGTTTCAATTATATTAAATGATCGTCTCATTGCATCTAATTTGGCATCATCCATTTCTAGAACTCCGGTTTTAAAATTATGATGAAAGTTATTTGAATATAATTATCTCAGATAAATCAAGCACTTTTTTATCATCTTTAGATGCGGATTTAAGATTTAAAATACAAAATGGGCATGAAGTTACAAGAATTTCAGCTTCAACATCTTCTGCATCTTTTATCCTCATTTCGGCTATATTTTCAGTTATCTCTGGAAATGCAGCTCTAACTCCACCGCCTGCACCGCAGCATCTTGATTTTTCCTTATTTCGATCCATTTCAACTAGATTGGAAATATTATCTAGAATTTCTCGAGGGGCATTATATTCTTCAAGATGACGGCCTAAATGGCATGGGTCATGATATGTAACTGTTTTATCTAAAAATAGTGGCTCAATTTTTCCATCTTTAATTAAATCATTAAAAAGTTGAGAGGTATGCACAACATCCAGTTCAACACCTAAAATTTCTTTATAATCTTTTTTAAAAGTCTTATAACAGCCAGCACAGGAAGTAATTATCTTTTCTTCCCTAATTTCTTTTAATGTATTTTTCATTACTTCTTTTGCATCGTGGGCAAATCCAGTTCTAAGTAAAAAGGATCCACAGCAGGTTTCATTTTCTAATATTTTATAATCAATGCCTGCCTTTTTTAGTATTTTTTCTGTGGCTTCAGCTATGTTATTAAGCTTTTCTCTTGCAACGCAGCCTCTAAAGTATATCATTTTACTCACAATGTTCTTAGCATTAATCTTGGTATAAAATCAGTAGGGAGCTATTATTATATTTTTGTTATTGTATAGTCATTAGGTGATCATTGATTAAATAATTATTGAACAAAAAAAATATTGTAAATGATCAAAATTTTTATTGTTTTTGTAGAATATATTTTAGATTTAAAGACTTTGATTTCTAACAGTACCATTTAATTGATTAAGTCAATGATTTTTTAATTAATAAGTTTTTTAGGGACTAATTGTATTTTCAGTTGAAAATATCAATAAATTTTAAATTTAAGTCCCCTACTATCCTTTTTGAATCAGCTAACTGTTTTTTAATAATGGCATAATTCTTGGGATTGTCTTCCACAAATTCTGCATATATCTCTCTTTTTAGGAAATCAACTGTAATTATCAATGAATTTTCTATTTCAAATATTTCAGCAAGCCTTTCCTTTTCTCTCATTGATATAATGCCTCCAGTTAGGTTGATAACCTTTTGATAGGCATCATCAAAATTTTCATCTTCAAAAATTCTTTCCATAATTTTCCCTCTATTAGCGTATTTTTTGTTTTATTAAGTTCATTTTCTTTGAAGTTAAAGATAAGAAATATTATCCTACGTATGTTTTATATTTAATCCACTATTTTTTTCACGCAATAAATTAAGAATTATAAATTATTCTTCATAGGATATAATGAAGCCTATCCTAAATTAAAAGTATATAAATAAGTTTTAAATGAATATTTTAGAATTTAATTACCGTTTCTACGCACGGGTCTAACAAATAAGAAATTATAGATCATTCCATATGCATATGAGATGTGTTGAACCGGCAATAAAACAAAAATTATCAAAGAGTAAATGGTTTTTGTTTTGTAAATAATTTCTGCAAATATTATGACTGCAAATATGAAATAGAGTATAAGTGGAATTAAAATAATCAACCCTACTATTAAATATAATGGGACTAAAAAAATAAGGTATAACACGAATATTAAGGATAGAAAAGGTTTAATTTTAAATAATCTATGTTTTTTTATGGTATTTGTTATATTTACACCATAATTCCTCATATTTTTTCCAAATTCAATTATGGAATTTGTTTCGCGGTGGTAGACTTCAGCGTCTCCAGCATAGATGAAGTTGTACCCTGCTTTTTTAAGTCTTAAATTCAATTCATTATCATCTGAGATGATTAGACTGTCGTCATATCTAAATCTGGATATTATATCCTTTTTGTAAATTGAATTGTAGTTGGGAATACTGTCTAAATACGCAACATTTCTTTTAGAAAAAGCTGGATTTCCTCCAGATGCAATATTTGAGGTTAAAAAATTGTTTATTACAAGTTCTTTTTTATCTTCTGTTGGGGATACCAGTCTTGGGCCTCCAGCGCCTGCAATGTCGTCTCCACTTTTCTCGATATGCTGGTACAGCATTTTAAGCCAATTTTTATCAACAATACAGTCTGCATCTGTATAAGCAATATATTTGGTGGTTTTGCTTGAATTATCAATTACAAGATTTCTTGAAAAACACAGGCCATAGAAACCAAAATCTTTTTCATTTAAAACTTTATACTTTACATTTGACATGCTTAAAATATTTTCTGCAATTTCACGCGTTCTATCAAAGGAATTGCCGTCTACAACAATTATTTCAATTAATGAAGTATTTATGCTCTGGTTTATGATGCCTCTTAAGGTTTCTTCAATATATTTTTCCTCATTTTTGGCAACTATTCCTACTGTTATTAAAATTGACATTTTATTCACTATATTATTGGATATTGTTATTTGTACTTTAATTTATATATTAAATCCACTGGGCTGGTAAATATATAATAAGAAGCTTAAATAATTTGTATTGAATTACTTTGCTTATTAATCAACTAAAAATAGATTGTATTTAACTTATAAGAATATTTCACTGTTATTAAATAAATTTGATTAACTACATTGTTTTAAAATATTTTCCATTCTCCTGCTGTAAGCTTCCCAAGAATATTTTTTTGAGACCATTTTTGAAGTTTTAACTGTTCTATGTTTATATTCATGGTAATTATTCTTAATCTCCATTATTTTATCAGCTAATTGCTTGATATTTCCAGTTTCTACAACAGGATTATCATCTGGTAAAATATCTTTTATTCCACATTGATCCGATATTATAGTTGGTATCCCACCTAATATAGTTTCTAATGGGAATATTCCCCATGGTTCTGCTTCAGATACGAAAATAGATATATCTGCAATGTTATAAAGTTCATATAATTTATCATTTGGAACTGAACCATAAAAAATAGTTTCAATATCATTTTTTGAAGCATATTTTATCATTTCATTTTTCATTCTTTTAGAAATTAAACTGGTTGTATTTCCAACAAAATGTAACCTTACATTTTCTATATTTCCATCGATTGAAGAAAATGCTTTTATTATATCAAAGGGGCGTTTTTGGGGCTGTATAGGCCCCACGAATATGGTGTCAAAATATTCGTTAGTTTCATGTTTAACTTCATGATCCAGGTCCGCACCAGAGTAGCTGATGTCCACTTTTTTATCTGGATATCTCATTTTGATGAGCTCTTTTATCCTGTTACTCAATGACAATATTAATTTAGTGCTCCTTGTTAGTTTTCTATCTATTAAACTGTGGGCAGAATACATTTTTTTCATATAACTGGAAATATTGTGTTGATATGGTTCATTACATGTCCATACTGTTGGTATATCGGTATATTTTGATATCCATTGAGCAGGATGGTTGTGTGCATTTATAATGTCATGTTCTTTAATTTTTTCGCTTAATTTCTTAATTAAACTGTGCCATCTAACTAAATTATAACTGTAGAATGGACCAGAAATCCATTTTTCATTTAAAGAAATAATTTCTATATTTTCAAGTAATGAATTGAAAACACATGTTTCTTTCTTCTCAAATGTATATATTGTAACATCATGCCCCATTTTATTTAGATAGTAACTTAATTTACATACCTGTTTTTCTGCACCGCGGGGATAGATTAATTCGGGGTGAACTATTCCAATATCCATGATTTACACCAAGTATAATTTATTAATGTTATTAAGTAACTACTAAATATTATTATTTTATTATTATTTATAATTATGCTTGGATAAGTCCAGTTAACTTATTAAGAATACTTGAATTAATTGGGAGAAAAAAACAAAAACTAGGTGAATTTAAATGGATATTAACTAATATAACTTTCAATGGAGTTGAATAATTTTATAATGTCTTAAAAGTGATAATATCATTGCTCAGATAAATCATAAATAACAGATTTTTACTAAAGTTTAGTAATTTATATGTGATAAAATCAAATTTAATATTTTAATTTGTAGGTTTATAACTAAATTAAAAAGAGAGATTAAATATGAGTAAAGCCCGTAAAATAGCTAAAAATACCGTATTTTTATTTGTTTCTCAAATTATAAGTTATATATTTGCATTTTTTTATATGATCTATATAGCCCGCTATCTCGGGGCTGATGGTTATGGAATTTTATCATTTGCTCTTGCATTTACGGGTATATTCAGTATACTGGCAGATTTAGGTTTAAACACTTTAACCGTTAGAGAAATAGCGCGGGATAAATCTTTAACAGGCAGATACTTCAGTAATATAGTATTAATTAAGCTAATTTTAGCTGCTTTGACATTCGGACTTGTGGCAGTAGTTATAAATTTAATGGGTTATCCTCAGGAAGTTATAAATGTTGTTTACTTTGTTGCATTGTACAGCATATTAACTTCATTTTATGGAATTTTTAATTCCCTATTCCAGGCTTATGAAGAAATAGAATATCAATCAATCGGGCAGGTATTAACCAATGTCTTATTATTTGCAGGTGTTATCATTGGAATATACTATGGTTTCAGTGTTTTAGGATTTGCTTTTATATTTTTTATATCCAGTGTAATTAGTTTGATCTATATTTTTCTTGTTTATATCTGGAAATTTCCACCTTACAAAATGCAACTTAACTGGAGTTTTTGGAAATCTGCAATAAAAGAAGCATTACCCTTTGGATTAACAGGAATTTCAGGTATGGTATATACATATATAGACTCGGTTATGCTCTCATTATTTCAAGGGAACGAGGTAGTAGGCTGGTATAATGCAGCGTACAGGTTGATTCTTGCTTTGCTGTATGTCCCAATTACCATTAATACCACTCTTTTCCCATCAATGTCACAATTTCATCTCTCTTCACGAGATTCATTGAACTTAATCACTGAAAAATATTTTAAATTAATGGTTGTAACTGGAATTCCAATGGGAGCAGCTGTTACAATTTTAGCAGATAATATTATAATTTTGATATTTGGTTATGGATATCAAAGATCAATCATTGCTCTGCAGATACTTATATGGACCACAGTTTTTACTTTCATTGGGGCAGCATTTATTAGGCTATTAGAGGCTACAAACAGGCAGTTAATAATTACCAAGATTTCAGCAGTATGTGTAGTTGTAAATATTGCACTTAACTTAATTTTAATTCCAACGCTTAGTTATGTGGGGGCCAGTATTGCAACAGTAGTGACAGAAGCCATTCTTGTGGGCAGTGCCATTATGATCGGATATAAATTTGGTTTTGGAGTATCTAAAAATAGAATTAATGAAATATTATTAAAAGTAACAGTCAGTACTCTTGTTATGAGCGTACTCCTTATATATTTCAAGATCATTAATTTGTTAATTTTAGCACCTTTTGCTGTTTTAGCATATCTGGCAGTATTATACTTAATTAACGGAATTGATGATATGGATAGGTACTTATTTAAACAAATCATAAAAAGGAAATAAACAATTAAATTGATTTTATATAATCATTTTGAGGTGGAATAATTTTTTCAATAGTTTGCGTGTATAATAATGAAGAAATTTTAAATGATTATTTACTCAAAAGCCTGAATAGTCAAACTACTAATTATGAACTTATATTAATTGATAACACTCAAAAAAAGTTTAAATCAGCTGCAGAAGCATTTAATCAAGAAGGTAAAAAAGCAAAAGGTAAATATATAATTTTTACACATCAAGATGTAGATCTATGTTCAAACACGTTTTTAAATGATTTAGAACTAATTTTAGATCCTATATCAAATTTAGGTATTGCAGGAGTCGCAGGAAAATCTAAAGAAAAGGTAATTATAAGTAATATCAAAGAAGGAATACCTCCAAAGTTTTCTGGAAAAATACAAATCGACACGCCTGTTAAAGTGCAAACACTTGATGAATGTCTTTTTATAATACCAAAAAATGTTTTTGATATGGTTCCATTCGACGAAGAAGTATGTAATGGTTGGCATTTATATGCTGTAGATTATAGTTTAAGCGTTAATGAGAAGGGACGGGATGTTTATGTAGTTCCAGCTTCGATATATCATAAATCTGCAGGAGACTCCTTTTCAAAGGAATATTATAGTATATTAAAAAAATTATTGAATAAACATAGAAAAAACTATAAAATGGTTTATACTACCATGGGAAACTGGGATTCAGAATATCCTTTAAGTATACAAAAAATTTTTCAAAGATCGATTTTTTACTGGACAAAGTTTAAAAAGAAATTTTAAAATGGAAGGCATCTTATGAATTATCCTCACGTTTCTATTGTCATTCTTAACTGGAATGGATGGAAAGATACATTAGAATGTTTAGAATCAGTTTACAAAATTAAGTATCCCAATTATAACATCATTCTCCTTGACAATGCATCAAATGATGAATCTTTAGAAAAGATCAAAGGATATTTAAAGGGTAAAATAAAAGTAAACTCTCCCTTTTTTGATTATAGCGAAAATAAGCCAATTAAGTTTAAAGAATATCTAAAACATGAAATAGAATCCCTGAAGGATGAACACTATATGAACAAGGAACTGATTCTTATCGAAAATGATAAAAATTATGGATTTACTGAGGGGAACAATATTGGAATTAGGTATGCTTTAGATATTTTAAATTCGGATTATATTTTGCTTTTAAACAATGATACTGTTGTTGATAATTGTTTTTTAAATGAATTAGTAAAAGTTGCAGAAGATGACTCTCAAATTGGGTTTGTAGGGCCAAAAGTTTATTATTATGATTACAAAGGAAGAAAAGATATTATAAATTTCGCTGGAGGAAAACAGAATTTATGGAAATTTAAACCAAGCCATATTGGTTACAAAGAAATTGATAAAGGACAATATGATGCAAATCAAGAGGTTGACTACATCCATGGGTGCTGTTTACTTGCAAGGGCACGAATGCTTAAAGATATAGGCCTATTAGATAAAGAATATATTTCTTATAGAGAAGAGAATGATTGGGCTATAAGGGGTTATATCAGCGGTTGGAAATCGGTTTATGCTTTTAAATCGAAAATGTGGCATAAAATAGGTGGTTCCACTAATAGAAACACCAATTTGTTTGTGGACTATCTAGAAACTAAAAATAGGTTTTTATTTGTTAAAAAATATAGCAATAACTTGCAAACTTTATCATTCTTATTATATTTCTTTGTTTTTGACTTCTGGCTTATCAGTGCTATTGATTTGATATATTTTAAGAATTTAAGACGTTATAAATCATTTTTAAGTGCAACTAAAGATGGAATTAAAATTCTGAGAGCATAACCATTTAAATTAACCTTTCATAAATCCCTTGTGTTTTTTCTGCTATCTTTTTCCAGGAATATTCTTCAACTTTCTTTTTACCGTTATCGCCCATTTTTCTAGCTATATCATCATTTTCAAGTAAAAATATTAGGGACTCTGCCAGTGATTCTTCATCTTCTGGGTTAACAAGAAGTCCTGTTTCTCTATCAACAACAACATCTGGAATTCCTCCAAGTTTAGAAGATATAACAGGAATACCGCAAGCCATAGCTTCTAAATTTACAATTCCAAATGCTTCAGCCATGGTGATTGAAGGAAGGCAGAATATGTCTGCACACTTGTAATAAAATGGTTTCAGCCCTTCATCCACATATCCTGTAAACATAATATCATTTTTTATACCTAATTCAGCAGCTAATTTTGTAAGTTCTTCCTGCATTTCACCTCTTCCTGCAAAAACAAGTTTTACATTTTTAAACTGACTTTTTACCTTTGAAAAAGCTTTTAATAAGATATGGGGACCTTTATATGCAACAATATTTCCAAAAAACAGTATTATTTTTTTATCATGCGGCAGGCCCAATTTATCTCTGCATTCTTCTTTCCTGAGCTTAATATCAAATTCTTCCAGGTTTATTCCATTAGGTATTACTTCAATTTTGTCCCTGTAATCTCCTAAAAACTTAGATTCATCTATATACGACTTTGATGTGGCAATTATTACATCTGCACCATTTAAAACATTTTTAAGGAGGGATCTATTGTAGATCATTTGCGCCCAGTTGCGGATTGGATTTCCTCCACTTTCCTGTGCATCGGCGTGGTATGTAACCACAAATGGTACTTTATTTTTTTTTGCATATCTAAGTGCAGAATAGTCAGAGTAGGGCATGTTATAATGAGCATGAGCAATGTCTATTTTACAGCTTAAAGGTTTGTATAAAATTTTAAATGATAAGTTAGCGCTTGCAATTTTTAAAAAGGTACTGTATCTGTGTATTAACATATTTTCTGAAGTTTCAATGGAATCTTTAGAATTGATGGATGTTGTAAAAATCTCTACATCATCTATTTCTGCTATATTGCGCGCTAACTGGTAAGCAGCGATTTCAGTACCTCCATGGGCATATTCTTTGTTATAAGTTGCATCGTTGACGAGGTCTACGTATGGAAAATGGCTGATGAAGTATCCTATTTTCATAATGTTCTCTCTGGTTGATTAAATCTGTAAAGAATTAATTGGATTTCTAAAAATAAATGAGTTTATTTTGATCTGGTTTTACTCTTTTCGTCTGTTGAGTCTGGATTTGCTGAGTATTCCTCATCTATTTTTTCCTTTAAATTGCCTCTTTGGAGCGCAATTTCTCTTACAAGTAATGTTATTTCTTTATCCATATTTTCTATCATGCCGTACATCTTAAAAATAAGATAGTAACCCACAATAAGTGCTACTATTAGGACTAAATCTAATCCCCTGCCTATTCCTGTCAGACTAGCAAATATGTTTGTTGAGTTAGGAAATATAGATACCCATATAACAATTAACCAAATTAAAATCCACAGGAAAGCCATCCCTAATGACATTTTACCATTTTTAAGCCTTAAAATTGCAATAATTATGGCAATTATTCCCATAAGTGCTCCTACATCTTGATATATCATTTGTGCACCGCCTGTATGTTATTTAATCTTCAATATTATTTTAGAATGCCTATTATTAATTTAGCAAGTATTTTGAGACCTACTATTAAATTTGTACCTTTTGACATGGAATAATCAGTATAAATGGTTTCGATTTCAACTTCTTCTACTTTTAAGTTATATTTTTTAATTTCACCTATTATCTCAGAAGATACTCCATAACCTCTTGAGTTTATATCTAGAACTTTAGCAGCTTTTCTGTTGAAAGCTCGTAAACCTGATTGAGAGTCATTTACATGAATTCCGTAAAAAATACGCGTTATTATGTTCATAACGGTATTTCCAAATTTTTTAGAAGCAGGCATCTCATTAAAATTTCTTGTTCCTATTACAATGTCTGCTCTCTTTTCCATGATTGGTTTGCATACTGGAATTATATCATCGGGATTATGCTGCCCATCTGCATCGAATGTTACTATTATATCTGCATTCTTTGCCAGCGCTGCTTTTATTCCAGTTTCAAGCGCAGCACCTAATCCTCTATTTATTACATGCCTGTAAATGAACCCATGGTCATAAACAGAATTTTCAGCTATTTTATATGTTTTGTCATGAGATCCATCGTCTATAATGACCATGTTTAAATTTCTTTGTTTAAGATCTTCTATAACTTTTTTTATAGTCTTACTTTCATTATATGCCGGCATAACCACATATATATTCCAATTATTATGGGAATTATTGGATTTTTTTGAATTTTGATCCATTTTATCTTCCAAATTTCTATTTGAAGGGGATAAATTTTTTATCTGAAGATCATTCAATGTCATTGCAGTTTTCTCCAATGAAAATATTGCCATTTGGTCGTTTTGTTGGGCATAAATATATGATAAAATAATATTATATGCACTAATAAATAAAATGAGTGGTTAATGTAGGTGAAATATTTCCTTTTTCTAGACAATTTTTGCATCTTTTAAAAAAAATAGTAATAAAATTGAACAGTTCACTAATTTATTTGATATTTAATTAATATTGTTAATTTTTTTGGCAAGTTCAGTTACTCTTTTCCCTAAATTTTTTGATGTTGCTATGCCATAGTCATCATTTTGCACATCGCCAGCAGCTCCTGCAGCTCCAGCTCCGCCGTAGTGCGCAAGAGGCGCACCATCACCTACAATTACAGCGTCCTGAATAAGCAGGAAATTATGTATGGCCGAACATGTAGTTTCCTGTCCTCCGTTTCTGGATGCTCCCACAGTTATTGCGCCACTGATTTTGTCTTTAAGTTTAAAATCAGCTCGAAGTGGTCTTGATCTATCCATAAGTATTTTAAGCTGTGCTGTTACAGTTCCAAAGTAAACTGGACTTCCAATGATTATTCCATGGGCTTCCTGAAGTTTTGAAAGAATTCCATTTACATCATCATCTTTTGGGCATTCACCTGTCAATTTACATATATCACATGCATTACAGGGTTCCATTTTCATATTTCCCAAGTATAAACTTTCAACATCGGCTCCTAATTCTTTTGCAGCTTCCAGTGCTTTTTCTACTAGATATGCGGTGTTCCCATTTTTCCGCGGGCTACCTATAACTCCAATAACTTTTACCACTTATTTGCCTCCAATATACTGTTTTATACTAGTGTGAATCTAGCTTTATTTAATGAATTAAAATAGTAAATTCAATTTTTAATTCTTCAAATATAAATATTGTATCATAGATAAATATTTTTAAATGTTCATGATTGAATGTTGGGTATTGTTTAAATTTTATAAATCATTGATTTAATAATTAAAGTTTTTATACAAATTCAATTTAGATTAATTCAACATAGAATGCGCAAAACATTTATACTGAATCTGCACGTTCTAAATTAATTTGTTACTATTTAGTAAATAAAATTTGGATTACCATGAAAACAAAAAGTGATTATCAAGCATTAACTGCAACAGACGATGCTCTAAAAATTATCAGAGAATGCTTCACAGAAGAACAGAAAGGGAATAAATGCGCAAGAAACAAGACAAAAAACCTTTTAAAGGAGTATTTTATAGAAACTGCAGATGGATCTTATACGTTAAAATCTAACGATGTAAATGACAAGTCTGAGACGATGCATACCCATCACGGGGCAATTTCAGAATCAATGGAGAAATTTGTTAAACCTGCAAAGCTTGAAGGAAAGAAAGAAGTTAAGATACTGGATATATGCAGCGGACTGGGTTATAATGCTGCTTCATGTATTGAATTTTTAGGTGATGATGTTGATATTGAAATTGATATGATTGAAATATCAAGGGAGACCATTGCATCATCTCTTTTTATTGAAGACCCCCTTAAGTCTTATAATATCATAAAGAGCGCAGTGGAGAATAAATTATATGATGATGGAACTCTTGGTGTTAAATTCAATAAAGATGAGATACCCGATAGAATCAAGATTAATATATACTTGAGTGATGCCAGATATGTAATTAAAGAAATTGATAAGAAATATGATGCGGTATTTCTGGATCCATTTTCACCACTCAAATCCCCTGAATTGTATACCCTTGATTTTTTCCTTATTTTGAAAAATATACTTAAAGATGAGGGTATTATTCTTACTTATACATCTGCAGCACCTGTCAGGTCTGCAATGGTACATGCAGGGTTTCATGTAGGTGAAGGTCCATTATTTGGGCGGAAAAGCGGAGGCACAGTGGCATCTAAAGTTCCTGGAGTAATCGAAAAATCACTCCCAGATAATGATGAGAGAATGATAGCACTCAGTGATGCAGGGGTCCCTTTTAGGGATCCGGAACTCAATGCGTCTAATGATGAAATAAGGGAAAGAAGGGAAAATGAACGAAAATCTTTAAGGGGAATAAAAAAATTTGCATCGACTGTAAAAACTCCAATATACCTGGGTAAAGATGTTAATGACACTCGGCTTAAGAGGAGGCTCCTTAGAAATATTAATGCGCTTGGATTTACTGATTTAAAATCAAAAGAAGTAAAGTATATAATTTGCCCTCAATTTGATGAATGTATCTGTGGTTGTAAAGCTTCAAAATTGGATAGTTCTTCCAGCAGGATAAATGAAATGATAAAAAGATTAACAAATGTAATGGAAGAAAATAAAGTATAAAATAATCTAAAACTTATAAAATTTAAAATTACACTCATATTTGGGGTATTGTGCAAATATTACTATTTAAATTAATCATGTAATTTTTGATTAAATAATGGAATTTTTTTAAAACAAGTCAACTTAAATTAACCAGTATGGAAAAATTTTTTATTTTTCCGATTGAAAAAAACAAAGTTTTTTTCAATATAACATATAATGAAGTATAAACTTTAACATGATAATGGACATGTAAAAATCACAGCTGACAAATCTTTTGATTTGTCGCCTGCAAAACTACGTTTTGCGGTTCAGGAAAACCTATGGTTTTCCTTCAACGTCAAAAACAAAGTTTTTGACAGCTAAAGAAAATGCGTTGCAAATTCTCTGATGATTCAAATTAATCAAAACAAATAACCATGTGAAAAATTGAACTTCTTTGAATAAATAGTTCATTTGAACAATTAAATTTACAAACTAAAAGATATATTTAATAATATAATGATATAGGTGAAAAATTGAACTTTGAAATTAAATATAAGGATGCAATGGGTAGAATTGGTATACTGAAGACTCCTCATGGAAATGTGAAAACACCAGCTTTGATGCCTGTAATCCATCCTGGAAAACAAACCATTGATGTTAAAAAGTATGGGGCAGATATCGTCATAACTAACTCTTATATAATCTATAAAAATGAAGAATTGAAGGAAAAAGCACTTGAAGAGGGCATACATAGTTTAATAAACTTTGATGGTCCAATTGTCACAGATTCAGGCTCTTTTCAGCTTTCGGTGTATGGAGATATCGATGTAACTAACAAAGAAATAATCGAGTTTCAAGAGAAGATAGGCACTGATATTGGTACATCCCTTGATATTCCAACGCCGCCCTATGTAAAGCGTGAAAGAGCTGAAAAAGAGCTTGAAATAACTCTTGAAAGGGCAAAAGAAGCGTTAGATGCAAGAGAAAATTTAATGCTGAACTCTGTTGTGCAGGGCTCTACTTTCCCGGACTTGAGGGCAAAATGCGCCGAAGCAATTGGTCAGATGGATTTTGAAGTTTATCCTATAGGGGCAGTAGTTCCTTTACTTGAAAATTATAAATACAAAGATGTTGTGGATATTGTAATGGCATCCGTGGCTAATTTACCTCCATCGAGACCAAGACACCTTATGGGTGCAGGCCATCCTATGGTATTTGCTCTAGCTGTTGCTATGGGATGTGATTTGTTTGATTCAGCTGCTTATATTCTTTATGCTCAGGATGATCGCCTGATGATGCCTAGTGGAACTTATAAATTACAGGATCTTTTGGAGATGCCGTGTTCATGTGAAGTATGCACTAAATATACTCCTAATGATTTAAGGAGTATGAAAAAAGAACAGAGAATGAAACTAATTGCACAGCATAACCTTCATGTGAGTTTTGCAGAAATCAGAAAAATAAGGCAGGCTATTGTTGATGGAAATTTACTTGAATTAGTTGAACAGAGGTGCAGGGCCCATCCATATCTTTTAGATGCACTGCGAAACCTTAAAAATTATACTAACTTAATTGAAGAGTATGATCCAGAATATAAAAATTCTGCATTTTTCTATACAGGCCCTGAATCATTAAATAGGCCGGAAATAGCTAGACATTTAGGCCGTCTTTCAAGACTTCCTCAAAAAAATAGAGTGCTGTTACTGCCGTCATTTAAAAAACCATACTCCAAAAATATTCAGAATATATTAACCAATTTTGGCAGAGATAAACCTGATTTAGAAAAACTTGGAAATTTCTACCGGATTAATGGCTTTAAATCAGAAATTAGCTCCCATGTAGATGAACAGTTGCAGGTTGTTGTTGTAGATGTTCCATTTGGAGTTATTCCCCTTGAGATTGATGAAATTTACCCTTTAGCTCAAAATGAGTCTCCAAGTTTATTAGATGGTGATTCTAAAATATTCGTTAAAAATATTATAAATGAGTATATAAATAATTTCAATGAAGTTATAATCAGTGAGAGTCTTATTAAAAGGTTTGATCTTGATTTTGAGCTTGAAAATTTCAATATTAATGAATTAAGATTGCAGTTTGATGATAAAGAAAAAATAAAATATATTGCAGATTATCAATTTGGTACAGGTGCTGGAAAAGCTCTATTTGGTACCAATGTAGATATAGTTAAAAGTAGAAAAACTGGTAAAATAAGACATGTTTATGACGGCGAAGATCTGATTGCAACGCTTCGTGCAAGCGATGGGATATTCGTTTTAAGTATGCTTGGAGCGGAGAGACTTCACAAGTTTCTTGAATACCCTAAAAGTAGAGTGGTTGTAAACAGTGATGCTGAACCATTTGCAAGGGAAGGAAAAAGTATATTTGCTAAATTCGTTATAGACATTGATATAAATATTAGGGCGAATGAAGAAGTATTAATTGTAAATGAAAATGATGATTTACTGGCTTTTGGTAAGTCAATTTTAAACGCTCATGAAATAAAAGATTTAAAAACTGGCCAAGCTGTAAAGACAAGAAAAGGAGGTAAATTATGATACCGGGTGCAGGGATGAACCCAAAACAACTTAAACAAATGCAAAGAGCTATGAAACAAATGGGCATGGACATGAAGGATGTTAAAGGTGCCACAGAAGTCATAATAAAGTTTAAAGATAAGGAAGTAGTGATAAAAAATCCAAAAATAAATATAATGGATTTTATGGGGCAGAAAACATACCAGATAACTGGTAAACCTAAAGAGAAAAAATTAGAAATAGAATTAGAAATTCCTGATGAAGATGTAGAGCTTGTATCTGCTCAAACAGGTGCAAGTAAAGAAGATGCTATTAAAACATTAAAAGATACGAATGGAGATCTTGCAGAAGCAATTATGAGGTTAAGTTAGATGGCATTTATTGCTCACCTATCAGATATGCATATCGGTGCAATCAATTTCAAAGAGGAGCTTTTACTTCGGGCCATAAATAAAGTTAATGACCTTAATCCAAATTTAGTGATTGTAACTGGAGATATAACCAACAATGGTTATTATGCAGAATTTGAAAGAGCAGCAGAGTTCATGGAACTTTTTGAAAGTCCACTACTTGTAGTTCCTGGAAATCACGATGCACGGCATATCGGAAACGAGTGTTTTGAGGAACTTATAAAGAAGCATTGTGGTACTCTAAATGTTAAAACTCCTGAAATTAGTGCTATAGGGTTAGATAGCAGCGAGCCAGATATAGATTATGGGAAAATAGGTAGGTCACAGCAAGCTTCAATGGAAGCGCAACTTAAAGATGCTGGAGAAAATAATTTATATAAAATAATAGCCCTTCATCATCATATAATTCCTGTTCCCAAAACAGGACGTGAAAGGAATATATTGACTGATGCTGGTGACATTCTAAAATCTATAATTGATGGAGGGGCAGATATCGTATTATCAGGACATAAGCACGTGCCTTATGTATGGTTCGTTGGTAATACAACATTTGTCACTGCAGGAACAGTTTCTTCACTTAAACTTCGAGGAAAAGATGTTTGTTCTTTTAATACAATTGATATCAAACCAGATACTGTTGAAGTAATCCTAAATCAGGCGGATGGAAAATCTAAGTGTCTTGCAAAATTTGAAAATAGATGTAAGGTGATTGATTGAAAGTAATTATTGATGCATCCAACGTGGCTCACTTTGGAAAAGGAAAAGACGGACAGCCAAGTCTTAATAACATATTAAATGCAATGGAAGCGTTGAAAGGATTAGGTTATGAACCGTTTGCAATAGCGGATGCACCCCTTAGACATGAAATAGACAACAAGGAAGAGTTCAACAAACTTCTTGAAGAAGAAAAAGTTCAGCAGGTCCCATCTGGTACAACGGCAGATCATTTTATTTTAAAAATTGCATATGAAGAAAATGCAAAAATATTATCAAATGATATGTTTAGAGATTATAACGACGAATTTAAAGATATTGCAAGTAAAAGAATTCCTTATGGTATTAAAAATGGTGAAATATCCATTGGAACATCTTCTAAGCCTAAAAAAGTTAAAAATATACTGCAAAAAATATGTACATATTCCCTTAACGAATTTGAAAGAAAGGGACTAGATGCATATAAAGTTAAAAAAAGCAAGAAAATAAGCGGTATTGCAATTGCAAAAGAAGCAATTGATAGGATAACTAAAACCAGGGAAAATGCACTGGACTCTAAAATAGAAGATATATTCCAGAAGATTCCTCTTTTTGGTAAAGTAATGAACCTGGTTGAAGAGGCAGAATCAACAAGTGACTTCATTATTTTCGTTCTTGTAAGCCCAAGGGACTATAAAGATGCTGTTAGATATGCGGGAAATATTGCAGTTACTGTTGGAGATAGACTTAAACTTGAACACGCACCCCTTGTTGCTGTAAGAAATGATCTTTTCACAAAACCTGGTAGTTTTGAGCTTAATATTCTTTATTCTGATGAGGTAGTTGAGGAATCTAAATATAATATAAATATAACCATTAATGATCACGATTACTCATTTGTAAAGAAAAACTCTAGAAATATCGCAAGTACAGTGGCTGCAAGGATTGGAACATGGAAATTTCCTATTGTATCCGTTAAACCAAGTATGTTAATGGAAAAACCAGGACAATTTGAGATTGTTTTAGAAAAAGGAGAAAGTAAAGGGTAGTAATATCTAACGAAATCTCATTTCGCTCTATAAGGAGGAAAAAGTTAAATGGTCATGGATTATCTAATGAGAGGACTTTTTGGACTTTTTATAAAGTCTAAGGTCTTAAGCATAGGCACAAAATATTACCCAACCAACGACAGGGAAAGAGAATACGTAGAGATGATAAATTACACTAAAACGATGCTATTGGAACTTGATCGTGCACATATTACAACTCAAAATATTTTCCATAACCTTGTTAAAGAAATAGGTACAGCAAACATCCCTGAAGGTAGAAAATTCATAGAATTAAAGCCTGCAGAAAATAAAGTTGATGAATATGCCCTTTTAAGTAATATAATTATGGGTAGTGATAGGTATCTATATGTAGAGGTCTTTGAAAAAGATCCGATTATTAAAGAATTTGTAAACATCATTGAAAAGGAAAGGGGTACAATTGTTGAAGAAAGCAGTACTGAGATTGTAGCAAGGATGCTTTCCAAAAATGATGCAATAAGAGTTGGAATTGAAATTATAAGCCGCGGTCTGGAAAAAGATATCCACGTAAGGGCAGCATCAGGAATGACTGGGGCAGCATCTATTGAAAGGGCTATTAATTTAAACAAACAGATCGGTGAATCATCAGGAGTAGGGTTTACTAAATTAGGGGGAGAATACGCAATTGTATTTTCAGGTAAAACTGGAAAATTAAAAGGTGCCCCTGCAGTTTATGATAATTATCTATTTATTGATATGATAGATTCCACTAAATTTATATCAGAAAATGGGCGTGACAAACTCGTTGAAATAATGACAGATATTAAAAATTTCATCGAGAAGGAATGTAATGGAAAAATTGAAGGATACAGGGAAGGAGGCGATGATTTTGTCGCTAATTTCCCAACAAAACATGCAGCATTACAGGCAGGTATTGATTCTGCATGGCATGCTTTAAATCATGGTGCAATGCTAAGGGCAGGTATAGGAAAAAGCAGAAGGGAATCTGGAGAAAGAGCTCAGATAGCTGATGAAGTTAAAATATGGAATAACAGCCCGGTTATGGTTTTTGATATTGCAGATGGAACATACGCATATTATATTCCTTCAGAATTCTCAAGGTCTATCCTTGATTTCTTAATGCATGGGAAATCTAAAGCTGTAATAATATTTATCTTTGTGTTTGTAGCTACATTCATAGGATGGAGCATTGGATACTGGGAATTTGGTATCGTGTCAATATTCCTTGCTCTTTTATACGCAATTGCAACATAGTTTAATTTAGCTGATATTTAAACACAGAGAATAAGTAAAACCATTATATTTATTAATAAAAACTTACAATAGAAAACTAGAGTGGTATTATGAAGCCAGAAACTGAAGCAAAAGCCATAATCGGATTGATTATATCATTAATAGCTTTTGGATTTGGATCAGGAGCAGGAATAGTAATGGGTTTGGATCAAAACAATACTCAAAACACTACACAGGTCTCAACTAATCAGGATATACAGGTCCCATCCACAAAAAATGTTAACATTAATACAGAACCTAAAACCAGCGTAAATAGTACAGATGAAAACTCAGAATCTACTTATACTGATAATAGTGGTAGTAGCGGAAGCAAGAGTAATAGTGACACTAAAAACAGTGGTGGTAGTGTAAATAACGGCGATAATGATGATAATGGTGACAGTAATAATGATACTGGCACGCAATGATGGCTAATATGGAAATATTTCAGATAGTGGAATAGCAAATCACTATTTTCTAATTTTATTAGTTGATATTGACTTTAAAATAATATTAATGGAGAATTTTTATGAAAATAATAAAAGGGGGAATATGTGCTGTAGATAGTGTTCTAGCTTCAGGTTCTCGTAAAGGGAAATATGGAGTATCTGTAATAGTTAGTAAAGAAAATACAGCGTCTGCAGTTTTTACCTCAAATAAAGTAGTGGCAGCACCAGTTATTGTTACAAAAGATGTACTTAAAGATGGGAAATTATCAGCAATCGTTGCAAACAGCGGGAATGCCAACTGTTTTACAGGTGAAGAGGGTATCGCCAGTGCAAGGGAAATGACAAAAAGGGTTGCAGATGAATTAAATATTGAATTAAATGATGTTGCCGTTGCATCCACAGGCATAATTGGAAGGAAACTGCCTTTAGACATTATAAATACACTTATAGATGAGTCACTGAATACCCTTGAAAATTCTCCCGAAGCTTCATTTGCAGCAGCAGAAGCTATAATGACAACCGACACATTTTCAAAGGAATTTGCTGTTCAAACTACCCTTAAAGATGGAAGTACCGTTAAAATTGGAGGTATAACTAAGGGTTCTGGAATGATAGCACCAAATATGGGCACAATGCTATGTTTCATTACCACTGATGTTAAAGCATCAGCTGAAGAACTAAATGACGCGCTTAAAAAAGCAGTGGATAAATCATTCAACATGGTCGTTGTAGACGGTGATGAAAGTACCAATGATACTGTTATACTGATGTCAAATGGAAGTTCAGGGAAAATGGACGAAAATTTCCAGGAAGCGCTTGAGTATGTATGTATTGAACTTGCAAAGATGATGGCAAAGGACGGCGAAGGGGAAACTAAATACATGGAAGTTCATGTAAATGGCGCTGTATCTTCTGGTGATGCAAAATCTGCATCAAAAGCTATCGTTGGATCATCACTTGTAAAAACAGCATTATTCGGAGCTGACCCTAACTGGGGTAGGGTAGTTGCAGCTGTAGGATATTCTGGGGCTGAAATGGATGAAAACATTGTAGATATAACATTTAAGTCAGATAATGAAACTGTTAAAATTGTGGAAAAAGGTTCTATTCTAGCTTTTGATGGGACTGATGAACTTAAAACTGCAGAAAAAATAATGCAGAATGATGAAATTGAAATAATCGTTGATCTTAATTTAGGAGAGCATTCTGCAGCTGCATACGGGTGCGATTTATCATATGACTATGTGAAGATTAATTCAGAGTACAGTACATAACTGATTACTAATTTTCACTTGAACCAAGATCTCAAAACCAAAGTATTTTAAGAGATTGAACTGATTAGTAAATAAAAAATTAAAATAATTTATTCATTATCATACTTGTTCAAAATTTATTGAATTTAAAGAAAGTTTAACTATCACATAACTAAAAATGGGATAAAATGGAAACTGTTAACATTTTAATAGAGGCATTGCCTTACATAAAGAAATTTCATAAAAAGAAGATTCTTATAAAATATGGCGGACACGCCATGGTCGATGAAAAGGCTATGGACTCCACCGCAAGGGATACAGTGCTCTTGAAGTACGTGGGCATGAATCCAATTGTTGTGCATGGTGGAGGGCCTGAAATTTCAAGAGCCATGGATAAAATTGGAAAAGAACCAAAATTTATTGAAGGACTTCGAATAACAGATAGGGAAACCATGGACATAGTTAAAATGGTCCTTGTAGGTAAAATAAACACTGAAATTGTATCTAGAATAGGCTGGCACGGTGGAAATGGAGTAGGAATATCTGGAAAAGACAGTAAGCTTATAGAAGCCGTCAGAAAAGCCCCTCATGAAGTAATAAATAATGTAACTGGCGAAAAGAAAATTGTGGATCTAGGGCTTGTAGGTGAAATTAGGTCTATAAACCCTGAGATAGTAAATGTACTCACCAAAAATGATTATATCCCAATAATTTCACCTATTGGCGTTGCTGATAATGGAGAAACCCTGAATTTAAATGCAGATACCGTTGCAGGGGACATGGCTTCTGAAATGGATGCAGAAAAGCTGATTATACTGACAGATGTTCCGGGAATACTTGCAGATCCAAAGGATCCTGAGTCACTTATTCGAAAAATCAAAATTGATGAGATTGAAGAGTTAATCAAGGATGGAACCATAACAGAAGGAATGCTGCCTAAAACAATGACTTGTATTAAAGCTATTGAAGATGGGGTTTCATCTGCCCATATAATTGACGGCAGAGTTAAACATTCTGTCTTACTTGAGATATTTACTAAAAAAGGAATTGGAACTATGATTAAATCTTAAGTTTCAATTATTTACTTATTTTTTAATATATGAAAGAATTAATTTTATTAGTTATTGAAAGCCTATTTTTAAGTAATTTAAAAAAAATAGGAAAAAGGCAAACGCACTTACCTATTTAAAATGGCAATGACGCATATTTACCTCAAACGCTCAAAAATTCGTAGAATTTTCGGTGCTCATAAAAACGAAGTTTTTGTGGCCGTAAAAATCAAAGATTTTTACACGTTGAAGGAAATTTTCAATTTCCTGAACCGCAAAATCGTAGATTTTGCAGGCCCTGAAAATCCAGAGGATTTTCGATACACTAAACACTTTGTGTTTACGTGTTTGCTGCATTAAATCTATGATTTTTAATAGGTTGATTAACACATTTTAAAATGGTAAAGACGCATATTTACCTTTTATTATTGCTCTTTTCCAGTTTTTAGTAACACCAAATGAATTTCTGGAACTGGTAGCATCTGCTTTGTACCATTTTCCATTCACATACACTCCGGCCCAAACGTGGCCATACCATTTTCCGCTTCTGAATTTAGCTTTAGCGTGAATATATCGTGCTGGTATACCTGCAGCCCTTTCAAGAGCTATTAACAGGTGAGCTGTATCGACACAATTTCCGCTTCTGGCATTTAATGTACCAACTGCACCTTTTCGTGTATTGTAATAAAATTTGTAACCCACTTTATTTCGCACCCAGTTGAATATAGCTACTGCTTTGGCTTTCTGTGTCTTTTTCCCTCGGGTTATCTTTTTTGACAGTGATTTAATTCTTGCATTGTTTACCTGACAGTGTTTAGTAGCTTTAAGGTACTTCCGTAGTGATTTAGGTACTTTTACAGTTGAGGGTGATCCTGCTGCCAGATATTTTCCACTTGTATTTGAAGTAGTTTTTTTGATTTTCTTTGGTTCTCCTGCAGCCGCCTGAAGTTCTGTGTTTTTGGTTGAATTCGCTGTAACTTTATGTTTTAATGTCTTTGTTGTTTTAGTTGATTTGTGGGTTGTACTACTATTTATATAATGATATACAGTATTATTGGTTTTTGTTAAGTTTTTACTGTGTATCCAATGCTTCTTGTGTACTTTGTGTTTCGTTGTGTTCTTATTTAGTGTTTTCATTTGTTTATTTTTGGCTGTTTTTTTAATATATTTTACAGCCTTATCGGATTTATTTTGTTTTATATCCGATTTATTTGTACCTTTTATGTTAATTATGTTATAATTAACTTTTTCAGATACGATGTGGGAATTATTAAGTTTAGTTTCTGTATGTCCCACATTTGCTGCGCTTACGCCAGCAATACCCGTTAGTAACATAGCTGTCACTAACATAACTGCGAATAACAGCTTACTATTAATTATACCGCCTCCGATCCCCAACATAAGAATACATTTAAAATGTATTCTTCTGGGTGGCACTACTTAAGTATCGCACCATATAAATCTTTCGAAAAAAAAGTGTAAACAAAGCGTTCTAAAAAGTTTAATTTTAATTTAAAGCGATTTAAATGCTTTTTTTAAAAACCATAAAATACTGTGAAGATGTACTTAAATCATGTGGAAGTTAAAATACACTGAAAGTGAAATAATAAGATTTAAAAACTTAGGAAAAAGTTAAGATAATATTAACATGTTTTGATCAAAAAAATAAATATTATAGATATATCAGTACAAAAATTGTTTAATCATACAAAATTTTTCTTTTTAAAGAAAAATGATTTAGGAGTATGTGAAGAATATAAAATTTTGCCAGGAATATTTATATTTTAAAGATATATAATTTAAAGAAATATCTAATAATTAAAGATTTGAGCTTTGCCATGTTTAATATATTTAAATTTTACTTTAAATTTGATATAAATTATTATTTAAAATCAATATTCTTTGATTATAATTATTTTCAATATTTGACAAATTAACCATTACTTTAGATTCAACGGCTTTGATTTCTAACAGTTTATAAAACGTTTTCCAATGTTTTGGGAAAATATATTTCTTTCAACTTCAAATATATAATTATTTCAAGGTTTTTTTATAGTGAATGGACAAATATTATGTCATTCAATATAATCGTAATTTATAATATAAACATTAAACTAAAATCATTTAGGTGAAGATAATATGATTGATGTAGGCATCATAGGAGCAAGTGGATATACAGGAGGAGAACTCCTGCGATTTTTAAAATATCATAATAATGTAAATGTAGTTGCTGCAACATCCAGACAATATGCAGGAATTAATGTATCAAAAGTACATCCTCATTTAAGGGGAGAAAATATTAAATTTAAAGATATCCCTGCAGAAAAAGTAGATGCAGATCTTGTCTTTACTGCTACTCCTCATGGGGCATCTATGGATATAGTTCCAGAGTTAATAGAAAGAGGCATTAAAGTTGTGGATTTAAGTGGAGATTACCGATTTGATGATATGGCTGTTTATGAGAAATGGTATGGTATCGAACATTCCGCTCCACTTGATGCAGTTTATGGGCTTCCAGAAGTGTACAGGGATGAAATAAAGAAATCCAAACTTGTTGCAAATCCTGGATGTTTCCCAACAGGAGGTATTTTAGCATCATTACCTCTTGCAAAAGAAAAACTCATAGATGCAATTATACTTGACTCTAAATCGGGGGTAAGTGGAGCTGGAATTAAACCTACAGGGGCTACCCATTATCCAAATATCAGTGATAATATTGTTCCTTATGCAGTTACAACCCACAGACACATGCCTGAAATTCAACAGGAAGTATCTAAATTTGGGGATGTTAAGGTTTCATTTACACCACACCTTGTTCCAGTAATAAGGGGCATTTTAACAACTGCACATGCATTTTTAAAAGAAGATGTAACCTCTGAGCATGTAAAAGAGATTTATGATGCTTTTTATGAATCAGAGCCATTTGTGAGGGTTGTTGATATGGATGAAATTCCAAGATTAAGTGCAGTTAGAGGATCTAATTATTGTGACATTGGATGTTTCCAGATAGATCCAAATGGACGAATTATTATAGTATCAGCTATTGATAATTTAGTTAAAGGTGCATCTGGACAGGCAATTCAAAATATGAATATAATGTTTGGATTTGATGAGAAAAAGTCGCTGGATGTTACAGGATTACATCCATAAACTTTTTAAGTCAAGATAATAAATTAAATAACTTAAGTTTTAGTTATTATAACATTATATTATCAGGATCAATTATTATTATACTTGAAATTAATAACAAATCATTGATTAATTTAATTATATAACTAATGGCCTTTATTAAGTTAAAAAATATTAAGTGAACTAATAATGCGAAAATAATATTAAGTTAACTATGTAAAATAATATTGATATAAGAGAGTGTCCTGAATGAAAACTATTATTTTATATTATTCCAGAACTAAAAAGACAGCAAGGGTTGCTAATACTCTTGCAAAAGAAGTTTCAGCAGATACTGTTGAAATTGAAGATTTAAAAAAGAGGTCGGGGCCTCTAAATTATATAAATGCATCATTAGATGCTATGAGAGAAAATAAAACAAATATTAAGCCACAGACGGTTGATTTAAATGAATATGGTCTGGTATATATTGGAACGCCAGTATGGGCAGGAAAACCTGCTCCTGCTGTAATTACCCTTATTGATAAGTGCGATTTTCAAGGTAAAGATGTAATTTTATTTGCTACTCTTGGAGGGTCAGGAGGTAGAAACACCATTTTGAGGATGAAAGAGAAAATTGAAGTTAGAGGCGGAAGAATGATAACATCCTTCTTAATTAAAACTGCCGGTAAAAAAACATATGAAATAGAAGATGAAATGAAAAAAACGGTTGAAGAGATGGATTTAAAAATTTATGGAGCATAATGGGGAGGTTTAATGAAAATAGAAACATTGATGGAATCATATAAACCATTAATAGCAGTTCCCATAATCATTACAATAATTGCAGTGGCTATTTTAGCGACAAATGGTTTAAACGAAAGTGTAGATTTAAAAGGTGGTACTATCACCACTTTGCAGCTTCAAAAGTCCATAAGTCAGGATGAATTGAAAAGCATGATAGAGACTGGACTGAATACGAGTGATGTGACTGTAAACTCATTCAGCAACAATCAAGCTACTGTAACAATTGGAACAGAAGCAGATGCAAACACATTTACAAATATCCTGAATGGAACAGCCACTATATTAAGTTATAGATCTGTTGGGGCAGTACTTAGCTCAGCAGCTCTAACACAAATAATATACACGCTTATATTTGCATTTCTTTTCATGTCTGTAACTGTATTTATAGTGTTCAGGAATTTTGTACCTTCTATGGCGGTTATTCTTGCTGCACTGTCGGATATTATTATAGCAGCTGGTGGAATGTCCCTGTTTGGAATACCACTTTCACTTGCATCGGTAGGTGCATTACTCCTGCTTATCGGGTACAGTGTAGACACAGATATTTTGCTTACCACGCGTGTACTGAAGCGTAGGGAAGGAACAATTACAGAAAGAGCTATAAATGCTATGAAAACAGGATTTACAATGGCTGCAGCAGCTATAGGTTCAATGGTAGCACTATATGTCATAGTTTTATTCTTCATACCATCTGCAGCGACTCTGCAGAATATTGCGGAGGTTTTGATGATAGGACTTGCTGCCGATGTTATAGCGACATGGCTTATGAACCTTGGAATCCTTAGATGGTACATGGAGAGTGGCCGCAAATGAGTGACGTAATTGACTTTTTAAAGGATTACCGTGTAATTGTACTGGTCGTTCTTTTAGTAGGAAGCCTAGCATCAATTTCATTATATGGGGTATCTGAAGGGCTGGATTTAAAAGGTGGTTCACTTGTTCAAATACACCTGGAAAAACCGGTTGATACAACTACTATGGGTACAGTTACGACTGTTCTGGATAAGCGTCTTAACGTTTTTGGAGTGTCAGACGTTAAAGTTAGGGCTAGTGGAGATCAGGATGTCATCGTTGAAATTGCAGGTGTTCAACCAGATCAGGTTGCAAAGATCATTGGAACACCAGGTAAATTTGAGGCCAAAATTAACAACCAGACAGTAATTACAGGTTCAGACATAGTAAGTGTCAAAACGTACAGTGTTACAGGAAACAACTGGGAAGTACCGTTTACCTTATCTGTAGATGGGGCTAAAAAATTCGCTGTAGCAGCACAGGGTAAAGCAGGGCAGCCTGTAGATTTCTACCTTGATAATCAATTAATCAGTTCGCCAGAAATAGGTGCAGACGTTGCTAACGGCGTGCCAACAACAGATGTACAAATAACTGGTAGTAACAGCACAAAAGATGCTGCAGTTAATGAAGCAAAAGGTATTCAAGCAGTTTTACAGTCTGGTTCATTGCCTGTATCAGTTAGTATTGCAGGAATACAGGGTATATCTGCAGAGTTAGGAGACCAGTTTAAAAATGGGGCTTTAATGGCAGGTGTACTGGCATTAATTGTAGTTGCCATTATAATCTTCATCAGGTATAAGCGGCCTATACTGGTACTGCCTATTGTCTTCACCAGTATTGCAGAACTTATCATCATTTTAGGTGCTGCTTCAATTATACACTGGGAGATAGATTTAGCTGCCATAGCAGGTATTATTGCAGCGATAGGTACGGGAGTAGACGACCAGATCATTATAACTGATGAGGTCCTTAAAAGAGGTAAAGTTTCAAAAAGAAGAAGAACTGGACTTAACATTAAAATTAAAGGTGCTTTCTTCATTATATATGCTTCAGCAGCCACGTTAATTGCTGCAATGATTCCACTGCTTTATGTGGGGTTATCAAGAGGTATGACTGGAATTGGACTCCTTTCAAGTTTTGCATTTACCACAATCCTTGGTGTTTTAATTGGAATTTTCGTAACAAGGCCTGTGTATGCGAAATTCATAGAAAAATTTGTTGTAACAGAGTAAAAATACTCTTTCCTTTTTATTTTTGAATTTAAGTGAATTACCAGTTTATTTTAACTTAATTTAATGAGATATGGTTATAATTTAAATAAAACATAATTAGGGGTTTAATACTTTCAAAATATCTAAAATATTTTTAGAATTGGCTCTAAATCGTTATTATTACTTCTATTTAAAATAGTACCAGCCCGGTAAATGGAAACATTTATAACATATAAAATAATATTTTCATAAAGATTAGTGTGTTAAACTAACTCAAGGAAAGATAAACAGGAGATATAATTGAAAATTCATGGAAATATACAGTTAAATGGGTAATTTTTTCTGTTTGCAAAATAGAGCTGGAGAAAAATGCATAGCATGCGAAAAATCTTTGATTTTCGCGGTGTCAAAATTGAAACTTGCGAAACAAAGTTTCGCGCTCCAAAACCTGCGGTTTTGAGAGATTTTAACAACATTTTTCTACGCCTGAGGAAATTTATTTCCTCGGCCGCAAAAACCATAGGTTTTTGCAGGTATCAAAAATTTATAAATTTTTGACAGTTTTGCAACCGCGAAACTATCAAACACACAATGTGTGTTTGGGGCACAAACCAAAGTTAGAAAAATGCTTTGCATTTTTCTACATAAAAAATCAGAGATTTTTTAAGGTTTGTAAACTTCGATTTTGCATGTTTGCAAAAACTGTGTTTTTGCAACCGCGAAAATTGAAAATTTTCGCATGTAAACAAAAATTATTGGGGAATATACCTCATTTTTGGCGATAATAAATGAATTATTAATTGTCTTCTAAATTAAGTATTAAGGAGCACATGAATGAGCAATATTACAGATTTTTTAAAGGATTACCGTGTAATTGTACTGATCGTTCTTTTAATCGGAAGTTTAGCTTCAATTTCAATCTATGGAGTGCCTCAAGGGCTGGATTTAAAGGGCGGTTCTCTAGTTCAAATACATCTGGAACATCCGGTTGATACAACTACTATGGGTACAGTTACGACTGTTTTGGATAAGCGTCTTAACGTTTTTGGAGTGTCAGACATTAAAGTTAGGGCTAGTGGAGATCAGGATGTCATTGTTGAAATTGCTAATGTTCAGCCTGATCAGGTTGCAAAGCTTATTGGAAAGCCCGGTAAATTTGAAGCAAAAATAGACAACCAGACAGTTATTACAGGTTCAGACATAACTAGTGTCAAAACATATGAGATCATAGGAAATACTGCATATGTTCCATTTACTCTGTCAACTGAGGGCGCTAAGAAATTTGCAGCAGCAGCAAATGGCAAAGCTGGTCAACCCGTAGATTTTTACTTGGATGATCAGCTGATTAGTTCGCCAGAAATAAATCCTGATGTTGCTAATGGTGTACCTCAACCTGATGTACAGGTACAGATTCCTGCAAATTCAAAATCAGATGCAGAAAATCATGCAAAAGAAATTTACGCCGTATTGCAGTCTGGTTCATTGCCAGTATCTGTTAATATTGCAGGAATACAGGGAATATCTGCAGATCTGGGAGATCAGTTCAGAACTGGAGCGTTAATGGCAGGTGTACTGGCATTAATTGTAGTTGCCCTTATAGTATTTGTCAGATATAAGAGGCCTATACTGGTACTGCCTATAGTTTTCACCAGCATTGCAGAACTTATCATCATTTTAGGCGTGATATCTATATCACATAGTGTAGAGTTAGATTTAGCTGCCATAGCAGGTATTATTGCGGCGATAGGTACGGGAGTAGACGACCAGATCATTATAACTGATGAGGTCCTTAAGAGGGGTAAAGTTTCAAAAAGAAGAAGGACAGGACTCAATCTCAAAATTAAAGGTGCTTTCTTTATTATATATGCTTCAGCAGCCACTTTAATTGCTGCAATGATCCCGCTATTTTATGTAGGGATAACAAGAGGTTTAACTGGAATTGGACTTCTTTCTAACTTTGCAATCACTACAATCCTTGGGGTTTTAATTGGAATTTTCGTAACAAGACCTGTTTATGCGAAGTTTATGGAGAAATTCGTTGTAAAAGATGCGTAAATATTTTTTTTATTTCACTTGAAAATCCCTCAATTTGAGGGATTTTCGGTGCCTACAAAACCTAAGAAAACTCCGTTTTCTTGGTCTCAAAATCATAGATTTTGAAGACCTTCGGTTTTGTGGTCGTAAAAAATCGAAGATTTTTTACATGTTTACGGAACAGAGTTCCTTAACCGTAAAAATTGAAAATTTTTACATGCTTACAAAACTGAAAGTTTTGTAGCCGAGAAACGAAGCAGGAGAGAATGCGTAGCATTTTCTTTGCCGGAGGAAACCCTCGAAATCTATGATTTCGGGGCAACAAATCAAAGCTGTAAAAATGCTATGCATTTTTTACGCATAAAAAATCAGAGATTTTTTAATGATTTGTTAGTTTAATTTCCTCGGCCACAAAAACCTTTGGTTTTTGTAGGCTTAAAAAATCCTTGATTTTTTAAAGTTTCTCATGCCCCAAACACAATGTGTTTGAGGTTGAAAGAAACTGTCAAAATTTTCAATTTTGACGCATCGAAAACGGAGTTTTCGATTGCTATGTTTCTTGAACCGAAAATCGAAGATTTTGCAGGGTTTTATTTTGTTTTTAGCTTAATCTAACTGCAATACAATTAAAAAAAACTATTTTATATTTTATTTGGCATTTAAATACTTATTTTAGTTTGAAAATAGGAAATAATTAATATGCATTTCCCCTAATTGCAGACCCTATTACACCGCCAATTACAGCGATTATCACATGAATTATGGTAAGCACTAAAACTACGATAACACCAAGAGCTGCAACAAGCAGTCCAATGATCCCTGCAAAGGCCGCACCTAATATAATGATGATTATTGATTCTATTAATCCACCTAAAAGGCCCATAATAGCACTATTTACAGCACCGTTAGTTAAATTAATGTTAACAATATAACCAACAAGTATACCTGCAACAAGTGATGAAATCAGCCCGCCCACAACAGGAATAACAAAGCTGAGCAGCGTTCCAAGGACGAGAGACACAAAAAATCCGATAATAACGGCTTTCCAATCAATCATAGTTCTATCTCCACTATTTTATTTGTAGTTTATGATAAATATTTTTTTAGCTCATATTGCAGGTATGATAAATGACATGAAAATTTTTAAGCAATAATTTGATTAACTCCAATTATGCTCAATTAGTATTTAATGATTAAAATTTAAGTTAAATAAAGATCAAAAAAATGATCAATGACAAATTTAGAAAATGGAGATATTCAGGATATAAAGGCATTTGAATCATGGGTCAACGAAGGAGATAGACTTTTAATGCAAAAAGAATATGTTGCAGCATTAATATGTTATGATTCAGCATTAGAATTAAATAAAAATGATGTGAAAGTATGGGACAACAGGGGAGTTGCCCTTTCAGGTGCTGGAAGGTATTCTGATGCTATAGAGAGTTTTGAAATATCTCTTGATTTGAAACCTGATGATTTTCAGGCATGGTCCAATATGGGAGTTTCAATGGCAGCCCTTAAAAGATTTGAAGAGGCTATAAACTGTTTTGACAGGGCACTAGATATTAAACCTGAAGATAACAATACATGGGATAATCGGGGAACTGTTCTTTTTAGCCTTACTAGATATGAAGAAGCACTAGACTCGTTTAATGAATCTTTAAAAGTGAATCCAGATGATGCTAAAGCATGGGCAGGTAAAGGATCTGTTCTTAAATTTATGGGTAATTATGAAGAGGCCATAAAATGTCTGGAAAAATTTATAGAACTTGCATCTGGAGATATTTCTTCACAGGTTGAAGAAGCATGGGCCATGATTTTTGATCTTAAACTGCTTTTAAGTCAGAAAAAAGATGAATAATAGTTTATTTATTTTTTTATATGTGACTATTTTAAATAAAAGATAGATTAATCTATTAAATGAGTTTAATTTAAGTATTTTAATTTTTAGTAGATTAAAGATTATTTAAAGAATGATTGGGAGTTTTAAATAAGAAATTAACATGTTTTTATTCAAATATTTATTTTATAACTGATATAAACTAAAATTATCATCAATACTTTTTTTTAATATATGAAAAATTTCTTATTTTTCATTGTAAAAATTGAAAATCGAAGTCGATTTTCAAACTTGCAATTAAAAATTGCAAGAAAATTGGAAATTTTTTTAACATGTGAAAAATTTCTTATTTTTCATTGTAAAAAAATTGGAAATTTTTTTAACATAGGAAATAAAGATATTAAATGACAAAGAGGTGAAATAGTGAATAACAAGGGAATTGTGATTGCAATTGTAGCTTTAATTGTAATATCTATTGCGGGAATATATATAGCCGCACAAAATACAGGTCCAATCGATAATACATCAAATGTGTCCAGTAACCCTCCACAAAATGAATCACCGCAGAATAACACCACGATGGTGAATAATGAAACTAATTCTACAAATTCTACAACCAACAGCACTAACAATACAAATACTACCGTGTCAGCTCAACAGGCAAAAAAAATTGCTCAAGCATATATTTTAGAATCTGGCGCATATACTGGTACCCCAACGCTTAATACATGGTCCGATGGAAGATTAGTGTGGAATGTACCAATTATTAATTCGGGTGGCGAAAAAGAAGGAGTTAGTATTTCTATAGATGCTCAAACTGGTGCAAGACTGGGATAAAACATACAGAATAAATCATAGATGGGACATATGTTAATCTGATGCAGACCTGGAAAACAAGTTTTACGTGTCTTTAAAGATTTAAAACTTCTTCTATTTTTTTTATTTTTTTCAAATTTTCTTCCTTTAGGGGTAAAACGATTCTTTTTTCATTATATGAAAAAATAAAACGTGAAGACGGGCCAAATTCAACATTTTCAACTTTATTTAAATTATATTTATTTACTTTCCCAGTTCTATTTGTTCCCCAAAAATTCTTTCTGTATTCTATAATGGCATCTTTAGTAATTTCTAAGTCAAAAGAGTCATCTTCTAAAAATATAATAGTGTCCTCAAGATTTTTACCACATACCAAACAATTTTTGGCTCCATTTAAATTTCCAACGCCGCATTCTGGACAGATTAAATCAAATTGATTTTCGATTTTTAGTTCTTTCTCATTTTCCATTTAGGTGCCCTCTTTAAGTATTTAAAAATTATTTGAAGTTTATTTTTACTTTAAAGTATAAACATTTTGAATTTACTTATCTTTTTATTAATTTAACAGAATATTTTATTACATTCGAATTAAAAATATTAATAATGCATTCTTGATTTGAAATTTTAACTATCGAAAATTGTAAATTTTCGATGTCTCAAAAATTCATAGAATTTTTGAAGAAAATAATTAGGAGTGATAATAAATGGTTAAGGCTGCATTTTCATCAATAGAAAAGTCTACACAAAAAACAAAGGAATGGCTGCATGAAATGCAAGATGATCTGGGATGGGAAGACGAAAACATGGTTTATATAGCTTTTAGATCTGTTATTCAGACATTAAGAGATCGATTACCTCTTGAAGAAGCTATAGAACTTGGAGATGAGCTTCCAATGGTTATGAAGGGAATTTATTATGAGGGATACAGTACAAGACACAAGCCTGATAAAATAAAAAATAGGGAAGAATTTTTCCAGAAAGTACAGGAAAAAACACCTAAAAGACCAATACAAACTGAAGAAGCTACTAGGGCTGTATTTCACTTATTAGAAAATAGGCTTGGTGGTGCTGGAGAAATAAAACAGGTAAGATCTAATCTTCCCAAAGATATCCAGAATCTATGGAAATCTTCAACTTCAAAAAAATGATTAAAAATAATTAAACCTTTTTGGTATGTGAAAAATATGAAAATTGGTTTTCATTCGTCCCATGAGCAATTTAAACCAAGTGAATTATTAAATCTGGTTAAATTAGCTGAAAAAGCAGGGTTTAACACAGCCATGTGTTCAGATCATTTTCACCCATGGGGCAAAAATCAAGGAGAATGCGGATTTGCATGGACATGGCTTGGTGCAGCGTTAAACGCTACATCAATGCCATTTGGAGTAGTGACTTCTCCAGGGCAAAGATATCATCCTGCTATACTAGCTCAGGCAGCAGCTACACTTGGTGAAATGTTTCCAGACCGGTTCTGGATAGCAGTTGGAAGTGGACAATTACTAAATGAAGGAATTACAGGCGAAAGATGGCCCGCAAAAACTGAAAGAAATGAACGTTTAAAAGAGTCTGCAGCTATTATGAAAGCTCTTTGGTCAGGAGGAACTGTAACATACCGGGGATATATAAATATTGAGGATGCCACTCTTTATACACGGCCTAAAAAGTCTCCTCTTTTAATAGGGTCAGCAATTTCAGTTGAAACTGCAGAATGGATGGGGGGATGGGCAGATGGGTTAATTACAACTTCAAAGCCTAAAGAAGAACTTCAAAATATTATAAAAGCATTTCATAGGGGCGGTGGAAAGGGAAACCCTATATACCTTAAGGCACAGTTATCTTATGATGAAACGGAAGAAAAAGCATTAAACGGTGCATGGGAACAGTGGAAAACCAATGCATTTAAAAATCGTGTTCAAACAGAATTAAAGATACCTGAACAATTTGATGATGCATCTGAACTTGTTAAACCTGATGATATACATGCAAAAGTGTATATTTCAGCAGATATTGAAGATCACATAAAAAAGCTGGAAGAGTATGCTGAGCTTGGATTTGAGCATATTTATATTCATAATGTAAATAGAAGTCAAAAAAAGTTTATTGAAGATTTTGGACAGCATGTGATCCCTGCTTTGCAGATCAGATAGTTATAACATTAAACTAAGTTACTTCAATGCTCATGTCCAATAGATTATGTAAATAAATTTCCATGAAGATATCTGAAGTAAATTAATGGTTTTAAGATAATTCCCATAAAAAAAATTTAAATGAAGTATAATTTATGATAATCACAGACATGAGCGTACTTTAACTTTAATTAAATTAAATAGGTCCAGGTATGGAATTTTTTTATAAAAACAAAATTTATAAGCAAAAGGGTACTATTTTTATTAGATATAGATAATTAATAAGGCTCATACCAATTTATTATTAACATCAATTATACATTGAATAAATGTTATTATAATCATTTTATAATATATATGACTTAAACGTGTATTCAATTGTATATGAGCTTTAAAATAAAAATTACTGCAGGTATAACATGAAAACGCCAAAAGAACTTAAGGTTAAGCCAATAAAGAATGGTACAGTTATAGACCATATAACCTCAAATAGAGCTTTAAGTGTTCTTAAAATACTTGAATTACCAAATGAAAAAACTACAGTAACCGTTGCTATGAATGTTTTATCATCAGAAATGGGCAGTAAAGATATAGTTAAAATAGAAGGACGAGAACTGGCCCCTAAAGAAGTTGATAAAATAGCATTAATAGCACCTTCTGCTACAATCAATATAATCCGAGACTATGAAATTGTAGAAAAAAGTAAAGTGCATCTTTTAGATAAGGTGAAAGATATATTAAAATGCCCTAATCCAAACTGTATAACAAATACAGATGAGCCGGTGCAAATAAAATTCTTTGTGACAGGCAAAAAACCAGTGGTTTTAAGATGCTATTACTGTGAACGGATCATGGAAGAAGACGAAATTGAAGCTCAATTTTAACTATCTATTTCTCCATTTTTTCAGGTGTTTTTAATGAATAAAGCTATATTGTTCTTTGTAACTATTTTTATTTTGCTTGCTCCTGCATCAGCAAATGTATTCGTGAGCGAACCCTCAAATGAGATAATAACAGCTCCTGCAGCCTCATTTACGAATAGTCAACTTATTTTAAGTGATAAAAATCCAAGCCAAGCTGTTTTAAATTATTTAAATGGTAAAACTGCCACTGTTTTTGGGGATATCTCATTAAGTGGAGAAAAGATTACTGCAGATTCAGTTAGTATTTCCAGCAAATACTGGACAACAAGCGACGTTGTCGTGCTTGGAACAGGTCAAGATGTATCTGCAGCATTGGTTGCAATAAAAAATAACGCTCCACTTTTAGTAGTCGGTAATACCATTCCAGATAACGTAAATGCTGAAATTCAGAAATTATCACCTAAAAAGATAATCGTTTGTGCTTCCCCTTCTTCAATACCTGATTCTGTACTTAATCAATATTCTAATATCCAAACAGAGAGGGTATGGAATGGTAACGATGAAAATACATTAACCAGCATTCAAAGTGGAAATACAAAAATTAAAGCTCCTTTAAGCCTTTTACCAGTGGCAATGGCCTTGTGGAAAGATGCAAGCTTCAGCGTAGACCAAAACGTTACTGTAAATGATAAAGTGACTTTATGGTCTTCAAATGATATCACAACAAGCGTTGTAATGAACAGCTATGCAAATAACAACCTTCCTGTAATTTACATCACATGCGATAACCTGATATCAGAAAGCAATGATAAGGATATGCTTAACAAAATAAAAGATGCCATATCTGGCTCAGCTAATGTAGATATAGATAATAAATCTCCTAAACCTGGCGAAGCGCCAAGAGCTATCCAAAATGCACCTGGTGGAATTGCAGCTTATATCGCAGCAGTAGATCCTGGATCTATGGTGGACTTAATTGAGGGTATTAAAGCAGGCTATCTTAAAAAATATGCCCAAAATCTGGATGGAATTGTTTTTGTAAACTATGGTAAGCTTGATTTAGATAATATGAGTTATTTGCCTAGAGCGTGGGATGATAATTATTCCAGTGTTTATTTTGCAGGTTTATACGACCCTTCTAAATTTTTAGAGAGCGGAGGAGTGGAATTGATTCAGCCAAATGTTGGCACGTCTTCACAGGATGAAGAGATCAATAAGATAGCTTCGGGATTAATTGACGCGGCATATTCCTCAAATGCGAATTTATCCAGTTCCAGCTATGATTCAAATCTAATTGGAATTCATGAAATAGATCCTGAAGTGGTTGCATACGGCTCTCAAAGTATTTTAGATGGTAAAAAACCTAGATTAGGTACTTTAAAATGGTTATATCTGGCTTCACAATATGTAAGCGGTTATCCTATTCAAAATACATCTCTGAGTTTTTCAGGCAACATATCTGGAGAAAGCACCTATTTTGGAGTTCTTACAATTGATGAATACAGGGAAGCTGGAAATGATGTCTCCGATTATATGGGAACAAATAAAACTATTCCTGATTCAGTAACTGTGGATGGTAAAAAATTAAATAAGGCAGATATGAGATATATATTTGCAGAATTAACTTATGACCATACGAGCAAGGCAAATATGACATTTCCAAAATATATTTTTGTCAATAAGGCCAGTGAACCCTTTAATATTATATTTAAGTTTATAAAGAGTTCATTTTATCAGATATTTAGTTAATAGAGAATTTAAAAGGGATAAATCATGAAAAAAGTGCTTTGGTGGCTTTTTGCAAGTAGGGGTGGTGTTAACCGGGCTAAAATAATTAACAAACTGCATACCCGGCCATATAATGCCCATCAACTTGCAGATGAATTAAAACTTGATTATACAACCATCAGGCATCATCTTAAAGTTCTGGAGGAAAACAACGTTGTTACTTCGACTGGGGAAAAATATAACATAATGTATTTCCTTTCAGATAAAATGGAAGAAAATTATAATGTTTTTGAAGAAATATGGGAGTCATTAAATAATAAATAATATAGAGAGGAGAGCCATATGGGATTACAGCAGGGATTTAGAGGGGGTATTGGTCATTATAATACAGAGCTGGTTTCTGTAGCAGGAATAATTGGAATTTTCAATATTTTGATTTTATTAGCGCTGTTATATGTTTACTGGAACAGTTATAAAGAATTTAAATCTAGATTTATAATGGGCATCCTGATATTTACAGTGCTCCTTTTAATCCAGAACATTCTGTTTACTGGATTCATATTTTTAATAAGTGGGTTTAGAGGTCAGGGAATGGGAATACCTCTATTGGTAACAAATATAATTCAATTTGTAGGTTTATCTATATTTTTAAAGATATCCTGGGAATAAATCCTTAAAATAATGAGAATAAGATAAAAATATCTTATTCTTTTTATATTAATAATGCATCTCTAATTTCAGGAAGTACAGTTTCTAGTACAGTTATATGAATTTTTGTTTAGGTAGCTGTACTTGTGCTGATTTTCAGTACAGTTCTGGGTGCAGTTAATGGTTTGGCCGTGTACTTTATTCTGATTTGAATTAATCTGTTTATCACTGTCATTTAACCCATGTTGATATTTGTACTGGTGTTTCACGTGCTGATTTAAGGTTGTTGTGGAATTGCCTGTATCAGCTGCAAAAATTGGTACCATGCTGACCATCATCACTGCAGCACAAACAATTGCTACTTTTTTAATGGATACTTTTTTCATATTTCTCACCTCCATTGTACTTTTGATAATATAAAGATGTAAAGCATGTTAAAAGTAATTTTGCCGAATTTAATCCGATTTTTATCCTAATTCTCTACCAAATTAATCCAAAGTTATTCCAAAATAAGTGCTTTGAGTTATAATTTGGTAAAAAATAATTGAAAATAAAAAAAGTTCTAATTTTTAAAAAGGCTAATTTAAAAGGGGATGATGACTCGAGTTTAAAAAGAATATTATCCACTTTTTTATAAAAAAAGTTATGTTATAATGATTTACTGAGTTTAAAAGATTATTATGGCACAATAGTGGGATTAAGTTACTTCAGGCACTTTTTTGAGTACTTTATGAAATTTTAAAAATGCGTACATCTGTTCTAATGATGCGTCGACACTTCCAGGCATAACTGTTCCATGGGGTGACATTGATTCTCCTGTCACTGCAGGAATTCCAGCTAAATTAAATACATCTTCCAGAGCTCCAGGATATATTGATCCTGCCTTTGTAAATGATAACAGTGTGGATTTGGTTTCTTTTTCTATAAAATCAGCCATCTGGAAACTTAAAAGGCAGGGAATTTCTGAACAGAGTACACTTATTTTTCCGGGATATCCCCCAGGTCTAGTAGAGTGAAAATCACCCAGGTATTTAACTCTATTTCTCTTTGAATATGCCAGTATGTTGTTGGTGGGAGTTCCATATAAATTTGCAGTCCTGTTTGGATCTTGGCCTTTCCATGATCTAAGGCTTCTTTCAGTTGAAAAGGGTATAGCAAAAGGAATCACGCGGACTGTTACATTTAATTCTTCTACAGCTAATCTATTTATAAGCTTAACAGCAGCTATTTGGGCAGGATACTCATTGCCATGAACTCCGGCTAAAATCATAATTCCTGGTTTATTTTTTCTTCCGAAGGTTACGATAGGAGTACCTTTTTTTGCAGCAAGAAATAATTGATTGGTAAGGGATGTTTTAGGGATATGCTGCATTATTAATCTATTTTTTGTAATGTCCCCTGCTGCAAATTTATTTAAAACTTCTATTTGTAGTTTATATGCTGAAGGTGCAAGCAATGCCTTTTCTATTTTAGTTTTATTTTGCATCAATATATTATATGTCACATCCTTATTTTTAGTATTATCTAAAAAATTGAAGTTTAGCTTAAAATGGATCATGATTTCAAGAAGACGTGATCAAACAGGAATTATCCAAATATATACAAAAGTTTTAGGAGCTATATCTGTTCATTATTTAAAAAGTGAGATAAAAAGACATTTATTAACCTTAACAGAATTAAGGTGTGTTCCAAACATCTAAAATTTATTTCTATTTAAAAGTAGCTATTCTCAGAGCCTCCGCAGCGTTTTGAAAAATGACTCAAATGGTTTAAAAATTAGTTAGAGGTGCTTAATGCACTTTGTTTATTTGATGAGTATATAAAGTAATACGTTTAACACTTTAAGTTTGATTTAAAAGAAAAATAGTCTAATAGTTGTTAACGGTGCTTTTGGTTATGGTAAGCATGGTTCTAGTCACTTTATAACATATAATACCTTTAAAAATTTAAATAGATTACTAGTATGATATTCTTCCTGCTTTATTTTGTTGTCATTATCTAAAAATTAATTAGTACTGGTTAAAGCCGGCTTATTCTTATAATTAAACTTAAAAGAAGGTTTGGAAATTACTAATTAACTGTAATATTAATCTATTTCTAATAATATACCTTAATCTTTTCTATTTAGCTCAAATAGGAAACAATAAATATCATTTGCTAACTGATACAAGATCATATTGGTCAGAATATATTTCAGATTCAATAAATTTTTTAATAAAAAGAGGAGATTCCATGGAAAAATGGGCAGATTATTGTATATCCGCCGTTAAATTCAACGGTGAAGGAAATTGTATAGATCAGGCAAGAGTTCATAAAGATAAAGGAAATGCAATGGGAGATGCTGAAATATGGTCTCGAGATGAAGTAGTTTCAGCTTTAGAAAGTAATTATACGTTCATAACGATTCTTAATGGTAATCAGGGTATTTGGGACGAAGGTCAGAAAGTTAATATTATCCAGGTTAATGGAAATAAATACCTCAGAACAGATGAAGACCACGACCCTTCAGATAATCTAAATAATCTTCCTGCTGTTTCATTTTTATAATTGTATCTTTACCTGATTATTTTTTTATTTTTTTCTAGTTAAAATTAAAAATAGATTCAGTCTTGATAAAAAAATACTTAAAAAAATTTTTCAAAAAATAAAAATTTAATGCCTAATTTGTTTAATTAGGTCTTTAAGTTACATTCTGGAATGTTTATACAAAATATCCGTTAACTACTTTTTTTCCATGAATTTTTCCATTATATGGAATTAAATAAACATCACGGTGATCATGGGATTTTCCATGAACTAAACACCAGTCCATATCTGTTTTTTTATCATACCAAAGTCCTTCGGGACTTGTACCTTGATTTGGACCATAATATGTTCCTTGCTCAAATTTTAATGTTCCCCATGTATGTTTTTGTGGGTTGTAGTTGTAGAAAACCCTTGTATGATATTTATAATCTGATGATATTGAACAGCTATGTTTTGCAGTTGCCATTACATATTTTGGCGTTACAACCACATGTTTTGCACCGACACTACCTGCAGATACTGCCGGCATTCCTGCAATCAGCAGGACTACAAGAAATCCAAAAATCTTAAATAAACTACTTCGATTAATTATACCGCCTCCGCGTCCTCAAATATTAAGTTAGGACATTTAAGTACAACCATAATAATATGGGATCATATATAAATCTTTTGGTTTAAAATCAAAAAAAAGACATTCATATAACTCTTTTTAGGATTTAAAGCCTTTTTAAAACTATTTTCAGAAATCAATAATTGGTGTCATTAAGGGGCACATATAACTCAATCCTTTGAACAAGGTTTATAGCTTCAAAACAGCCATTTTAAAGTCTTAATATGAAAAATTTATTTTAAAATAAGAGATATGATTAAGGGAGATAAGGCATTTTTAAGAGATAAAATGAGAAGAATTAACAGGATATCATTACTTTAAATGAATTTAAAAGTCTTTATTTTAGAAAAAGGGAATGTATTAAAAGTTTTATTTAGTTATAGGTTTGTATTCCTCATTAAATATCTTACTTTTGCTGCTTGTTGATTTCTCTTTGGTTTCAGGTGAATTTTTATTGTTAAAATATAAAGTCAACTTAATCATCCCTTTAGGTTTAACAGGCCCTACGACAATATCAGATCTTCTATCAATACCTGTAAGTCTTAAATGAGTGGCATTTTCTTTATTAACTTTATTTCCTTCAGCATCTTCATATTCAACGTCTCCATTTATATACATTGAAGGTACTTTAACTTGAGACGCAGGAATGGTTTGTGGAATATCAATATTATCAGGTAAAGGTACTAACTTTTCATGCGGAATGCTCTTTAACTTTTTACGCATCTTTTCTTTCTCTATATGTTGAGCTATTTCTTCTCTTTGAAGAGTACTGATTTTTTCACTTTCTGGAAATATCATGTTTTTTTCTTTTTCAAAATGAGCTTCTACTGTTTTTTGTAACTCTTTTAGTTTGTTCATCCATTCTTTATCTTTCCAGTGGATTTCTTCCATATCTTTAATCATTTTTCTGGCTTTTTCATGTTCTTTAAAACTCTGATTTACCTCATATTCATCTATTCGCTTTAATCTTGGATAAAAGAATTCTTCTTCTCCTTCCATGTGTATATTCAGCTGATGTTTAATTTCTCTAAATTTAGAACTATCTTCTTTCTCGGAAGCTTCTTTTAGAAGATTTTTAATGTTATCATGATCCTTTTTCAACATCTGAAATAATTTTTCAGTCATGAAATACCACCTTTTATTACTTATTATGCAATTAGTAAGATATTAAATTAGTTAAGAATAAAAATATTTAGTGAGGTTTTAAAGCTTAAAAAGGACTTAATGTTATTATTTGTCTATATGATTTCCAATATGTGGGCCATAATGGAAATTATTTTTAAAAGTGCTTTTAACCATGTATTGTAATTTTCAGTGATCTAAGTTATTTGTTTAGAATTTAACTCATTTTATAGTGATTAATTTGAAATAAATTAGGGTTGCATGGGATGGGATAAAAATGGAGCTTAAACATAAAAGAAATGAGGAAGAAAAAACTAGGGAGTATACAGTAACTGTTACTGATAGCGAATTAAATCAATTTAAAGAAATGATGACAGGGCCACTGGATCAAGATTTATTTGCTGTATCTCAAACTTTAACTGATATAGTTGGTAATATGATAGTCCGGAGAATTTTAACTGACTTAACTGAGCTAGATAAATAAAGCTAATAAATAATAAAATCACATTATGGGTTTAAATACTCTACTATTTTAACTGATTTTCTTTTTGTAGTTTAATTATGAAAAAACAACGCCTTATTTTGTATTAACGCGCCTTTTATATATTAAATAACTTAAAATACCTACAAAAACAACTGCAACTATTGCTATATCCCACGTATCAAGATATTCTTTTATAACAGGCCATTTAATACCTAACTGCACTCCCAAATATCCTAAAGTAACTGCAAATGGTACTGTACCTATAAAAGTGTAAATAATGAATTTTTTAAGGCTCATTTTGGCAATTCCAGCTGGCACAGATATAACTCTTCCCATTATGGGTAAAAGTTTGCTTATCAGTACTGCTTCAGGCCCGTATTTTTCAAACCATGCGTCTGCATGTTCAAGTTTATCATGGTCAATAAGTATGTACCTGCCGTATTTTTCCATTAAAGGCCTTCCACCTATATATGCTATAAAATAGATGATTAAAGCACCTGAAACATCTCCTATGATTGCTGCAGCTATTATTCCCCAGAGCGTCATTTTTCCATGTGAAACGGCAACTCCTGCTAAAGGCATTATTATTTCACTTGGAAAAAATGCAGTTCCAATTGCAACACCAAGATAACCAAGGGTTCCAATAAGGTTAACTGCTAAATTACCAAAATAGGTAGCAAGATCTATCATAATGTTGTTTTTTCTCCTCAATTAATTAGTTATTATAAGCTCAAATTTAAGGATTAAAACTTAAACATAAGCTAAATACTTTTAGATATTATTTGAATTATTAATTTTGATACTATAAAACATATGCCTCGGATGATTCCAATTTGCTATTGCGAGAAAATATTTATATAAAAATTTTTTTAAGGTGTTTTACGGATTATTAGATAAAATAAATAACTAAACCATTTAAACAGTTAAAATTAATATTATACAGTTAACATTCTGGATAATTAATGATTTATATTATTATGGATATTAACTGAAATATAATTTATAATAGTGTCTTAAATAATTATTATGCGGTAAATATCCTTTTAAATATAGTTTATGTCCCATGAATTTTGAAATAAGTTCTATAAAACTGTAAATTATAATATAATTTTACAGCTATTTTGATAATTCTCGTGACATACTGCACATTTAACTTATTTAAATATAAAATCATGTGAATATAAAAGCTCTTTATGCTTAAAAAAAGGGGATTATTTAAATTCATTTTTAGTTTATATCTTATCTCTAATTCGGGTGAAGATGCAACTCCAGAAATGACTAAATCCCGTTTAGAGAATAGTGAGACGGATACATTTAAATCAGGGATAATAAATTCAAGTTTTTTATATTATTTGCCGTTATGCGTTATATTGGCCACATTTTTCTTAATTATATGGGCTAGTTATAACATAACTTCTCTAAATTTTATATATCTTGAATTAGTAGTTGGAATTATTGTATTTATTCTATTTCGTCACCAGGCAATGGTTTTACAGAAAAATAAGAATTTATATGGAAATGCAAAAAAAGAGATTGATAATCTTAAATTAACAGAAAGAGCTTTAAAAGAGAATGAACGTACTTTTGAAACTTTAATAAGTAACTTACCAGGGGTGGTTTACAGATGCAGTAATGACCTCAACTGGACAATGGAATTTGTAAGCGATGGTTGTTTGGAATTAACAGGGTATCAATCAGAAGACATCATTATGAATAAAAATGTTTCTTATGTAGATCTAATACATCCTGAAGACCGGAAAATGGTATGGGATACCATTCAAAAAGCCTTAAAAGAAAAAGAACATTTTAAAATTACTTATAAAATAATTACAGCAGATTCAAAAGAAAAACATGTTTGGGAGCAGGGGAAAGGTATATTCTCTCCAGAAGGAGATTTAATTGCACTAGAAGGATTCATAACAGATATTACAAAGCGTAAAAAAGCAGAAACAGATTTTAAAAAGTCAGAACTGTATTACCGGACTATTTTTGAAAATACTGGAACTGCAACATTAATATTTGGGGAAGATACTGTTGTTTCCATTGCAAATAGTGAATTTGAGAAGCTTTCAGGGTATTTAAAAGAAGATATGGAAGGTAAAAAAAGCTGGATAGACCTTATAGCTGAAGAAGACTTAGAAATGGTAAGGAATTATCACAGCTTAAGAAAAATTAGCCCTGAATCAGTCCCTCAAAATTATGAAACTAAATTAATTAATAAAAAAGGCGACATTAAAGATGTCCATGTAACTGTTGCATTAATTCCCAATACTAAAAATCGTGTGGTTTCTTTTTTAGATATAAGTGAACGTAAAAAAGCAGAAGAGTCGTTAAAGGAAAGTGAAAATCGCTACCGTGAATTACTGGAAAATTCTTTTGATGCAGTTGTAATTCATGATGGTAATAACGTTATATCAGCAAATACAGTTGCAATGGAACTTTTATGGATAAAAAGTCCTGAAGAGTTCATGAATATTCCATTAATTGAATTTATACATGGCGAGTACCATAAAACTGTAATGGAACGAGTACAAAAAATGTTAAAAGATGGTGGGACACTCCCACCAATTGAAGAAAAATTTTTACGTGCAGACGGAACACCAATTGATGTTGAAGTTTTAGCAACTGGATTTACCTACAACGGTGAAAATGCTGTTCAAGTTGTTTTTCGTGATATAAGCCACCGAAAAAAAATAGAAAAAGATATTAAAGCATCACTTAAGGAGAAAGAACTCTTTTTAAAAGAAATACATCACCAGGTTAAAAATAATCTGCAGATAATTTCAAGTTTACTCGATCTACAGGGAAATTATGTTGATAACAAAGAAACAGTTAATGTTTTACATGGAAGTAAAGATAGGGTTAAATCAATGGCTATGATTCATGATATGCTTTATCAATCCACTGATCTGGCAGGTATAGATTTTTCAAATTACATAAAAAATCTGGTTCAAGATTTATTTTACTCTTATGGTGTAAAAAACAATATTAAACTTATTATTGATGCAGAAGAAATTTTCTTAAATATTGAAACTGCAATTCCCTGCGGATTAATAATAAACGAACTGGTTTCTAACAGCTTGAAATATGCATTTCCGGATAATAATTCTGGAGAGGTATCTGTAAGGCTTCACATGCATGATAAATATTTGGAACTTATTGTTGCTGATAATGGTATCGGCCTTTCAGAAGATATCAATTTTGAGAATATACAAACGTTAGGTTTGCGGCTGGTGAATATGCTTATAAATCAGTTGGAAGGATCATTAGAATTAGAAAGAGATGGCGGAACAACATTTCGCATAAGATTTAAGGAATTGAAGTATAAAAAAAGGTTTTAAGTGGGAGATTAAATGAAAGAAGAACTTAAGATTATTATACTGGAAGATGTTCAGTATGATGTTGAGTTAATAGAATACGAACTGCGCCGTGAAGGTATAAATTTTACCTCTAAACAGGTAGAAATAGAGGAAAATTTCATTGAGGGGCTTAATTTATTTAAACCCGATGTGATATTGGCCGATCATTCGCTTCCCAAATTTGATGGTGTTTCAGCTTTAGAGATTGCTAAAAAAATAGCCCCTGAAGTTCCATTTATTTTTGTAAGTGGGAAAATAGGTGATGAATTCGCGGTGGACATGTTGAAAAAGGGTGCTACAGATTATGTCTTTAAAAATAACCTTACTAAATTAGTACCAGCAGTTAAAAGAGCCCTTACAGAACGTGATGAGTTAACTGAACTTAAAAAAAGTAAAAGTGAGTTACAAATAGCTTTGCAGGAAAAAGAGATGCTCTTAAAAGAAATTCATCACAGGGTTAAAAATAATCTTATTATGATATCAAATTTACTTGAGCTTCAGTCCCATTATATCAAGGATAAAACGGATTTTAATTTTTTCAGGGAAAGTCAAAATCGAGCAAATTCAATGGCCCTTATACATGAAAGATTTTATCAATCCGCAGATCTTAAAAGCATTGATTTTGGAGAGTATATTTGTACACTGGCAACGGATTTAGTTAGTACATATGTAACTGCTTCCGGACAGATTAACCTGATTACTGATGTGGAAAATATTTTTTTAGATATCGATACTGCAATTCCATTAGGTTTGATATTAAATGAATTACTAACAAACAGCTTGAAATATGCATTCCCCGTTACCTACGGCTGCAGGTCAGCAGATGGAACATCTGCCAGTCAATCTTGTATAATTTCAGAGTCTGTATCTAAAATACCAACCATTACTGTTGTATTCCATAAAATCGGTGATAAATTTGAATTAATCGTTAAAGATAATGGAATAGGATTTCCTAAAGATTTAGACTATAAAAAAACAGGTACATTGGGTTTAGAACTTATTAATAGGATTACAAAACAAATAGATGGAATTATAGAGATGGATGCATCAGAAGGTAGTGAATTTAAAATTACATTTAAAGAATTAGAGATATAAGGAGGCATTCAATGTCTGGCAAAAAAATTATGATAGTTGAAGATGAGGTCATTATGGCAATGGCTGTTGAACAGAAATTAACAGATCTGGGATATAACGTTGTAGACACAGTTGATCGGGGTGAAGAAGCAATCAAACGTGCAAAACAATCACGGCCTGACTTGATATTGATGGATATAGTATTAAAAGGGGATATGGATGGTATTGAAGCTGCACAACATATACGTGATGATTTAGATATTCCGGTTATCTATTTAACAGCATATTCTGATGATGAAATATTAAAACGCGCACGGATAACAGAACCTTATGGATATATGGTTAAACCATTTAGAACAAGTGAAATGAAGGCTCATATTGAAATGGCGCTTTACAAGCATGAATCAGAAAAGAGAAACAGTGAAAACATCAAAAGGAAAATATTGGCGGATTACTATGATTTTGTTTTAACTGCTCTACCCCATTATGCTGAAGCTTCTCAAGAAGAACTTAAAGATATGCTTTTAGACATACTTGAAAAACGGTTAGAAGAAGAATTTAAACCCAGTTTCGATGAAGAAATGGGCGGTGAATTAACCGAGGAGCCGGACGTCCTATTTAAATATTATCTTACATGGTTATCTGATTTATTTAACGGGTTTGGCATACAAAATGAACTCCTGTTTAATGATCAGGGATATTATATAGAATTCTTAAACTGCCCATGGAAAGAGGATGCTAAAAAGAAACATGTTTTTTGCCTTAACTGTTATGCAATACTGAACTCCAGCTTTAAATGGATAGAATTTGAAGGAAATGTAGATCAAAGGACAACCATAGCAGACGGATCTAAATCATGTATTTTCAGATTCAAATAATATTTTTGCCTTTTTATACTTTTAAACAGCATAATATTGCTATTTTAGATAGAACTATTAAATAACCTGCTCCTATTGACTTGCAGGTTATTTTTTTTTCAGTTCTATTTTATATTGATAATTGATCTTTAATTAAGTTTAAATGTTAGTATTTGCCTCTTTTTTGGCTTAAATGGTTTAATAAATTTAAAAATTAAAATAAGGAATAGATAAATATTTATTTTTATGAAAACAAAATGAATCAGTAAATGGTGATTTTTATGAGTCTAGAAAATTTAAAAGGAAAAACAATTAGATTAAGAAAGTCAAGACGCTTTCCAAATAGATTTGATCCATTTGATTGGGTTCCAACTGATGAAAAAAAGTTAGAATCTATTAAAATTATTCATGAGTCATCTAGTGATTTTATAGTGCTTAAGCTCAACAGCATTCTGGATGAAGATAAATCCACGGATCAACTTCGAGAAGAGGATATCGTGTTTAGGGGGTCTTCCCTTGAAGAGTGTGTTGAATATCTGAAATCTCAAAATGTTACTATAAACTTTGTTACATGTTGTTAATTTGTAATCGGCAAATCTAATAATTAGTTTTAGGGGTTTAAGATAGTTTAAATGAATATTAAGACAATAGAAGTAAAATAGATTAAAATTATGGGTTAAAACGAAAAATAATGGATAAAAATGTGTTTAGTATTTTTCTATAAATACTTGGATTTAAATTAGATAGAATATTTGTCTATAAAAGGTGAGCATATGGAGATGGAAAAATTCGTATTAAATAAAGGATCAAACAAGAGAGTTGAAATTATAGACATGACACAGGATATTAATGATATTATAACTAAAAGTAAAATAAAAGATGGTGTGATTAATATATTTGCCAAGCATTCAACTGCTGGAATAGTCATAAATGAAAATGAATCGGGACTGGTGAAAGATTTTCAAAATGCAATAGAGTCTTTAATTCCAGAGAATAATAATTATTTACATGATAGGATAGATAACAATGCGGATTCACATATAAGATCTTTTTTTATTGGAAGTAGTGAAACTATTCCTGTAGAAAATAGTCATTTAAGTTTAGGGACATGGCAGAGTGTTTTTTTCGTTGAACTTGACGGTCCGAGAAATAGAAAATTTGTAATTACAGTTATGGGTAAATAGACTAAACTGTTTATTGTTAATTAAAGTTTTTAAATTGTATTTGTGCTGTATTTGGATAGATTGTAGTTAAAATAAAAAAATAGGAGTAAAATAATTGTTATAAATTATAACCTAAATTTAAGTTCTCAAGAAATTTTCATAGAATTTTTACCATAGTAATATTTCAAAACATTGGAATTTATGGGTATACCCACAGATATCATCTCGTTGTTTTCTGGCGAATTGCATGAAATAACTATCTGGTCCCCATTTATATGGATCTGGTTTATTTTACCAAGATTTTTATCGAAAGGTTCCCCAACAGTATAAATAAGTTCATCTGTTTCTCTTTTATCTTTAATTACAGGATTTTTCAAAATAATTTTTACCCATTTAGCAAATGTCATCTTATTTGCCTCCAAATATGTTATTAATAAATTAACACATAAGGGTATAAAAAGATTACTGTTTAATATGAATTAAAATTTTACTAAAGATAAATGGATAGTAGCGTGTTAATGAATTAAGACATAATGGATAATAATATCATCGTTTAATGATGAATTAAAATTTTACTAAAGATAAATGGATAGTAGCGTGTTAATGAATTAGTACTTAAATGATAAAAAATTACTGTTTAATGCGAAATTAGGTTTTTGATTGAAAATAAAATTAAAAAAGTAGCATTTTTTTTTAATTAATGCATAAAATTACTGCTTAATGATGAATTAGAGCTTTTATTGAAAATAAAATAAAAAAATAGTAATGTATATCTCATCTAAAAAAAGTTAAATAATGAAGTTGTTTAAACCCTTTATTTAAAATAATTCCGAGTTTTTAAACATGATTTCAAATGCAATAACTGGGTATTCCAGGTTGAAGTTGGTTATAACTTCTGGATGGACTTCTCCAAAGTAACCTGTAACATCGATCTTCTCAGATTTCCAGTTAATACTGCCTTTAACTTTTGCACATCTCCCTTTTATAAAAGAAGGATGATTATAATTTTCAATATCCATTTCAAGCCCAAGATTTACGAATAATGCGGCAACTGTAGATTTGATTTCTGTAAAGTTTGCAGTAGAATGAGTTATAGCCCCTGCTAACTTTTTATAATCCTGAGTGCATGTTTCGCATGATTCATCTAAAAATACAACAGTTCCAACTTCAAAAATCTTTTGTGGAAGTTCTTCATGTTTGTTATCTTCTAAAAATTCCATTAACCCCTGTAAGAGGTTCTTTCTTAACATGGTCCTGTCTGTTGATATTGGTTGGGCTACAGTTACACGTTCATCCTCATCAAGCCTCATGTTTTTATAATGCACTTTTTCGCTGGTAAGCATAAGGCTCATTGTTTCAATAAAGCCCATTCCAATTAAAATTTCTCTTAGCACATTGTCAAAAGTTTCACCTTTATCTTCCTCTGCTATGGTTGCAATTTCCGGTAGCTCAGACCCTATTTTTTTAAAGCAGTACCCTATAGCAATATTTTCAATAATATCAACTTCATGTAAAATATCCATTCTGTATGCGGGAATTACAGCTTCAACTATGTCTTCACTTTTAATTTCGGCTCCAATTCTAACTTTTCCAAGGAAATCTACCACATCTTCTGCAGTGAGGTCTATTCCAATTTTCTTTGAAGCATTGCTGACACTTACTTCTTTTTTCTTTGGAGTTAAATCAGGTGTTTGAACCTGCCTGTCTTTATAAATTACATTCATGGACTTTAACTTGCCACCTACCTCGGCAAATGAAGTCATAATGATGTTAAGGGCATAATTTACAGCTTTCTCATCAGTTCCAGTAACATCAACAAGAATATTTTTGGTATTTTCTGTGAGTTTGGTAAGTTCCCCATTGATTATAGGCGGCATTGAAAGCACATCACCGTTAGAATCTATTATAAGAGGATATTTATCGAATTTTTCAAGTAAATGGGCATAATCCTTTCCTTTTTTATGTTCATGCAGTATTTCATTTAAAGCCATCTCTTGAGTACATTCAAGGGGTACAAATGAATCTTTATCTGGATCTGCGGCTTCATAGAAAAAAGGCGGTTTTATAACATCTAAATTGTGAATTCCAATTGCAACTTTTTTCCGGTCCCTTCCTATAACCCAGTGAAGGTCTTCCTGGAATTCCATGACCTGTTTTAACTTATTTCCATTTAGGTCCACTCCTTCAACTATCCCAAAAGCAATATACGGCCTTATATCACCTAAATCAGGATCAACTTCAACATTTATTCCAGAAGGCTCTATTTCATATTCAGGCAGACCTTTTTTCATACCTAAAAATCCTTTAAGTGTCCTAGCAACCCCTTCAACACTTAAATGGTCTGGGCGGTTTGGAAAAAACTCTACTTTAATCTCATTATCATCATAATCTTCTATATCGCTTGAAATCATAGGTAGAAGATCTATTAATTTGTCCTGTTTGATTTCCTTTCCTAAAATTTTATAAAGATCATCATACTCAAATGTTATAACTGGCATTCTGTCATCCTCTAATTTACAATAAGTTAAAATCAATTTAAATGATTACTTAATATTCCTTTAAAACAATTCACTTTTAGTTCATTTATAACTAATCCACTATATGAATTTTTATAAGTTCTATTATTTAAATAAGACTAGACGAATTATATCATATTATTTCCATATTTTTCTATAAAATTAATCAATAATTATAATGAATAACTTAAAAAGTAGGTTGCAGCTAAGTTTAAAACTTGTTTGAATATAACATGAAAATATATGGTTTGAAGGTTATGTTTTATATTTATTTTAAATGGCTGTTTTTCCTATAATGGAGTATTTCAAATTAGTATTCAATCTAACATTTAAGTTCTCTCCTTTAGGTGTTTATAAACTTTGTTTTGACTGATGTATGGATAAACGCCCTGTTGGATGTATAATTTAATATTTGGAATCATTCAGCTTTTTATTAGATTGAAAAAAGTAATGCAAAAAAGAAATAATTTATATAATCCTTTTTTAAACTAGTTACTATGATAATTATTAGTTTTATAGTTGGATTATTTTTTATAACGTATTCATGTTATTTGATTACCAGTAGAGGTAAATTAAGTCATAGAAAATCGTGGGCAGACAAATATCTCAATTACAAATCCAAAAGGAATCTTTACTATATCTTATGTTTGGTACTGGCAATCTGCGGAATTATAATTATATATGCAAGTATAGTATAATTTCAATTTTTTTATAATAATTAACAGTCACATTGTCTCTAAAATGCTATTTTACAGATGTTTATTATTTAAATTGAATGGTTTAAAAAATAATATTAACTAAATTTAAAAAAAGGAAAAAATAGGAGGTTTTTTTTTAACATGCTTTAAATATTTTAATTATTCTGTCATGTTTTTAATGTCTGCAGCAGCTTTTGCAAGTGAGCATTCATCGCTGTGGGTTTCACATTTAAAACATACATTTTCAACCAGATTTTTTAGCGAGTTTTCTGCTTCTTCTTTGCTTACTTCTTTTCCACTTACCCATTTAGGCATTTTTAATCACCATTACAATTTAATGTTAGTACAGAATTATATAGTTAACCGTCATTATAATGTACTAACTACATTTTTGTATTTTGTTTGGCTATATTCTCCCTCTTAAAAAATAGAAAAGATCTGCAACCATCTACTAATTTAGATGTCTGAAACTACTCTAAATTTTAATAAACATTAAAATATGCTGGAAGGGGATGAGCTTAAAAAAGGTTAGAATAAGTATAATTAAATTATCCAATTTTTTAAAATTATAAAATAGTTGTAACTGCATGCTAAGCACTTTAAAAAATTAAAAACACATTTGATATGAACTTAAAAAAACGTTAGATTAAATATAAAAACAAGCAAATCATTCAATTTTTTAAATAAATTTGGTTACCTGTGTACATGCAAATCATTATCTGTCGTTAAATTGTTATTAAACTAAAAGTTTAAAAAAAATAGGCATGTTTTTTATTTGTGATGTTTGTTTTCCCTTAGAAAAAAATCGTACTGATGCTTTATGGATTTATTGTGTATTTTTAGGTGGTTTATGACAGCTTTGTTTCTTGCTGATCCGTGTGTGTGCGAATGGTCTTCTTCTGCAACATGTTGGGCTGCTATTGTTTCAGAAAAGCCTAATGTCGCTAAAGTTATGAGTAGGATGGCTATTATTTTTGTTTTCAAACAACTGCACCTCCACATGTGGTTTTATATAACAAAATTCTTTGACTTGTCTTTATCTATAATTAATACAATAAAAAGCTTTCTCTTAAATATTGAATAATGTTTAGTTAAAAAATAAAATTAATGTATAATGTATATTATATAATTATATAAACTGTATATACTGGTAGTAAAATTTATTTTCATTAACATACTGATCAATTCAAATAATAGTGGAAGTATATTTCATACAACGTTTAATAATGATTTTAATTTTAAAACAGAGTACATATTAATAACATACTAAGTGTTAGGAGTAGTATATGTTTCCACCAATCAATTAAAATAAAATAATTAAATTTTCATGCTTTTAAATTTCTGCAGTGTTTATTATTTGGTAAATACATAAATATATGGTGTTGTGTAACTCACGATTAGGCTGAAAATTTAATTTAATTCAAATTAAATTTTTATACATCAAGTGTAAAGTGAATTCAGCAGATAATAAATTAAATGGGGAGTGTTTAGATAAGAGAGGTAGAAGATTTTAAAAAACAATTATCATTTAATTTAATGGAAAAAGAAGTCATAGAAAAACTTAAAATTCCTCAGGATGTATTTTTGCCTTTACTTTTTTCAATTAAGTTTGGGGGAGATTGGAGCCTTAAAGTAAAATCTACCAATGTCATGGCTATAAAAGAAAAGATCACCCGTTTTGATGAGGAAAAAATGATAGGTTACACCCTTGAAAATGTATTTCTATTTTTAAATCCTGTGATTTTAAATCAGGAAGGTACAATTTACAGGCTTGAAAAATGTGGAAATAAAAAGGAAAGAGAAATTGTAAAAAGACCATATAAGACAACAATTGAGGCCGAATATGCAATAAAAGCTTCACTTAATCCCCTGACTAAAAAAATCAGGCTAAAAAAAGTTGAAGGGCCTTTTAAATTTACAGGTTCAAATGCGTATGGTGTTTCACATGAAATGGAACATCTTTTAGCGGATGAAATCAGCGGAGAACCATTCTTTGAATTTGAATACGAAATCGAGGAATGAAATAGGAGTATATAAACTTAAAATAGATCCTAATGAACATTTGGATTGAAAAATGGGATAAATATTGAATATTGTTTAATTTTAAATGAAAAATAACCTTAATTTACAGCATATATTCACATTTTTTTCTTAAATTATAAACAATTGTTTTAAACCAGTATGCGCAAATTATTTATAGAACCTCTAACCCATTGATAAAATACAAAGAATAGAATTCTAAATGAAATCTCAAATGAGATTTTCAGTGTAACTTTTAAAAAGAAAAATTAGAGGTGATTAATGTGGCACAATTAGGTGGTGGAAACCAACCAATTTTAATATTTCCAGAAGGTACTGATAGATTATTAGGAAGAGACGCTCAAAGAGTAAATATTACCGCAGGGAAACTCCTTGCAGAAACTGTAAGAACTACTTTAGGTCCTAAGGGAATGGACAAAATGCTTGTAGACTCCCTTGGAGATATCGTTGTAACCAACGACGGTGTAACAATATTAAAAGAAATGGATATCGAACACCCTGCAGCTAAAATGCTTGTAGAAGTTGCAAAAACACAGGAAGACGAAGTAGGGGACGGAACAACAACAGCAGTAATCATAGCTGGAGAATTACTCAAAAAAGCAGAAGGATTACTGGACCAGGACATACACCCAACTGTTGTAGCTAACGGTTACAGGCAGGCAGCAGAAAAAGCTCAAGAATTATTAAACTTAATATCATTTGAGGCTGACGACCGTGATACTCTCCTTAAAGTTGCAATGACTGCAATGACAGGTAAAGGATCCGAAGCTGCAAGAGAACCACTGGCAGAACTCGTTGTTGACGCTGTAAGACAGGTTGAAGAAGATGGAGAAGTAGACACTGATAACATAAATATTCAGAGGATTTCAGGAGAATCTGTCAACGAATCAATGATAGTAAACGGTGTTGTTGTAGACAAAGGCAGGACTGACCCCGGAATGCCAAAACAGATCGAAGATGCTAAAATAGCACTTGTTAAATACCCAATTGAAGTAAAAGACCTTGAAACTGATGCTAAAATAAGTTTAACAGACCCTGCTCAAATGCAGGCATTCATTGAAAATGAAGAACAGATGATCAGGGACATGGTAGATAAAATAATTGCATCCGGTGCAAATGTTTTATTCTGTCAAAAAGGTATCGATGACCTTGCACAGCACTACCTCACAAGAAACGGCATATATGCAATTAGAAGGGTTAAAAAATCCGACATGAGCAGGATCGAAAAAGCAACTGGCGCTACAGTTGTAACTAACATCGATGACTTAAAACCAGAAGATTTAGGAGAAGCTGGTCTCGTATACGAGAAGAAAATATTCGATGAAGTTTTAACATTCATAGAAGACTGCAGAGACCCTAAAGCTGTTTCTTTAATACTCAGGGGAAGTACAAAACACGTTGCAGAAGAAATTGAAAGAGCAGTTGAAGACGCAATTGGTGTTGTCGCATCCACAGTAGAAGATAAAAAGGTTGTTGCTGGTGGAGGAGCTCCTGAAATAGCAATATCCAAAGGATTAAAAGAATACGCTGACACAATCAGTGGCAGAGAACAGTTAGCTGTTGCAGCATTTGCAGAAGCTCTAGAAGTTGTTCCAAAAACACTCGCTGAAAACGCAGGTTTAGACAGCATTGACGCTCTTGTAGACTTAAGAGCAGCACACGAAAAATCATTCTACATAGGATTAGATGTTTTCGCTGGAGAAGTAGTTGATATGTACCAGGCTGGTGTTGTTGAACCACAAAGAGTTAAAAAACAGGCTATACAGTCCGCAGCAGAAGCTACTGAAATGATCCTCCGTATTGACGACGTTATCGCTACCAAAGGTACCGGTGCCGCACCTGATATGGGAGGTATGGGCGGAATGCCTGGTGGAATGCCACCAATGATGTAATAAACATCATTTACTTTTTTTTATTTTTTGAAATTATTGATTAATAGGCTGCTATTTCTAAATAAATTGATCTATAAATTTTATATATAACTAAATGCGAAATATTATGTGCATTAATGTTAATTTTAAGAAATTTTGTTTTAAAACAGTTTGATTGTACGACATCTTTCTTTATTTAACTTAGTCTAAAAATAAGAGTATTAATATATGTAAATAGAGAATGAATATTATATCATAAAATATGGGTTAATCAAAATGATAGAATACGTTTTTGGTCTGGCAGTAAGGGTTCTCTTAACTGATGAGAAGGGTAAAATTTTAATTATCAAACGTTCCACAAGTTCTAAAACTAACCCTGGAAAATGGGAACTTCCTGGAGGAAAAGTAGATTCCGGTGAATCTTTTGACCAGGCCCTCAGAAGAGAAGTCTACGAAGAAACTAATTTAAAGATTAAGTTAGATCATGTTGTAGGGGTTTGTGAGCAGAATTTACCGCTAATAAGGGCCATTCACATTGTAATGTCTGGTGAAATTATAGATGGTTACCTCAATTTAAGCAGTGAACATGAAGGCTATGCATGGGTATTTTTTGAAGACCTTCACGATTATGAACTGGCAGATTGGCTCAATGATTTTGTAATTAACCGAAATAAAGCATATAACAATTATGATGAAGAAAATAAAAATACCGCCAGTACTAATAAAAACAGTACTAAAGAAGCATTAAAGCCCTGGTTAAATCCTATTAAAGATTCAGTAGATAAAATGCTGGGTAAAAAATAGATTTTTATTTTTGATTTTATTAAATAATTTATAAAACATGTGATGCTTACTTTAAAGCAGTTTTTTTGTTAATTTTAGAGTCTATTTTTATTTTCACATTCAACTATTTTTTAATTAATATTTTAACCCGTGGATAATTATTATTTAATCTTAATATTTGTCATGATTAATCAATATTTATAATGATTAATAATAGTAAAATATAAATATCAATAAAAACTTATTAATCACCATACTTTGAAAAACCTCGAAATTGAAAGTTTGGGGGTATAAAAATTTTTATAACCCTCAAAGCTGAAAGTTTGGGGGGTATAAAAATTAAAAATTTTTATAACCTCGAAAACTTTTTTTCGAGTGAAACAAAAAAGTGGTGAAAAAAGTTATGAGACATGATACAGATGTCCTGCTGAACGAAGAAAGGGTTTTCAAACCAGGCCAAGAAATAGTTGATGTACTGCACGTGAAAGACTGGGAATTAGAAATTGAAAAAGGAAAAGATATTGAGAAATACTGGGCAGAAAAGGCAGAACAATTTGTATGGTTTAAAAAGTGGGATAAAATACTTGATGATAGTAATGAACCGTTTTACAAGTGGTTTGTAAACGGTAAAATCAACATGGCATATAATGCCGTGGATAGATGGATTGATACTGACAAAAGAAACCAGGTTGCAGTTTTATACGTAAATGAAAGAGGACATGAGAAAAAATTAACATATTATGAGCTGTACCGGGAAGTAAACAAATTTGCAAATGCGCTTAAAAATTTAGGTGTTAAAAAAGGAGACGTAGTTTCAACGTATCTCCCAATGTGTCCAGAACTCATGGTTGCACTGCTTGCTTGTACTAAAATAGGAGCAATACACAGTGTTGTTTATTCGGGATTAAGTGTAGGATCTTTTGTTGAAAGAATAAATGATTGTAATGCAAAAATTTTGATAACTGCAGACGGGACATTTAGAAGAGGGAAAATTATAGACTTAAAAAGAGTATCAGATGAAGCGATGCTGCAGTGCCCGACTGTTGAGACTGTAGTTGTGGTAAAACACACTGGAATCCCTATAGAAATGTCTGAGTTAAGTGGAAGAGAAATATTTTACGAAACACTTATTGAAGGAGAACCAGCTGAACTGGAAGCAGAGGAAATGGATGCTGAAGATCCGTTATTTATCCTTTATACTTCTGGAAGTACAGGGAAACCTAAAGGAGTTCTGCATACAACCGCAGGATACATGGTAGGGGTAGCAACAACGCTTAAAAATGTATTCAATATTCATGATGGAGATTTATGGTGGTGTACAGGAGATATTGGATGGATAACAGGGCACAGTTTCTTACTCTACGGGCCGCTTCTTTTAGGTACAACAACTCTTGTATATGAAGGAGCACCTGACTACCCAAATCCTGGAGCATGGTGGGGTGTTGTTGAAAAATACGGTGTAACAAAACTTTATACAGCTCCAACTGCAATAAGACACCTTATGAGATTCGGAAGCAAATATCCTAACCTCTACAACCTTTCATCACTAAAAATCCTTGGAACCGTCGGAGAACCAATAAACCCTGAAGCGTGGATGTGGTTTTACAAAAATGTAGGAAAAGAAAAATGCCCTATTATGGATACATGGTGGCAGACTGAAACTGGGATGCATATGATTTCCCCATTACCTATAGCTCCACTTAAACCTGGTTCAGCTACAAGGGCATTGCCTGGTGTCGATGCGGATGTAGTTGATGATGAGGGAAACCCTGTGCCTGTCGGAAAAGGCGGGCTTTTAGTAATCAAAAAACCGTGGCCTGCAATGTTTAGAACACTTTACAATGATGAAGAGAAATTTATTAACACATACTGGAAGGAAGTTCCAGGATGTGTATATACGGCAGGAGATATAGCAAGGAAAGATAAAGACGGATATTTCTGGATCCAGGGAAGATCAGATGACGTCTTAAAAATTGCAGGGCACAGAATAGGTACTTCTGAGGTTGAATCTGCATTTGTAAGCCATCCTGCAGTGGTAGAAGCAGCAGTCATTGGTAAATCAGATCCAATAAAAGGAGAAGTAATTAAAGCATTTGTAATATTAAAAGAAGGATACCAGCTTAAAACCCAATTGATTGAAGATTTAAGCAGACATGTAAGGTATGAATTAGGTCCTGTTGCTGTTTTAGGCCAGATTACACAGGTAGATTCACTCCCAAAAACAAGAAGTGGAAAGATCATGAGAAGAGTTTTAAGGGCAAGAGACAGGGGAGAAGACGTAGGAGATATTTCAACGCTTGAAGAATAAATTAAATCAAAAAAGGAGGTGTAAACATAGTTGAAGATGATTTTGCAACCATAACTATAGATGGGAGGAAGCTTTCAAAACATACTCCTGCAAATCCTGCACCTCTAGGGCTTATAGCATTTGGACTGACCACAGTTCTCTTGAATTTCCATAATGCGGGATTTTACGAGTTAAACAGTATGATACTTGCTATGGGATTTGCTTATGGTGGAATAGCTCAAATTATTGCAAGTTTAATGGAATACCGAAACGGCAACACATTTGCTATGGTTGCATTTGGATCATACGGGCTGTTCTGGTGGTCCTTCGTGTTCTTGCTGATAATACCAAAATTGAACCTTGGAGCTGCACCAGATGCAGCATCACTTGCAGCGTATCTATTCATGTGGGGACTTTTCACCATTATAATGTTTATAGGAACGTTAAAAATAAGCAGGGGATTACAGGTAGTATTCTTCAGCCTGGCTATACTATTTTTCCTGCTATCTGCAGGAGAAATTACGGGGAACTCAATGATAACTTTAATTGCAGGATATGAAGGAATATTTACGGGATTTAGCGCAATATACGTTGGGCTTGCAGAGGTGCTTAATGAACTTTATGGAAAAAAAGTCTTACCCACATAAATATTAAATATTTTTTTACTTTTTTTTCAGTTAGTTACAACCCCATCCATTATCAAAAAAAGATATTAAATTTATCTTATGATTTTGAGTTAAATATATTTCAAATGTAAGTTAAGATGAATTTTAAATTTTATTTTTTATTAAAATATATTAATAAAAAGTGTTAATTTGATTTAAGCTGTAAAACAGCTTATTTAATTATAAAATGACATTTACTAATTTTTTAGCAAATATTTAATTAGTTATCTTACTAAATCTTTTTATAAATTTGTATTATGCGTTATTTTAAAATTTAAGTATTTTACGCCGATATTTTTCTTCAAAAATGTAACGTTTAAATAAGTTGATACTCAATCTTATACCGTGTTTTACAGGTATATATGAATATACCTAACAAAATTTGGAAACTTAAATCTAGAAGAGGCGGTAAAATGGAAGATGAAAATACTCTACCTGAGCTCTTAGATACATTTATAAATCTGCTCAGGAGTAAAGAAGTTGAAGATGGTAAAGAAGAAGAATTATTTATAAACAGGCTTTTTACCCTTAAAAGGAAAGTCTCAAATGAAATTAGATATCTTAAAGACGGTGATCCAACCCTTGGCGTTGGTAAAGTGCTGCTTGAAAATATAACAAATGAAATTAAAAAGGAAATTTATTACAACACCATTGCCTTTGCAGAATATAAAGAAGCAGGGGAAGATTTAGTACTTGTTAAAGGAAATGAGAATGCTGTAAAAATTCTCATGCAGCAGGCAGACATGTTAGGCGTTAAGTGGAAAAATATAGATTTCAATGATAGAATGATGGATTCTAGAAATTAGTTAATTTTAATGTTTATCATTTTACCTTTAAATCAAGTTCATTGAATAATTAATCATTATAATGTAACCTGAAAATAAAATGATTGAAAAATAAGATAGTTTAATATAATTTAAACTTCAATTTCAAACCCTAAATCGACTTCATCAGCTGGCTTCCCACCTTTAACTCCCCAATTTTCTAGAGACGGCTCACATATGACAATTGTAATGTCATTGCCATCTATTCCTGGATTTTGGGCTAAATTATAAGTTATGGCTTTGTAAAGCTCTTTTTTGGCCGCAAGGGATCTTCCCTGAAACATTGTAATTTCAATTAATGTGACGTTGTCTGTTTTAGTTTCTGGATACTCAAAGTTGTTTTTATTGAGTTCATATAATCGTTGAAACCTATCGTAGTCATGTATTTTTATGGCCTGAACCAGAGCATCATGAATTCCGTCTAATATGGCTTTTTTATGCTCCTCGGATTTTCCTTTTAGTATTTCTATTTTAACCAGTGGCATTTTTTTAACCTTTAAGTGTTTTTTTTTTACCTATTTCATGTTATTTTTGTGTGTAAATTCATTTGATGTTTTAAGATATAAACATCATAGGTAAAACTATCATTACTTTTAAATTATATCATTAAAAGAGACCTAAAATGAATTATATTATTGGCTTCTTTTTTATGAAATTATCTCAACGGCTTCTATCTAGGGCAATGGTTAATTCTTTGTTGAAACATGAATCCCCAAATTTTTTTGACCAGCAGTAAAACAAAGTCAAAGGAAATTTGGAGGTTAAATCATGAATAGAATCCCGAAAAACCCAGAAAAACGAAATAATTTATAGAATTCTAAGACGAATTCGTTCTATGAAATTTAAAAGAAGGTTCGCTGGAATTTGCCGTAAGTGTCCAATTGGCACCAATAAAGAAACCAAGCAAAAGAATGCATTTTTTGTAAAAACTGCAAGTCTTTAGCGATTAACCATTGTAAACAGACAGATGAAATACGATTTCACTTTACTTTGAAATTCTGAAGGTGAATTCCTATTTTTTATTTTTTTAAAGGTTTTAAAATTATATCCTTTTTAAAGATTTAATATTGGTTTCTTAGGCGAATTCTATTAAATAAGCCATAGTTCCTGCGAAATATATCATGAAATTATATATTTCATGAATTTATTTATAATATAAAAGTAGAGAGATAACCAGTACAAAAATATAAATTATTAAATCATATAATTTAATTGTAATAAAATAGTTTATAAAAGTGAGGATTATTTAATGGCGAATACATTATTGGAAATTTCTTTAATTCTTATTTTAGTTGTTTTAAACGGTATTTTTGCAATGTCAGAGATTGCAATTATATCATCCCGAAAATTTAAACTTCAAAAAATGGTAAATGAAGGCAGTGAAAGTGCTAAAACAGCTTTAGAACTTGCAAATTCTCCTAATCGTTTTCTTTCTACAATACAAGTAGGAATAACCCTTATAGGAATACTCGCAGGTGCTTATGGTGGTGCTACAATTGCCGAACAAATTGGGGCATTTTTCAGCTCCATAGGACCTCTTGCACCATACAGTGAGGCTATCGGCGTTGTTATTGTGGTGCTGATTATTACATACCTTTCTTTAATTATTGGGGAACTGGTTCCTAAAAGACTTGGATTAAATAATCCTGAAAAAAAAGCTGTTAAAATAGCAAAACCTATGAAAGCTTTATCCAAGGTTGCTATGCCCATTATTTATATTTTAAGCGCTTCTACAGACTTTGTGCTGCGTGTTTTGAGAGTAAAGGAAGCAAAGGAAGAAACTATTACTGAAGATGAGATTCAGCTTTTAATTGAGGAAGGAACTCATGAGGGGACATTTGAAAAAGCAGAACAGGATATGATAAAAAGAGTGTTTAGCTTAGACGATTTAAGAGTAAATGCCTTGATGAAACCTCGGAAGGACATAATATGGTTGGATATAGATGATTCTGAAGAAGAGTTGCAAAAAAAGATAATTGAAAGTGAAAGGGCAATATTTCCTGTTGGAAAAGAAGATCTGGATGACTTTTTAGGAGTTGTTCAGGTCAAAGAATTAATTAACCCTGCACTTAGAGGCGAACCTATTGAAATAAAGAAGTATTTGAGAAAACCTCTTCTCGTGCCTGAGAGTTTGTATGCTTTAGAGCTTTTAAAATTATTTAAAAAATCTGGAGAACATGTACATATGGCAATGGTTTTGGATGAATATGGGGGTATAGAGGGGCTTATTACACTTAATGATGTTCTTGAAGCCATAGTTGGTGATATCCCTGCAATAGATGAGCCAGATGAACCTAAAGCTGTGAAACGTAAAGATGATACCTGGTTAATAGATGGTTTTTTACCAGTTGAAAAATTCAAATATTTATTTAATATTGGTGAGTTACCTGAAGAAGAGAACAACGATTACAATACTATGGGTGGTTTTGTAATGGTTTATTTGGGTAAAATCCCTGAAGTAGCAGAAACTTTTGAGTGGAATAGGTTTAAATTTGAGATTGTTGATATGGATGGCCATCACATAGATAAAATTTTAGTGACACCTCCAAATAAAGAAGATAATCCTAATTAATTTTATCTTATCTATTTGGAGTAAATATTCTTTTTATGAAGTTTTAATGGTTCAAAAGATTTCAATCAACGAATTCTAGTAATGAACCTATGAATTCTTTCTTAAAGTGGTCTATTCTAAAGATTTCAACAATAGGGTTGAAAATCAAATAAAATCATTTAACATATACCAAGAAATAAAACCCTCGAAAATCGTAGATTTAGGGGTATTCGAAATCTTTGATTTCGATATCCCAAAATTAAAAATTTTGAGGACGCCAAAAATTCTTAGAATTTTTGAGCGAATTTCTTGAATCAGATCATCAGTTACGTTTAAGATAAGCTGCGAACTTTAAACCACTAACGTGGCCTCATACGCGTATATTACAAAGATAACATCCCTTCGAGGAGCCTGATTATCGTAATATACAGGCATATGGTAAAGTTGAAAAAATTTTTAATTTTTTCACGTCAAAAACAAAGTTTTTGACAGTTCGCATGAATCTAAAACCAGCCCTCACACCCCCACCCACCTCCGGAGAAGAATGCGTCTAAGGACTGCAAATTTCAAAAATAAAAAATTTTTGATTATTTTAAGATTAAACAATTATTTAAGATTAAATCAATGTCGAAAATTATTAATACTATTCTGTTTAAATTGAAATGCAATAATATGCATATATTGCCCGGTGAAGTTCCTATAAACTTAAGTTTGATTTTTTTAGTAAATAAGGGAGGTATTAATCAATGAAGATAGGAGTTTGGATCATAATTTTAGGTTTTATGAGTTTATTTGCCACTTTAGGGCGGTTTTTACTTTCAGGATCTACACTGGATTTATTTGTTGTTTTTTTTGCTATATATGTGATTATAGCGGGTTTAGCTCTGAAAAAGTATGTTAATATGAGTATCTATTATTCTGCATTTTTAGGTGTTATCATACTCCAAGGATTAACAATGGCTTATGCTTATGTATTTACACCAGTTTATACCACAGAAACATCTTTTTACATTTATTTAGGAATTTACATATTATTTGTAATATCATTTGTTTATGCATTCATTCATAGACAGGAATACCTAAATAAGATTGAAGAATTAAATTGAAAAGTTTATTTTAGATATTCTGATAAAATAAGAAGAATTCAGATTTTCAAAAATGAAATAGTCACTTTAATGCAGTAAATTAAAGTAATTTGTGTCCAAACATGGAGTACTATAGCCCCTTGCAGAATTTTAGAATTAATTTCAGGTGCAAACTAGTATTTTAAAACTGTGAAAAGATAAAGAAATTAGCTATAGTCCTATTTTTTTAGTACCGCAAAATATGATACACATTATATTTAATAATAGGATCGAAGGGCGAAATATCGTCTCAGATATTCATAATTTACCATTTAAATTAAAATTTGCCCTTCAATCTGAGTATCTAATTCTTTTAACTTAATTTTTATAGATATACCAAAAACGGATTGAAAAACTTATTTTTATAAGCGTAATAATATAAAATTTAATTAAATAGATTTTAAATGTCATAACATGTTATTTTTAGTGGTTTATTAAGTTAACTGCCCTATTAATGAATAAATGCTATTTTTAAATAATTGATTTTGTATTGCAGTTTTTATTTTAAACCAAAACCTTTATATACTCTTAGACTCACAAGTTATATTACTGACTCATGAGTCATTAACATGATTTAACAGTCATAATTGGTATAGGTGAAATAATATGTCACTTGCAAAATGGAAGGAAAGAGAAAGGGAGCAGCGTCAAAATGATATCATTGATGCTGCTAGAAAGCTGTTAATTGATAGGGACTTTGATGAAGTTTCTATGGATGAAATAGCAAGAGAAGTGGGGCTTGGTAAAAGTACGCTTTACCTTTATTTTAAAAATAAAGAATCGCTTTACTTTGCCATAGTCTTACGCGGAATCCGAATTTGGGATAAAATGATTAAAGAAGAGGTTGAAAAAGGAAGCACTGGTTTAGAAAAGTTTATAGCATATGGAAATGCAAATAGGGAGTTTTCTACTAAGTATCCGGATTACTTCAGGCTGCTGTACTCCCCTTCATCAATTAAAAAACAGTTTGATATGGACAAAATGAACAGCAGTGAAGAGTTCCAGGAAGTAAGAGGATTATTCAAGGAAATAATGTCTGTAGGAATAGATTCCATACAAAAAGGTATAGATAATGGTGAAATCAGGCCAGACGTGGATCCAGTGGAAGCTGCAATTCTCTTATCTGTGATCTTCAACGGTAAGGTGAATATGGGCGACTGGGCTAAAGAAATGCTCGAAAACAGGGGAATTGATGAGGAGAAATTTACCAGTGATATAGGTGATTTGTTTCTCCACATGTTAAGGAAATAACGGAATGAATTAGTTGCAAGATTGTAAGAGGGTATAAATTTTTTTATAAAAAAGTTTGACCGTGATATGGCTCTTTAATTAAAAAAATTAAGCATGAAAAAATATATGGCAAAATTTAGCTTAATATAGGGGTTTTATTGTAAAAAGAGGTGTTAAATATGGATTATAATGAATTGGGAGAAAAATTAAATGAACTTTTAAAATTGGAAAATGAACCGGTGGCTATAAAATGGTTTGTAAGTGAGCCGAGAAATGTTGAGAAAGAAGAAGGTAAATCAAGATTTTGTACAAAGCTTGTAAAAGCAATGGACGGCAAAATATTCTATTCTACTTTAGAAGAGGAAGAATGTATGGGCGGTGCAAGATATTCTGGACTTAAAGACATGCGAGAATACCCTGCAAATGTACAAAGCGGAGCATTTATGGTTCCAAATGGCCTGTATAAGAATATTCCAGCAGTGCAGCGTTCAAGGGAAAATGAAACTTACCTAAACCCTGGAATTTTCAGTGCAATTATTTTTGCTCCCCTTAATAAGGCTGACTTTGAAGCTGACGTGATATTCATGCTCTGCAGTGCAAAACAAGGAATGGAAATACTCCATGCAAATGCATACGATTCAGGAAAACATGGGATAGGCACCGACGCAGTTCCTGTATGCAGTTCAATGGCCGCAACCCCTTACATGACTGGAAAAGTCACTTACGGGTTCGGCGACGTTGCAGCAAGGAAAAGTATGGACATCAATCAGGAAGATATAATGGTCAGTATTCCTGGAAGCGATCTCTCACGTATAGTTTCTAATTTGGAGGAGATGAGGACTAAAATGTTCTTTAGGGAAGAATAATTCCTTTTTTTTTAAAAATCGTAATTGAAATCTAATGGGGAAAAATCATGATTGAAAACTTAAATATAAAGAAAACACCTAAACAGCTTTTACTTGAGGCTAGAATTGGTACATGGTCTGCAGTGGGTGTTACTATCGCATCAGCTATGTTTCTGATCGCGCTTGTAGTTACTTTTGTAATATTTCCACTGAATTTTAACTGGCAGGGTATAGAAGTTTATGCCCAATCTTACACTCAGCATTACTGGCAGATACTGATGTTTGTGGTCCCATGTTTCCTTATCGCGCCTTTATACCTTATTCTAACTGTAAGTATTCACAGATTCACCCCTGAAAGAAAACAGATATTAAGCCTGCTTGGCATCGTCTTTGCAGTGGTATATCTAGCACAGATCACTGCCAATTACTATTTACAGATGACTGCCATATCCCAGAGTATTTCAACAGGATTACTCGATGGAACTACTCTCTTTGCCTTCGGTAATTTGAATTCTGTCTTTTGGTCCATGGAAGTACTGGGATATACATGGCTGAGCCTGTCTATGATTTTCATTGGACTTCTCTTCAGCGGAGGGAAAATGGAAACAGCAGTAAAGTGGATATTTGTGGTAAATGGTATACTCGGGATTGTAGCAATTATACAAGCAGTTACACACCTGGACTTTGGATTCCCTTTCTCACTTGTTTTGTTCGCGTTTACATTTCCTGCATCAACTGCAATGATCGCGCTGCTTTTTAACAGGCTAAAAAAGACAACAATTTAACCTTTTAGACTGTTGGAAAGTATTATAAAATATTTTAAAAAAGGAACCTCATGTGATAACTATGAATTATGAAAGCCAGTATAACCTTGCTAAAGATAAAATAATCATGATCATGGCCGGATTAATGGTGGGGCTCCTTGTAGCCGCCTTTGATTACTCAATTATGGCTACAGCCATGCCAAAAGTTATTAACAGCCTGCAGGGAATGGAATACTATGTGTGGCCCTTTACATTTTACATGTTAACATCCACCATTGCAATAATCATTTTTGGTAAATTATCGGATATTTACGGCAGGAAACATGTTTTAATTGCGGGAATTATCATATTTGTTGTAACTTCGGTCATGTGCGGTTTTGCAACTAGTATGTTTGAACTGATTATATTCCGGGGGCTTCAGGGAATTGGTGGTGGGATTTTAATATCTCTCCCATTTATTGTAGTTGGAGAAATTTTCTCTCCGAGGGAAAGGGCCAAATATATGGGAATACTTGCATCAGTATTTGGACTTGCAGATGTTTTGGGGCCGATTCTTGGGGGTGTAATTACAGATAATTTGGGATGGAGAGTGGTTTTTTTTGTAAATGTTCCTGTTGGAATTGCTGCTGTAGCGTTAATTCTTTATTCGCTTCCAAATTTCAAACTGGATTGTGTTAAAAAGGTCATTGACTATGCAGGGATCGTTACATTTACATTAACTTTAAGTTCGCTGTTTCTGGCAGTAACACTTGCAGGAGATCTAAATAAATACCCATTAGTTGAGATAGCCGGACTTCTTGTATTTTCAGGAATCATGTTTATACTGTTCATCTTGGCTGAGGGAAAAGCTGCAGAACCTATTTTACCGTTGAGATTATTCAAAAATTCAATATTCAGTGTTTCAGCAGTAGAGAGTTTTTTAGCAAGTGCACTGATGTTTTCTGGGGTAATTTACGTTCCATTATTTGCACAGGGTGTTTTAGGAATGAGCGCTACAAATGCAGGTTTCCTCATGATCCCCATGTCCTTAAGCCTTACAATGGCCTCAATAATTACTGGACAAATCATATCCACGACAGGGAAATATAAAAATCTTGTAATTGCTGAATTTATTATAACCGGAATAGGGGTTGTACTTCTTGCTACAATGAATACTAGTACGTCTCCTTACGAGCTAATTGCATATTCGACAATTCTTGGTATTGGTTCTGGAATGGCATATAATATATTCAATGTGGCGGTGCAGAATGCATTTACACTACGGGATATAGGTATTGTAACAGCTTCAATGCGGTTTTTCAGGAACATAGGTACTATAATATTTGTTCCAGTATTTGGGTTTATAATGAATTTCACTTTAGAAATTACAGTTACCCTGGGTAAAGCTCAAGCTTTAGTACTTTCTATCCAGAATATTTTCCTTGCAGCCATAGTGCTGGCATTTGCAGGATTGATTATCGCGTTCTTACTTAAAGAAATACCTTTAAGTGGAGATGCACCGGTAACTCAAGAAGAAGTTTCTGGGGAGTGTATAGAAAAAGTAAAATAACTTTTAATATTTATATAAATCTTAAAATATCGGAAATCACTTAAATACAACAGGATGAATTTTAAATTTGTAATTTGAACTAATTAGAGGTAATAAAATGATTAAAGTAGCTGTAACAGGTGCAGGCGGGAGAATAAGTTCTAAAATAATTAAAGCTATACTTGAACAGGAAGATATGGAACTGGCGGTAGCTATAGGGTCGCCAGATACTCCACTTGAAGGAAAGGATGCAGGTGAAGTAACAGGTGTGGGAAATATTGGCGTTCCAGTAAATGGTGCGCAAAAACTTGTCGATGTTTTAAAGGAAACGAAAGCAGATGTACTTGTTGATTTTACTATAGCAGACGCAGCTGTGGAGACAATTAAAACTTCAGCAGAATGTGGAGTTAATGTAGTTGTAGGTACAACTGGATTTTCAGATGAACAGATGTCATCGATAAAAGAATCTATCGAAGAAAATAAGATAAAAGCAGTTATTTCTCCAAATATGGCTGTAGGTGTGAATGTGTTCTTTAAAATCATCAAAGATCTTTCCAAAATCTTAAATGAGGATTATGATATCGAAATAATAGAAGCTCACCACAAGCATAAAGCAGATGCACCTTCAGGGACCGCTGTTAAAGCCTATGAAATTATGGCTGAGGCACTTGGAAGAAATAAAGATGAAAACTGTGTACATGGCAGACATGGAATGGTAGGCGAACGAGGAGAAGGAGAAATAGGGTTACATGCCGTCCGCGGTGGAGATATCGTTGGAGACCATACCGTGCTTTTTGCAGGTGAAGGGGAGCGGATTGAAGTTGTCCACAGGGCACACAGCAGGCAGGCATTCGTAACTGGAGTGATTAAAGCAGTGCGCTATGTTGTTGGGGCTTCAAAGGAAATTAGTGATATGGGGGATGTTTTAGGTATAAAATGATGGTTTGTTTAGTTGAGATTTCTAATTTAACTTAATATCTGGAATATTGCTTGGAATCGGATGAAAATTGAAAACAGCCTTAAATTTTAAATAAAATATCTTATTTAATCTTTTAGAATATATAAATGATTACGCTCATGCCCCGAATTTGTGCAAATAATATTGTTTCATTTTCGTGTGTCTGGTTAAGTAAATTGCATTTTTTAAGATGAGTCCCATGTAATCAATTAAAATTACAATTTAACATAAGTATAACTCATACACAGGATCATAGACATGAGCAAATGATTGTTATTTATTTAAATTTATTAAAAATATTTTTTATAAAATTCATATTCCTTTAGTTAAATTTGATTTTAAAAACGTAAACGGTACTAATGAAGGGAATTATTTAATGTACTAGTCACCCATCAACATTTTTTAAAAGATTTAAAATCTCATGATTTTTTTTATAAAATTAGTCATGGACAACTACAAAAACAAGTGTCCACGATTGTTTAATGTGTTAATGAGCAAATATTGGAATATTTTAATTTAAAATGGGCAAATACACCTGTACAATGGAGTTCCTTTAATTTCCATTGACTATTTCATCTCCCACTTTCTCAAAATACTCTAAAAATTCTTCTTTCTTAGATTTTATGGATTCTAAAGTTAAATCAGGAGCAGGGTTTATCTTGAAAAAAACATTTATAGTATCATGGTCACTGCTACTTTTTTCAATATATGCTGGGTCTTTTAATTCGCTTAATTTTTTGTTTATGGGATTTATGTAATTAAATAATAAACCAGACCCTCTAAAATTCCATATATAATTTTCAATATCTGCTACTTCTTTTAACTTAAATACACTTTTATCACATTTCATAGTTTCTCACTGCATTATATTATATTCCACAAATTACTTTTAACTATCGTTTTTTTAGTGCTTATTAGGAGTTATTAAGGTTTAATTATACAAATATTACTTTTCAAGTTCTCTAGCTTAAGAAGTTTATAAAATAACTCTAATTTTTTAATTAATGATAGATAAAAGCAGTTTCAAATTAATAGGGTAATTTCACCTGAAACCAGATATATGCACCTTTTTTATGTAGCAATGACGAGCTCTAATTTATAGAATCCCTCAGCTGGATCCAGAATCTAACCATAGAATAGTAGCCCCTAGCGGGAGTTTAGCCTTTAGAAAAAGTTGGGATATGGTTCTTAAAATAGCTCTTGAGGAGTATTGCAACCCTAGATAAAAGAACGGTGTTTCTATGGAATGTAAATTGGTGAATTCAATAAGAAGGTGCCTATCAAATGTATTCAAAAATATAGATATTTTTAATGTTGATAAGGTGTGGAATAATAAGAGTAAAAGAATCCTCGCTGTATTTATTTTTCTATTTAAACTATAAGATGCCTTAATGAGCTCTATTTTATGAATTTAATCCAAATGAAATTTAATTTTTAATTTAATTTGAAATGAAACATTTATATACATATTTTAACCATAATTTAAAAAATTAATAATAATTAATTATGGAAAGTGATAATTTATGGAAATTACAGAATATTACCCCTTTAAATCTGAAGAAGCAAAAGAAAAGTATCTTAGGATGTATAATGAGAAATTGAATGAATGGCCGATACCTTCAGAGTCTAAAATGATTGACACTTCGTATGGTCAGACATTTGTGCAAATTAGTGGGCCATCTGATGGACCGCCTCTGGTGTTGCTAACTGGATTGGGCGGGAATTCATTATCTTGGATGCCGCAAATTAAAGAATTATCCCAACAGTTCAGGACATATGCAGTGGATAATATCAGTGATATTGGGTTGAGTGTATCTATAAGAACTGTTAATGGTCCTGATGATTTTACAGCATGGTTGGATGAGTTATTCACAGCCATTGGACTGGAAAACAATATTAATTTAATGGGTGCATCATATGGGGCATGGTTGACAGCTGAATACGCATTAGTTCATCCTGAAAGGCTGCACAATATGGTAATGGTAATGCCGGCTATAGTACAACCAATGTCTCCAGAATTTTTGGCTAAAATGGCCCAAATACTATCGGACATTGAAGGTGCAAATAATTTAATTTCATGGTTATATGAGGACTTTTTACAGAAAGATGAAGCTAATCGGGAAAAAATTGAGGTAATAATGGAAGAACAAAAGATTGCAGCGTCTTATTTCGAAATAAAACCTGCTATTCAACCTAGAGTTTTTGAGAATGAAGAATTGCAAGGTATCCAAGTGCCTGCATTATTTGTTGTTGGTGAGAATGAGAAGACATATTCTGCTCATGAGGCCGTAAAACGTCTTAATTCAGTTGCCCCTCAGATCAATATTGAACTTGTTCCAAATGCAGGGCATGATTTGATGCATGTGCAAGAGGAACTGGTGATTGGAAAAGTTTTGGAGTTTTTAAGTGGATAAAGCTTTAATATATTTTAATAAAGCCTTATATTCATTATTTTCAAAAATAAAGTTTAAATTAATTTTTGAGTAGTAAATATGTTCTAATTGGTTCTTTGATGAATCCTACAATGAAATCATTAAAGAAAATAATTACAACGTGACTTCTAATAGGTAGTAGCCCCTAGCGGGTGTTTAAAAAAAGAGGAAATATGATTCTTAGATGAGCTCTAGAGGAGTATTGCAAACCTTATTGATAGTGTCCTATGGGGGAGTAATACCAAGGATCCTATAAAGATACACTTCAAGTGAATTTATCAAATGGGACCGTTAATGAATTCATTAATACGACCCTAATTAAATTCTTTTTTGGCTTCTTCTTTATGAAATCAAATAAAATGGTATTTGACGAAAATCATTAATAAAACATTTTTAAGGAACCACTAGCGTGACAATCCCTTAAAGATAAACTGCAAACTTTAAACTCTTACGGACGTCATACACGTATATTACAAAGATAACTTCCCTTCAAGGAACTTGATTATCTTAATTAATATATCACATATTTAATTAAATACTCCACCCCTTCCCAGGAAAAGACTGCATTTAAGGACTGCAAGTACCGCTTCACAGTTATTTAATTGAAAAAAATTTAATAAAAAGAATAATTAAAATTATTTGAGCTTTTTATAGAATTTAGAGAAATTGTATGTTATTTTAGTTTTAACAGTACTCATCATAGACATTAATCGGGGTATATTATACATTATTATTTCACCTGGCTTTTTGGGGGGATGCCGCTAGTACTGAGGGTTTTCAGTTTTTCAATGCCTTGTTTTTGTTTTTTATAGTGGTAGTCTCCAGGTTCCTTAGATCGTTCATCTGATAACTTCGTCTTATTGGTCAAATTTTCAGCAGTAAAATCAATGGTCCCAACAATGGGATAATTCATTGAAGTTTCAGTTGTAACAGCAGGGATATCGCCTCCGGGACTGAAATTTACAGCTGACACTGCCCCAGTAAGCGTAGCCATTGAAAAAATTAAAGCTATTACAAAAGCTATTACTTTATTTTCATACATGGTTTCATATCCTGTTCAAATTAGTTAGATTACATTTTATTTTAATTATATATAATACTTGTTGGGAATAATTTACTATTTTCCCCTATTTTTGAAAAAAAATAAAAAGCAGCCCAGTATAGTCCTATTTTTGCAGTACTAAAAATATGAATTGTATAAAATTTAATAATAAAACGGAAGGGTGGTACAGCACCTCTATTTAATGCATTGGATATTATTAGAGAAATTTGCCTTTATTTTAGAGAAATAACTTATTTTTCGGATAAATAACCTAAATATATAATTATTCCACGTATTAAGAATGTTACTCCAGTTATAATGCTAATTAAACTTTCTTTAGACCAGGGGTAAATATTTAGATTCATTATGGCGATAAAAACAGCTAGTAACAATATGAAACTAAATATTATGGATAATGATGCTGTTTTATGCTCTAAAACACTGTTAAAAATTAGAAATAACCCGGTTAAAAGAAAATAGAAATTAACAAATGATATAGAATAACTTGAAACTATAAGATAAACTGTAGGAAATACAAATAAAAGCCCTAATGCGAGCAGCCCATTATCTCTGACTCTTACCAATCTAATTGCCCTCCCAATTAATATCTTTTTATATCACTTTCTAAGCATATCATAAATAATTTTAGTTTTTAAAGAAATTCAAGGCCTTTTCATTTTAGTAAATTGAATTGGTTGTGTTTTAAAATTGCAGTACTATAACCCCTTGTAAGAATTTTAGAATTAATTCCAGGTGCAAACAAGTACCGGAATGAATTCAAATAAAATTATTTTAAATTTATTCCAGGTGCAGAATAAGTACTGTGGAAAAGTCCAGCGTATCTAATTTTAAATTTGGACCCTTAAAAAAATTATGGAATTAGTTCTTATGGGTGGGGAAGTTCAATTAGAAATAAAAGAAAAAATATAAAAAAAATTTAAAAAAAGGGGGATTTAATATCTTACATCAACACCAAGAAAGGCACGATTACGTGCAGCACGATATCTGCTGAAAAGTGAGATATCATAGCAGATTCAAGCCCTTTCTTCCAGTAAAGCCATCCAAATATAATTCCACCTGCAGCGTTTAAAATGATAGTGCGTACAACCACCAGGGGTGTAAGTGCCGTTATAGTCATTACGGCAGGTAGGTGGCCAATACCGAAGAAAACTGCAGCTAAAATAATGGCCAGCCACATTCCTGTTTTTGTTGGTTTTCCGTCGCTTGTTTTCTTAATTTTAAAGAATATCCATACAAGAAGGGTCATTAAGAACAATCTTAACAGGATTTCTTCATTTATTCCGCCGTAAAATGATGCCAGGAACCCCTGCCATACGGGAGGGTTAATTGAAGCTTGAGCCACATTAATTGTTGCGCCTGCAAAGGAAAACAAATAGTCGAGCCCGATTATCAGAAACCCTGCCAGTATTCCAAGCCCAATAGATATTCCAAGTATTGATTTCAGGTAACCTTTCACTTTTCTACCTTCAAGCCAACCTTCTAGAATTGGAAGGCCAAGTCCGACCTTCTTAGCGAGGAAAAGACCAATAAGAATAACAACAGCAAACATAATTGTAGTCTGTATGATTTGACCGGTTAAGAACGCGTATAAAGGTACCTGTAAGTTCTGGAGTACACTTCCCTCTAATGTCAACGTGTAGGGAAATACAGCTATTGTCCCAAATATACTTGCAATTAGTAAAATTATAAACAATTTCCAGTTGGTTTTCATATTTTCACCATAAATTTGTAGAACTGCCCAGAAAGTAATTGTTTTCGAGGCAGCTTATTTTATCCACTCCGCAATGGAATCTATTACCTCTTTTTCGACATGACCTTCAACCATGTACTCCTGGGGACTTGATTTGCCCTCACCAGCTATGAACAAATGGTTTAACTCTGGGAATACTTTTAAAGCAGCATTCTCCTTGTTATTAAGGACATCTTTCCACCCTTTAAAATCTTTAGATTCAAGTACCTGGTAATCGCGCCCGCCTTGAAGAACTAAAATTGACGTATTTAAATTTTTAACAGTATTTACTGGGTCATAGTTGTGTAAATCTTTCCAGTAAGCAACAGGCATTGCTAAAGGTAAGTCCTGTCTTGAAATGTTTTCTATAAATTCCGGGTCCTTCAATTTGTCCACTTTTTCTTTTAAATCATCAAGTTCAGCCTTTTGCTGTTCGGTTATATTACCATCTAAACTATACAGGTAAGTAAACTGGTCTAAAATTGCTTCTTCTATTGAACGAGTCATGCCTGCCATGATTATTATCCCAGCTAATTCATCATCCTGTTGACTTATACGTGGAGCTAGTGTGGCCCCCAGGCTGTGCCCAAGTAAGAACACACGTTTAGGGTTTATGCCTTCTGTTTTGCGCATTAGATTGGCGGCAAGCATTGCATCGTCTATTACTTCTTCTTTAGCAGTCATTTCATCCACCAGATCAGGTGTTAACTTTTTGGCGTGTACGAAAGTTCTTTTATCATATCGAAGCACCGCAATGCCTTCTGAAGCTAAACCCCATGCAATGTCTTTAAATATTTTGTTGGGGCCAATTGTTTCGTCTCTATCATTTGGACCGGAACCATGTACCAGTACTAAGCCGGGAAAAGGTCCAGAACTGTCAGGTACTGTTAAAGTTCCAGGCAGTGCCCATTTACCTTCACCAATAGTCACATCAACCTCATGAAACGTAGATTTTTCAACATAGTCAGGTGCATGATATTCCATACTTGTTGGAATAAAGTTTAACCCGCTGATCTGACCCTCTTTGTTAAAAGCCATCTGTACATCAATTATAGATCTTTGAAAACTGCATGGAATAGTAACAATCCTGTAACTTTCTACTTCGACTGTCTTCGGCGTATTTATCTGCAGTAGAGCTCCTGCTTCCCCTATTGCATTTATCCATATTTCTTGTAATTTGGCCTCATTTAAGGCAATTTTCATCTGGTCATCGAATTTACTGGCGGCAGATGTAAAATCACCTGCAAGCAGCAGGCCAATGAAATTTTGTGCTGTTTCTTTTAAATCTTCAAATGAATTCATAATTTAACCTCTAAAAATCTCTGATTTTTGGGCCCTCGAAATCCTCAAAAATCGATGAATTTCGATTTTTGGGAGTTAGAAAAATGCAAGGCATTTTTCTAAAATTCATAGAATTTCGGGGCATGTAAAAATTCACAGAATTTTTACTGCCACAAAACTGAAAGTTTTGTGAGCACCGAAAATTTTTATAAAAATTTTCGAGTGTTCAGAAAATCCTCAAAAAATTCTATGAATTTTTTGGGAGCCCTCGAAAACTCCGTTTTCGGGGCCGGGGAAACTTAGTTTCCTCCGGTTAGAAAATACATAGTATTTTCTAAAATCTCGAAGAGATTTTCTTCAACCCCTCAATATTACGCATATCAAACTATCTGTAACACATAATATTTGATAACTATAATATATACTTGTCGGAATATATAGCTATCGGAATATTTATATCAAGAAAATGATAGAAAATCAACTATGAATGATGATGATATAAGGGTAGTTACAGCTCTTTTTGATGTAATAAACAATAAATTGAGTAAAGCAAGTCAAGAAACATTGTTAAAAATTTATAAGAATTTAACTATAGCTGAGGCAAGTGCAATTTATGCAATAGGGCCTGATGAGCCTAAAACTATGAAACAAATTGCCGAAACACTGGGTGTTGCAGTGAGTACTCCAACAAGGACTATAGATAGGCTGTTAGAAAAAGGGTTCGTAAACAGGAAAGTAGGAGAAAACGACCGTAGAAAACTTTTAATTGAATTAACTCCTAAAGGTAAAAAATTATTATTGGACATCGATAAAGAAAATTTAGAAATCACTAAAAAAATGTTAAATGGTCTTAGTGATGAAGAAATAGAAACCTTTAAAGAAATACTGTTTAAAATAAGTGAAAATATTGAATAAAAAACATATCCTGTTTATATTAAGTTTAAATAAAGTGTCCTGATTAAACGGACTACTGATTGATTAATACGCGAGAATTTATTAAAATGGATGATTGCAACGTATAGTCTTTATTTTTACTGAATAGAAAAACTGAATAAATAAAGAATTAAAATTAAAAATTATTTAAAAAAACGTAATGATTTATATTTAATCTATTCCTATTTTATTTATTTCTACTTCTTCAGTGTATTTAAAAATATACTAATGTTTCTGTTTTGTAGTATAATTTTTAAATATGGGGGAGATTACACAATCATATTTTTTAATCAATGTAAATATCTATTTAATAGAACGAAATTTTACATTTTAAAGTCATTATTTCAAGTTTACTTATTTTAAAAAGCAAACAATTTATCAAAATTTATATATAATAATATCCAATAGTATTAACAATAAACATATAATTAACAAATAAAATTTTAAATATTGAAATATGTGAATTATATGGAATGATAATAGAGGATGGCATGCCCTCAAAAATTATTGGTGGATTCGTTTAGATTTTAAATTCGATGATCTTGATTTTTTAGAGGAAATATTAAATGCTACAGGATATTTAGTTTCTATGGTGAATTAAATAAACGCTTAATTTCATTAGGGGATTTAAAAAATGGACTTTGAGAAATATTCAAAAAATAGTACACAATTTTATAGTGAAGTAATACCATCTATACTTTTAAAATTTGTTAAAAATATAAAATGGGATTCATATATAGATTTAGGCTGTGGTGATGGTTCATTATTATATGCCCTTAATAACAAAGGGTTTTTTGATGGAAAAAATGTGTATGCTGTTGATTTGTCCCAATTACGAATTGATAAAGTCAAAAAAATAAATGAAGATTTTATTTGTTATATCTCAGATACCTGTAACCTTAAAGATATTAAGGATGGTAGTATCGATTTTGTTACGACTACTCAAGTTATAGAGCATGTTGAAGATGATGAAGCAATGATTAAAGAAATTAGGAGAATATTAAATAGCAATGGAATTGTTTACCTTTCAACAGTTTTCAAAAAAAGATATGCATGGTATTTTTATAGATGTAATGGCAAATGGACTTTAGATCCAACACATGTACGAGAATATACGAAAGACAGTCAACTATTAGATATTATCCAGAATAATGGTTTTAAAATAGTATATAACAACAAATCATTAATTAAAATGTCGATAATTGATTTTATTCTTCGTAAAATGGGTTCTAAAAGAAATGTTTTTCAAAATTCTTTTTTAGCTTATCTTAGAAAAATAAGTATTCCTATATTTGGATATTATAACTGGGAAGTTATACTCGAATCTAAAAGTGAACCACATATGTAGTAATATTTAACTTTTGTTAGTGGTACAATTATGATGGGATAATTTATAAACATTTTTAAATACTATTTTTTAAGTCAAGTTCGTCTTTGTTCTAGATGTGGAAAAGACTAAAGTTCTTCCAATTGTTAGAATAATCAGTGGACATTAAATCTTACATTAAGTATATTTTTGCTAAATTTTGGAATTAATGTTGGTTAGGTTAGCTTTAAAATTCGATTCAACTGATTATTTATTGATATTTTCTAAGAAAAATGGATATAATTGTTAAAAAGATTTCATAGTTTGTTTTTAATTTTAAAATGGAAGAATGTAAAGAAACACTGGTTGAGTACTCCAACAAGGACTATAGATAGGCTGTTAGAAAAAGGGTTCGTAAACAGGAAAGTAGGAGAAAACGACCGTAGAAAACTTTTAATTGAATTAACTCCTAAAGGTAAAAAATTATTATTGGACATCGATAAAGAAAATTTAGAAATCACTAAAAAAATGTTAAATGGTCTTAGTGATGAAGAAATAGAAACCTTTAAAGAAATACTGTTTAAAATAAGTGAAAATATTAAATAAATTTATTTTTAACCATTAAAGATCCCTCTGCTTTACCTTTTAATCAGAGTATATTTCTATTTAATTAAATTGCCATGGAAATTAAGAATTTACATTATATATTTTAATGAGCGGCATTTTTAACTTGCATTTTCTTTATTTTAAATTTGTATCATGGCAATTTATTTTTCTATATAAATTAAATATCCTTAATTTAATCATTTTAAAAATTCGTATATTCTCTCTTTTTATAAAAAAATCATTTAATACTAAATTAATAAGGCATCATGTAATTTTAATTCTTTTAATATCTTCATAAATTTTATTAATATATCTTTATATATTATTACTTAGTATAAAAGAGATGAATTTAGTAAGTAATTAATTCCAGTATCAACCTCCAACGTATTTTAGAGGAGCCAAAAATATGTCTAATCCATCACCGCGATCTTCGGGCATTGAAGAAGTGTGGTACACTTTAAGCAAGGAAGAGGCTGCAAAAAAGATGGGAATTTCCCCTGAGGAAGGGCTTAGTTCTACTGAAGCAATTAATCGCTTAAAGAGCTATGGGTCAAACGTGCTTGAAGAGGAAAAAGAAAAACCTGCATGGAGAAAATGGTTAGAGCAGTACAAGGCTTACATGCAGATAGTCCTCGTTGTTGCAGCTATAGTGGGCCTTTTAATTGGTGAAATCAGAACTTTTATACTCCTTATTCTTTTAACAGTCTTTATTGCTAATCTGGGGTATCGTCAGGAAGCCAAAGCTTCTAAGAGTGTTGCGGAACTTAATAAAATGATGAAAGTTGTTTCTAAAGTGCGGCGGGATGGTTCCGTTACTCAAATTGATGCCGATAAAATTGTAGCTGGAGATATAGTGATTTTAGATGCTGGTGATCGTGTCCCTGCCGACGGCAGGGTGATGATCGCTGCAAATCTCCAGGTGGAAGAGGCTGCACTTACCGGTGAGAGCATGGCTGTTGATAAGAACAATGATGTGATCACCAAAAAGGATATTCCACTTGGTGATAGGGTTAACATGGCTTTCATGAACACTAACGTGACCCGTGGACATGGTGAGATTTTAGTTACCCAGACAGGCATGAACTCGGAAGTAGGACATATTGCCACCATGCTAAAAGAACATAAAGCAGGAAAAACTCCCCTCATGCAGCAGATCGACAGGGTCACCTTATTTATTATAGGAATAGCAGTGATAGCATTTATTTGTATTCTAACAATTGGGCTTTCCCAGGGAGGATCCTTCACAAACCTGTTCAATATAGGTATATCCCTGGCTATAGGTTCTATTCCTGATGCACTGCCAGCTGTCGTAACCACCATATTGGCCATGGGCATGGTGGCGATGGCAAAGAAAAATGCCATCATCAAAAACCTGCCTGCAGTAGAAACGCTGGGATCCACCTCAGCAATCAATTCAGATAAGACTGGGACACTGACAATGAACCAGATGACTGTACGGGACATTTCAACAGCACAACGCCGTTATACAGTCTCTGGGGAAGGATACAGCTTTGATGGAAAAATAGAGAGAACTGAAGGGGGACCAGAAGAGAACCTTGATTATGTCCTTTTTCCATGTGCTCTTTGCATCGACACTGATATTAAGGATGGAGAAGTTGTTGGAGACCCGACTGAAGCTGCTCTTTATGTACTTGCTGAAAAAGGAGGCCTGAATGTCCGGGAGTTCCGGAAGAATAATCCTCGAATTGCAAGCATTCCATTTGATTCAGAATATAAATTCATGGCAACCTTCCATAAGATGAAAACAAGCGAAGGTATGCCTGTAATCCGAGCATATGTTAAGGGGGCTCCTGATGTGATCATTGGGTTGTCTGCATATGGGCGGATGCCTGATGGATCGGCTCATGAGCTTAGTGCAGATGACAGGAAGAAAGTTGAAGATGAAAACGAACGTATAGCCGGTGAAGGATTAAGAGTTCTTGCCCTTGCCCAGAAAGATTTTGACCCTTCATCTTTTGATCCCAATGGTGAGTTGATGTCCCTCATGCAGGGTCTCATGATGACGGCACTTATTGGGGAAGTGGATCCACCACGTGCAGAAGCAAAAGATGCTATTAGAAAGGCAAAACAGGCTGGCGTCCGGGTCAGGATGATTACTGGAGACCATGCAGTTACAGCTGAGGCAATTGGCAGGGAACTGGGTATTGATGGAAGGACTATTACTGGTGCAGAATTTGCGGCACTAAGTGAGGGGGAAGCGGAAAACCAGATCGACGAGATTGGAGTTCTTGCCAGGGTCGCGCCGGAACATAAGGTCAGGCTGGTGAAAACTCTTAAGAAGAAAGGTAATATTGTGGCAATGACTGGTGACGGTGTAAATGATGCTCCATCAATTAAAGCAGCAGATATAGGTATTGCAATGGGCATTACAGGTACTGACGTAGCTAAAGGAGCTGCCAAGATGATCCTTGTTGATGACAATTTCAAAACAATAGTGACTGCCATCGAAGAAGGGCGTAAGATCTATGATAACCTGCAAAAATTTCTTAGAATACAGATCGCTAACATGTTTATGTTTATACTGGCTTTTTTGGGTTCTTCGATATTTGCCATAGCCGGTACGGCACTTTTTACACCAGGTCAAGTGTTATGGGTTCACATGCTCGTTGTTGCACCCATTGGAGTAATGTTTGGGCTTGATATGGCATCGCCAGGTATTATGACTCGTAAGCCTCGAAAACACGATGAAGGAATCATCTCGAAAGGAATGTATATTCGATTATTTATTGCAGGGGCATTCATGGCAGTTACATCGCTCTATGTGTATCATATAGGGCAAGTATCCTACGGTTCCATGCAGATAGGTCAAACTATGGGACTTGTGTCAATATCACTGATGAATATCTTTCTTGCTCTAAATCTTCGATTTCCTAAAGATACATCATTTCAAAGCGCCACTTTTTCAAATACCCGACTCCTTTATGCGTATCTCTGGATTTTATTAGGTACAATCCTCATTACCGAATCAAGGATTTTCCATGAGCTCTTTGGGACTGTTTCACTTGATGCGTATCAGTGGGGTATATGTTTCATTCCAGCGATATTACTTTTTATTATAGGGGAGCTATTCAAGGGATATCTCCGTTACAGTAATAGAAAACATCATTTAAAGCAAAAATAAATATTTAATAAGCTTTTAAGCTTAATTAGAAGTTATTATATCTTTAATAGAGAAAGGAGGTATTATTTTGAATGAAAAACCAGTTGATGAAAAGAGACAGAAATGGATTAAGAGACTTACTATTCTTGTGGCAATATGGGGAATCTTAAGCCTCGAATTTTCATCCACTGTATTTGGAGTAATATTCATTCTCTTTGCAGTGTTGATTTATCTATCTAAAAGTTTCATGGTCATATATGTGCTTGGAGTTATTTTATGGATTTTAGGGGCGATACAGTTATTGAATGCAGCAGGTTTTAGTACAGGATTTACAGTAAGTGCAGCTTATGGGATTGAACTGATTATAGTTGCAATTGCTAATTTCGTAATCGGAGGATTGATTATTTATAGAACAAAGAAATTGGAATAGGTTTATATTTGGAAAATTATCATTATTCCTTAAGTTATACACTTTTAGTTCAGACAATAGATTAAGCTGATTTAGAAAAATAAGAAATTAAATAAATTAATTTAAAAAAATAAAATTATTTATTAACTATATGTTTTGCAAGCCTTTTTGAAAGTGCAAGAATAGTAACAACAGGTGGTGCACCCGGGGCTTCGGGGAAAACACTCGCATCTGCAACATAAAGGCCTTCTATTTCAGTTTGTAAATTAGTGTCAACAATATCACCAATTGCAGCAGTTCCACCGGGGTGTGCTCCTCTTGCATAAGTTGATACCAGTGTTTCTGGAATTACACCTGCTTCAGTTAATATTGCACCGGCAATAGCAGTTCCACGTGCTAAAAGAGCAATATCTTCTGCAGTGTTGAATTTTATTACATTATCCTGTGTAACTTTACCTGAAGGTTCATCTTTTATTTTAATCATAAGCCCCAGGATATCTTTTTTACGAGCTTTATATTTTTTGAGCTTATTTACTAAAATTTCTGAAAAATGAGGGCCTAAAACCATATCATCTAATTTTATGAGGGCATTCATTGTTACTTCCTTGTTGTACTTTATATTTTTAAGTATTCCCCCAACTGTAACAAATGTATCTACAAAAAGGTTGTTGCCTGCATTTATACCTATCTTTTGCAGTAGTCGAGGTGTTTGTATTGCACCGGCTGATAAGATCACAATATCTGCTTTAAATATCTTGTCATCACTTTTTACGCCTTTTATTTTCCCATCAGAAATGATTATATCTGTAATTGGAGTATTATCTATAATTTCTGCTCCGTATTCTTCAGCTTCTTTGATATATTTAATACTGGTCCATTTAGCTTCCCTTGGACAGCCAAAAAAACACTTGCCGCAGGGTTTACATAAATCAGGGTATATGAACTTGGGCATTTTTTGAATTTCCAGGCCCAGAGATCTGGCAGCATCCATTATTTTTTTGGTTCCTTCTCCAAAATGTGAGTCTGGAAGAGTATTTATACACAGTTCCTTTTCTATCTCTTCAAATTCACTGCTTAAATCAATTCCTAATTTTTTAAAAGATTCTTCACAGGTTCTCACAGCGTTCCCTGCTGTTACAAGAGTAGTACCCCCTAAACAGATGGTACTTGACACTTCTGTCCCTACATTCAATACATCATAATGTTTATATGCTTTTTTAGTGCTAACAGATGGTCCTTTTTCAATTACAGTGACTGAAATGCCTGATTTAGCAAGTTCTTTTGCAATGGCTCCCCCGCCTGCACCGGATCCTACAACTATGGCTTTCATTTTAATATCCTTCCATATGAGTTATAATGATATATGTATATTCCATAATAATTATTTCTTTTTTAAACTTCTTCTTGGTTTATTATTAAAGCTTTTCTGCCTTTTATTTCTACTCAAAGTCTTTCCTGATCTATTATTAAAGCTTTTCGGGTGTTTGTTTCTATTTAAAATTAATTTTAAATACTTGTTAAAGTTTCTTTGAGGCTTATCTCTTTTTTTGTATTTTTCGGTTTCACTTTTCTTTGTAAATATTTTTTGTACTATCGCTCCTCCGATTGCTCCAAGTCCAGTACAAGTTACAATTAAAACAAAAAACCCGATTAGTAAAGTAGATAATCCCCATAATTCTAATTTAATCATTTTGGAACTGGATAAAGTTGGAAGATCAGGAAGTACAGGTGAAACAAAAAAGCCGCATATAAAGACGATAAGGCCAATTGCGCCTCCAGCAATCGCACCTATTAGATAACCTCTTTGATTATTTACAGTGAGATAATTTGCAATAAAACCAATTATAACAATGGCAAATAGGCCTTTAATTCCAAGTAAGGGTAAAATAATAAGACCAACCATTATACTTATGAGTATTGCAGCTCCCCTACCAAATCCTGCCATATTTTTTACTTCCAGAAATTTAACTTAACAGATACCTTTATCCATGAGCTTATTTATATCTATTTCGGAATATATTGAATTTTAGAAAATTTCTTGTATAAAACAGGCTATAAATTAATTAGGGGCATAATAGAATAGTAATAAATAATAATTTTAATTGTTTTAAAAATAGGGTAGATACGCAAAAGTATATAAGTCATTATGAATGTATTTAAATTGACCATATGTACTCTGGACACTTGCGCATAAAGTGTCCAGGATCCTAAAATTGAGGAAAGTTGTTATTTTTAAAATATATGGGTAAATTATCGTTTATAGAAATAAAATAGGTAGTTGTTTATTTTTAAATAAATTATATAAAAAATACGGGTCTTTATTTTAGTATATGGATTTAATAAAAATTAATTTATTGAATTAATTTCAATTATTTTATAGGTAGCGTTTAAGAATATAAAATAATTACTGTAGGTATTAACTGGTTACTCGATATGCAAATATATATAAATCATTAGGAAATATTTTTATATGGACCATAAAAAGTCTCCCTGGACACTTGCCCCTAAAAGTGTCCAGGACATTAACTTAAAAATAAAGTAAAATATTGTTAATTTGGTCGTTAACATTTTATTCCTGAATTCATTATGAGTTCAGGATTAATATTACTTATCAAATTAATTCTAAAATAATTCAAATCTTAATTTTAAATTCTATTTATATGTAGGGCATGCATGTTGGATCTAAATATTATTATAGTTCATGTCTATGGCATGCGCATGAGATACTTCCTGTTGCAATTTTAATATAAAAATTAAAAATGTGTAGTTTAGATATTCCCATGAAAATATTACATTACTTAAGGACATGGATGTATTTTTTATGCTTATTTGTAAATTAATATTTTAATTTTTAGGCATACCCAAAACTTTATATAGCTTCTCCAATAACTATAGTTATTAATGTTTTAGGTGGACCTAAATGCCAAAGAATACAACAATTAGCGGAAATGTAGAGGAATATCTTGAACTATTATACAAACTTGGCCCAAACGGAGAAAGGGTTTCAACATCAATGATTTCAGAAAATCTAAAAATTGCACCAGCAAGCGCTACCCAAATGCTTAAAAAACTAGCAGTTAAAGGCTACGTAGAATATTCTCCATATAAAGGAGTGGTATTGACAGAGGAAGGCCTTAAAATTGCAAAAAAAATCACCAGAAAGCATAGATTAATTGAACGATTTTTATGTGACATCTTAAAGATCAAAAGTGATAAGATTCATGACCAGGCATGTGAAATGGAACATGTACTCTCTGACGATGCAGAAAGAGCACTTTGCCATCTTTTAGAACAGCCTAATAAATGTCCTGGTGACAGCGTTATTCCAGAATGTGATTTAAAATTTACAACCTGTGAAGAATGCAAAGAAAGGAAAGAAGTAGATGTGGAAGAAGTTGGAAAGAGGAATGAAAACCTAATCTCAATACTTGACCTTAACGAACACAAAAAAGGTAGAGTAAGTTTTATAAGGGGAGATCACAAGGTAATTCGAAGGCTTTTAGATATGGGAATTACCATTGGCGCAATTATAAGTGTAATCAAAGTTGCTCCACTCGGAGGCCCTGTTGAAGTTGCAGTTAGAGGATCAAAACTTGCCCTTGGTCGAGATATAGCTTCAAACGTTTTTATTGAAGCTTGTGATGAGATGGGGTGCTGATATTGGCTGGATCTGGCGAAAACAAACCTCAAAAATCAGGGAATGGAAAAAATCATGGTAAAAGGCACCAGAATAGACATAAACACGGGCAAAATAATAAAACAGCACCTGATTTTACAATTGCACTAGCAGGAAACGCTAATGTTGGTAAAAGTGTTATTTTTAATGATCTTACAGGTTCCAACCAGATTATAGGGAACTGGCCTGGAAAAACAATTGAGAGAGCAGAAGGTAAACTTCATTTTGAAGGTTATGACATCGATGTAATTGATTTACCAGGAATATATTCTTTTTCTACATATTCACTGGAAGAAATTGTATCAAGGGAATATATTGCACTGGAAAAACCTGACGTTGTTATTAATGTTGTTGATGCTGCCGTTTTAGAGAGAAATCTATTTTTTACAATGCAGCTTGTGGAAATGGAAGTGCCGTTAGTTATATGTGTTAATCAGATTGATATAGCCAAACAAAAAGGAATTAATATCGATACTGAAAAACTGCAGGCAGCATTAGGAGTACCAGTTGTTGCTACTGTAGCTGTAAGAGGGGAAGGATTACACGAATTAATGGAAACAGCCATAGAAATAGCAGAAAAAAAGGAAAATAAAGCTGTTACATTGGAATATGGTAGTGAAGTGGAAAATAAAATTCAAGAACTAACTAATTTAATTCAGTCTAAAAATCTTGATTTAGGATATCCATCGCGGTGGGTAGCTATAAAGCTGATAGAAAACGATCCAGAGATTCAAAAGTTAGTGAAATCTAAATCTGAAGAGGTTACCAATTTAGCATATGATCTGGCAGAGGAAATAGAAGATATTCATAGGGAACCCTCTTTTTCTGTTATTGCATCTGAAAGATATGCCCTTGCAAACAGAATTGCAGAAGGAGCTCAGATGCAGAGTGAAATAAAAATCACATTCTCAGAGAAACTGGACAGGATAGTTACACACAGGGTCTATGGTTATATCACTTCTGCTCTGGTAATAGGTGGACTGCTTTTATGGACATTTGTAGTTGGGAATTTCTTTTCAGGTTTGCTTTCAGACGCTTTTAGCTTCTTCCAACCTGTAGATCCTCAAGTAAGTGGAGGTTTAGCAAGCGTTCTATGGAACGGTGCATTTGGAGGTATTGTAGCAGGGGTTACACTTGTTATACCGTTTGTAGTTCCATTTTATATAATGCTCAGTCTAATTGAAAATTCTGGAATATTAACCAGGGTTGCATTTATGATGGATACACTGATGCATAAAATAGGGCTGCACGGGAAGGCACTTATCCCTATGATCCTTGGTTATGGATGTAATGTTCCAGCTATTGACCAGACCCGTATTTTAGAAACACGACGTGAAAGGCTGCTTGCATCATTTGCTATTACATTTGCACCATGTGCAGCAAGAACCATCATAGTTCTTGGTCTTGTAGCGGTTTTTGTCAACATATGGTGGGCGATTGCACTTTATGCCATTGACCTTGCAATTATATTTATAATGGGTAGAATTGCTTTAAAAGTGGTACCTGGCGAGTCAACAGGATTGATAATGGAAATGCATTCCTTTAAAGTACCATCCTTATCAACTGCACTCAAACAGACATGGACACGGACTAAATCCTTGATTTATCTGGTACTTCCAATATATGTTATTGCCAGTGCAATTATACAGGCCCTGTATGTTCTCGGCGTTTTAGGACCTATAAATGCCGCATTAACTCCTATTACCGTTATGTGGTTAGGTCTTCCAGCAATTTCAGGTATTCTTCTAATATTTGGTATTGTTAGAAAAGAATTTGTTCTTTTAATGCTGGTGACTTTGGTTGGCCCAAATCTAGCTGCCTTTTTAACACCGGTTCAATTTATAGTGCTGGCCCTTGTATCTATGCTGTTCATTCCATGCCTGTCTACCATCACAATATTGATCCGCGAATTTGGAGTGAAAGCCGCGGCATATATATCTGCAGCTAACCTTGTCACAGCCATAGTTATTGGGGGGATAGCGTTTAGAGTACTTTCTTTAGTATTCTAAACTAATTTTTAATTTTAGTTAATTTAACCATAATTACAAAAGTAATACTAAGTTAATTGTAAAAATGCTGATTTGGGTGTAATTATGGAATAAATACTTTAAGTATAGTTAGTTAATGTTAAGTTATCGTTAATTTATGGTGAATATAAAATGAAATGGTTATTAGCCTCATTATGCATTTTAGCCCTTATTGTAGGTTATTCATATATTACAGTTTCAGATGGTCCTATTGAACCTATGGGGAGGCTTGCATTTGTTAAGTTAGCAAATCCAGATATGTATCCTGGCCATATTCATTCTGAACTCCTTGCTAAAGAAGCTGAGGCTACAGGATCTAAGTGTGCATTGGTACTGCAATTGTATGGTGGTTCTAATTATCGTAGTTATCAGGAGGGCAATGTGTATATAATTGAGGTAGCATTTATTGACACTCAGGGTATGGGTTCAATAAATATGAGCCAGGTTAACTTTTTGGATTCGTTTAAAGTGGCTTTATTTGGTGTTCCTGACGGCAGGTATAAATACATGTCTGATGGGCATGTTTATGACACTTACGACGAGATGATGGCTCACGTCAACGAACTCGCCCAGGAACATGGACAACAGGGTCCGCTTCCAATGTTTTATAAAGGAACAGTAAGGCAGGGAAATCCTATAATAACTCCTGGAGAAGGGTTCCCATTATACTTCCAGATATTAACTAAAACATATGGAATTATTCCTGCTTATGTGTATACGTTATCTGGGATGTTTGCACCGTACTTTAATGATCCTTACCGTGATTTTGAGCTTAAAAATGCTTCACAGTTACAAGATGATTATAATCAGGGGTTATTAAACATAAATTATGAGACCAATACAAAGGGTAACAAAACTGCCCTTCAATATTACAAGCAGCTGTACGAAAACAACAGCCAGAGCTACGATAGTGCGTGATTTAAAATTATGGTGAATAAAAAATGAAATGGTTACTAATTACATTAGGTATTTTAGCTCTTATTATAGGTTATTCTTATGTCACAGTTTCAAATGGTCCTATTGAACCTTTAGGAAGGCTTTCGTTTGTTAAACTGGCAAATCCAGATATGTATCCTGGACATCCTGACTCCGAACTTTTGGTAAAATATGCAGAAGAAAGAGGATCTAAATGTGCTCTGGTAGTACATTTTACTGGAAGTTCCAACTACCGCAGCTACAACGATAGTGGTGTATATATAATAGAAGTAGGTTTTATTGACACCCAAGGTAACGGTTCGATTAATATAAGCCAGGTTAACTTTTTGGATTCGTTTAAAGTGGCTTTATTTGGTGTTCCTGACGGCAGGTATAAATACATGTCTGATGGGCATGTTTATGACACTTACGACGAGATGATGGCTCACGTCAACGAACTCGCCCAGGAACATGGACAACAGGGTCCGCTTCCGCTGGTATGGCATGGAACTGTCAGGCAGGACAACCCAATTCTAGTTCAAGGATGTGGATTCCCACTGTATTTCCAGATATTAACCCAAACCTATGGAATAATTCCTGCATATGTATATACAATTAAAGGAATGCTCTTCCCTTACTTTAACAACCCCTACAGGGATTTTGAGTTAAAAAATTATGCAACTCTACAATCCTATTATGACCAGGGATTGTTAAATGAAAACTACAAAACAGTTAATGACAGCTATCAGTACAACATATATAAAAATAACCAGAACTATGATTAATTAACCATTTAGTTGATTAATCATTTGATGTGGTTCCTAAAACTATGATGGACTAATATATGATTGGAATAGTAAAATAAACGTTGAACAGCTCTCAGTTATGATTCAACTTATATTTTACCTCATATTTTTCAATACCTTTTTTACAGGGCTAAATAATTAATTGAAGCACTATATTGTTTTTTTTAAATAAAAATTGTAATATTCGGGATATCTGCAGGTTTAAGTTCTATTTTAGTTCTAGAAATATCTTCATTCCAGCAAATTAAGTATCATCTGTTTTAAGTGTTCACTTTCGTCTGCAATATTATTAATGGATTTTTCAATATTAACGTCTAATTTATCTTCATGATCATGTTTTAACTGTTTTGTAATATCTGTAATGATTTCCAGGTGTTCTTGTAGATAGTTGGCAGTTGTATAAATAAATTGTTCAGATTCTTCATTTAAATGACTTAATTTATCTAAAAGTTTTTTCAGTTTTTCTTCTGCATCCTTACGTTCTGTAATGTCACGGGAAATACCAAGAGCTACTGTTTTTCCTCTAAATTTAAAAATATGAGTATTTATTTCTACAGGTATTCTTCTACCGTCTTTAGTAACGTGGACTATCTCAAATTTAGCATATCCATTGGTCCAAATTTCTATGGCGTGGCTTGCCATTTCTACTCTTTTATCTGGAGCTACAATATCTACAGGGGACATATTCTGAAACTCTTCATTTGTATAACCCAGCCGATTGCATCCAACTTCGTTTACTTCAATGAACTTCCCAGGCATCCCATTTTCATTCATTTCATGCAATGTGATCATGTCATTTGCATTATGAAATATTTCCCTGAATTTCTCTTCACTTTCTTTTAAAGCATTAACCAGTAGTTTATGCCTTGTGATATCTCGACAAACTGTAAGGTAAACTCTTCTTTCTTTGTATTTAATCACGTGTCCATTAACTTCCACTGGTATTCTTCTGCCCTCTTTAGTAACATGAACTATCTCAAAATTGCTGTAACCATTTTTGGTTAATGCTACTGCATTAAATGGCATTTCTGCTCTTTTATCTGGAGCAACTATATCAACAGGACTCATATTTAATAATTCTTCTTTAGTGTAACCTAATCTTTCAACACCGACTTCATTTATTTCAATATATTTCCCAGGCATTCCATTGGCATCGATTTCACTTAAAGAAATCATATCGTTTGCATTATTAAATATCAAACGGAATTTTTCCTCACTTTCTTTTAAAGCCCTCATGATCTTTGCCTGTAGTATTGCAAAATCTTTAAGCGCTTTTTCTGTCTCTTTACGTTTACTTATATCACGAAAAACAACTTGAACTGCGTTTTTCCCATTATAGGTGAATCCAGCTGCTAAAACTTCTACATCTATGGCTTTTCCATCTATCGATAAAAATTTTTCTTCTATTGGTGGAACGGCTTTGTTTTCTACCATATTATTTATACGTTCTATTACTATTTCCCTATAATCCGGATGTACAAAATCAATCAAAGACCTATTTACAAGTTTTTCAGAGTTTTTTACACCTAAAAGCTCCATTGCAGTATTATTTGCCCAGATAACTTTTCCTTCGCTATGAAACACAACTGCATCAAAACAATTCTCCAGTAATTTACGGTAGCGGTTTTCACTTTCTTTCAACGAATTCTCTGCTTTTTTACGTTCACGTATATCTCGAGAAATTGAAAGGCCGACATTTTTTCCATTGTAATTAATAATATGGGCAGTGATTTCTACGGGTATCCTCTGAGAGTCTTTAGTTGTATGGACAGTTTCAAATGTTGCATGATGTTCCTTAGTTGGTTTTGCGAGGGCTCTTCGAGTTTCATATTCTTTATCTATATCATAAGGGGTCATATCCAAAAATTCTTCCTTACTGTAACCTAACCGTTTAATACCTGTATCATTTATTTCAATAAATTTTCCAGGTGTACCATCTTCATTCATCAGATTTAAACTGATCATATCATCTGCTCTATTAAATATTAAACGGAATTTTTCATCATTTTCATTTAATATTTCATTTATTCCTTTTTCTCCAATAATTGCTGTTTTTTTTGCAGTTTTAATCTCTAAATTGTCATTATTATTTTCTAATTCTTTTTCTTCACCAGTAATCTCTACTTTCAACATGACAAAAAGGTTGTCATGAATTGGGAATCCTGAAATTTGGTAATATCGATTAAATGGAGGTAAATAAGCTTTAAACGTTTTTTTACCAGTAATTATTATATCTTCATATATTTTAAAATAAAGTTCTAAGTCATCATTTCCATATAAATTACTGATATAATTACCAACATAATGTTTATAGGAATCACTTAAGCCGGCTATTTCGGCAGAATTAACATATTTCACAATAAAATCATGGATCTTACCTTTATTATCATACACCGGTTCGTAAACTGATATAGCTTCAAGCAGATTGTCAAATATTTCAAAGTTTTTCCCAAATGAGTAATTACCGGCCCTCATCATATTTTCATCTTCTTTTAAGTATTCCCATAAAATAATTAGTTAATATGAAAAGTATTATTATATTATTATCAAAGTTCAATACTAATATATACGTTGTGGTTTTCAGGATACTTTACAGGGATATTTTTAATATCACTACTTATTCTCAAATTATTTAAAAGAAAATGCAGGGTCTGAAAAATTGTAAAAGTAAAATAATCAATAAAGATAATATAGATAAACATCATTTAGAATAGAAATTTTGAAAAATAAATCTTGCAAATTTAAGTTAAAATTTTTTTAAGGCAGGAGGTCTTTTATGATTTTTACCAAAACCATCCATATAGAAACTGAAAAACCAGGAGATATTATTAATTTAACACATAAAATTGAAGGTGCAGTGGGCGAGTCTAAGATCAGTAATGGTATTGTACATGTATTTGCTCCACATGCCACTGCGGTCTTTGCTTTAACAGAACTTGAGAGTAATTTAAGGGAAGATATTGAAAAATTACTTGATAATTTAACTCCAAAAGAAGGGTGGAAGCATGATGTAAACGCTTATTCACACCTCCGGTCAATGCTCCTTCCTCCAGATAGAACACTTCCGGTAAGAAATGGAAGAGTCATCAAAGGAACCTGGCAGGATTTATTTTTTATAGAAGCAGATACTTCAGGCAGGTTAAGAAAAATAGAGGTAACTGTTATTGGGGAATAAGTAGATCCTTTTAAATTTTAATATAATTGGAGGCGCTAAATGAACAAATTAAAGTCAACAGTTGGATTTGTAGGCGAAAATGGAGTTGTACTTAAAGATCATTCTGTATTTGATAAGGGCGACATTGTGGTATTAATATCTGCTGAAAATATCAACGAGCTTTTAGGGGAATTAATGAAAATAAAAGAAAATATTGATATGAGTAAGCGTTGGATGGGTGAGATAAAAGAAATTGAGTAGTTAATATTGATGAGTTTTTAGTTAAATCAATAAAATAGAAAGTATTGGTGCTAATAAACATTGAATCGATGAGATAAATTGGTAGCTTAGAAAGTACTGCTGAATTTAAAGGAATTAGTGGATAGATGATATTGATGCCAGTAACTTAGATTTGGAATAAAAGAAATTAAGTAGAGTGTCTACTTATTAATTAATTTAAATCTCGCCAATATATTAATAATCAATAAAAAGAGCTCAACTATAGTTGCAATTACTATACCTGCCATTATAAATATTAAAGCAATTGTTACACTCCAGTCAACTAAAAATGAGCTGAAATTGAATGGAAAAATGCTGTAAATGGAATATACAGCAGTAAATGCAAATATATTCAAAATTATCTTTATTATATGCCTAAACCATTCTGGATTGAAGATAAGAAACATTATGTTTCCGATTATTGTAGCTGTAATTGCAATGTTTATAATCCATAAAATTTCATTAAGTGCATTTGTAATAAAGTAAACATGCCAGTTGAGTAAATTATTAAAAATATACAATAAAATTACGTTAACAACTATTGCGCCAATATATTCAGATTTTTTAGAATTTTTCTCTTTTTTCTGGCGCTTTGAAGATAAATTATCCATAAAACTCTTAATTTTATTTTTTTCATTTTTCATGATTTCCACCCAAGTGTAACTTATACATCGCAAAACTGTTATATTTAATATAAAAAATTATGAATTAAATTCAAAATCTTAGATAAAGATCATGTTTAATTGGTCAATACTACAACTTAATGTATTGTCTACTTTCTAGACTTTATTATGAATATGAACAACCATATCATTACTAATAATCATTAATTTTTGATGCATTATTTTAAGTATAACATAATTAGACAAGTCAAATGATCCTGATTACCATTTCAGGTGTTATGATCATGTTTATTTTTTGATCATGTTCTTCTGTAGGGACTTCGTCTATAATCTGGGTTTCATGAACAGTAGTTACAACTGGAGTACTTGGTGTAATAGCTTTTTCAGAAATTAACTCTGATATTTCCCTATCGCCGTAACCCCCTCCTTTTCCAAGCCGGTTTCCAGATTTATCCACTGCTACAGAACCTTCCACTACAAGATCTACTTGAGGGAACTCTCGAAATCTTTGATTTCGGAGCACGAAACGAAGTTTCGTAAGTTCATGGATTTTTTTCCCAAATTTAAAAGCGCCTTTTATGGTTGATGCTGTTTCTTCATTCCCTTTAATGCTAAATGGATCTATTAAAAGGAATCCCTCTTTAAGCTTGGGTGAAGCCATAATTAACAGCTTTTTATCTAACAGTGCAAATTCACGGACTTTTATCTGGGCTGTATCTGGGCTTGAAAAGATAACTTCTGCATTTTGCCATTCTTCAGTGTTTCTTAACATTCTGGCAGCTTCAGTCGAGCCTGAAAAATCAGGTATTCTCCCATAGGGAGATTTAGTATGTTGGGATAAATTATTATTCTCTAAAGTGCTCCAGATTAGGTTTCTTACTCTTTCTTTCTCTTCGGTTATCATTGGTTTTATTATATGGTGTAAGTTAAATAAATCTATAACACTGGACGTATTTCAGTTAAATTAAAGAATTACTACTGTAAATACTGAATATTAATTATAAAAAATTAAGAGTTTAAAAAAGAATTAAAAAATAGAATTAAATTAAATCACTGATGCAATTGCGAGTACTGGAATCATAGCCATAAGAGCCAGATGTGGAGCATATGCTGGTGATGTCTGGAAATTATATTTGAGCGTTGCCCATGTCTGTGTAAATGCTGTAATAACTGCAATTAACTGCAATGCTACAGCTGCATAGAGAACAAACACATTGCCTGTGGCAATAGCTGCAATTGTGACTATAAGTGCTAATATCAAAGCACCAAAGTGAGGTGCCAGGCGCATACCTGACATTCTAAATGTTATAAAACCGCTTGCAATACCACTCACCAGTATCGCGAGTATTATTACGGGATATGTAACTTGCATTCTTTTTCCTCCATTAAAAGTTTACAACTGCGTATGTAGGGTCACTTAGCAGTGTTATGTATGTTGCAGCCCCTGCAAGGCTGGTACCCTTAACAAGGTCATCCTGTTTCATTCCTCTAAATTCGGCACTGAGCTCGCATACGTAAACTTTAGCACCCATTTCAATAACTTCTATCATTAGCTTGTCCAATCTATCGAAAGATGGATGCTTAACCTTTTTGGAGTTACCTTTTTTGGCTATACTTACTCCATCCATGAGCAGGAATATTGCCACTTGTTTACCCATACTGAGGGCAGCTTTTGAGAATATGAATGTGGCGTATGCACGTTCTGCATTACCTATCCCATTACTTTGTGCGACAAGCACTTTATCCCTATTAGCTACTGCAGCAGATGTTGAAGCAGTTTTTTCTACTTTTTCCAGTAAAATATAACTCTTATTGTCATCTGTACCTTTTTCAACCACTTTACCACTCATTTCTGGAATGGAAATGGCTATATCTTCAATGGCTTCACTACTTTTACTTTTGACCTTTAAGCGTTCCCCAATTGCCATAGAACTAAGCTTCTCCCCTACCAGTATGATAGGTCCTGGGCATGTTTCTCCAGTAACGTCCAATTCTACTGCTTGTGATTTTGTCATTCTAACTACAACCTGTTTATCTGAATTTTCCACTTCAAATGCGAAACCATATTTCTCTGCTATGTTTTCAAGGCCTTCTTCTGATCCTGGGCTGAGAGTTAAGATAAACCCATCATCTGCACCGTTTTTTATTATGTTTTCTGCGAGTATAGCTGAATTAGGTGCCTTAATTCCCAGAGCTTGCACGGTTTTCATGGCTGTTTTCTCCTAAAGTTCTCCCCATTTACCTTTAAATGTTTCCAAGGCGTCAACTATATCAACGAAGTTTTTAGGGGGTATGCCTATAACAACTTCTTCATCTGCTACTTTGGCGTATTTACGTGACCCGCTACATCCGAGGGTCATGTTTGGTACTCCTCGCTCTTTTACTGCCACTACTGCATCAGCACACAGTGATTGTATACCTGAATAGTCGCTGGAAATTCTACCACCTTTTGCTCTTAAATAAGCTTGAGATACTCTTAAAGCCTGTTTTGGTGTAATTACAAGAACTATTACATCAGGTTCATATTCTGCACTTTCTAAAGGTGAATAAATTGAAGCAAAGTAATTTTCGCTGGATTTAGGAATAGCAGCTATGGTTTCCTGGGCACCTTCAGGGGTTTCAAAGTTTCCAAGCTGGTGGTACATCTTTCCAGAAGCTACACTTGCAGGTAATGGTTCAATTCCCATTACACCGGCTCCTCCTTTACACATGTGTTCATCAGAAGTTGCATAACCTTTATTTCCAGTTAACCTTGCGTCCTGGACAAATTCACAGTGCCTTTTCTTTTCACTTACTTTGAGATAACCTTCAGGTATTTCATCAGCGGATTTTACCAGTTTTACAGCTACAGGACTTCCTTTTAGTCCTAACAATTCTTTTAATTCTTTTACTTTTTCTTCATACATTGTATCTGCCCTCTGCAAAATGATATATTTAAACTATACTTTATAGTATAACTATACTTTATAGTATAATTTCTAATATTTAAACTTTGTCCTTTGATAAAATGAAAAACATACATATATATAAAAGAATAACGCGAAATACGTGCAGTAGGCAATATTTATATATAAGTTACTAAATTATACTATATAGTATAAATGATTTGAGATGGAGATCATGGAAGAATTATCAAATACAGAAAGGCTGATCATGTCATATATAAGATCTCACCCTCCTGAAGACTGCATGCTGGATAAAATAACGAGGGGTACAAGCAGGAGCAGAGCTACTGTGCTTAAGTATCTTGAAATATTGCATGCAAAAGGAATATTAGATTTTAAATTTGTGGGCAGGAGTAAATTATGGTTTTTAAAACAAGCTATCCCTGAAAAACCTGAAATCATATCTGAACCTGTTGATCTTGACATTCAAAAAATAAATGAGCTTGTATCAGCTGCTTCAAGACTGCATGCACTAAGGTCAAAGGAAATGGAACTTAAAATGTTAATTGACAGTCCAGATGCATTAATATTCACTGTTAATATACATATGGACATCATAACATTTAATAACACGTTTAATACATTCTTTCCAGCAAAAAAGAATCTACGTGACATAATAAGCAGCGAACAAGTAAATATGATTGAAAACCTTACACGATCATTGAGTTTGAAGGATAATATAACCCTTGAAATAGATATGATGGAAAAGTCGGGCATATACAGACCATATAAAATATCACTGCAGCCGATTTTGGAGGATAATGAAACTGTTATTGGTATTGTTATTATAGGGGAAGAACTTTCACAATCCAGACGTACAAAGCGCGAGTTAGAAACACTGTTATCAATAGCTCAGGCTGCAGGTTCAGCAAGTAGTGAAGAACAGCTTATGGAAGAAGCAACAGTAAGTATCAAAGATATAATTCCATATGAATATTGTACGATATTTTTAAAGGATAATGGAAATATAAGGACCGCTTACGAAACATCAGAGTCAACTGGTGAATTACTTCCGCATGTTAAAGGATTTATTGAAAAAAGTATGAATACGCTGGAGGCAAAATCTGCCGGGAAAGGAGACTTTTATCTTGAAAATGTCAAATCAGTAATGGGAGACATGTCTATTTCTTTGATGCTGTCTATTCCAATTATCGATGAAGATTCTGCCATTGGTTCTATACTTCTACTGACTACTTTAACTTCAGTTAGCTCTGTAAGCATTGAAAATGTAGAGATGGCTGCCGATGAACTTTCAGGATATCTGAAGATGCAGAGGTTAACCAGTGAGAAAGAGGAATTTGCCAACACTTTACTTGCAATGAACCAGATTTCAACTGTACTCAATTCCACAAGCAACGAAGATGAAATGCTTGAAAAAGCTGTAAAATCCACTATTAGTTCACTGGGCTTTGAAATGGGTTGTATTTATCTAAATGACGATAAAGAAGAATTAACTCTAAGGGTACACAAAAATCTTCCTGAAGGTCTTAAAAATATGTGCATGGCAGGCATGTTTAAAGATCTCTTCAGTAAAACACTTGAAAAACAGAATTTAGTATATATAACATCTGAATCTGAAGAATATGAATCCCTCGAACCTGCAGTTAAAGCAAATGGTATAAGAACCATGTTAATATTGCCCATTAAAAGCGGTGATAATATAATAGGTCTTTTAAATATGGGTAGCAGACAGATAAAGCATTACAATGATATTAGTCTTGAAAATCTTAGTTCTATTGGTTTACAATTAGGTTTAGCTCTTGAAAAGTCAAGATTAGCAATTAAACTAAAGGTAGAAAGTAACAGAGGTATACATATTTAATTTTATACTAAAGATAACTCTTAATTAATAATATATAGAAAACAAAGTTAGTATCAAATAATATAAAATCGGAGCACAAAATGACATTTTCATTGTATATACTCATAATTCTAGCAATAATTGGACTTTTTTTAATATGGATATTCTGGTCAAGTATTATAGGTGCTGGATTTCAGCCTACTTCTAAAAAATTGGTTAAACAGATGTTGGATATGGCAGAAATAGGTCCAGAAGATATTGTATATGATCTAGGCTCTGGCGACGGTAGAATTGTGATTAATGCTGTTAAAAAGTATAATGCAAAGGCAGTGGGGTTGGAAGCAGATCCGTCCCGCGTATTCTGGTCCCGCTTAGTCATAACACTTTCAGGTATTGGAAACAGGGCCAAAATTATATGGGGAAACTTTTTCAATCAAAATATCAGTGAAGCTACAGTGGTAACTTTATTTTTAAGTAATACTGCCAATCAAAAATTAAAATCTAAGTTTTTGGAAGAGTTAAAGCCGGGAACTAGAATTGTTTCATATGTCTGGAAATTCAGAGGGTGGAAACCAGTAAAAGTAGATGAAAATGAAGAGATTTATTTGTATGTAATAGGCCAAAGTAATTTATCACTAAAAGAATGTAATATACGTTATTATTAGACCAATGTTTAATTGGTTAATTCTGATACAATCCAATCATATACTATCTGGTGGACTTTTTCAGAAGATTCATCCAGACAATGTGCATTTCCAGTTAATATAACTATTTCCTTTGGATCATGTGCTTTATTGTAAACCTGTTTAGAGCAGTTAATGGGAAGAACAGGATCATCAGATCCGTGGATAATTAATATGGAAGTGCCTTGAGAAAAATTAGAAACTGAATCAGTCCCGTGGCTTTGAGTTGAAAGTGTAACTACAGTTTTAACAGAACTGGATAATGCAGCAGCTTGAATCACCACTGCTCCTCCAATTGAATGGCCAACTAAAGCAATTTTAGATGCCCCTACATTTTTTAAAAACTTAATTCCAGCAAGTACATCATATACCGATTCTTCAATATCATGAGGATATCTGTAGCGGATTCTAAGGGAAGATATGTTATTTTTTTTAAGTTTTTCAGATAGATCGGGGTATAATTCTTCAGATGGTGTGTCCCAATCTCCACCTACTCCACCTACCCAAATTACGCTTAAATTGTCGCTGTCAACTTTATAAAATCGGCAGGATACTTCACCTCTATCAGTTATCAATTCTACAGGAATATAACCATTTTTAGCATTTTCTCCTATAATTTCTTTGATATCTATTTTAATATCCATTATATTTCCTCTTTTTAAGCTTGATATGAATTTATAAATTAAAATACGGTTTTTTAATTGTTTAATGAAAAATATATTTACTTAAATTTTAGATGTTATTAGTAATAATTATTTATATTTTATTATTATAATAATTAACTAAGTCCAAAAATGTTAAAAACGGCGTCAATTGTTATTTTAAATAATTTAAACTCCATTAATCAAGAAAATCAAATAAAAATACATGGAAAATATAACACTCCAGTTACTGGTATTGCATTTATTGGCTTTATTGGAGCGGCTATTGCTGCATTTGTTCCTATAACTGATGTAGTCCAGCTTGTAGATATAGGAACCCTTGTAGCATTTATTATTGTTTCATTTGCTGTAATAATGTTAAGAAAAACGCACCAGACATTCAATGCCCTTTTAAAACGCCGTTTGTACCTGTAATCCCTTCTATTGCAATAATATTTTGCATTTTGTGTATTTGAACTGCCAAGTATCACTCAATTAAGATTTATTATCTGGTTTGCAATAGGATTGGTTATATATTATTTCTATGGCCAACATAAAATTCATTTAAACAAAAATCAATGAATATATAATTAATTATAAAATTATTCCTTTAAAGAGAATTATTTATAGATAATACATATTTAATATAGAGTTATGGTGAATTAAGATGGAAAAGATTAAAGAATTCTTTAAAAAAGATAAATTTGCTGAATATGCAGGTATAGAACTACTTGAAGTTAAAGAAGGATGGGCAAAATCTAAAATGGAAATAACTGAAAATCATCTTAATGGGATTGGAACTGTTCACGGAGGGGCTATATTTACTTTAGCAGATTTTACCTTTGCTGCTGCTGCAAATTCTTACAAAACTGTTACAGTAGCTATAAATGCAAATATCTCCTTTATGAAAGCCGCTAGATCTGGAACTCTATTTGCTGAAGCAGAAGAGATATCTGTAAATCCAAAGCTCGGTACTTATACAATTACAGTTACCAATGATAACGATGCGTTAATAGCAATCTTCCAGGGGATGGCCTACAGAAAGAGGGATAAAATAGATATTTAAATTTAAGCTTTAATAAAAAATAAATTAAAGGAAAATATAATTAAAAATAAATAAATGGCTGTCTAGTTCTACCTAATTAGACTATATTTAAAAATGGGACCGCTATAAGAACAACAGGCCATAAAATAAACTCTAAATCTGCTAATGTATGTGCAGTTTTTTCTAATTCACTACTTGATGCTGAATTTGCCTTATTAATATAGAAATAACTATAAAAAAGGAAAATTAGCAATAAAATACCCTTAATATCAATTATGTTAAAGTACACTCCCACCACTAAAGGAATGAATGAAATAACGTTTAAAGCCTGTAGAAAGTTTAATGCACCTTTTTTTCCCAGCATTACAGGGAGTGTTTTTAAGCCTTCAGACCTGTCATTTTCTATATCCTTCAAATCAAAGAACATAACATTGTTCAAGACTCTCATAAATATAAACAGAAATGCTATGATAAAAGACAGGTTAATACCCATGGAATAGTAAAAAAGTGGGAAAAATGCCCCTACCAGTGCCCATGTTAATGCTGTAAACATATTTTTAAATGCAGGAATCTTTTTTGTTAGTTTTTTGAGCACCACATTGTACAGTATCCCACCGGCCATTATGGCCCCTATAAAAACGACCATGCTCCAGTTTGAATATAAGACCAGCAGAGAAACCAAAAATAAACTGTAAAAAGTGAATACAAATGGATATCTATCTGCTTTCCTTTTTAAAAAAGTAGCCCTTTCTGAATTGTTTTTAATATCCTTATCTATGTCTTTATAGTAATCGTAGCTGTAAATTATCAAAGGCAGCAAATATGATATTAGCAGCATGGGTATAGAAATTCGGATATCCAAAATAATCGAGGTAGATAATATAAAACATGGACTGCACAGTGCAGCTAAATATCCTCCATAGGTAATTTCATTTTTTAAATATTTCAAAGACTTAAATTCGATATTTCCATAATTCACGTTCAAATGCATATTTTTTCCTCCAGATTTTAATACAATTTTAAACATATTTTGCTGATTAATAGATATTGACTTCTTATTATCTGTTTATTTAGGCGAAATAAACAAATAAATAAAAGTAATACAATTTTTGAGTATAAATAATAAATATTGTTTAAAAATAAACTTTTTTATGAATATATTAATTAAAATAGAGTCGCATATCAAGTTATACTTAAATAATATAAAAAACAAAATTTAAAAAAGTTTAAATCGGAGAAAAATATCAAATGAACGTATTTGCATTAATTTCACTGGTAGCCTTTATGGTGTGTTTTTTTCTTGGTAATTTTATTTACCATAAAAATCCAAAAAGCCGGTTAAATAGCATAATTGCGTTAACATGTATATTTGTAGGATTTCTCGCGTTTATAGAATTTGAATACAGGCATGCTGAAACCTTTCAGACAGCATTTTTCTGGTTAAAAATTAGTACTCTATGGCCCATAGTACCGTCCTTACTTCTGCATGTCTCATTGATATTTACTAAATCTCCCTATTTAAAAAATAAATTAACCTATCTTTTAATATACCTGCCGGGAATTGCCATTTCCGCAATTGGATTAACCACTGATTTACTTATATCCGGCGCTTCAAAAGAATACTGGGGATGGACTTACACTATTCCTGCAGATGCAACATTATACAACATCATGTCGCTATGGACAGTTGTTGCAGTGGTTTTAGCTGGAGGAATATGTTTTGCATATTATTTAAAATCATACGATTTAAAGAAAAAACAGGCCAAATACATTTTTGCAGGTCTTTACATACCTTTCTTTATAAGTTTAGGAACCGACTTTATTTTACCTATTGTATTTTTAAGGGTACCTGAACTGACAATGACCACCATGACCATGGGAATCACCCTTATGAGCTATGGAATCTGGAAATACAAATTTCCTGCACTTACTCCCGCCATCGCTGCAAATAGTATTGTGTCTACCATGTCAAACTTTTTCTTTTTACTTGATGATGACATGCTCATAGTAAAGGTTAATCAGGCAACTATGGATCTTTTAGGGGTTGATGATTCAGAATTAGTTGATAAACCCCTCAATACTGTCTTTGCAGAGGATCAAAAGTCTTTATTTAAAAAAAATCCATTTAACGGCGATAAAAAATCAATAACTAATATAGAAACCATGTTCAAGGCTAAAAATGGTCAGTTAATTCCAGTATTTTTGTCCCTCTCTCAAATTGAAATTGATAACTCCCAAACATTGGGGATAGTTTGTATTGGTAATGATATTACCGATATTAAACTGGCAGAAAATAAAATTAAAGCATCCCTTGAGGAAAAAGGGCTGCTGCTTCAAGAAATCCACCACCGTGTTAAAAATAATTTACAGATTATAAGCAGCCTGCTCAGCCTCCAATCTAAATATGTAAAAGATGAAGAAGATCTTGAACTTTTTAGAGAAAGCCAAAGCAGAGTTAGATCTATGGCATTTATCCATGAACAGCTGTATCAATCATCTGATTTTACAAATATTGAATTTGGAACATATGTTAAAAATCTAATAAATTATTTGTCCTATTCATATTCCATAGATTCTTCTTACATAAACTTTAACTTAGATATTGATGATGTTTCACTGGACATCAATACAGCAATTCCATGTGGTTTAATTATCAATGAACTTGTAACTAATTCGTTAAAATATGCATTTCCAGCAGATAACTGCGGTAAATCATCTGATATAATTTTAAATGAGATATGTATATATTTACATTCTTATAAAGAAGATAAATTCATTTTAGTTATAAGCGACAATGGTGTTGGATTACCAGAAAGCACTGATTTCAAGAATAGTAACACTTTAGGTTTATTACTAGTAAACAGTCTTGTAGATCAACTAGATGGTTCTATAGAACTTGACAGAATTAATGGAACTAGATTTAGACTAATTTTCAATAAATTAGATTATAAAAATTAATGCCACTTTTAAGACTTTTATCTAAATAAAAGTACATATAACGTCTTTTAAAGGTTTATATATCTATTTTAACTATTATGCCTAAAAAATAGGCTTATCATCTTAATTTAATCATTTAATAGTATTCTTTAGCTTTTATAGATAAAAATATAAGTTAAAAATTATATAACTTAAATAAATAGTTTTAAATATATTTAGAAATTTCTAAACTTTCGTTTTAGAGGTGTGAAGAATGAAGGCAGATGCAGTTAAAATTAAAGATGATGTATATTGGGTAGGAGTCTTTGACTGGGATTTAAGAAGTTATCATGGATACACTCTAAATGGTACAACATATAACGCTTACTTAGTATTTGGAGAAGACAAAACAGTCTTAATTGATAATACATATCCTGGAACAGCTTCTCAAATGTGGGGTAGAATTGAAGATGCCTGCGCTAAAGAGGGAAAAGAATTCAAAATAGATATTATAATTCAAAACCATGTTGAAAAAGATCACAGCGGGGCCCTGTCTGATGTGCATAAAAAATTCCCAGATGCACCAGTATACTGTACACAAAAGGCACTAGAAGGACTTAAAAGACATTATTCCCTTGAAAATGCAAATTTCAACGTTGTCAAAACTGGAGATGAACTTGACATTGGGAATAAAAAATTAGCCTTCCTTGAAGCTCCACTGCTTCATTGGCCTGACAGCATGTTTACACTGCTTGTTGATGATGGCATATTATTTTCAAATGATGCATTTGGACAGCATCTAGGTTTTAGACAAAGATTAGACACTGAAATTCCAGAATTTATATTAATGGACGCTGCCAAAAAATTCTATGCTAATTTACTTACACCTTTATCCCCTTTAATACTTAGGAAATTTAAAGAAGTTGAAGATTTAGCACTGCTTGATAAAATTGAAATAATTGCCCCATCACATGGCCAGATATGGACAGATCCAATGAAAATCATTGAAGCATACAGCAACTGGGCTACAGGTAAATGTAGAAATAAAGTGACCATTGTATACGACACAATGCACGGCTCAACACAAAAGATGGCCCATGCATTTGCAGAGGGGATAATGAGCGAAGATGTTGATGTGTTCATGTACTTTTTACATGAAGACGAGCGGAGTGAAATTGTAAAAGATATTTTAGATAGTAAAGCTGTCTTATTTGGGATTCCAACAATATTCAACAAACCATACCCAAGTATCGGTGACCTAATGTATTACCTTGAAGGCTTAAGGTTTGATAGAACAGGGTTTAAAAAATTAGCTCTTATTTTTGGTTCCCATGGATGGGCCGGCGGTGGAGTCCGGAAAATAGCAGATGAACTTGAAAAATCCGGTTTTGAAGTATTTGACAAACTAGAAGTAAACTATGTCCCCGGTAAAGAAGAACTGGATAAATGCTACGAACTGGGTAAAAATCTAGCTGTTGAGCTTAAAAACAGGCAGGCAATTTAAGACCTAAAACTTTGATTAACTAATATTTAATTTTTTTTCTAATTATTTTTTATGGGTTCAAAATGCATTTCTGTCATATTCAGGAGTATTTTGATTTTTTCATCCTATTTTTGAAAGAATAAATGAAACTATAAACCCTAAAACTGTAATTAAACCTGCAAGATCATGAGTTTCTGAAAAAGCTTCCGGAATCATTGTATCTACAAGCATTGCAAGAATTCCACCTGCTGCAAGCGCTAGAGTTAATGAGTTTATACTCGACGGAAGCTGGCTGAAGACAGCATAACCTGCAAGGGATGCTAACCCGCTGACAGCTGTAATAAGGAGCCACATACCAAATATTGAACCAGGATTCCACCCTGCATTTTTGATACCTGCTGTACTTGATAAGCCCTCAGGTATATTGGATATAAATATTGCAACGACAGTTGCAACACTTACTGCTCCTCCTGTAATTATAGTAATCCCTATCGCAGTTGATTCAGGAATCCCGTCTATTACAGAGCCTACAACAATAGCTAAACTATTATCTTCTGACATGCCGTTTGATTGAACCTGTTTACCTGAACGTTTACGGTGTTTAGCCCCATAACGCGCGAGGTAAATATTTATAACTGTAAAAATTAAGGCGCCCAGAAGAAAACCTGTAACCATATTGGGGAATCCTCCAAGGGAAAATGACTCTTCCATTAATTCTAGGGAGATCGCTGAAAGTAAAACACCTGCACCAAAGGCCATTATGGAAGCTACTATGCGCTGCGGAATTTCAAATACGTATGCAAACAATGCCCCTATTAAAAGAGCCGATCCTGCTATTAAACCCCATAATCCTGCCATAATCCATTCAGGTATCATAATATCACATCTTAGTTGACTTATAGTTTTAATGAGTTAATATATCTTTCATTAAACTAAAATTAAAGTGATGCAGTGTCAATTAAATAATTGAGTTTCTTCATCATGTGTCCAATACCTTTGCATCCATTTAACGGATTAAGAACTTCTTTTTCACTAAACAATTTTTTCATCATGTGGGTATAATAATTCCCACCAAGAATAGTGATTTTTTCGTATTTATCAAGTTCTTTAGACTTTATCTGTAAAAAAAGATTCTTTAATGTAATTGAATTTGATGTTTTATTGTGGAAACATTCACTGTACTGTCCCTGGACAACTTCATCTGGAAATAAAAACCCATATTTAGCTGATAAAATGCACCATGAATCAAAATCAGACTTTTTAGCGTATTGAATGCATTTTCTGGCAAATGAACCTGTATACAAATTTTCTGCTTTTACAGGGCCTGCTTCGGGATTTTCATCCCATATTTTCTTTTTTCCACATGCGATTATGCACAGAGATTTCATCATGTAATATTAGAAAGCATATTTAAAAATAGTTTCGCTATGTCCTGGAGGTTGTAAAATCGAAGATTTAAACAGCAAACATAACATATTTGCACGTGAAAAATAATGTATTTAAAATATCGCCGGGTAAACTAAATATTTTTAAGATAATTCATATATCTAAATTTTAACAGAAGTGTTTTGTTGTCGTAGCGAATATTTTTGTATTTTTTAACATTTTAATATGATTATAAACCAGTTTAATTCATATGAATCTAAAATAATGACTAAATTAGGCCTTAATTTGCTTAAAATACCCATATAAATATATATAACAAAGAAAACATAAATATGATAAAGGGGGACTTAAGTATGAAATGTGAGGAAAACATAGAGCTTGAAGTTATGGATATGCTTAAAAAGTATGCAAAAGCATACGCAGACAAAGATATTGATGCTATGGTAGATCTGTTTATAGATGATCCGAATATTGTAGCGATAGGTACAGGCACGGATGAATGGGTTCATGGCTGTGAAGAGCTTAGGGAAGGATTTAAACGTGATTTTTCCCAGGCTGATAATATCCAGGTTAAATTTGAAAAGGTTACTATTCAATATGCAGGCAATGTGGCATGGTTATCCGCATTGATGACAATGTACGCCGTAATTTCAGGAAAAGAAGTGCTACTTTCAGGGCGGTTAAGTATGGTTCTTGAAAATAAAGGGGATAAATGGTTATTTGCACACCTACATTTTTCTTTACCTGCAAATCAACAGGAAGTAGGGCATTCCTTCCCAGAATGGATTATAAGCTGATTAATTAAATACTTATTTATTTTCAGTATTTAACCATAGTTCATCTAACTTACTTTTTAAAACATTGTGAAGTTTTTCAGCCCCTACTATTTCTTCTTTTTCTAAATTCCAGCTCGATGGATATAATAAGAATGGTTTTGACTGTTCACCACCTAATCCTCCATGACTGCCTATCAATTCTTCAAAAGCAGCCACTTCATTTTTTGCGCTGTCATATAAGCTGTTTACCAGAATATCAGGTACATATTTAAAACTGTCTGTCCTTTTTAAATGTAAAGCTGCGTTTTTTCCAAAACCTTTAAGAGGGTTTTCTCCTTCTATTTGATTATCTTTTAAATAATAAACTCCTTTAGAGCCAATTACAATAGGTCCTTCCTTACTGGATCGAACCATTATAAATCCAATACCTTCATGTCGTATTAAACCTGGAATTAATTCAGGAAATACAGCATTGATCTCTTCAAAGGTCATTCTACTTTCCCATTTTTTGAAGTAGATCAAGCCAAGGTTACCTGAAGCAAGCACTGTGACATCTGCATCTTTATGATCAATAGGTTTTTCTCGTGGTTTTACTGGAATTTTGAGTGCTTCATTAAATTTTTCCAGCCGTTCACTTATTTTATCATCCTTATCAATTGATTGCCAGATATTTCCGGTGAATTCTTTACTGCTTTTAACTGCATTTTCTCGTTTTTCCTTCATCCATTTAGTTTCCTGTCTCTCAATTGACTGCTTGATATTTCCGGTGAATTCTTTACTTCCTTTGATTGCATTTTCTCTCTTTTCACTTATCCAGCGTTTCCCATCGGCAATAGGATACGTAATTACCTGGCTAAAGTGATCCTCATTTGTATCGAACTCGTAATATATTTTTAAGTCCTTAGGAATTAGTTCGCGTACTAAACCTTCTAAAGAAATTCCATAGCGCTGTTTAAATGTTGCTCCATTACTTTGCCCATGATCAGAAAGTATCACAAAGTGATATGGTCTTGAAGCACTCTTTCTTGCATCATCTAGGAGCAAAAATTGTTTATCTAACTGTTTAAGTGCATAAAAAGCATCACTATCTTTTGTACCTGAATGGTGTGCTATTTCATCGTAACCTACATATGTAGCATACACTGCATCAGCCCGGCCTGTAAAAATATCTCCAATGATGGTACTTGTTGTTATCTCGCGTAAAAAAACATTGGCTGTAGCCCTCACAGCTAAATAAATAATGCTGCGGTTCATTCGAGGTCGTACATCTTTTCTCCACTGCCTGAAGCGGGATGCAATTTCCAGAAGAATGTCCCATAAAAACAGCACAATGGTACGTGCAAAGTTGTAGGGATTAGAATAGAAAAAATACCATGCCTTTGTATAAAACTTCGATAAATCACTGAGTTTGCTGTAGGTAAATATGGCATTTAATGCATCTCCAGAGAAAAGATTAGATCTACTTGCTCCATTTACTGCAAGCAATCCTTTTCCATCTGATACACGCCGTTCAAGTAAAGGTGCATCAAATAATCCAGTAGATACCCTTAATTTATTATCATTTTCCTTTTCAACCCACCTGAAAGCAGGCATGTCGTGATTATTTCCATGAAGAATACCTGCCTGGGAAGCACCAGTTTGGGAAGATAAATCAGTTTCCCACTGAAGAATTTTATGGCTTCCTTTTTCTATCCACCCTTTAAGTGTGGGCATGTATTCTTTATCTAGAGCTTTTTGTAAGACAGCTTCTGCCAGTCCATCAATTTCTAAAAATATAACGCCAGGTTTATCAGAATGATTATTTTTTGAAAAGCGTTCAGCATATCTCCTTAAAACGGATCTATAATAAGATGCCTCATCTCCAATAGTTAAAGCTCCAGATGCAAGCGTGTTAATAAGTGCTATCCCTAGAGGAACCAGAAATAAAGCTGAGTCTTTTATAGTGATTCCAGGGACAAAAAGACTGATAAACCATATAAGCAAACCATTTAAAAGTAATGTACCTACTCCAAAGGTAAAAACAAGAAAAGGAAGGGTATAATATGATAAAATAGGCCAAAAGATAGCATTTATTATACCAACTAATACAACTACTATCAATGCTGTTTCCCAGCTGTTAATGCTCAGTCCCGGAAGAAGCCATGTCATTAACATAAGTCCTGCTACTTCGGATATCAATAAAACTAATGTACGGCCCATCCATAGAATGTTCTGGTTTTTATCCATTTTTAACCTCGGATAAATACTGATTACTAATTATAATATGAATTTTATCTGGTTATTAATCTTGTGAAGTTATTAATTAGTATATATTTATTCTTAAACCTGGTTTTAGAATTTTTAATTGCATTATATTTATTATTTGGGTGTTCTGAGGTTTATCACAGTAATTTCAGGGGGACAGTTAATTCTAAGCCAGAATATGTTTGTTCCAAGCCCGCGGTTTGTGTACTGGACCATATCCCCCACTTTGTACTTACCGACTGGATATTTTAAGAAGTGGGGCCCCCGGATAAATGTTCCAATACCAGGTATCATAAATTGTCCTCCATGTGAATGGCCTGAAATCTGTAAACTGAATCTCCCTGTTGTTGAGCTGATATCTGCAAAGTCGGGTTCATGTGCAAGCAGTATTGCAGGTCCGCAAGAGGGTAATTTATTCATAACCAGATCCAAGCGGTGTTTATTTAAGGTGACACTGTCAACACCTGCTACGTGCAGCACAGCATCTCCACGTTTTAAAGTATAAACATCATTACTGATGTCTATTATATCGCTTTCTTGCAGTATATTACGAATTTTATCGGCCCCAAGCCAGTGGTCGTGATTTCCAAGGACTGCTAGTGACACATCCATGGGTTGAAGTTTCTTAAGACAGTTAGTTAAATCATCTACAAGATGATCGATTGCATAAGATACAAAATCACCGGTTATTGCTACCATATCTGGATTTTGTTGATTGACAAGATCCATGACTCCATTTAGTCTATCTGTTGATATCCATTGCCCTAAATGAATATCAGTGATATGTGCAATGCTGTAGCCATCAAAAGAAGGGTCCAGTCCAGGAACTGTTATTTCAACCGGCACTATTTCAAAATGACACGAATCAAATTCATGCATTCCCATTTTTTCCATGGACTTGGACATTGCCCACTGCAATTTTTCTCGTATTTTAAAATCCTTTAAGTCATTTGAAGACGTATCCTTCATTTATCAGTTTCTCCCGAGTGGTGATAATATCAAATATGTAAAATAAAATTTATAAATTAATTTAAAATTCTAAATTCTTTAATCCTCCAAAAGACTCATTAAATATGCCCACATTTCAATTTCTTCCCTTGCTATAAAGTCTTCACTGCGGTATTTAGATTCTTCACTTCCAAATGGATAATATTCTTTGTTAAAATAGGCAGTTAAATATAAATCTCCGGATTTAAGATCTAATTCTTCTTCAACGCGATTTTTAAGTTTATTTATTGATTCTTCATCGATATCAGTAATTTTATAAGTCACATAGTACTTTTTGGGATCATCTGAAACTCCGTAATCAACAACTTTAACTTTCATCTTTAATCTCCATCTTTTAAAAAATCACCAATTACCTGTTCTGCTATTTTTACCTCGCTTGATCCTACATGCCCTAGTATTGAATCATATAAAAAGAGTTCAGATCCAGGTATTGATTCGGAAAGTGGTATTACATCGGTATCCGGTGGGAAATACAGGTCCTGATTAATTCCAATTATTAGTGTTCTAGCTTTTATTTTATGCAATTCTTTGCTTACATCATATATCATAGTAGCTTCATTTTGCCATACAATGTTATTTGCATCAGAATTAGCTCCTTCTAATTCCATTTCATGAATTGATTCAAGAACTTCTTCATTTGAAGAATTTTTATAGTAAGCTGGCGAAAAACCAAATAAATAAAGCATCATCATCGCATTTTGAGGCCCGGTTTGGGGTTTATGCTCATATTTACCATCTAAATAATCTGGATCATTTTTAATGTAATTGTTCATTATAGTAGATAATGCATAATTTTGACCTTTTGATGAAGAGCTTGTAGTGAGAGGTATGATAAAATCCATAAAATCAGGGTATTTTATAGCCCACTGAAGTGCAAGGAAACCACCCATTGAAGTGCCAATAATACCTTTTAGGTGTTTAATATCTAATTTTTGAGTTAAAAGGGTATATGATGCATCTACCATATCTTCTATGGTATATTTTGGAAATAGGTGCCCCATACCTGATGTTGATGGTGATGAGGATCCTGGGTTCCCAAGAGATGTAGGACAGATTACATAATAATCATCAGTATCCATAACTTTTCCAGGGCCTAAAACATCTTTCACACGTTTTACAGATGAGTAATCTCCAGAAGAGCCGTGCAGATAAACTATTCCATTAGTGATATTTCCATCATCATCCAGCTTTTTGGTTCCAAATGTGGCATATTCCATATTTAATTCAGGTAAAATTTCACCAGATTTAAATTTAAAGTTATTTATAGATTCATATTTTGGTTTTAACATGTTATTCCCATTAAAAATTAAGTTTGAATTTATATAAAAATAATGTTCCACGATTAGATTATTTGATTATCATAGAAGCTATACTCTGTGATTTTTCAAGATTTGAACTCTATTTGGTTATTTATAGTAAATAACATGTGAAAATTCCCTCAAAAAATCAAAGCCTTCAAAAACCGCTGGTTTTTGAGGATTTCGATGGCACAAAAATCGAAGATTTTTGTTAGCTGTCAAAATTCTGCGAATTTTGACGCCCCGAAAACCATAGGTTTTCCTGACCGCAACACGTAGTTTTGCAGACTACAAACATGTATTGTTTGTTAGCTGTCAAAAATCGAAGATTTTTGACGCCTACAAAAACCATAGGTTTTTGCGGCCGAGGAAATAAATTTCCTCCGGCATGTAAAAATCTGCGATTTTTACGGTTGCGAATTGAAAATTCGCAAACATAGAAAAATGCATGGCATGCAAACACTGCCAAAATTCAATGAATTTTGGCGCATCGAAAATTAAAAATTTTCGAATGCTTCATGTTTGCTGTTACAAAATCGTAGATTTTGTAAACATTTTTCTCCAGCTTCGTTCTGTAAACATAACTTTTTAAACTTATAAATTTAGATAGTTAAACTTACATTTAACAATTTAAATCACATAAACACGTTTTTTTTTATAGATCAATGTCTAAACTATGTAATTATTCATTATAATAATATTATAGAACAGCTACTATTTTATTTTTTCTAAATCATCAAAAGTTACACACTTTTAGATTTAAATTTAGTCAATTGTATATTATACCTGAATCTGATTCATATCTAAGTTTTATAAAATTAGTTTGAATTAAAAGAGACGTGAATTTACTATAATTAACTTATATGGTGATTATTAGGTTAAATAATAAAAATCTAAATATTGAAAGACTTTACTATCTAATAAATTAAATATTCTCTTAAACAGGAATTATTAATGTTTAATTTGTTTGTCTAAAGAATATTAGATACAATTTTTTCTACGGGTCTTGTAAACTCTTCTCCACATTTATTACATCTAAACACTAAGACCTGATTGTACTCATCAAGACCAATAATGCCTATTTTTCTGGTATCACATCTTGGACAATGACTAATCTCAAAATTGTTTCCAATATCTGTGTTTACCATAATATTACCCCTTTAATTATCCTTATTTCTCCATGCCTGCTCTACGCCTTACTAACTTGAAATTAGTAATCATACTGGGCTTATTTATATTATCTGTTAGAGCAGTAGTATATTCTTTTCTGTAGATGAATTGTGTTACTTTCCATAATTTCCACTTATAAGTAAAATTTAAAATAGGCCCATGTATATTATCATGGTATGGTTTATACTTCATTAAAATGTTATATTGAAAAAAACAAAGCTTGCAAAAACTATGTTTTTGCAGCCGCAGAACGAAGCTTAAGAAAATGTGCAACATTTTCTTTTGCTGGAGGAAACCCTCGAAATCTATGATTTCGGGGCAACAAATCAAAGCTGACAAATCTTTCGATTTGTCGCGTCAAAATTGCAAATTTTGACAGCTGTAAAAATGCTATGCATTTTTTACGCATAAAAAATCAGAGATTTTTTAATGATTTGTTAGTTAAATTTCCTCGACCACAAAAACCTGTGGTTTTTTGTAAGTTTCATGTTTGTAAGCTTTGTTTTCCAGGTCTCAAAATCCTAGATTTTGAAGACCTTTGGACTTGAAAGTTTTTTCAATCGGAAAAAATAAAAAATTTTTCCATACTGGTTAATCTAAGTTGAACTTATTTAAAAAAAATCCATTTATTTAATCAACAAATTACATAATAATTTAAATAGTAACTATTTGCACAATAATCCAGACATGAGCGTAAAAAATATTATTTTAAACATAGAACAAGACATTTTAACCATATTAAATATATTTAGTATAATTTAAGGCGCTAATCTGGAAACTTTTACAAGTGCAGTTAAGATATTGCAAATAATTAACATTTTAAGTATTTTACTTTCTAAAGTGATGTACTGATGTCTAAAATAATAATAACGAAATATAACATTTTTAATGGATAAAAGACAAAATTATAATTGTATGTATGGAAATGTAGCTGGATAAAAAAATATCCATTTGCTGAAAATGAAAAAGAGGAGAAAACGCATGGTATCTGCAAAGTTTTATGAAAAATTAATGAAAATATCTAAGGTAATGGAAGAAGAGGGAGATGGAATCAGTTATATTCGAAATGAAGCTGATAATTACACTATTGGAACAAGAAAATATAGTGAAAAAATTGCCAAATACCTTGATGAAACAGTTGGAACATGGGAAGGCAGCGAAGCTCACGTGAAAAAAAAGAAATCGAGAGGAAACAAACAGGAAAAACCAAAAAAAGTTGGCTACCTCTGGAAAATTCCAGTAACTGAAAGTTAATTATTAAACATCTCAAAGGAAATTAACTTTAAAGAGTTGAAATTGAATTACTACCTAAACTAAATAACTCCAATTTCTTATTCCTTAAATATATGTTTATGAATAAAAACTTCAAGTACATTTAAAGAATATAATAAGTTTCAAGACAAATCGTATTTCAAAAAATATCCAATCGGAGATTTATAATCTCTAATTACACATTTCTTTTAATTTAGAATCTTTTATTTACAGTCTACTTTTTCTAAATTATTAATTATTTATTTTAAATTAACTTAAAAAAGCTTTAATGAGCTGAAACTATCAATTTAATTAAAACTAATTTTTTTATTTTATTAGCGAAGATAGATCTCCTTTTCTATTGAGTTACAATTTTATTTTATCTTAAAAATTTAATTAATTGCAGCATTTGAAAATTCTACAAATTTTCGAGGTATCTAAAACTAAAGGTTTTTGAATGCTACTTCCTATTTTTTTTCAAAAATTTAAGCCAACACTCTTCAATATGATGTAATAGTATATTATATTCATCAAAACACAATGGTTTATTCATAAAACAATCCACTTGTAGTTTACAGGCTTTTAAGAAGTCTTCTGGATTGTGTGATGTAGTTAAAACAATTACAGGTAACTTTTTTAATTTATCATTACTTTTTATTTCTTTTAAAACTTTAAACCCATCAATTAATGGAATATTTAAATCAAGTAATATTAAATCAGGGTCTGCTTTATTTTGGTATTTTTCTTTTTTGTTTAGATATTTTAAAGCTTCAATACCGTTTGTAATTGAATGTATTTTTGTTTTTGTTTTAAATTCTTTGAATATTTCCTTTATCATCCTTATGTCAGTGTGATTATCTTCAATTAATAAGATGTTAACTGTTTCGTCATTTGGTTCAATATCCATTCATTTATCTCCGTTTTTAATACAGGGATCATTTAGTATCTTATTGTATTTAATAATTACTCCTATACTTATTTTATTATTTAAATAAGTTATTCTATTAATAAATAAGATTTAATAATTTAATAATTAAATTAACTCCATAAAATACTTTTAAATGGTTTTAAATCGCTTTTAAAGGATCAATTACGCGTATTACTGATCAATTATTTGCAATAATTAATTTGTTCTATTACAAATGGTAGATTTAAGCAAATAAATGATATTAACTTATTAAATTATTATAAATTTAAATATATGAATTAACACATCTTATAGCGGATTAATTTAAATCCAGGAACTTGTTATGACATAATAAGTATTTGAATTAGTAACAATAGCTAAAATATGCTTAAATTAATAAAATTAGGAGGGATAATGTATGAATACGATAGGACTTACTGAAATATTATTGATAGAAGATAATCCAGATGAATCAAAATTAATAGCTAAAATTCTAGACAAAAATACGAGCAATATTCATATTACTCAAATTGAAGACGGATTAAATGCTATAAATTATTTAAATAAAAAAGACGCGTATAAAAACTGTAAAACACCTTCTTTAATTTTATTAGATTTAAATTTACCTGGTAAAGATGGGCGGGAAGTGCTTAAAGAAATTAAAACAGATGATCAACTAAAACATATTCCAGTAATTGTTTTAACAAACTCTGATGATGATAATGATATATTGAAGTCATATGAGCATTATGCCAATGCTTACATAACCAAATCTACAAATTTTGATGAGTTTAATAAAGATATAGAAGTTTTTAAAGAGTACTGGCTAAATAATGCTATTTTACCGCTTTTTAAGGATTCGAATTGATTTTTAAACACTATTTTTTTTGCATGTTTTTCAATTTTTCTATTTAATAACTGTGCCAACTTAGTTGATGCAGTTATTAGTTAATAAACCGGTTTTAGAATGTTTATTTTTGTAAAATAGAATTTTTAAGAATAGTTTTCAGTTAGTGTAATTTTTGCACATACTGCAGCCTTTGAAAATACTACAATGTCTTCATACTTGTTATTTAGATCATCTTTTTTAACATATGAAAAATAATAAAAAACAAAAAGAAGAAGTTTTTATCATAATACAAGATAAAGTTAGGGAGAAATGAGTGGTATTTTTATCAAAGTGGGATTTAAATTAAATCCAGTTCACCCAATCTTTCCTTCGTTTTTTCAACACCAAGCTGAGCAGCATCAATGTTCTTTGCACCAGTGCACACTACTTTCCCTGAACCGAACAATAATAATACAACTTTAGGGTCTTCAACTCTGTAAACTAAGCCCGGAAATTGTTCTGGCTCATATTCTGTATTCTCCAAATCTAATGCTACTGCTTCAAGGTTTAATGTTTTTCCTAGATTTGCAGAGGCAACGATATTCTGTATTGTAATTTCGAATTCTTTTGGTATATCTGCATCTAGCACCCTCATTTTGTCTACAATAATATTTAGAGATTTAATTGAATCTTTTGTAGTTTTTGCACCAGTACCCACTAGTTTTCCTGATCCAAATATAAGAGCTGCTGTTTTAGGTTCTTTAAGCTTGTAAACAAGCCCTGGAAACTTTTCTGAGTTATATTCAACACCTTCTAGTGCCAGAGCTACTTTGGGCAGTTCAATTGACTTTCCAAGAGTTGCAGAAGCTACAATATTTTCAACTTTAATTGGTACATCTGTCAAACACATTCCTCCAGGTTTTAATCTAGATCATTAATTTGATTTTTACATTCCATATATGTTACATTAAAAGTGTATTTTATGGAGATATTAGGAAGGGCTAGCATAAAACACATATAAAATATATAATTTGTTTTGCATTCCATATATGTTACATTAAAAGTGTATTTTATGGAGATATTAGGAAGGGCTAGCATAAAACACATATAAAATATATAATTTGTTTTGCATTCCATATATGTTACATTAAAAGTGTATTTTGGAGATATTAGGAAGGGCTAGCATAAAACACATATAAAATATATAATTTGTTTTGCATTCCATATATGTTACATTAAAAGTGTATTTTGGAGATATTAGGAAGGGCTAGCATAAAACACATATAAAATATATAATTTGTTTTGCATTCCATATATGTTACATTAAAAGTGTATTTTATTTGGAGATATTGAGAAGAGCTAGCATAAAACACATAGATAAAATACATAATTCAAGTAGCCCCATAGAATAAATTATTTTTTCTGTTTTAGACTGTTCCATGATGGTTAATTTTAGGTTGTTTAGATTAAATGTGATAACATTTAAAAAATACTATTTTATAAAAAGTATTGCCGTTCCTATTTTTATAAATTATTTAAAAATCAATGATTTAAAATATTTGAGCTTATTTCATGAAAATAAGTATTATTAATTCTTTTTTTAATTTTTATATGGGCAATGGGATCCATCTAAAGATCCAGCTGTGGACTTGTAAAAAAAGTATTATGAAGTTCTGGACAACTTTATCAAGGAATTTAATATTATTGGCCCTGCCTAATTCTAGTTTTACTGTTGATATATACTTTACATTTTCATTAGATACAGCCGCATATTTATGACTTATTTTTCCCTAATAATTACTACTAAAATAGCTTAAAAGGATTTAAAGATTTTTTTAAGTATCCGATTTAAAAACTATATACAAAATTTAAAAATTTTAAACAGATGACATTATAAATTTGGTATTAAAAATTATTTTTAACAGTGAATAACAAGTTTATCCTTTTATCAAATGATATAGTATATGAATTAGTCTAAATTAATTGTTATAAACATAAATAGTTGTATTATCAAATTAATTGGGAGGCATAGATAAAGTTGACATGAAGGTGGTTTGAAGTGCCACTATGCCTCCCTTAATATAAATTAGTAATAAAATATATAATCCTTTTGTTTAATTAAAGGTTTTAATATCCAAATTTTGTACAAAGAGGGCCCCATATATCTAAAAAACATCAATAAAAGATATTAATTTAATAAAAAATCAAAAAGAAAAATTATAAAAAATTAAGATTTGTTTACATTTAAATATTTGCTGAAAACAGTCTGGAAAAATTTAGAAACAATTCCTTTACTTGATAAATCATTTTCAAGGCTGTATTTTCCAATAACTCTTGAAGCAAGCCCTAAAATTAACTTTGATGTATCTGATTTAGGATTTTTTTCTAAAATCGAATTTCCTGACGCAGATGCTATATTTAACTCCCTATCTTCTGGAATGATTGCAATTACTGGTATGTTAAGGATGGTCTGGATTTCATCAGGAGTTAAAAATTCTTTACCACTTCTTTCTTTGTTAATAACTACCCCAAGTATCTCCATTCCAATTTTCTCTGCAACAATTTTTGTCTTTAGAGCATCGCTTAAAGAAGTAATTTCAGGTGTTGTAACAAGAACTAGTTCATTTGAAACCTGTAATGCTGCCAGTGCATCCCTTTCAAGCCCGCCGGGTGCATCTATAAGTAGTATATCTATATCTTCAGTAAGTGTTTCCAAGACTTCTTCAAGTCTTTCTAGTTTCATGTCTTTAAGACCATAAAGTGAGAGTCCTGCAGGAACAATTTTTACTCCGCCTGGGCCTTCATATATTGCATTATGTATCATATCTCTTCCGGCCAGGACATCCTGTAAGGTCACTGGTTGATTTTCTAAACCTAGAATCAATTCTAAATTAGCCATTGCAACATCTAAATCAAGGACTACAACTTCTTCTCCCTGAAGAGAAAGAGCTATTCCAAGATTAGCTGCTATGGTTGTCTTCCCGACCCCTCCTTTTCCTGAAGCCACTACTATTACTCTCGCCATTCTTCCACCTAACATTGGATTAATAATCTTACATAACTACTTGTACTCACAATCATTTATTGATGATAAAGATTAATGTGCTTATTTTCACAATAATAAATGCAAATACAAAATTATTAGAATAGTATTAAATCAAAAAATAAATTAGAGAAATACTACTAATTACTTTTTATGGAGATGAGTTCTTGGTAGTGGAAAAAGATCATAAATTCATGAATGAAGCAATTATAGAAGCAAAAAAGAGCTTGAAAGAAGGCGGAATTCCAATTGGTGCTGTTTTAGTTGAAAATGATGAGATAATTGGTCGCGGACATAACAGATTACTTCAGAAAGACTCTTCAATTTTGCATGGAGAAATGGACTGTATTGAAAATGCTGGAAAATTAAAAGGAGAAGATTACAAAAGCTGCATACTTTATACCACTTTATCCCCATGTGAAATGTGTTCTGGAACCATATTACTTTATAAAATTCCAAAGGTCGTAATGGGAGAAAATAAAACACTTAAGGGACCTGAAGATTATTTAAAAGAGAACAGTGTTGAATTAATTAATTTAGATTTAAAAGAATGTAAGGATATTATGAAGGAATTCATTAAAAGAAATCCTGAAATTTGGGATGCAGAAATAGATAGAGTAATTTAAGTTTCAAAATATCTTTATTTCAAGGCATATAGACGCCGATAAATAACAAAAACTATTTATTTTATATTAATTTTCCCTGCTCTGGCGTAAATATAATATATTTTAATATCAAAGCCATAACCATGAATAAAAAGATAGGGGCTTTAATAATTATTTTCTTAGTTGCAGCAACTGCATATGGAACCTATAATTACATTGTAACTTCGCATAAAACCATTGTAGTTGGATATCTACAAAGTGATCATGATTCCGCACTATTTGTAGCAAATGCAAAGAATATGTTTGAAAAAGAAGGATTAGTAGTCAGTTTAGTCCCATTTAGATCAGGCCCAGATCTTATAAATGCAGCTAAGTTAGGTAAAATAGATATTGGTTATTGTGGAATTGCTCCTGTAACCCTGGCTATAAATAATGGAACAGCTATAAAAATCGTTGCATCTGTAAACCAGGAAGGAAGTGGAATAGTAGTAGGAAATAGTACAAATATAACTAATATCTCTGATTTAAAAGGTAAGACTATAGCAATACCTAAAGTAAACTCAGTACAGGATGTGTTATTGACTTACTGGTTGTTCCAATATAATATTAGTAGAAATGAAGTAAATATAACTGAATCAGAAGTACCATTTATGCCAAGATCTTTACTGTTTAAAAAATTTGATGGGTATATAGCATGGGAACCTTATGTATCTGTTGCAAGTGTAGAAGGTGATGGAGAAATACTTACATATTCCAAAAAGGATAACTGGAAAGATTTCCCATGTTGCGTTGTCATAGCAACAGACAGCTTTATAAAAGATCAACCGGTTGCTTTAAGAAAATTTCTGAAGGTACATGCAGAAGCAACTAACTATGTAAATTCACATAAGGACGAAACTGCCTTGATAGTCTCCCAAAAACTTGGTACAAGTGTTCAAATTGAAAAACAATCATTAAAAAATGTTGCATTTAATATACCGTCTTCTAATGAATTTAAAAGAAGTGTCTTTAAGTTTATAGATATTCAAAAGCAGTTAGGATACATAAAAAATAATGTATCAAACGTATCCTATTTTAATTTTAATTTCTGGCCTACTAAATCATCAGGTTTTTAAGGTTACGCTTTTTAAAGGCACCTTTAATTTATATATCTTTAAATTCTTTTTATCTCTTACATTAAATATCTGAATTTATAAACAGATTGATATCTACAGCAATCCCTCTTTATATTTTTTAAGTGAGTCTAAGTCTACTAAGTAGTCTTCTTCTTCGTCATATTCCTTGTTTTCTTTCGTTAATATGCTGAATATAAGAATTAAAACACTCATTGCTATGCCCAGAATGAATGCATTTTGAAATCCATTTAAAAGAATTCCAATGGGAGCACTGAATTGAAATGCACCAGTAGAAGGGATTCCTATTAGATCAGTGATTTCATTACTTATTGTAGTAACGAATATTTCGTTAAAAACAACAATTCCCATTACAAGACCCATATATCTGGCTGTATTTAAAAGACTTGAAACAGAACCTACTTTTTCTTGGGGACTGTGGCTCATCACTGTTTTGTTGTTTGCAGGGGTAAACATACCTTCTGAAAGTGCCCTTATTCCAAGAGCAGTGAATATAAATAGTATTCCTACTGTTTGATTTAAACGATATAATAGAATAATAGCCATAATAAGAGTTATACAAGCAATAATAGTAGGTATACGTGATCCAAAGTTATCAGAGATATATCCTGATAAAGGCCCTATAAAAATAACTACAAGAGAGGGAATCAAAATTATAAGACCTGCAAAATCTGAAGAATAGCCCATAATAAGTTCAAGATAGAATGGTAGAAGATAAATTGTTCCAGTAAGGACAAGAGTAGCTATAAATCCTGCAAGAAGGGAAAGAGTAATATAAACATTTTTTAAAATGGAAAGATCTAGTAGAGGCTCGGGATGTTTTAATTCCCATATAACAAAAGTAATTCCCAGGATCAGGGATATAACACAGGTTATAACTATAGAGGTGAACCCCCATCCAAGATTTTCTTCTATGTTAAAAGGCATAATAAATGTTAAAATAGTTAAACCTATTAATAAAGCGCCAATAACATCAAATTTCACATTTTGGACCATTGTTTCCTGTGAAGGGAGTACTTTAACAGCAAAAATAGTTGCAATTATACCCACGGGCACGACCATTAAAAAAATCCAGTTCCATCCCATATATTGTGTTACGTATCCTCCCACCCCATATCCTGATGAAAGGCCAAGGGTTGTGGTGAGCGAAATATAACCAAAAACTTTTCCCCTCATTCTAGGAGGAAATACTGTTGATATAATTGCAGGCACCATAGAAAGCAGCATTGCAGATCCTATGCCCTGAATTATTCTAAATATAATTAATGAAACAAAATCGAGGGATATACCACAAAAATAGGATCCAATAGTAAATATGGAAATTCCCATTACAAAAATTTTTTTATAACCTGTAATATCACCTATACGTCCAAAAACAAGTAAAAAGCTTATAAGTGTAATAAGATGAATAATTACTATTAATGAAACCATATCTGTACTTATATCTAAATATTGAGAGATGGTAGGCAATGAAATGTTTACAATACCTGCACTAAATGACCATAAAAACATTCCAAGTGCCAGAGTAAATATAATCCAGTTTAATTTGTGTTCCAAAATATATTCCCCCCGATAGTTAAAATATCACTTTAAAGGGTATAAACCTTATTAAGAGGTTATGCTAAAGTTTTAATACTTTTAATGTTTATTTTAGAACTTAAATGATTAAAAAATGAGTTTAAATAAATTAAATCCTTAAAAAAGTAATATATCAAACTAATTCGATTATTTTACTACCTAAACTTGATATTTTTGATTACTTAAATTTCTCAATTCCCTGAAAATATAAAAATAACTTTCAATAAATAAAAAATAGTGCCTGATTATTATTTAATATGCAAGAAGTGCAATGGATATTATAAACTTGAAGAAAATGAGTATGACTGTATTCAAAATCCGGGATCTAATGACCAAAAAAAATCAGTCTTCTCCAGTTTAAACTCATGCAGCGTATGCGGTGGAGACCTAATATTAGTTGAGGATATCTATGACTATTACCAGTATCCCGAAGAAAATTTAACTAAGAAAAAAACCAGCTTAGGCAAAATAATCTTTATTTTAGCTGTTTTATGTATTTTAACCTCTTTAATACTAATTCCAAACAATATTTTCTCAAATTTATTAGGTTTGCACAGTTCCATAACTCCTGATCATTCTTTTTTAGGTTCAAATAGCAAAGGATATGTAACTAAAGATGTTTACTCCACTTATGGTTCATCTGGTCCTAAAATAGCTATCATAACAGGGATGCATCCTCGGGAAATATCTGCTAAAACAGTTGTGCCTAAGGCCATAAAATCATATGTAAGTAAACACAACGCCCAAATTGTAAATTACGTGATAAACGTTACCAGCAGCCCCAATGATTATACCATAGGTCGTCATAATGGTGAAGGGCTTGTTGCCCAGTATGTGGTCCCAGATATTAAAAAGTCAGATTATGATCTGGTGATAATTTGCCATAATCATAAATATGGCTACGGTAATGGATACTATATAGCCACACCCACTATGGACTCAAAATCAGTTAATCTTGCAGAAGCTATCAAAGATATTTTACCTGATTTCAATTATTATCCAAGAAACACAGATGAAAAAGCAGAGAGTACATCAATTAATAAAGTGGACAGCCCAATAGCAGCTACAGGAACTCCTGTATTTGTTTACGAGATTCCAGAATGGGTGGGGAATTCTGATGTTTATTCCAATTCAAATAGATTAATTGATGCTTCTTTTAATTTTTTAAATAGATAAAGTGTTTTTTTTTTAGATAAGTCGACTTAATAATTGTTTATAATTTAATTTTTTAAATATATAAACTGTTTTTTTAGATAATGCAGCTGAAGATAAAAGTTCTTCAATTTGACACCTAACATAAATAATAAATATCATATACTAAATAATAAAATAAACATAGAATTAAAACAAATAATCATAAGGAGTTTCTATATTTGTTTATCTCCCTAAATTGATTTAAATTAAATAATACTGGAGGTAAAATTATGGCGAAAGTCAAAATGTATACTTTAAGCACCTGCCCTTGGTGTAAAAAGACAAAAGAATTCTTTAAAGATCACAACATACCTTTTGAATACACTGATTTTGATTTAGCAGATGATAAAGAGCGTACAAAAATACTAGATGAAATGCGTGAGTATGGCGCTAACGGATTTCCTTTTGTAAAAATTGGAGATAAAATAGTCGTAGGGTATAAACCAAACGATTATTCGTACTTAATGGGATTAAATGACTGATTAAACTATTTTTAATCTTATTTTTTTTATATAGTAATTAAATCAAATCCAGACATATGTCATTTTATATTTTTAAAAAATTCCTTTTTATAACCCCTTTTCCTGTCTGATTATTTTACCTTTATCTATCATCTTCTCTAAATAATCCGTTACAAAATTGAATAGTGTGCCTTTCTTATCGTTTTCTGCTAAGAAAATAATTATATTGGCCATTTCTTTAGTAAATTGAAAAACATTAGTTAAATCACCTGACTTTTCAATTTCAAGTATATACTTATCAACAGTTGATTCAATTTCTTTAAATTTTCTTAACTCCTTTGATGACCCTTCTAAACTACTTTTATTCTGCAAATCTTGATTATTCATATCATTACCTCCAGTAGATTTCATTTCCAGTTTAATAGCCATACATAAAAAAATTCTAAACTTATTATTAATAAACTGATATGGTGTTAATAAAGTATATCAATATTGAAGTATAAAAAAGTGCAAGGGGGAGTACAACTGTTAGGCGACTATGTGGAAATTTTATTGGTTGAAGATAATGCGGCTGATGTACGCTTAATAAAGGAAATATTTAAGGATTTTACAACATTGAATAAAATGCATGTTGTAAACAATGGTATAACAGCTATGGATTTTTTATATAAGAAAGGAGAATATAAAAATGCTCCTCGGCCAGATTTGGTATTACTTGATCTTAATCTACCGCGTAAGGATGGCCGTGAAGTCCTTGTAGAAATAAAGGAAGATGAAAATTTAAAATCTATTCCAGTTATAATTTTAACCACATCCAGTGCTCCTGAAGATATCTCCGAAACATATAACTATGCTAATTCTTTTATAACCAAACCTGCAAATCTTGATAGCTTTATCAAAGTTTTAAAAAGCCTTGAAGATTTCTGGATAGATATGATAAAACAGTCCTCATAATCCCATTATTAAATTTTCTAAAATAATTCAGTGATTAAATGAAAAATCAGTTTAAACTTGCTTTATGCCAGATGAAAGTCATTGATAATAAAGATTCCAATATAAAGAATGCTTTAGACATGATTAAGACTGCAGCTCTAAATAAGAGTGATTTGGTAATTTTACCTGAAATGTTCAATTGCCCCTATGCTAACGATAAGTTTAGAGAATATGCAGAAGAAAAGAAAAACAGTAAAACCCTTAAATCCATTTCTAAAGTGGCAAAATCTTTAAATCTTTATATCATAGCAGGTTCAATACCGGAATTAGATGGGGACAAATTATACAATTCCAGTTTTATATTTAATAGAAATGGAGAAATAATTGGATATCACAGGAAAATGCACCTTTTTGATATTGATATTCCTGGAAAAATTAGTTTTAAAGAATCAGACACATTAAGTGCAGGCAATCAAATAACCTTAATTGATACTGAACTCTGCAAAATTGGAGTAGCAATATGTTACGATATAAGATTCCCTGAGCTTTCAAGACTTATGGCCTTAGAAGGGGCAGAATTAATTGTCATACCTGGAGCATTCAACATGACCACAGGCCCTGCACACTGGGAAACTTTAATTAGAGGAAGAGCAATCGATAATCAACTTTATGTAGCTGCTGCATCGCCAGCTAGAAATGAAAAACTGTCATATGTTGCATACGGTAATTCCATGGTTGCTGATCCATGGGGTGATATTTTAGCTAGAGCTAGTGAGAAAGAAGAAGTAATTTATGCTGATATAAAATTATCAAGGATTAAAGAAATACGCGAAGAATTACCTGTATTAAAGGGCAGACGTGAAGATATCTATAATTTAATAAAAAAATAAAATAAAAATGGAAATTTATCTTTTAACAAATTTTAAAGATGCTGAATTCATACAGTATCTTTTTCCTGTTGGAGGGGGGCCGTCATCAAATACATGGCCCAGATGAGCGTCACAAAGGGCACATAAAACTTCAGTTCGAATCATATTATGGCTTTTATCTGTTTCTGCTTTCACATTTTCTTCTGCGATAGGTTCCCAGAAGCTGGGCCAACCAGTTCCAGATTCAAATTTTGTTTTGGAGTCAAACAAATCAATGTCACAGCACACGCACTTGTAGATTCCATCTTCATGACAATCATGATATTTTCCAGTAAATGCCAGTTCAGTGCCTTTTTTCCTTGCTACATCAAACTGTTGGGAAGTAAGTATTCCTTTCCACTCGTCATCAGTTTTTTCTACTTTTTCCATCAGTTCTACTTTTCCAGTTTTAGATGAATAAATCCTGATTTTTTCTGGATCAGTTTTCATGTCTTTTTATATGGTATGTTTATATCTAAATAATTTATTATCACTGTATTTAATCACTTTAATCTAAAATAACTCAAAAGTTATATATTAGAAGTTAATATATTCACATCCAATGAAAAATATACCTGTTTTATACTGCAAACTTAAAAAATATGAAAGAACATCAAAGGCAAAGTCTGAAGATGGTAGTAAAAAGATTACTCGAAGGTATATGATACCTGTTAAAAAAGAGCAGATAGAAGGTACTAATTTTGAAAATATTGAAGATATTGTAATTTTAAGTAAGGCAGATTTCGGGCAGGAATTTAAGGGTTCACAGGATCTAACTTCTAGCATTAATGAGATAAAGCAGTCATTAAACGAAAAAGATCAAGAAATTCTTAATTTAAAAGAACTGTTAACATGCAAAGATCAGGAATTAATGGAACAGGATCAAAAAATAAAAAATATCAATGATTTACACGAAGTACAGATAGAAGAACTTCAGTTAGATATTAAAAAGGTTAATGACGGCTATCAAGCTGAAATTGAAATGCTCAATAAAGATATAGAAGAACTTAATGTTATTTATAATCAATATAATGAGTTGAAAACCGTAAATAAAGAGCTTGAAAGGGAAGTTAAAAGATTAACTGATTTACGCACCCTTGAAAAAGAATCTTTGAGGCTCAAAATAAATGAAGTTGAATTAACCAAAGAAGAATACGATAAACTAAAGAAAAGTCACGAACTGCTCTGGGGTGTAGTCCAGGAAAAGGATAATATCATAAAGGAGCTTGAAAAGGGCAGTATCATGGGTAATATTTTTAAAAAAATTAGAAAAAAGGACGGAACTTAATCCGTAGAAAGTATCATTATTCAAAAAAAATAATTTAAGTAAAATTATTTACCTATTCTCTTTAAAGCTTTGTTTGCAACTTTTTTAAGGTCTTTATCTCCAGTAGCAGCCCTTCTTGCTTTTTTAATTGGATCTATAGCTCTTTCATCACCAAGATCACCAAGGGCTTTAAGTGTAGCTACTTTAACACCCCAATCTTCATCAGTCAATGATTCAACAAGAGGTTCCAGAGCTTTTTTATCCCCTATTTCCCCTAAAGCCTTTGCCGCAAATTTTCGAACTGCAAAGTCGTCATCATTTAAAACATCAATTAATGTATCAACAACGCTGACATCACCGATGTCTTTAAGGGCAAGAGTGATATATTTTTTTATTTTTCCTTCGTTATCATTTTTTAAAGCTTCTATCAATGGCTCTATTGCAGGATTCCCTATTTCTCCAAGAGATTTAGCAGCTTGGAACCTAACTGCAGGGCTTTCATCGCTAAAAGCTCCAATAAGAGGTTCAATTCCATTTGAATCTCCTGATTTACCAATTTCTTCTGCTGCTTCCTTTCGCCTTTCTACATCGCCATCTTTTAAATTTTTTATGATGGTATCAATTTCATTCGCCATATAAATCACCTTCATTTATAGTAAATTATTAAATAGTACATATTCATTTTATTTAATCACAATAAAGTTTAAAAACCACTCAGCTGTAATCAATTATTCATTTCATCTATATTTATTTATAGCAAATTATTAAATAGTACATATTCATTTTATTTAATCACAATAAAGTTCTTAAACTACTCAGCTGTAATCAATTAAAATTTATTCCATCTATAATTTAAATAAATTATGTTATTCACCTTTAAAAATGTCTTGCCTATAATTGATTAAATACTCAGCTGCATGTGATTAATTTGTGAATTCATTTAATATTATCCAATTAGAAGTTATACATCATATATTCATAATTTGATTTATAAAGTAAATCAAAGTTTCACCAAAATTAGCTGCTTTGAATTAATTGGTATATATGTAGTACGTTCATATTCACAAAACCTCGAAAACAAAGCTTACAACATGAAATATTTGTGCTTTAGAAGGTTTTCGAAGGTTTTGTAACCGTAAAAATCGTAGATTTTTACATGTCAATTATCTTGTAAAAGTATTTAGTGATATGGTGTTGTTGATTTAAGTGATTACTTAATGCTATTTCCTATAATTAAATATAATATTTGCAAAAATATTCCCTACATAAGTGATGATAAAATATATTTACTTCATTATACAAGTTAATGTACTTATCAATTATTTTTAATATATTCATAGAATACCAAAAAAAATATTTTTTTTAAATCAGGATCAAAATATCAGAGATTTACATGAAAGCTAATGAAATATACGGTGCAGAAATTGTTGACTCAGCTCTGCTTATTAAAGACTGTTTAATCATATCAGACATTCATCTGGGTTATGAATATGCTTTAAATAGAGAAGGCTTTATGATCCCTAGATTTCAATATAAAAAAATTATAGCTAGACTTAAAGAAATAATAGGCGCTTCAAATGCCAGTAAAATTATAGTTAACGGCGATTTAAAACATGAATTTGGTAAAATCAGCAGACAGGAATGGGATGAAGTTATGGACTTCATTAAATTTCTTAAGGAACATTTTGATGAAATAATTCTAATTAAAGGAAATCATGACAATTTTACAGGGTTTATAGCTGAAAAGTGCGACCTTGAGGTATATGAAAATTACTCTGTAGAAAATTATATTATAATGCACGGTGATAAAATACCTCCTAATTTCAAGGAAATAAAAGAAAATACTGTAATTATTGGCCATGAACACCCCAGTATTGGACTTCGAAGTGGAGAAAGGGTGGAAAAAGTAAAATGTTTCTTAAAGGGCAAAATAAATGATAAAAATTTTATAGTAATGCCCTCTTTTAACTTTATAACTGAGGGCTCAGACTGCCTGCAGCAGAAAACTATTTCTCCCTTTTTAAAGGATGTTTCTTTAGATGATTTTGAAGTGTTTGCGGTTGAAAACTTTGAAGTCATGAATTTTGGGAAGATAAAAAATTTATTGAATATAAAAATATAACCAAATTGATTATAAAATATATAATAAGAATGAATTAATGCTTAATTAATTCTATTTAGAGTCAATAAGGATAAAAAGACAGGGAAAAACTTACAAAGACACTGAAATTAGAGTAGATCGTTATTTGTTACCAGTTTAACTTAAAATTAATTATTAAAAAAATATTAACATATAATTCATAAAATATTATAACTGATATATTTATCTCAAAATTAGTAAATTAAAGTCAATAAGGATAAAAATGATAAAAAGACAGGAAAAAATTTACAAAGACACTGAAATTTATAAATTATTACATCCATGGGTCAAAGAATGGTTTAAAAGTAAGTTTGACGGATTTACGGAGTCTCAAAAGCTTTCCATTATGGATGTACACAAGGGTAACAACATACTTATTTCCTCACCTACCGGATCTGGGAAAACACTTACGGCGTTTCTTTCAATTATAAGCCAGTTAACCATGCTTTCTGACATGGATCAGATTGAGGATAAGGTATATTGTATTTATATTTCCCCATTAAAGGCGCTCGATAATGATATAGAAAAAAACATCGATGAGCCTTTACGTGAGATTGAAAAGATTGCAGGAAAAGAACTTGGAATTAGAAAAGCTGTTCGTACTGGTGATACAACTCAATATGAACGGGCCAAAATGCTTAAAAAGCCACCGCACATATTGATTACAACTCCAGAAACACTTTCAATCCTTCTTTGTGCTCCCAAATTTAGAGAAAAAATAAAAGGCGTTGGATATGTCATAATAGATGAAATTCACTCACTTGCAGACAATAAAAGAGGAGTACATCTTAGCCTGACCTTAGAAAGGCTGCAGAATCTGGCAGGTAACTTCACAAGGATTGGACTAAGTGCAACTGTTTCTCCCCTTGAAAAAGTAGCCCACTACATGGTAGGGTCTCAAGACGGCGAAGTTAGGGACTGTAAAATTGTAGATGTTAATTACTTAAAACGACTTGATATGAAAGTTTTATGTCCTGTTGATGATATCATAAACTCGGATCCGGAAGAAATGAACAATGCGACTTATAAACTTCTAGATGAACTTATACAGAGCCATAAAACTACTTTAATATTTACAAATACTAGGAGCGGTACAGAGAGTGTTGTTTTTAACCTTAAAAAGAGATTTAAAAACAGATATGATGACAGCAACATTATGACTCATCATTCTTCACTTTCAAAGGAGCTGCGCCTTCAAACTGAAGATAAATTGAAAGATGGGGAATTGAAAGTTGTTGTATCTTCCACATCTCTGGAATTGGGGATAGATATAGGGTATATAGATCTGGTTATACTTGTAAGTTCTCCTAAATCTGTTTCAAGGGCATTACAGCGTATAGGGAGAAGTGGACACAAGTTACATGAAAAATCTAAAGGAAGGATCATTGTTGTAGATAGAGATGACCTCGTGGAATGTTCATTAATACTAAAAAATGCAGTTGAAGGGAAAATAGATGAGATACACATTCCAGAAAACTGTCTGGATGTTTTAGCACAACATATCTATGGGATGGCAATAGAAAGTAAACAGGACATTGATACAATATATGACCTGGTTAAAAGAAGCTACTGCTATAGAAATCTATCAATAAATGATTATTTAAGTGTTTTAAGTTACTTAGCTGGAGAATATACAGATCTAGAAGATAGATATGTCTATGCTAAGATATGGGCTGATTATGACACTAACATGTTTGGAAAGAGAGGAAAATTAGCCAGGATGCTCTATTCAACTAATATAGGTACAATTCCAGATAGATCCTCTGCAAGGGTCAAATGCGCTGGCCAGGTAGTAGGGCATGTGGAAGAAGATTTCATGGAAAAACTTCAAAAAGGGGACACTTTTGTCTTGGGAGGAAAAATATACCGTTTTAATTATGCAAGAGGAATGACCTTAAATGTTACTCCATCTTCAGGACCTCCAAGTATCCCTTCATGGTTTTCAGAACAGCTGCCTCTTTCATTTGATCTCGCACTTGAAATTCAACGGTTCAGGGCATTGATGGAAGGTAAATTTCAATACGGCCGCAGCAAGGAAGAAATTATGGACTTCATCCATGAATTTCTCTATGTTGATTACAATGCTGCAAACTCCATTTATGAGTACTTCAGGGAACAGTACCTTTACGCAGTGATCCCAAGCAATAAAAAGCTTCTTATAGAGTATTACAAAGGTTTTGGAAACAGAAAATTCGTTGTTTTCCATACCTGCTTTGGAAGAAGAGTTAACGATGCATTATCCCGTGCTGTAGCGTACATACTGGCTAAAAAGTATAAACGAGATATTATGATTTCAATTTCAGACAACGGGTTTTATTTAAGTTCAGAAGGTAAAATAGGTGGTTTAGAATCATTTAATGACCTTACATCTGAAAATATTGAAGATATTCTAATTAAAGCAATTGATAAAACTGAAACTTTAGCTGGAAGGTTCAGACATTGTGCTGGAAGAGCACTGATGATCTTAAGGCATTATAAAGGAAAACAAAAAAGCGTATCCAGACAGCATATTAAAGGTAAAATACTGTTAAATTTTGTCAAAGAACTTGATGAAAACTTTTCAATACTTAAAGAAGCAAGAAGGGAAGTTATAGAAGACTTCATGGATCTTAAAAATGCGAAACGTGTTTTAAAAATGATTGAAAGCGGGCAACTTGAGATAAAACAGATAAATACTGTAATCCCATCACCATTTTCATTTAATCTTGTTGCACAGTGCTATCTCGATGTTTTAAAATACGAAGAAAGAATTGAGTTTATAAGAAGGATGCACCAGGCTGTTATTAACCAGATCAGTGATTAAAGGAGAGCCAAAAAAATAATATTTTTAATTTAAAAAAGAATTGAATTATAGAGATATTGGGTCTCTTTTAATTAAATTCTAGAATTTATTCAGTAAAATAATGAACGAAGTCATCTGCGTCCATTTCAATGAACCATTGACCATTTGCAGTCATTATAGGGGTTCTGGTTATGACAACTGCAAGATCTTCAGCTTCCATATCATTATCAGTATCCATTTTTTCACTGATTAATTTTAAGGCGTCACCTATTGATTCTTTAGTGTCGAATCCAAGCAACATTTCTCTTACATCCATTCCTACTTCTTCTGACGCGTCTGGATTTTTTGCAACTTCAACACTTTTTAAATTATTGAAAACTCTTACTGCAATTGATTTAATTTCGTTATCTTTCATAATAATCACCAAAATAGCTTTTTGTTAATACAATAAAACTCTTTTTATTTAAATACTTTAAGAACAACTATATAAAGGTTTTTATAGCAAATAATGTAACTTTTTAAACTTAATAAATTTCTTGTAATTAATTAAATTTGGATTTAATAAATTGAAGGAAAAATGGATTTTTTCCTGAACCCCAAAAATATTGAAAATATTTTTGGAGGTTGAAGAAAATACAAAGTATTTTCTGAACCGCAAAAACGAAGTTTTTGCAGGTTTAAAGCACATAAATATATTTTTTATAAATTAATTAATCCAAAGCATTGGTTATTCACTATGGTTTATGTTTATGGCTTTAACAAATAATATCTGTATTTAAAATCATATAGTAATACAAAGTACTTTTGAATTATTAAATTTAATAATTAAATATTAGGAGCCTAACAATGTTGGAAAGACTGGATAATATAATATACATGCTTTTAGTAGATTTAAAGGAAGGAAATCCCATAATAAAGTTAGCTCAAAGGGAAGATACATTTGAAGAGTTCACCAGGATCAATCTGTATATCTATATCGAGCTTAGCAAGGATTTTAATGTCCCAGTTTCATATTTAACAGAGTTAGAACGTTTATTTGGAAGTGGTGTTGGCCTTGTACAGGACAGCAATACAGGATGTAAGATTTTAAGGACAAAAGTACCTCTTGAAAGCATTAAACACTTCGAAGAAACTGAATAAGAAGTTAAATTTCAATACAACAAGTATTAGTTATAAGTTATAATAAAAAAAATTTCAATTACCTTTACTGTTACTAACTTTATCATGGAAGTTGTAGATTGAATAATTTCAGTTTTTTCTGTAAAATGTAGTAAATTTATAGATATGTGTTACAGGTTACGATTAAAGTTAAAGATTGAATAATTAAGTCAGTACAGATATTAGAAGAGTATTACAAGTTACAGCCTGAATTTGATTCATTATTCTCTATTATTCCATTTAAATTAAGTGAATAAATTTTTAGACAAGTGCTATATTTAACATCTTGAATAATTTGACCTATTATCCGATATTTTTAATATATTTAACTTACATATTAATATTATCAATTAGGTGGTTATTATGCTGGATTTAGGGATACAAAAAGGTAGTAAGGATAAGAGTGATGAATATAACACAAAGTTTCTAAATCAACTTGACCCTGGAGAAGAAATAACAGGCGAGATTTACATAGGGGAAATGAAAAAGAGGTTAATTAAAAAAACAGAAATTGATGAATTTTATGTTATAATTACAGACCATGAAAACAAACAAAAATGGATATGTGGACTTATAACATCTTATTACCCAAAATCAGGCAACATTTATGGTGAAAAAGGAGGCAGGGTGTACAGTTTAATTGACAGTTTAAACCATGCCCTCAATAATGTTTCTATGAACGTACAGGAAAGCTATTCTGTTAATTTTGATACATTTAGGAAGAATATAAATGAAAATGTGGGAAATGTGAAAATTAAAGCAGTTCAATCGTGGAATCCCAATGCCAAAGCATGTAACCTGGAAGTTGTCAATGCAAAAAGTGGTTCTCCTGTAGAAAAAAATGGAACCACAAACCTGGAACATCTAGCACAAAATGATCCTGCTATTAAGATAGCCTATGATGGTCTTTTAAGTAAAGACAAAGAAATCACCAAGAAAAATCTGGCTTTTGAACTTAAAGCTATGTTAGATAATGAAGAAATAAACAAAACTGAATTTAAAAAAGCACTTCAGAAAATAGATAAATTATAATATGCTGGTTTTTGTTTAATTTAAATATCTTTGAACTTAAAGTATGTAAATAACAGTGATATATAAAAAACTGAATGATGCGCTCCAGAAATAAATAAAGTATAATCTTAATTCAACATATCTACTTTTTACTTTCACCTTTTTGACAAAAATAAAGCTTTGGTTCTCCATTTTTTAAATTGTTTTCCTCCCAGACAGGGCATTTCTCACATATGCACATTTTTTTCAGATTAATATCCTTGCATAATGCCTTTCCAGTAGAGCAGTACATTCCAGGGACCCTATCTGCTTCAAAATACATTCCACTTTCACTTGCCCATGCTATTTCCTGCATTATTCTCCATTTACCTTCAACACATACACTCTCTGACTGGACAGGACATTCTGGGCACAAACACCTTTTGATATTTATCACACTGAATTCAACTTTGCTCATGTAATTTATTATATCATAACTAATTTTTATTTTTTAATAATGATCCTAAATTTAATAAAAAATTTTTGTAGTCCTCTATTAATAAATATAAGATTTGGTTTATTATTCAAATATTTGATAGATCCATAAATTTTAAAAATAATTTATGATACTATTTGCAAATAAAATCCAACAGTTAGATGGTTAAAAATAATAAGTTTGCAGTTACATATCATAAAAGTACAAATTCGTAAAAATAGCAGTAAATAAGTTTGTTAGTATACATGTGATGATTGATTTATGTTAACTTTTAAGATTTTTATTTTATTTCTAATTTTAAAAAATTTTGATGTTATCTATTACCTATCTAAATAAAAATAGTACTTTTAAATTTTGAATTTGAAATTGAATATTCTAATTTATGTAATAAGGATGCATTGATCCTTATTACATAGAGTGAAGAACTACTATAATCCTCAACTGGATAAAAAATTATTTACTATAGTAGAGCGCTAATTTACTGGTCACAATCATTTTAGCCCTTAAAAGGGTTTTATCAGTGTGATCACTGTTTTTGATTTTTAATTCAATTTTTTGAAGTAAAGGTTCTAAATTAGTTGGTTTGCATTTATATGCAGCATCTAAAAAATCATTTGCTATATCCATATCATCAAAAGTATCCATTAAGAGACCCCCACTATTTTTAAAGTTATAAATATAGTTGTCTTCACAATAGTTTAGATTTTTTGACTAAAAATGATGACTTTTTTCACAGATGATTAAATGCATATAATTTTAAAAGCATACTCCATGTTAAAACGTCAATGTATCAGAAGTATACGTAATATTTTGTCTTTTTGCAGGCTAAATTTCGAAATAGTCCTACAGAATTCATAAAATTAAATTCTAGAGCATTTTTACGTATAAGCTTAAAATTTAGGATTTAATTTGAAGTTAGTAGTCTGATAATCCATTTTTAAAAATAAAAAAAGTAAATGATTAAATTTGTATTGAGTTATCATCACAGTTAGAACCACATGTTGTTCCACATCCACGAGTTCATAAAGTGGTGCATGTGATGGAAAAAAGTGGAAAGTTCCAAGGGGTTGTTGAAGAATAAACTGCCGCATGTAAACATATTTTCATGTCCCACATATCGCATACATTGTAATATATTAAAATTATACTACTAAATTTGGTTATATGAATAATAAGATAAAAAAACTTTCTATTTAAAATTATACATATTATCAACTGGTTTAACCAAAAAATACCTCTTAATCTATAATAAATGTTTAATAGAAATATGAAAAAAGTTAAAATTAAGCTTTTTAATCAATAAATTAATTTTTCTTAAATGCATTGTTTTATATAATATCAAAAATAAAATTTATTCAACCATTTTTTGGTTATATTTAGGATGTGATGAATTGTTTAGAGATAATTACGGAAGAGATAATAGAGGAAATTCTTCTCCTGTAAACGAAGGCGAAGAATACGATGTTAAAATAGAAGATATGGGAAGAAGTGGAGATGGAATTGCCAAAATAGAAGGTTTCATAGTTTTTGTAAGTGGAGCTAAAAAAGGCGATGAAGTTAAAATTAGAATCACTTCCACAAGAAGAAACTTTGCTTTTGCAGAAGTAGTAGAATAGCTTAATTTAGGTTTTAAATTAATTTTTAATGCTCTTAATCTGTATTAACGCTTTAAACTGTACTACAATTATAGTGAACGTTTTTTTATTAGGATATAACATCATCGAAACTACTGATCATGAGCTTTTAAAATTTAATTTCCATTAGAAATTCCTCTTTTTTTGTATTTTTAGATGAGTTTAAAACATATTGTTACTCACAAGATCTTAATATTTGTATAACTGGCTGTTTTGATAGATCCCACTGTCTAATTTTGGAAAATTTGATAAAATTTTTAATTTTACAATATTAAGTCAAATATATCTACCTAATTAACTAAAATTTCAAAACTTAAAAATTTTTATTATGAAATCTGTTTTCAATTAATTTCAATGATTTTATAAATGAGACCACAAATTAAAAACTCATTGAAAGAGTTGAAATGATCAAAAGATATATCTAGTCTAAGTCAAAAATATCTCGAAGTGAGTATGGTTAAACTAAATCAGTATTATTTAAACTGAATTTTCTTATAACTACACCATTATTTTTATTTAAATTAGTTAAAACATTGTAAAATTGAATTTACGTGATTATATGATTGATATGTATAAAAAACCTGGGAAAATAGCATCAAAAGTTAGGAAAGATGCAATAAACTATGTAAAAGAAGACATGAAAATTTTAGACCTTGTAGAATTTGTTGAAAATGAAATTGTAGATCTCGGAGGAGGTATTGCATTTCCATGCAATGTTTCTGTAAATGAAATAACTGCCCATTACACATCCCCTGCAGGTGATGAAAATATAATTAAGTCTGGAGATGTTGTTAAAATTGATCTGGGTGCGCATGTAGACGGATACATTGCAGACACTGCAGTAAGCGTTCTTGTTGGGGACGATATCCCTGAGGAACTGCGCGAAAAGCACCAAAATATGATACTTGCCTCTCAAGAGGGACTTGAAAGTGGAATAAGTGCCATACGGGCCGGTGTTGAAATCGGGAAAGTGGGAGAAGTTATAGGAAAAGCCATAAATGACAGGGGTTTTAACCCTATATCCAATTTAGCAGGCCACAGTATTGATCAATGGATACTTCATGCAGGGCTCTCAATACCAAACATCAAAGAAAATAATCCGCATAAATTAGAAGAAGGAGATGTTATAGCAATAGAACCATTTGCAACCGATGGTATTGGGCGAGTTACTGATATGAACGAAGCATATATATTCAAATTTTTAAGGGACAGGCCCATGAGATTAGTTCACGCGGAAAGAGCTTTAAAAGTTATAAAAGAAAAATATGGAAATTTAAACTTTTCAGGTAGATGGCTTACAAGTCACTTAAGCAAGCACCACTTAAACGCGGCAATGAGAATGTTAGTTTCATCAAGAGCAGTCTACCCTTTTCACGTGCTTAGAGAAAAAACCAACGCAGTGGTTGCACAGACAGAACACACTGTCATTGTAGAAAGCGACGGTTGTACTATTATTACAGAATAATTATCTTTTTTGATTATATTTTAAACCTATTTTTGGATCATTTAGTAGCTGTTAATTTTTGAAAAGTTTGATGAACTTTTTTTAATTTTTTCAAATACTTCGTAATATAATGGTTTAACGAAGTAAATTTTGGATCTATTTACAAAAAAAACAAATGAATATAATTCCGCCATTTAATTTATAGACACTTAAAACTTTGCCTATTTGATACTCTAAAAATTTCATTTATATTCTCCAAATTCACCTTAAAAAAATGTGATGTGTAAACTTCATTAAAAAATCTACATTTTGGTGTTTAGACGTCTCGAATATATTCAGGAGCATCTTCGCAGCCCATTTCTTCCTCATCCATTTTATTACTCATGTATATATCTTTTAAGAAGAAACACAGCACTAATCCAATTATATTCAGTACTGCAGCTATCAAAAATACATTGTGAACGGCTGTGACAAGTAAAGATGATGAAACATGTACCTCATTTTGTAAATTAAGGTTCAAAGTCATATTTACAACAGTCCCTAGAACAGCTAAACCAATTACACTTCCAAGCTGTTCGATATACATTGATGATGAGGTTACAACACCTAAATCTCGTTTTGAAACCGAATTTTGAGCTGCAACAGTAAACAGCGGCATTGCTAAACCTGCACTTATTCCAATGATAATTTCATAAATGATTATTTCCAGGTTAGAAGTGTTTTGAGTGAGTGTTGAAAGTATGAACATACCTCCAGTGCCTATGGCAAAGGATATGACAGCGAGTTTTTTGTAAGTACCTGTTTTTGAGATTATCTGGCCTGATAAAATTGCAGCTAGGATCATGGTAAACATCAATGGAGTTAGATATGCGCCTGAAGATGAAGGACTTAGGCCCTGGACTAATTGTAAGAAAAGGGGAATGTAAACCGTACCTGCTAACGTTACAGCACCTAACAAAAACACCGAAACACTTGAAATAGTAAATACGGAGTTTTTAAACAGATATAACGGCAGTACAGGTTCTTTAGCTTTTCTTTCAGCATATATAAATCCAAAAAACATAATTGCCGCAAATATCCATAATGAATCCAGTAATACCTGCGAAATAGCAGTACTTTGCTGGCTAAAAGTTAAAGCCGCTAAAAATGATGTTAAAGCACCTGCAAAAGTTATAATACCCAGGTAATCCATTACTTTTTCTTTTACAATTACTCCAAATTTGGGGAGATATGGAATAATTAAACTTAATGCTGTGATTCCTATTGGGACATTTACAAAGAATATCCACTGCCATCCGAGGGAATCTGTTATAAAACCTCCCAGAGTAGGGCCTACTACAGTTGAAATACCGCCTGCAATACCAAACAAGCCCATATATTTTCCTCTTTGTCTTGGCGGGACCATTTCGGCGATAATTTTCTTTGGCACAGTCACAATTATACCGGCACCTAATCCCTGCAGTGCCCTAAATAGTATAAGTTCCGTCATATTCTGTGAAAACCCACAGAGAACTGAACCGAATACAAAGACCAGTAATGCACCTGTCAATATTTTTTTACTTCCATAGAAATCAGACAGCTTACCCGAAAGCATGGCAGAAATTATTACAGTTGTGAGGTAAATCGTAACCGGCCAAACATAGTACTGCAAACCACCTAAACTTGCAATAATTTGAGGCATAGCTGTAGTAGTAATTGTACTATCTAATGAAACAATTAAGAGGCTAATTATAAGTCCCGATAAGATCAATTTAAAATGTTTTAAAACATCTTTTTCTGCATTCATATGTTAATTCACCTTAATTTTGATTAAATTTAAATATTAATTTATATTTTTGCTTAAAAATCTGATAATTAACTGATTTTTAGGATTACTATTAATCAAATTCTTTTATTTGAATTTTTAGCTTCATTTACCATTTTTTTCTCAATTTTTGGTTATAATCTAGAATTTGAAGAGAGCTGCCGCTAACTGCTGTAAAAATTAAAAATGAAGTACTAAATTCGCTTTTCTAGCGGTTTTTATGACAATCTCATTATTTAAGCGATTCTTTTATTTTTTTAAGTCTTTCAATGAGTAATTCAATTGATTCTTCATGAGGGACAATTTCCTCTTTATCAAGCTCATCCATGTAAGATGCATGCCAGTTCATTGCATCTAATGAATTTTCTACAGAAAGCACTCCACGATTCAATTTATTGCGCTGTTGAAAATGTTCAAATAAATTAGTTACTATGATTTTCCCATTTTCAGTTAAATCATATTTTCCATCATCCTGTTTGGTTATTAAACCTTCAGATACCATTTTTTTCAGCATAGGATATACAGAACCCGGTAAAAGTCGTTTCGATTGTACATTATGATGTGGATGTATATGGGTACCTTTATGCCATTGGGCCTGCAAATCATAATGTTTTTGGACATTAGCCATAATTTCTACACCGTTACTAGGTCCAAATTCACCTATTACATGAAGTATCCACATTCTCAATCCTCCAACCTCGCTCATTCCTTATCCTCCTTTTTCATGAAATTTATGAAATTTTTTTTGAATTATTTTCCTTTCGTATATCCAAGTTTAAATTATAACTGTTACTTGCCAGTCATAAATATCAAATTTTTGATATCAAATAATTGATATAATGTGGCATATATACTTTGTGCTAATTCAAAACTTTTAAAAATATAATGATATTGAAAAATAGAACTCTCCTGTTTATAAAATATTAAAAAAATAAGTCTAAAGTTTTAATCCCTTATGTACAGATTGAAAAAGGAATGAATTGCCCTCAAGAAGGACCATGACCCATCTAGAATGAAAATAGTTGCAATAAGCAGGATTAACTGCATAGGTATGTTTCCAAAGCTTTGGAGAACTATTAAAACAACAGGATTTGGCATTGCATATATTAACACGCCTAAAATAAAAAATCCCATAATAATAGATATTGAACTTTGGAAAAATAGTCTTCCAATCAACTTTAAAGTTTTGAAGTTGTATACTTCCATAGAATACTCTAAAAGTGTTAAATTTTCAACCAGCTCATTTTCAAGGTCTTTTAATTTCTCATTTAAATTTAAGGCTTCTTTTAAATGAAATTTAATTTCGTCACTTTCAAGTTCTTCCAGGTTATCATCAAAAACGTTTAAATCGTCACTGATTTTCATTAATTTAGACTCAATTATGTATACAGGTAATCTGCTGCCTCTCTCCATTTTTTTGGCTTTATGAGCATCATTTTTTCTTTTATTGACTATTTCCTGCTTTTTATCAGAAATTTCAGCATTGTTTTCTATTTTATCAATATATTCCAACAACTTTTTTTTCTGGTTTTGTAGATGTTCCGATTTAATTTTTAGCCCGTCTTTCCAGTTTTTAATTAAATAACCGATCTCAACAGCTGATTTATCACTGACAATTTCTGTTCCCTTCAAATCCATTGCACCTTTATCATCTTCTTTAATAACCAGGATATAAGTAAAAGACAGTAGAGATAAAGTGGCATCAACTAATATAACTGTTAAAATAAAAACCATGAAATCCAATCTGTTTTCCACACTAGAAAGGAAAGTTAAGCTGTTAAAATAAAAAAAGATTACTAAATTCAGTACTATTGCTCCTAAAATTAAAATTACAGCATATCCACTAATTCTATTCATTAAATATTTACTGATCTTATCGCTATGCATCAAAAGCATATATTTTTTAAATTTATCCCTATCCATATTCTTTCTCCAAAAGATGATTAAGTATTGATTTATCTAGAATTATGGTGTGTATAAAACTATTCTTTTTTAAGTACTTTAAAAATATAGGGATTTTCTTTATTAATATGATTCAGTAAATAAGCTGATTTAAACCAAGATCTGATAATAAATTGATATATTTTTGGTTATAATGAAGTTCAGCGAATATGCATCAAAATAAAAAAAAATAAAGAAATGTATTTGATTAAGCCTATTCCTCTTTTTTAACTTACTACTAACGATAAGCCGAAAATTATAGAAATTAATATGAGTACCGGCGGTATAAATTTCTCTATAACTCCCCTATCAATTCTACCTAATAATTTAGGCCCTAAAAGCGCACCTATAACTGCGCCACTGCCAAGAAGAAGTGTTAAAGTCAGATCAAATCTGCCTAAAAGGAAGTAGCCTCCAATACCTGCTACTGAATTAAACACAAGTACAAATATTGTTGTACCCACAACCATCAGTGTAGGTAGGCCCAAACTATAAAGTCCTGCTGTGACAGGCCCGGTTCCACTTAATCCGAAAATTCCTGCCAGTATTCCTCCAGCCACTCCAAAGAATGATGCTATAATTCTTTTAGGTCCTGTAAGTGTATCTGTTTTTTCATTTTCCTTTTTTCTGGCACCGGTCTTGGCATCCTTTCGTTCATTTAAAAATCTCCTTATCATTGGAACCGCAGTTACAAGTAAAAGAACACCTAATAGTTTCTTTAAAATGTAAGGTGGAATCATATTGGCAATATATGCACCTATTAATGTACCTATTATTCCCCCGACTCCCAGAATCAATCCTGTGCGGACGTCTATATTTCCCATACGGTGGTGGCTGTAGGCGCCTGCTGCAGTAGTTGGCAGTACAGTTGCCAGAGATGTGGCCACAGCCACCTGTGGAGTTACACCAAAGAGAGTTAAGATAGGTACATATAAGGATCCACCGCCCCCTCCAAGAGTGGTTACAAGCAGGCCTATAATAAATCCAAATAAAGGAAGAAGAATTAAATTAAAGTCAAACATTTAATAGCCTCCGTAATAGCTAGTTTCTCTGATTATGTTTACTGGCAAAATTGTTGGTTAATTTATGTAAGTAACAAGGCTGCGCCTGAAATAAGCATTATGCCCATGGTCAAAGGTCCATAGATTTTTTCAAAATTTTTGGGGTTAATTTTTTTAAGCAATTTAGGCCCTAAAAATGCACCTACAACTGATCCACAACCAAGAAGGAGTACCAGAGGTATATCAAGCCTTCCTAACAATAAATATGTTCCTATACCTGTAACAGAGTTAAAGATGAGTACGAATATAGTTGTACCTACCACCATCATAGCAGGCAGGCCTAAACTATAAAGACCTGCAGTAACTGGCGGTGTTCCGCTTAGTCCAAAAACTCCTGCCAGTATTCCACCTGCCACTCCAAAAAGAGAAGCTATAATTTTTTTAGGTCCAGTAAGTTTTGAAGATTCTTTTTTAACTTCATTTTTATTTTTACGTCTTTTAAGCATGCTTCTTAATGTTGGAATCAGCATTATCAACATAAAAGCACCCAAAATCTTTTTTAAAAGCAATGGAGGTATCATATTGGCAATATATGCCCCTATTACAGTACCCACTATTCCGCCAATTCCTAAAATTAAACCTGTACGAATATCTACATTACCTTCACGATAATGACTTAAGGCGCCTGCAGCAGTGGTGGGTAAAACGGATGCTAAAGATGTTGCCACAGCCACCTGTGGAGTTACACCAAAAATCAACGTCAAAACAGGTACATACAACCCTCCTCCGCCCCCACCTAAAGTGGACACGAAGAGGCCTATAAGAAATCCAAATAAAGGAATAAGAATTAAATTAAAATCAAACATTCAAATTACGCCTCATCATTATTAAACTCTTTAATTCTCTGGTTGGGGTCATCGTTAAACAGACCTCCATGGTAAGTTATTACATTCTCAACATTATATTTTTCAAACTTTTTAAGCGAAGCTGTGGCTGTTTTCACATCTTCCTCTGTTAAAATCAAGTTATTTGTTCCCACAAGTTGTCCCTCAGAGATATTCATCGCATCTCCTGCTATGAGAGTTTTACTAGGTTTGTGATATAGACATATGTGTCCCGGTGTATGGCCGGGAGTATGAATAACTACAATTCCTCCGCAGTCTGCGAGCTCTTCTCCGTCAGCCAAAGTTATATCGACTGGTGCATTGGAATTTTCAAATATATACAAAACTTTTTTCTGTTCTTCTTCTGATAAATCACTTATACGTTCCATAAACTTTGTGTTCACTCTTACAAGCTTCTTTTCACCTTTAATATATGGTTTATCCTCTTCATGTGCAAGCACTTTGACTTCAGGTAATTCCTCAAGAATATTTTTAATACCGCCGATATGGTCTATATCCTGGTGTGTAACTATGATTTTATCAAGCCGTTTGAGTGGCACACCCGCGTCTTCCATTGCCTTTTTGATTACTGGTAAAGTACCTACCATTCCTGCATCAACCAGGATAACTGTATCATCATCCCATATTAATGTTGGGCGAATTGTGCTTTCCCTTCCCATCATTTTCATAGGTATTTCTATCATTTCTATTCCATCTGCTATTTTCACTTGTATCACTCCTTAGGATATATTAATCTTGACTGTCTAAATTTTCAAGTATTTTAAGTGCATAATCTCTCATTACATCACTTTTAAAGAGTATAAGCTTCTGATTTTTGTCTCTTCCAAAGACTACTAAACTATCTCCAGGTTTAATATCAAATCTATCTCTAGCTTCTTTAGGAATAACAATTTGGCCACGTTCACCAACTTTGACACTGCCCCAAAAGTGGTGATCCTTATAGTTTCCCATGATTATATTCCTCCATCAGTTATATTGATCATATTTTGTATATAATATATGTTCAATCATGTATTTCATACAATTCATATTTAAATTTTATGGGTAAAATTCTATTTACCATTTATTTATTCACTGCCAAAGGAGTATGATTTTCCAGTTTAATTGCCTTTTCTGGGCACATTTCACCGCAGCACATACATGTTATACATTCCGAATAATTAAATTGAGGTGTTTCAGTACCTGCGCTCAAAGCACCCATTGGGCAGCTTTTGATACATTTACCGCATCCAATACAAATTTCAGGGTCAATTAATGGTTTTAACGACGGAATTCTATCTAATGGAAATATTCTAACTGAAGGCCATTTAAAATCGTCTATTGTTTCAATTCGATCTCCTAAAACCTTAATTTTAGTTATATCTGCTTCTCCAAGCCCACGTTCACAGGCGTTCTTATTTACAGGTATTAATGGGTCTTCCCCTAATATATGGCAGATTAGACTATCAACTGCAACTGCATCCGCAGAAGCAATGATCATTTTCCAGTTTTCGAGGATCTCTATTATTCTTGTAATTTATGGATGTCCCTATTTATAGTTCATATGAATTATACTTATCATATAATTCATACTTAAACGTATAGATCCTATAAGTCATATTTAAACTTTGCTGAGATGACATGTGAATTTTAAATAAAAGAATTTGAAAAAAATAAAAATATAATTAGTCCATGAAAGAGTCAAAATGGAATCAAAAGAAATAAGATATTTAAAAATAAATTTAGTATCATTCTTGACTGTCTAAGTCTTCAAGTATTTTAAGCGCAAAATCTCTCATTACATCCTCTTTTACGATTATGAGCTTTTGGTTTTTATCTTTTCCAAAGACTACCAGACTGTCTCCCGGTTTAATATCAAAGGTATCCCTGGCTTCTTTAGGAATAACTATTTGTCCACGTTCACCAACTTTAACGCTGCCAAAAAAATGATTATCTTTATAACTTCCCATAATATGTTCCTCCCTCATTTCATATAAGTAATACTTATCATACAATTCATATCTAAACTACTATATCCCATAGTCCATATTTAAACTTTGCGGAGCTAGAATACTGAAATTTGCGATAGGATTTTAAATTAATGCCTTTTAAATCCAATATTTTCTTTAAAAACATTCCAAACTGGGAATGTATCATTTCTATTTAGTTACAGGTTAATGCAAAAATTTTACTCATCTGTAGATTAATATAATCAGTTAAGAAAACTACATTTTTTTATTAAAATAAATTAGACATACCAAGAATATCTGATATTTTCAAATGTATAGTATTTTCTATGCTGAAAATATTAAAAAACAATATACTTATAAAGTTTGAAATATGATAAATGTAAAAGTATAAAAGCCCAAAATTCCAATAAGAGCATAAATTATTAGGAACAATAAACTTTTGGAAATGAATACATGGAATACGAAAATGCCCAGAAATTAAAGGAAAAACTGTTAGATGATCATGATGGAATAGCACTTGAGGATCTGATAGATGGTAACGAAATTGTTACAGATAGTGGTACCTGTTATGATATAGAAAATAAATCCACTCTTAAATTTAATACATTAAATCAGGAAAATGCTAGAGAAAAAATTTTATCAGATTTAAAACTATTAAACGGAATTGGAGCATCAAGGGAACTAAAATTACAAAGTGAAGGCTACAAAACTATCGAAGACCTTGTAGAACATGAAAGGTTTGGCAGAGAAGCATCTAACTTATTAAAGATCATTGACAGCTGTAACAACTGCTATATATCTGATAGGATCTCAGAATGTTACCCAAAATCACACCCTATGTCCCTATTTTCATCCAGTTTTTCTAATGATGAAGATTTCATCTTTTTAGATATAGAAACTCTAGGTTTTAGTAACGTTCCTATAATCCTTTTAGGGGTTGCTGAAGTTCATGGAAATGAAATATGCGTAAACCAGTACCTGTCAAGGAGTATAGGAGAAGAAAGTGCAGTTTTAGAGGCTTTCTCATCTCATGTTGAAGATGAAAGCGTATTTGTAACATTTAATGGGCAAACATTTGATATACCTTATATTCGAAATAGAATGAAATATTTCGGCATTAAAAAGAATTTAAACATGCCCCACTTTGATTTACTTCACTTTTCACGGCGTACATGGAGTGACGAATTACCAAACTGCCAGTTAACAACAATTGAAAACCATTTATTTGGTATAGAACGAATAGATGACGTACCAAGTGGATTAGTACCTGCATTTTATAAGACTTACATTAAAACTCAAAATATTGGACCTTTAGTTCCAATAATTGAGCACAACAAACAGGATATAATTACTCTGGCATTGATATTCTCCAAACTACATGCTGAATATTCTACATATTAACCACTTGAGATCTAATATATTTATAGAATAATTCATAAATCAGTCCCATTTAAATAAAAATATTAAAATTATAAATTATTACAAAATTACACTTAACATATTTATCATGCACTTGTCTCAGTTATGGAGGCGGAAATATGAATAGTAAACCTATCAAAATTTTATTAATAGAGGATAACAGAGAAGATGCTGTAATCATAAGGGAAATGTTAAAAGAAACACAAAATATCTCGTTTGAATTGAATCATGTTGATAGACTTAAAAATGGATTTGAAAGTCTTTTTAATGATACATTTGATGTTTTACTTCTTGATTTAAATTTACCTGACAGCTGGGGATTTGATACTTTTATTAGAACTTATGATCAGACCCCCGAGTTACCCATAGTAATTATGAGTGGATTTGATGATGAAGATATCGCCGTTAAGGCTGTTCGTGAAGGTGCACAGGATTATCTAATTAAAGGACAAATTGACGGTCGTCTATTGGCTCGTTCAATTTCTTACGCTATTGAACGTAAAGAAACTGAAAAAGAATTAATGAAAAGCCATAAAGATCAAAGAGAACTGATTGAATGGCATGAAAAAGAACTGCTTGAAACAGAAAGAAAACTGCAGGAAGAAATTGAAGAAAGGGAAAATGTAGAAAATAAATTGATTGATGCGCTCAAAGCTGTAGAAATAGAAAGATCAAAACTGGATACTCTAATCAACAATTTATCTGTTGGAATTTTAATTGTAGAAGCCTCTTCGGGTAAACCTCTTATTAAAAATAAAAAATTGGAGGATATCTGGATTGATTGTTTAGAGATAGAAGAACTTGCAGAATACTGCTATTACAATTGTTCCCACCCTGATGGGAGGCCCTATGAACTTGAAGACTGGCCGTTAACACGTTCTATTACAAGCGGCGAAGAAGTTGAAGAAGAAAAGATCATTATTTCAAAGGAAGACGGTACAAAAAGCGTAGTAATTAGCAGTTCTGTACCTATACGTGATAATAACGGCCAGATAGTAATGGGAATGTCTATTTTCTCAGATGGAGATTAATTTAATTATTTATATTTATTTTAGGCTAGGATATCTAGACCTTGAAAATTTAGAAACTCTATGGCTGATTTTGATGGATTCTAAAACTAGTCAAGTATGTCTAGACATCCAATTTAATTTAAGTAATTCCAGTTATAAAATAATTCCTACTTTTTAATTTTAAAGTATGATATTATAAGTTAATTTTAAAAATTAAATAAAATAATTTTAACTTATTTTAAGCACTGTAACCACTTACTCTTTATTCCAATTTTTTAAGAGCTGCTTCAGTAAATGCCAGAATATCATCAGGCCCACGACTTGAGATTATATTGCCATCTTCAACAACTTCCCTGTTTACATACTCTGCTCCAGCATTTTTAATATCCTGAACAATAGATTTCCACCCTGCTACTTTTCGTCCTTCAATAACCTGGGCTGTAATTAAAAGCTGAGGAGCATGACAGATTGCAAAAACTGGCTTATCACTTTCAACAAATTCTTTCACAAACTCCACTACATTCTTATCTTCTCTTAGTTTATCTGGAGAACATCCACCTGGAATAAAGATCGCGTCAAAATCATTTACTGATACATCTCCTGCTGATTTATCAACAACGACTTTTGTTTTTTCTTCTTTTCCTCCTACTGTTTGCCCCCCTTTTAATCCGATATGAGTTAATTCATGCCCCTTTTCTTTAAAAGATTTTGAAGGTTTAGTATACTCTATATCTTCAAATTTTGGTCCTATTAAAACTCCTATTTTGCTCATTCAATTCACTCCTGCTTATCCATATTAATTTCCAGCATATGGTTATTAAGTTTATACTTAATATTATTAAAATAAATTGTGCATAACTTAAATAGATTAATTAACTCACAATTAACACTGCAAATATAATTAAACTAAATAAAATTAATTTTTAAAATTAAATCTTTAAATCTGTTTATAAGTTTAATACACTTTTAAAATATTAAAAAGCAAGTCCCACATAAATACGTTTTTGCATATATTCTAAAAAAGCAAAAGTATAAATTAAGTATAAATTAATTTCAACCTGTGGGAAGATTTTAAAGAAAAAGACTTCATCTATGTGCGTCTTCCCACCATTAGAATAGATTTAATAAATTAGTGTGTTTAGTAGTTTATTTTGATTTAATTGTATTATTTAATATAGAAACAATCTTATAGCTTAATTAAAAAAATCAACGTTAAATATTCCTTATTTTTTAATTTAAGGCATAAATCCAGCATAACAGGTTCGATGTTTTTAATATCAATATCTATGCCCAAAATGTCATTTAAGTAATTATCATTTGTTTAAAATTTAAACAAAAATGTGGAGGAATAATAATATATTTTTTATATCATTATTCCAATCACATTGATTAAACTATCAAACCAATCATGTACAGTTATAATGTAAAAGTTTAACTATTTAAAATTTACCATAATTCTATTTTTGACATGTAGCTGAATATAACTCAGTATTAAGTGTTAATTTATTTTTTAGAAAGTAAAACCATGAATGTATTCACCATATTTGTCCCTGTTTTAAAAAAATAAACATTATTTGCAGCATTTGCATTTTTGATATCTGACATTTCGATATGCAAAGGTATATAAATCAGGAGGATCTACTATCTAACTGTATCATAAAAAGTTCCATTTGGTCACTACTCCCCAGATAGTGACCAATACCTATTATTTTCAAATGGCTATTCAGTCCACTCCTTGCACATGATACATTACCTTGTATGTATTCCTTGAAAAAAAGAGCATTTCAGTTATCCGAAAATATCGGATAACTAAATACGCTCTTGATAATTTTCTCTAACTCTTATTAAGTCTTTTTACGTCTATCAAATAAAAGATCTAGTTTTAAACCAAGTTCGAGAACTTTTATTTTTAATTCTCTTTACAACTAGATTAAAATATATAATTAGAAAAAATAGGTTAAAATTATTTTATAAAATATAAAAATAGATAATAAAATATTCGTTAAGACATTGTTTTAGTTATGGTAGACAGTAATGATGGCCTAAAGTATCTCCAATAGCATTGTGCAGCAGTTAATTTAGAGTAACCATATTCAGTAGGTATTTTAATAGTTTTTGTATGTCCAGAATACTTCAAAACATCTTTTCCCGAAATTTTAACCAGGTTTTTGCTGATTTTTTGAATATAAACATACATATAAGCTTCTTTTTTAGTTTTTGGTGAATATGCATGTCCTACCATCTTTACATAGCTTGTTTTAATTTGATATGTCTTCCACGTGAAAGTACATGGGTTACCGTAGTAATCCTTAAATTTAACAGATCCATGATCTACAACTTTCATACTAGCTGCTGCAGCAGGTTCAGCAATTTGAAGACCAACAAACATAGACATTATTAATGCCATTAAAACCAAATTTTTATTCATTTGTATCCCCTTCATTTCTATTTTTTGTAAAATACAATATTAATATAATATTTTAATATATACATTTTATTATATGGAAATTAACATTAATACTCGGTAAATCTCTTTAATAGAATAGAAAAACTAAAAATATCTATTAATAATAGAAAATAATTCAAAATATTTTAGAACATATTCCAAAACTAAAATTGAGGCATATATATCCCAAAATGAGATAAAACAAATGTTATTCCAGCATAACCAAATAAAAATATCAAACTAAAATAAATAGTGGTGATAATAGTCAGTATATAGCCTGCTAAAATGAAGTAGCCATCATGTTCAAGGATACCTAAAACTAAAAAAAAGATTGAATATCCAGGTAAACTGTCTGTTAATGGTACAGGTAAAGGGAGCATAAGTAAAAACGAAGTAAATACCATTAGAGAAATACTAAATCGACTTATGGCAGGGCCTTCACTCAATACTAAAAAACGAGGCTTAATATACTTCTCTAATTTTCCTAAAGCAGTCATGGTTCCATTTAATATCTTCAAAAGAGTATCCTTAGGCAGCACATATTCCATAATAAATTTAGGTATTAAGTACCTGTTGAAAATTCTGCTTATTCCAATAAACATAATTCCAAGTCCAAAAGGTATGCTGGATCCCGGGATGGATACTGGAATTAAAAAAGGAGTTGCTAAAATTAAGCATAAGATTAGTCCCCCACGATCACCCATCAAATCAAGGAAATTTCCTATGGTTATACCTTTATCTGGTATTTTAGAAGATATATATTCCAGTGATATTGAAAAGCATTCATTAGACTTAGTTTCAGACAATTATAATCACCAGAGAATTATTCATTAAATACGACAATCAGACAATATTCTTAATTTAAGTTAAACTAGTTAAACAGAGTTTTGATTTTTATAATATCCATTTAATTTCTTATTTTCTTTTTAAAATGCAGCTATTATTAATAGTGCATCAAAAAGAATTTAAATTTTTAGGTACATAAAATATTAAAAAAGGAGGTCATTAGTATGAATGTATTTATTATTTTTGCACATCCAGAGCCAAATTCTTTAAATGGAGTTATGAAAGACCTTGCAGCTAAAACATTAAGGGATAATGGTCATGAAGTTAAAATATCTGATTTATATGGGATGCGATTTAAAGCAGTCCTTGATGAAAATGATTTTTCGCAAAGGCAAAATACTGAGCAATTTAATCCCATGATGGAACAGGTAAATGCAGTCGGAACTGGATCGCTATCTCAGGATATTAAAGACGAAGTAGAGAAAATAAAATGGGCAGATATGATAATTTTCCAGTTTCCAGTATGGTGGAGTTCACCCCCTGCAATCTTAAAAGGATGGTTCGATAGGGTATTCCTGCCAGGAGTTGTCCACAATATAGCTGAAGGAAAGATGTATGACACTGGTTTACTTAAAGGTAAAAAAGCAATGTTATCATTTACAACAGGCGCACCTAAAGAAGTATATTCCTCTGAAGGTCCTCATGGAGATTTAGATGAAATCTTCAAATTTATAACCCACAATATCCTTGAATTAACTGGCCTCGAGGTGCTTCCTTCTATTGGCATATACGGCCCGGAAATGACATCTAAAGAACACGTAAAAGAAGAGCTTGAAAAGTTCAAAGAAAGAATAAATTCGCTATAACTATTTAAGCATTGAAAATAAACAATTATCCAATAAATTTAAGGAGTGATATCATGCCTGTAATTACAATAGAAGGACCTAAATTAACAAAACAGCAAAAAGAAGAACTTGTAAAAACTATTGCAGAAAGTGCAAGTAAAATAATGGGATTACCAGTAGAAGCAATGGTGACTATAATAAGGGAAGTTGAAGCTGAAAACGTGGGCACAGGAAATATTCTGTTATGCAACAGGAAATAATATCTTTTAATAATAAAATCTAAAATAATTTACCTGAATTTTTCAAATATATTTTTTTTATAAAATTTCTAATTTTAATTGTACTGTCTTAAAAAGGCATTAAATTAACTAAAATCTTCAAGATACTATATATTTTTAGAAAATTTTTATGAAAATAAATTTATTAAAATTTTAGAGTATATTCCAGTTACAAACGCTTATTAAAAAATCTAAAATTCTTTTAAAAATTAAAAAAATAGCATAACTATATATACCTATAAATCAAACTGTATACAGGTCATTTATGGCCTTATTTAGGACGTGATGAATTGTTTAATAATAATTACGGAAGAGATAATTACTCAAATAGAGGAAATTCTTCTTCTCCTTTAAACGAAGGCGAAGAATACGATGTTAAAATTGAAGATCTTGGAAGAGACGGCGATGGAATCGCAAGAATAGAAGGATTTGTTGTTTTTGTAACAGGCGCCAAAATAGGCGATGAAGTCAAAATTAAAATCACTTCTATAAGAAGAAACTTTGGTTTTGCTGAAATAGTAGAATAATTAAATTCATGAAAGTCATTATTTCATAAACTTAATTTTTTTAAATTATATTTTATTTTTTAGTTTTAGTAAGCTTAATTTAACTGTATTTTATTGAAATATCTATTTTTAATCGTTAATCAACAAAATAACTACCATCAATAAACTGCTCAGTAGTCTTAAAGTAAAACATCAAACAAAGATAATAAGCACCAACATTAGCTACAATAACACCAATATCTCCAGTTTCAATCATTGCTGAAAAGTTATTCAAGATGTGTAAACCAACAGCAATTAAATAAAATTTTAAAGGCTGCTTTTTTGCAATACCATATGCAACTATAGACGTGACTGATGCATGAAATAAAATTCCAGGCAGTCTCACTATTACGGGTATATTAAGTACGAATACATACAGTATAAATTCCGTTATACCAAATCCTAGACCAACTAAGAATCCTAAAATAAAAATGGATCTTTCAGTTTCACCATGTCTATAAAATAAAGGGTATGCTTTGGCAAACTCTTCAATAAATGGAGTAAAAATAATTATTGAAATTAGACTGGCAAAAAAAGAAGGGAAAACATCTAAAAAATTTCTTGTAAATGATCCAAAAAGGAGAGTTATAGGAATACTAACTATTATCCCTGAAAGTAAAAAGAAAAGTTTCTCTTTTAAATTGGGCCTATGCGGTTCTATAATTAAATTATCCTGATGAAACCTTGTTTTATCATCTCGAGTATCACGCATGTGATAAGTACTCCTTAATAAACTTTAAAATATAAAAATAGAATTTCAAGGTTTATCCTTCAAGTATCTTCCTTATACTATCTGCATCGCCGTGGCTCGCATCGTTTAATGGAACTAATTCAATTTCTTGTGCAGATTCAACCCCAACACCTAGTTCTGCTGCTCTTCGAATTTGATCCAGCTCAAAAATTGGGCCCTTACTGATACTCGTTTTAACACCATAATTTCTAAGGATTGCAACCCCTACTGCATCCATTGCCACTCGATCAGCGGATGCAAGAATAAGATTTGGCTCCACAACTTCTCCCTGCTCAGGTCCCTTTGTTATAAAAGCATTTATAGCATCCATAACGATCAGATCAACATTGTAGTGCTTATTAATTTCAGCAATCATAAGTCTCTGATAGGGAGACACATGTAATTCAGCCATATAATTATATAAACCGTTAGGCAGTCTTTTTGCAACGATTCCAACAGAATTTTTAAGTGATAATGTAAAATTGCCCCCAAATCTATGTGTTTTAAGACAACACGTCTGGACAACTCTATCAGATTCCAGAAATAGTTTTGATATATAAAATCCCTTAACCCAGTGAGTTCCTTCTTTTTCAACCTTCACCCATTCATTTCTATCTTCTTCATCAAGCACAACGACTTCAAAGCCGAGTTTATCTGATAATTCAAAAACTCCCATTTTCTCAAGTACCTGGCGGGTGTTACCCATTCCACTACGCTCGGCTAAAGTTAAACCCGTGACATTAGATTCATTCAGTTTTTTAATTATTGCATGAAGTGTATCAATGTGTGTTGAAGCTGGAAAAGGATCAGCACTGTTAAAATTAGATTTTAATGCAACTTTATCCCCTGAAAATTCATCTATTTTAAAATGATCCATTAAATTATTTATTCCTGAGTATCTATCTTTAGTTTTAACTAAAAATACTTTACATTTCTTATTTTGACCTATAAGATTACCTCCTCAGGTAAATAACATCTCCCTAATTAAATAGGATAGTCTTATTATGTATCTAAAGACATAATTTATTTTTGGTTATTTAAAAAACAATGATTTAATAACTTAATTAAATTAGTAGAGCCTTAAAAAAGTATAAAATTAAGAATAAATATCATTCCTGAAATTTAATATACTAATTGTTTAATGGACTATTTTGCTCAATTTGTGTGAAAATAATTCGGAATTCTGTTTGATCGTTACCGCGAAGTTCAACTGTCCCATTAATCTGGTCTACTAATGAAAGTACAAGACGTAAGCCCAGTGTTTCTGAATGTTGTAAATCTAAGTCTTCTGGAAGCCCTATACCATTATCCCCCACAACTAATAGAATATTTTTATTATTCCTATGAAATTTTATGTATATCATGCTCTCTTCATGATCACTATTTTCAGCTGGAAAAGCATATTTTAAAGAATTAGTTACAAGTTCATTTATTATAAGACCAACAGGTATGGCAGTATCCGCATTTAAAAAAATCTTATCTGCACTGATGTCGATCTTAACATCATCATGATTAACTCCATAAGAATCAAACAGATCATCTACCAGATTCCTAATATATCCTGCAAAATCAATTTTTGCAAGTCCTTTAGAATTATAAAGCCTTTCATGAATCATAGCCATAGATTTAACACGATTTTGGCTTTCCTTAAAAACTTCAAATGCATCTTTATCCTTTATATATCTACTTTGAAGGGATAGCAAACTTGAAATTATCTGCATATTATTTTTAACTCTGTGGTGAATTTCCATTAACAGCGCTTCTTTTTCTCTTAAAGATTCTTTAATTTCATTTTCTGCCTGTTTACCATCAGTAATATCCCTTATAATTGCACAGTAAAACTTCTCATTCTTTATCTTCCATGAAATATGTGAAATTTCCAGCATGAACCTGCTTTTATCCTTTTTAAATCCATATGACTCGTAAATTACTCCCATATTTTGAGAATTAGCAGAATTATATGGGTTATCCATCACTTTCTGGTAAGATTCATGGTATTCATCTGGAAATAAAATTGAAATTGGCTTTCCTAAAATCTCATTTTCACTGTATCCAAACATACGCTGTGCACTTCTATTCCATAACATAATTTTGCCAGCATTATCTGTTAAAACAATTGAATTATTAGCTAATTCTACTAAAGAGCGAAATTCCAGTTCTGATTTTTTTAATTGATCCTGTGAAGTTTCTATTCTTGATAACATGCCATTAATTGATTCTGCTAAAGATGAAAGTTCATCTTCTCCATCAGCAAGTATACGTGTAGAGAGATCACCTTTTTTACCTATAATAGAAATATCCTTACTAAATCTAGATAATTTAGAGAGTATAGACCTATCTAGATAAATTAGAGTTATTACAGCAAGAAGACAGCATATTACTAACAGAGATGCTATAAAATAAGATATTGTATTTTGATATTCTTTATAAAAACCTCTTGGTCTTTCTGTCTTTAAAATAAATGCAGGTTTTCCATTAATATCATTTATAAGAGCATAACCCGCAATATAACTATCATTTATTGGTTTAATAAAAAATGGAGAACTTTGAGACATCGAATCGCGTGCAGTTTGAAAATCAGCAGGCATATTGGAATCGTTGTAACTAACCAATGTAAGGGAAGACTGTATTTCACCAGATAAATGCTGAATTTCAACATCATTTAAATATCGGCCGAAGATTAATGTCCCTCTACTTGGACCATCTCCATTTGAAGTTAAAATGGGATGTGAATCAATTATCATCGGCCCCTCTGGAAGCATGATAATCCCTTTTACACCATCTTGCGAGCTCAGTAAAATGTTATCTTTAGATATATACTTCTTAATACTTTCAGAAACAGGTTTTTCTTCCTTTTTTTGAAGATCGAATTCTTTGCCATAGACAATATTTCCCGAATTATCAACATAAATAACCAGATTAAGTTTCAGATCAGTAAAAGTAGAATTTAAAAGATTACTTTGTATATATCTCGAATTATGATTCTGTATGAAAATATACGTGTCATCCCATACTGCCCAGTCATTAATAGTTTTATTTAAATCAGAAATTTCACCTGAAAGCACATTTGTAGCTAGCTGGATGTTCTGGAGTGTGTTTTGTTCTTCAAGTGTTTGAAATCCCCCCATTAAAACAACATTTGAAGCCAGGTACATAACAATAATTGAACATGTTATAGTTATTCCAAGGAGTACCAGTGTTTTTTCTCGTAATTTCATTGTTGCACACACACTTTATATCTTAGAAATACCCTTTTCATCACTGCCACGATTTAGTGTTTATATTAGAATCTTTCATTAATAAAACTAATAGTTTTAATAGGTTATTATACGATTTTAACCAAATCATACAAACTTATAAGCCAAAAAAAGAAGTTTGAGATGAAATAAATAAGTTAAAAAAAGTAAATTTACTTTTTAAATATTCTATAAACTACAGATTAAATTTACTTGTTACCCGAAGACCCCTCTGAAATTACATCATCGCCTGATTCAATAGAAGAAATTAGTGGTTTCTCATTTAAAATCTTATTTAAAAATTCTCCTGTATATGTGCCACTTAATGCAACTTCTTCAGGAGTACCTTCTGCAATAACAAGACCTCCCTCATCCCCTCCTTCGGGGCCCAGGTCTATAATATAATCTGCTGTTTTTATAACGTCCAGATTATGTTCTATGACCAGGACTGTGTTCCCAGAATCCCTTAATCTACCAAGAACCTGGAGAAGCTTTTTAATATCTGCAAAGTGAAGTCCTGTGGTTGGTTCGTCAAGTATATAAAGTGTTTTACCAGTGCTTTGCCGGCTTAACTCTTTTGAAAGTTTCACACGCTGGGCTTCCCCACCTGAAAGTGTTGTTGCGGGCTGCCCAAGTTTAATATAACCAAGCCCAACATCATCAAGGGTTTGAAGTTTTTTCTGTATACGTGGAACATTTCTGAAGAATTGGAGTGCCTCTTCAACTGTCATATCCAGCACATCTGCAATGTTTTTACCTTTATACCTCACATCCAGAGTTTCCTTGTTGTAACGCTTCCCTTTGCACACTTCACACGGCACATATACATCTGCCAAAAAGTGCATCTCAATTTTAATTATTCCATCACCACTGCATGCCTCGCATCGTCCGCCTTTTACATTGAAACTGAACCTACCGGGTTTATAACCTCTCTTTTTAGATGCAAGAGTTTCAGCAAATATTTCCCGGATATATGTAAATACGCCGGTGTAAGTAGCTGGATTCGACCTAGGAGTACGTCCAATTGGGGATTGGTCAATTATAATTACCTTGTCAATATTAGAAACCCCTGTGATCTCATCATGTTTTCCTGTAGTTATAGGCTTTCTATTAAATTCCCCATAAAGACCTTTATAAAGCACATCATTTACGAGAGTACTTTTTCCAGAGCCAGAAACCCCAGTAACACATGTAAACACTCCAAGAGGTATTTTTACATCTATATTTTTTAGGTTATTCTGTCTTGCACCTTTTACAGTAATGAACTTCCCGTTAGGTTTTGTACGCTCTTTTGGAAAGTCTATAGTCTCATTTCTAGATAGATATTTTCCAGTTATAGAGTCAGGATTATTCATTATTTCCAGTGGCGTTCCAGTTGCAGTTACCCTTCCACCATGCTCACCTGCTCCAGGACCTATATCTACAACATAGTCTGCAGAGAGTATAGTTTCTTCATCGTGTTCTACAACAATCAGAGTATTTCCAATATCCCTCAATTTTTTCAACGTTTCAATAAGTCGAGTATTGTCCCTCTGGTGCAGTCCAATACTTGGTTCATCGAGTATATAAAGAACTCCCACCAGACCAGAGCCTATTTGTGTTGCAAGACGAATTCTCTGGGCTTCCCCTCCAGAAAGTGTACCAGAAGACCTATCCAATGTAATATAATCAAGCCCAACATCAGATAGAAATCTTAAACGTTCCCTTATCTCTTTTAGGATTTCTTTTCCAATGAAATGCTGCATTTTGGTAAGTTCAAGCTCTTCAAAGAATTTATATGACTCTTTTATAGGCATTGCCACAACTGCAGATATAGTCCTGTCACCTACTGTAACAGATCTGCTTTCAGGGCGTAACCTTGTACCATTACATGCAGGGCACTTCCTATCACTCATAAACTGTCCTATGTAACTTCTCATGTAATTTGATTTGGTATCCATAAATAGACGTTCCATTCTCTTTACTGCACCTTCAAATTTCCGTTTTACATGGTGTACTCTACCTTTTCGTCTAAATGTAAAATCAATTCTTTCAGATGACCCGTAAAGAACTATGTTCTGGTATTTTTTGGGTAGTTCGTCAAAGGGAATGTCCATGCTAAACCCATAGTGGTCTGCAACTGCTTCAAGCATCTGGTGGTAGTAATTATCCTTGTTCTTGGATTTACTCCATGGAAGAATTGCCCCTTCTTCAAGTGATAAACTACTATCAGGGACTACTAAGTCTGTATCTATCTCCATTTTACTTCCAAGCCCATTACACTCTGGACATGCCCCGTGAGGGTTGTTAAATGAAAATGTCCGGGGACTTATTTCTTCAAAGTTTATATTACAGTCCGTACACGCAAAGTGCTCGCTGAACACTTTTTCTTCCTTTTCACCATCTTTTTCGTAGAGCGCTACTATTAATCCTTCGCCAAGCTCAAGAGCAGTTTCAACTGAATCGGCAAGCCGCCTTTTAAAATCAACATCGTATCTTATAACTAACCTGTCTACAACGACTTCAACGGTGTGTTTTTTGTTCTTGTCAAGATCAATATTTTCATCCAGACTTAATATATCACCGTCAACCCTTACTCTTACAAATCCCTTTTTTTGGAGGTCTTCGAACATTTTCTGATGTTCCCCTTTCCTGTCTTTAACAACAGGAGCCATGATCTGTACTTTAGTCTTTTCTTCTTCTTTGTAGATATTATCAACTATCTGACCCGAAGTTTGCTGAGATATAGGTTTTCCACAGTTGTAGCAGTGTGGAATACCAATCCGTGCATATAAAAGCCTTAAATAATCATATATCTCTGTTACTGTCCCTACTGTTGATCTAGGATTTACTTTAGTGGTTTTCTGGTCAATGGATATAGCAGGCGAAAGCCCTTCTATATAATCAACTTCAGGTTTTTTCATCTGCCCTAAAAATTGCCTCGCATAAGCTGAAAGAGATTCTACATATCTCCTCTGCCCTTCAGCATAAATTGTATCAAATGCAAGGGATGATTTTCCAGAACCGCTGAGTCCTGTAATTACAACAAATTTATCCCTTGGTAGTGTAACATCTATATTTTTAAGATTGTGTTCCCTTGCACCCTTTATGGTTATATTATCTTTCTTTGTATTCATTACTTCGAAACCCCTTCTAGAATGCTGATTTTATCTCTAAGCTTTGCAGCTTTTTCAAAATCAAGTTTCTTTGCTGCCAATGTCATTTCATGCTCTAAATCTTTAATAAGTAAGCGAAGTTCATCTTTTGGCATGCTTTCAATATCATCTATTAATTCAATTTTATCTTTTTTCTCTTTTTCCTTAATGGATCTTACCACAGTTTTTGGTGTTATATTGTGCTTTTTATTATATTCAATCTGCAGTTTTCTCCTATTGTTAGTAATTCTAACTGCCGATTCTACAGATTTTGTGATTTCATCAGCATATATAACTACTTCTCCTTCTACGTTCCTTGCTGCCCGCCCTATTGTCTGGATAAGTGATGTTTCAGAACGGAGAAATCCTTCTTTATCTGCATCAAGAATTCCGATTAAAGATACCTCTGGAAGGTCCAGTCCTTCCCTGAGTAAGTTTACTCCCACAAGACAGTCGAATTCACCACGTCTGAGGTCATCGATAATTTCAATACGTTCCAGCGTACTTATTTCTGAGTGGAGGTACCTTACTTTAACTCCAATTTTTGCATAATAATCTGTAAGGTCTTCTGCCATTTTTTTAGTTAATGTAGTTACCAGTATTCTCTGATTTTTCTTAATCCTTTTTTGAACTTCCCCTAAAAGGTGATCTACCTGCCCTTTAACTGGTTTGATTATCACCTTTGGATCAATGAGCCCTGTAGGTCTTATAATCTGTTCTACAGTATTCTGACTTTTTGCGAGTTCATAATTTGCAGGAGTTGCAGAAACATAAATCACCTGATTCATTATACTTTCAAACTCCTCAAAATTGAGCGGGCGATTTTCACGAGCCGATGGAAGCCTGAATCCATAATTTACAAGTGAATCCTTACGTGCACGATCTCCAGCATACATCCCACCAATTTGAGGCACTGTAACGTGAGATTCATCAATTATAGTTAAAAAATTCTCCGGAAAATATTTTATAAGTGTGTGAGGCATACTGCCCCATTTTCTGCCGCTTAAATGCAGCGAATAATTTTCAACTCCAGGACAATATCCCATTTCCTGAAGCATTTCCATGTCAAACCTTGTTCTCTGTTCAAGGCGTTGTGCTTCCAGTAATTTATTTTGAGACCTTAAAATAGTTAACCTATCTTCCAGTTCGGTTTCAATTCCGTTTAATGCCTTCTGCATTTTACTATCAGAAATAACAAAGTGCTTTGCAGGAAATATGGTTATTCTATCGATTTTTTTAGCTGCATTTCCCCTCAAAGGGTCTATATAAGATATTCCATCTATCTCATCTCCAAAAAGTTCTATCCTTACAGGAAGTGACCCGTGAACTGGAAATATCTCTATAACATCTCCCCTAGCTCTAAATTTCCCCCTTGTAAAATCTATATCATTTCTTTCATACTGGATATGGACGAGTTTTGATAATATTTCCTCTCGTTCCATCGTTTCTCCAACTCTCATATGCAGCAAGTGATCTCCATAGTCCTCAGGAGATCCAATACCATATATACATGAGACACTTGAAACTACTATCACATCATCCCTTGAAAGCAGTGATTGTGTTGCTGAGTGTCTCATCTGGTCTATTTCGTCATTTATACTGGCTTCCTTATCTATAAAAGTGTCTGTATGGGGGATATATGCTTCTGGCTGGTAGTAGTCATAATAACTTACAAAATATTCCACAGCATTTTCAGGGAAAAATTCTTTAAATTCTTCATAAAGCTGTGCAGCAAGTGTTTTATTGTGTGACATGACCAATGTGGGTTTATTTACTTCTTTAATCACATTTGCCATGGTAAATGTTTTTCCGGATCCTGTAACTCCAAGTAATGTTTGATGCTTTAATCCATCATTTATACCATTTACAAGCGAATTTATTGCTTTTGGCTGATCTCCCAATGGTTTATAATTTGAATTGAGTTTAAATCCTGTCATTTCTCTTTCCTCTATTTAAAAAGGGTATTTTAACATTTTTCTAAAATCTTTTGATAGTTTAAGTTTTATATTGATATAAAATAGGTTTTGAGTAAGAGCATTAGAAAAGTAATAGGTGCCCTGAATGTCATTTTGGAGCTGTAACACAAAGCCGTCTCTGATACTTAAATCACCTTATAAGTATTTTAATTTCTGATTTATTCGTTTTAATCTATTTAATATTGTTTTATTATTAGATACTTGCCTAAATCTTTTTATTTCTCTTTCCTCTTTTTTGAAAAAAAGATAACTTTTATATATATTATTATAACTTATAAGAAAATAACTTTATTAATATTGGGAAGTATGATATAAATAATTGATGGTATAACGAAGGTTGAAGAAAATACTACGTATTTTCTGAACCCAAAAAAACAAGTTTTTTGAGGTTGAGAAAAATGTTGTGCATTTTTCTAAATCCCAAAATATTTTCAATATTTTTGGAGTTGAAGGAAAATCTATGATTTTTCCAAACAGCGTAAATTATAAATTTATGAGGTGGTTAAAACGGGAAATAGTTCTATAAAAAAAATTGGAGAGAGTCTTAAAATTGGTGGAAAATTGAGTACAAGCCCTTTAGCTGTTTATAGTTCTGAAACGATCCCTGAAGGGGCAGTACCAATGTGTTCTCTTGATCGTTGTGTTGCTAAAGCCATAATGTTAACATCTATAAATGAAAATCAACCTCCACTATATATTGGGAAAGATACACTTAGGGGCTGTTGCCCTGGTTCAATGACATATCTTGGATTTACCAAACCTCTTGAATTTATTAAATATTTTGTTTCTACTGGAAGTGAAAAATTTAGGAACGGCGAAGCAGAATATCTTAAAGCTGGACCTGAGTATGTTGAAGGATTTTTAGAATCCATTGGGGAAATAAAACCACTTGGGAAATATCTTATAATACAGAGATGTGAAGATATAAAAAATAATATTGATGTTAAATCAATCATCTGCTTTGGTAATGGAGAACAAATAAGAAATTTAAGCAGTATTATACACTTTAGAACTAAAAACCCATTTAATGCGATTAGTATGGCTTTTGGTCCTTCATGTGCGACTTTTGTTACTTACCCTGCAGGAATGGCTGAAAAGGTCCCAAAAGATACTGCATTTGTGGGCCCTGTAGACCCAACTGGAAATGTATGGTTCCCTCCAGAATACATGGTTATTGGCATACCATTAAAAATTGCAGAAGGGATGCATGAAGATTTGAATAATTCCTTCGCTGTAAAAAGGCCGCAAGTTGCTTCACCTAAAACAAGAGATAATATAATTTCTTAAAATAACACTTAAAATCAGTGTTTCTTTTTTTATTAAATTCAAAGACCACGAAAAATACAAGAGGCGATTAAATGTCAAATCGTTGCAGTAACCCTGATAATTTGCCTGATAGACCCGGTGTATATATAATGAGAAATATTGATGACGATGTAATCTACGTTGGAAAGGCTAAATCATTAATTAAAAGAGTCAAATCTTATTTCAGCAGATCAGAATTACCTTTAAAAACAAAATTACTCATGAGTCATTTTCATAACTTAGAGTATATTATAACAGATACAGAAAAAGAAGCACTTATTCTGGAATCCAATCTCATAAAAAAGTACAAACCAAAATATAACATTCGATTAAAGGATGACAAAAGATATCCCTACATTAAAATAACCAACGAAAAGTTCCCAAGGATTCTAATTACAAGAAATGTTAGAGATGATGGTGCATTTTACTACGGGCCATTTACAGATGTCGGATCCGTAAGAAGAATGGTCAAATCGTTAAAAGCTATTTTTAAAATAAGGGCCTGCAGGAAAATGGACGGCCCATGTCTCAACTATCAAATTCATCTTTGCAGTGCTCCATGCGGAGGCAAAATAACTGAAACATCTTACAATGAAATCGTGGAGAAAATTAACCTGTTCTTTGAGGGCAAATATAATAAAATAATTGATATGTTAAATGAAATGATGACAGAAGCTGCAGAAAACCATGAATTCGAAAAGGCCGCAGTACTGCGGGATCAAATTTTATCTGTAGACAGCATCCTTGAAAAACAGAAAATAGAATTTGATAGAGGCCTTGAACAAGATGTAATTGCCTGTTCATACGATGAAAAATTAGCTTGTGTAGTTGTATTTTCCATAAGAGACGGTAAAATTATCGGAAAAGACGATTTCTTAATGAGTGGAACTGAAGGCACATTACCTGATAAAATCCTTTCAGCATTTCTAAAACAGTACTATATGAGCCCAAGACATGTACCGTCAGAAATTATTATACAGTACAAACCTGATGAAAAGGATCTAATTGAAGAATGGTTGTCTTCCAACCAAGAGTATGAAGTAGCTCTTAGAACTCCTCAAAATGTAACAGAAACCCGTTTAGTTCAGATGGTCGCTAAAAATGCAGAAATAATTAAGAATCAGGAAAAAGAAGTAAGAAATACTTTGCTGGATCTTAAAAAATATATTAGACTTCCCAAAATTCCAAGACATATTGAATGTTTTGATATTTCCAATATCAGCGGCAAACATGCAGTGGGATCGATGGTTGTTTTTGAAGACGGCATGCCTAAAAAAAGTAAATATCGAAAATTTAAAGTAGACATTCCTGGTCCTGATGATTATGCCATGATGAAAGATGTTTTAAGCAGAAGGTACAGCAGGATCGCCACTGGAGATAATGATAAAAAACCAGATCTTATCATAGTAGATGGAGGAAAAGGACAGCTCAACGTGGCAGTAGATGTTTTAAAATCAGTTAATTTAGATGATATACCTGCTATTGGGTTAGCTAAAGAATTTGAGCATGTATTTGTCCCAAATAATTCAAGCCCTATAATTTTACCTAGAAATTCTGAAGCATTACATCTCCTGCAGAGAATAAGAGATGAAGCACATAGATTTGCAGTTACTTACCATAAAAAACTTAGATCTCGCGAATTGAAGTATTCTATGCTCGACGGGATAAAAGGAGTGGGAGAAAAACGGAAAATAAAACTGCTTAAACATTTTGGTGACATTAACAGCATAAAAAATGCCAGTGTTGAGGAGATAGCAAGTGTTGAAAGCATAAATAAAAACCTGGCATTTACTATCTACAAACATCTGCACAAAAGCAGCGCCGCTTAATATGAATCTTGTAAAACTGATTATGATTAAAAATAAAAGGCAATATTAATATATTTAAAGCAGTAAAGTAGTAAGCATTATGCAGTCTTTTAAAATTCTTGTTGTTGAAGATGAAAGTATTGTAGCCATGGATATCAAACACAGGCTGGAAAATATGGGTTATATCGTGCCTGCAATCACGTCTTCAGGTGAGGAAGCAGTAGAGAAAGCTTCGGAAACTAATCCTGATCTAGTACTTATGGATATTGTACTAAAGGGAGAGATGGACGGTATTGATGCTGCTCAACAAATAAAAGATAATCTTGACATCCCTGTTGTATATTTAACAGCATATTCAGATGAAAGAACTCTTAAAAGAGCTAAAATAACTGGCCCTTTTGGTTACATCATTAAACCCTTTGAAGATAGAGAGCTGCACAGTGCCATTGAAGTTGCGCTCTACAAGTATGAAATGGAAAGTAAATTAAAAGAAAATGAAAAATGGCTTTCAACAACTCTTGAAAGTATTGGTGATGCCGTAATTACCACTGATAAAGATGGGTATATCACATTCATGAACCCTATTGCTCAAAAGATAACCGAATGGAAACAGGATGAAGCTTTAGGAAAACCATTGGAAAGCATTTTTAAAATTATTAATGAAGAAACTGGCAATCCTGTAGAAAGTCCCGTTACTGAAGTGCTTCAAAAAGGCTCTATAACAGGTATGAAAGACCACACTATTTTGATAACTAAAAATGGGAGACAAATACCAATTAATGATACAAGTTCCCCTATTAAAGATGATAAAAATAATATAAATGGTATTGTACTTATATTTCAGGATATAACCGAACGTAAAAATGCTGAAAAAGAAAAAGAACAGCTTTTAAAAGAAAAAGCTAGAGGTGAACTTTTCGGTTTTCTTTTAAGTGCTATGCCTGTATTTGCATCAAATATACCTCCCCAGATAAGAAATAATATTGCAAAAAGTTTTTCAGACCGTTTTGAAATAAATATGAAACCAAAGTTTGAAGAAGGTACACCCAATTTAAATGAAAATATCTTAAATTATTATACTAAATGGATAAAAGGATTTCTATCAAATCTAGGTATTGAAGCAGAGGCTACATTAGAAAATCACCAAAATTATCTTAAATTTTCAAATTGTCCCTGGGAAAAAGAAGCAGAATACAGTCCTATGTTCTGCATGATATGTAGAATAATTATATTACGTAGTTTTACATGGACATCTATTAAAGGCAATGTGGAACAGATATCATGCATGGCTGAAGGTTCAAATAAATGTACATTTGAATTTATACTGGCCAAAGACCATATACTTAAATAATGAAGTTAACTTATTTTATTTATATAGAGTTAAAGGAGATATAACATTGGAAAGAGTAAAAACAGGCATATCAGTATTAGATCACATTACCGGCGGATTTCCGGCAAGTAGGACTATGCTTCTTACAGGGGATGCAGGTTCCGGAAAAACAATATTTGGACTTCATTTTGCAAAAAACAGCTGTGATCAAGGACTTAAAACAGCATACATAACTACAGAAGAAGATGCTCATGATCTTAATACGCAGGGTAACTCTTTCAACTGGAATTTAGAAAAATTCCAGGAAAACGGTCTTTTAAATTTCATTGAACTGGCAGGAGCCAGAGCCAAGGTAACTGAGGCCGCAATGAGTATAGATATTGGTACTATGAAGGGCAACTTCGCTAAAATTCTACAAAATATTCCTGAAGATATTGAAGTCATTATTTTAGACAGCCTTGGAAGTTACACCGCTAAGTTAACACCTTACGAATTCAGAGACCGCTTCGATCTGCTGGTATATGAACTGAAAAAGAGGGACATTACTGCACTTGTGATACTTGACAGTGCTACTTCCCATGAATTCAATGAACTGGCATTATTTTCAGTTTATGGAGCTATAAAACTTATGAAACGTGAAAATCCATACACTGGCCGTAGAGAAAGAGTAATGGATATCGTAAAAATGAGGAGTACTAAAACACCTACTCAATTCATGACCTATGAAATAAATTCAAATGGAATTGAAATATTATCCAGTTCAGAACCTAAATAGGCACAGTTATATCCAATTTACATTACCATTCTACTTTTTTAATTACTCCTCTTCTCCATAATTTAAAAATGCGAGCCTAACATCAATCAAAGCTTCGCATACCGCCATATCCGTTATAGATTTTAACAACAACTCCATAGCTTCATCTTGCTCCTTACTCCATTTATCCCCATATAAAGGTTTAAATAATTTCTTTAAAACAGCAAGCGCCTCTTCTTTATTTTTAGTTAGATGTTCTTCCAGTTCTTTATTTCCTTCTTCAAATTCTTTTAAATCTATATCATTATGTTCATGCTCTACCAACTTAACCACCTATTCCATCAATAGTTTGCTAGCAGTAACTTGAAAATAGGTTACAACACGCTATAAACTATATTTATTAAATTTCTATTCAAATATGAAAGATTATATTTGATACAAACTAAATGAAGTTATTAGATTCAAAATATGATATATAAAGCCAAATTTTAATAATTCCCAGAAAAAGGTTTTTATACTTTAATTCTATTTCTAATTGGTTTAAAAACAAATTTGTGTTTAAAAAATAAAATAATTAAACTATAACGTTTAATTTTTAAGCATTTTCAAGTGCAGCTACCAGTAATTTTATAGTGTTTTCAACATCATCAAGATCTACGACTTCAACTGGTGTGTGAATATACCTTGTTGGAGCTGATAAAACACCTGTAGGAATTCCTTCCCTTGTAAGGTGAATTGCTGTTGCGTCTGTAGTACCGCCTTCACTTACTTCAAGCTGATATGGAATTTCTTCTCTTTCCGCTGCTTCAATAAGGAGCTTTTTGACTTTAGGGTGGGTTATTATACCTCTTCCACTGGCATCAGTTAAAATTATAGCAGGTCCGCCTCCAAGTTTTGCAGGGGCTTCATCTTCCTTAATTCCGGGGTGGTCTCCAGATATTGTAACATCTAAAGCTATAGCTAAATCAGGATTTATTTTAAATGCTGAAGTTTTTGCTCCTTTAAGTCCAACTTCTTCCTGTACAGTTCCAACAGCATATATAGTAGCGTCGCTTTTAATCCTTTTCATAACTTCAATAAGCACTAAACAACCTACCCTATTATCAAATGCTTTCCCTGCAACAATAGAACCTCTAAGTGTGGAAAATTCGCGTTTGATTGTTACTACATCTCCAACATTGACTATTTTTTCTGCTTCTTCTTTGTCCTTTGCCCCGATGTCTATAAACATATTTTCATATTCAACAGCCTTTTTTCTCTCTGCTGCTTTCATCCTGTGGGGTGGTTTTGAACCTAAAACCCCCAGAACTTTCCCGTTATCTGTGTGGATGTAAACTTCCTGATTTAGAAGCATCTGGTCATTTATTCCCCCAATTTTAGAGAATTTAATGAACCCTTCTTTGTCAATGTGCCTTACCATTAAACCGATTTCATCCATATGGGCTGCAAGCATTATCTTTTTCCCATTTTCCTTCCCTTTTTTAACCATTATGAGGTTACCAAGATTATCGGTTTCGATTTCGTCCACATGGTCTTTTACTTCATCTGTTATAATTTCTCGAATATTTTCTTCAAAACCGGATACTCCAGCTGCATTTGATAATTTTTCTAATATATCTTTCATATAAACGCCTCAAAAAACTTTGTTTTATGGGTTCAGGAAATTCAGAATGAATTTCGGGGCATCAAAAATTGTAGATTTTTGAATATTCCGAAAATTTCAGAGGAAATTTTCCTCAACCTCAAATTTTTTTAAACTTCCTATTTTTAATTTATCTTGATAGTGATTTAATTAAAATTAATAATCCAATAATTACAACTAAAATTGGGCCTGCCTGCTGTTTTATAAATTCCATAGGAATGTATCCCATGTTTATAGCATACCAAATTAAACCAGCCACAATAACAAGGATACTTAGATAAACACCCCACTTGTTAACTCTGCTTTTTTTTGTTTCTCTTCCCTCAGGTCTTCCAATTGGTTCATTATTATTATCTGGCCTGTTTATTTCTATTCTTTCTTTCATGTTATCCCCGTATTATTTATATCATACTGGTTAAAAATATCTTTGCATTAAAACAGTTCCTGTAATCAGTTTTAATTTCTTTTAAATATGTTTCATATAGGACTTACTAGTTTAAATATTTAATTAAGGCCATATTATAAACAGAAAAGCCGTAATTAAAAGTTTTATGAAAATTAATTAACAGGAAAAACCTGGAACGCATTTCAATTAATTACCTTAAACTCTGAGGCTATAAGTATGTGTTTATACATAGTTAATGTAACAAAAAATTAGGAATATAGATCTTTTTAACTATCTTATAAAATCATATCTGGGTTAATAGAAGTATTGGTAATTATACAGACATTTGAATATTAAATAAATATCTATACTTTATTAATATAATAAAATAGTCAGGATATAGAATTTTTACTGATTAATTAAATTTTACAGGACTAATTAATATGATACCAAAAAGCCATCCAAGATATAAATCTTTACTTTCAAGAGATAAAATTGTAAACGCCTATAAATCTGGAATTTTAGCCGATTCTGGAATGATAGCCCATGGAAGAGGAGAAGCTTTCGATTATTTAATTGGAGAAAAAACAACTGAAACTGCAGAAAAAGCTATAGAAGCAGCAGCTGCAGCTTTAATCCTTGCAAAAAATCCAGTTATATCTGTAAATGGTAACACTACTGCCCTTGTTCCAGAGCATGTTGTAAAATTAGCAGAAGTTTTAGATGCAAAAATTGAGATAAACCTTTTTTACAGAACTCCTGAAAGAGTTAAAACAATCTGGAAATTTTTAAAAGATCAGGGAGCTGGAGAAATTTTAGGTACAGAAAAGGAAGATTTCAAACATATTAAAGGCCTGGATAGTCCAAGGGGAAGCGTCAGCCCTGAAGGTATGTACAAAGCAGATGTAATTTTAGTTCCACTGGAAGATGGTGACAGAACAGAAGCACTGGTAAAAGAAGGTAAATATGTAATAGCTATAGACTTAAATCCATTATCACGGACAGCTAAAACCTCATCATTAACTATAGTCGACAATATTACAAGAACAATGCCGTGTCTTACCCGTAAAGTAAATAAACTTAAGGCTAAGAACCCAGATGAACTAAAAAAACTGATAGATAATTTTAACAATATTAATAACCTTAAAGAATCATTGAGGATTATGTTAAATTCCATTAATGAATTTGAATAACGATGAAATTTCAAAACAATGGACTTATCACTGAAATCATTAAAGAGTGAGATCATGCAGGTAATAGGAGTAACAGGACTACCAGGATCAGGTAAGAGCATCGTAGCAAGAGTTGCAAAGAGTATGAATGTCAATATAATACGAATGGGCGATGTTATAAGAGATGAAGCAGTAAAAAGAAACGCTGAGATTGGGGAAACTGCAGTTAAACTACGTGAAGAGTATGGTGACTATGTAGTTGCAGAAAGATGTGTAGAACTGATTAAAGAGCATTCAAAAGATGAAACTGCAGAATGTGAATTAAAATTTATAATTGAAGGTATAAGAAGCCCGTATGAAGTAAAAATATTTAAGAAAAATTTTAAAACATTTAAAATTATTGCTATTCATTCCAGCCCTAAAACACGTTTTAACAGGTTAAAAAGAAGAAAAAGAGAAGATGATTCCAGTAATGTGGCAGAATTCAAAAAAAGGGACGATAGAGAACTTAAATTTGGAATAGGTAATGTTATAGCCACATCAGATTATATGATAGTAAATGAAGGGCCAGTCTGGAAGTTTAAAAATTCAATACGCAGCATATTAAAAAATGAGGTTAAAAAACACTGATTAAAAATCTCTCAAAAATTCTATGAATTTTTGGAGCTCGAAAATCATAGATTTTCGAAAGCTTTGATTTTTAATCGTGATTTTTACACCGAAAATCGAAGATTTTCGAGGTTAAAAAAACATTAAGCAAAAATTTACAATTTTTATAAAATACTATGTATTTTCTAACCGGAGGAAACTAAGTTTCCCCGGCCCCGAAAACTGAGTTTTCGAGGGCTCCCAAAAAATTCTATGAATTTTTTGAGGATTTTGCTTGTGTTTTTTACATGCAAAAGCCGTAGGTTTTTGAGTGTTAAGACTAAAAAATCTAAAAATTAATTCACGCCAGCAGGAGTTTATAAAAATGAACTGTAAGATATATGCTAAGACTGAATTGAATCCCACAGAAGATATTGACAAAGTCACCAAAACTTTAAAAAACATGTTTGATTATGATGATATGGAAATAGGAGAAAATTATATCCTTGTATCTGGTGAAGAAGAATCAATTACAAATTTACGTAAGGAACTCAGGGAAAGGAAAATCAGAAGTGTTGCCAGGAAAATGATGTTAAAAGGAATTAGTGCAAATAAAATTCATTTCAAATTAAGTAAACAGGCAGCATTCGTTGGGGTTCCAAATTTTGTAGAAGATGATCTATCTCCACTGGGAGAAATTGACGTTGAAATTGAAACTGATGATGTTCAAAGATTTATAGACTGGATCGCTCCAGAAATTAAAAGTGTCTAAAAATAGATATAAACAATATTAACTTTAAAATAGGGATATTTACATTTTTAAATACAAAAATTTATTTTTCTTCTAATTCAGCTTCTTTAATTAAAAAATAGCCGCTGCCTTTCAACCCTGCAACTCTTCAATTTGGGGTTCAGGATATCAAAGATTTCATTCAACATGCAAAACGAAGTTTCGCAAACATCAAAATTATAAATTTCGAATGCCGTGAATCAAAGCTGGAGAAAAATGTTTACAAAATCTACGATTTTGTAACAACAAACACTTTGTGTTTGCATGCAAAGCATTTTTCTACGCCCAAAAAATCTTCTATTTTTTAAGATCCACATGCTTTTTTCAGAGAAAAAAGCCATCGAACATTTACAATTTTTGAATGTTATCAAATCTTTCAGATTTACAGGCTTCGATTTTTCGCTGCGTCGAATAAAAATAAATTTAGAAAATCTATTTTTAAATTAAAAATCAATATATTTAAAAATTAATAGAACTCATTAATTTATTTATCCTCTAACTCTGCTTTTTTTATTAAAAAGTAACCGCTGTCTCCTTCCCAAATATTTTCTGATTCCATCACTTTAATTTTTTTATTAAAGATAGGACCGTCTAAAACAAGAGTTTCAGCTTCACCGCCTTCAAAGCCAATGTGTATTTTATATTTTTTATTTAGTTCAATAATCTCAAGGAGAGAGTCTTTATCAACTTTTCTACCAAGCCATGATTCATCAAAGCCTTCAGCAGCTACACTTGTTATTATAACCTCAAATCCAAGGTCGAGGATCTCTTCCATGTACTCTGTAGGATCTCTATGCCATAGTGGCGCGCATGATTCAAGCCCTAACTCTTCACAGAGTGCATCTATTCTTGACTTTTGATATACAGAAAAAAGAGCACCTGAATAAATAGCTTCAATTCCTTTATCTTTCAATTCAATTAAAATATTTTTAAGATCTTCTAATTCCTCTTCTTTAATGCCCTTTGTAACCTTTTTAATGAGCTTTATTCCCATTGCTTCAGCTGAAAGTTCTGTAATATGTATATTTGCAACATGGAACATGTACGATGCAGGATTATCAGAAAATACAGAGACAAGATACTCTACCTCATGTCCCTCCTTAAGGGCACTGTATGCTGCCATTGTACTGTCTTTACCCCCTGAAAAAAGAACTGCTGCTTTCATATTCACTCCTCATTTTTTAACTACTCTTCCCTTAATATTTTCAAAAATACCAAGAATACTATCTATAAATACCCCTGCTAAGCCAACAAACATTCCAATAAATCCGCATAAAATGACTACATTGGATTGATTTGGAAGTATTGCCTTTAAAGAATTGATTTTATCCTGTGTAGGGCCCTCTATACTTGTTACCACTACAGTTTGTGACAGTTGATCTCTAACCTGATCCGTTTTAGCAGGGTCAGTCTGAACAGTTACATGCACAGCACTGTATGATGAACTTATTCCAGCTATTAGCATCAGCCAGTCGTCTAAACTTTTAATTGTATCTTTTGGATTGCTTCCGTTTTGAATCTGGATGTTTAAAGTATCATTTCCCTGAATTTGTACCGATGTTATATTGGTATTTGAAGCAGGTATACGATTTGGAAGTGTGTTTTTCCAATAATCAGAGAAACCAGATGTTTTGATCGTTATTCCGGTTACGTTAACGTTTTTAACTCCATCTATATTTTTTGCAGTATTTATAAACTGATCAACGTCTACACTATCTGGAATATCTAAATATATAGTATCTAAATCTGTAGACGTACTCTGGTAAAATGCAGAAGCAATATTTGGAATATCATCCATTACTGGAGATATAAAAAATGCCCCACCGATGATACCTACTATAAAACCCATTAATACTACAAATATCAGATTTTTTTTGCCTATAATTGGCGTTAAAAGAGCGGTTGAAAATACAAATACCATTAGTACTAAAAATAATATAACCATTAATATAACTGCGATAGTTTCCATGATTACGTCCCACGACTATTCAATCTCTGTATTACACTAAGTTTCACTTTACAACTATTACTCCTTTGATAAATCAACATATATCTTTTTTGCTACTGCACTTTTATTTTCTAAATGAGAACAAATATTTTTATGCCTGAGAAATCTCAAATAATAATTTATTATATTTTATCAATATACACTTATAAAATTTTTTAATTATTTAACTTTGTACTAACCATAGGGAATAAATGAATTAAGCCTCTAATTTATTTTCAAAAACAGTTAAAATAACAAAATTCATTTTAGCCATTATAATACTTTTAATAAATAAATGGAAAAATAATTGAAAAGTAAATTTATATCTATATTCAGGTTATGCACTTCCAACTACTGTCCCCGTGGATAAATCAACATAAACCTTCTTTGATGTGGAGCCCTGTGTTAAAGGAACAACCCACACAGCCATTACAGTGTTATTTATAGTAACATTGCTTTGAGTTGGTTGCCCTGCGGTATATCCAGGATTAGCTCCTGCAGCTATATTCTTAGCTACATCTGCAGATATCTGAAATGTGCTGTTATTTGTTACATTAGCTGTAGTATTGTTTGCTGTAGAATTATTAGCAGTCACAACAGGAGCTGCAGGTGTTACAACTCCATCATCTGCAGATCCATTTTGATACTCTACATCCGAATTACTGTGAAACGGATTAAATGCATAAACTGCAATAATAACAAAAATTATACCTAATACAATTAAAGCTTTTTTTTCCCATCCAGGTTCTAGATCCATAGAAATCACCGATAATAATTGACTGAATTTTTATTTAGATATTATGTAAATTGTATAGTTCCATTATTGTTTTTAACTTGATGAGGTGTACCATTATTAGTCATACTAAAAGATTGAATACGGGTTGGTACCAGTTTAATGGTTATATTGTTATTGTGATAGGACATACTTAAATTTCCATTGCTGTATACATAAACTGTATAATTAGCTGGAGAACTTGGAAGGGTTAAATTGGCAGAATATCCGGGGCCATTTATATAAACAGTGTTGATTGTTTCAGCTACAGATTCACCTATCATCCTAACCTGACCAAGGTTTCCGCTGTCTGTTTTATCCATTTCAGAGCTTGTTAATTGAATTAAACTTAAAGCAATGACCATAAATATTACCGTTGCAAGTATCAATTCAGCACTTGCTTGTCCTCTACTGTCTAAGCTCATTTTTTCACCTAATAACTATAACTAGTGGAAAGATTAAGATATCCACGATAAGCAGTGGAAATAAGGAAATTTTTACCATCAGGTCCCATAACAGTAGTGGTAGTTGAGCCATGTTTCGTTGTTATGGTATAACCAGTTACACTTGCAAAATATTCATGATCTAACATGGATGTTGGATTGTTACCATGATCTTCCTGTAAAGGATCATACAGAATAAATGTACTCATTTTAGCACTATCTGGGCCGGCAGATTTATCATATGTTCTGCCCTCTAATCTGTCAAAAAATGTCAGCCCATGTGAATCAGGGAAATAATAAGGACGATACCCCATTTCTGTATTGGCCCCCATAAGACACTCATATAAATTATCTAATTTGCCTGCAGATACATTATCAGCGAAGTGATATTCTAAATTACCCATATAAGTATTATAATAAGGATATTTATAGAAAACAGAACTGGTTCTCTCTTTAGCATTTACCCATACATATGGATCTTCCAGACCTTCAATAGAAATATAAGCAGTTTGAACAGGTGTGTTAAACGTCACATTTTGACCTGCAGAGGATGAATTTTGCACAACTGTTATAGCTATACTGGGTATAGAAATTGTAAATCCATAGGGATCATCCTGTGAAATACTTAAATCACTTCCTTGAAATATAGGAGCAGAATCATTATTATTAGGGTTAACATAGCTACCATCTATGTATATAATCCTGCCTGTCTGCCTCTCCAGATCTCTACAAGTATTAGTAATATTAATATTTATCGTTTCTGCAGTAGTATCTGTAATATAAGCCCTGCTTGTATTCCCAGTAGTACTAAAAAATGGTTGATTATCGGCCAGTACATTAGTACTATTTATTACTGACTGAACTGCCATAAAAGCAGACCTTCTACCTGCATCTGCTGTATCCTGTTGTATAGCATTTACAACATCACTTGCTACAGTGGCAGTGACATCCCCACCTATAACTATTGCAGAGAGAAGGTTAACTTCATTTACAATACCACTGTATGAAATAGCCAGTATGACCACAGGCATCATTAATAAAAGCGCTAACGGTGTGAATGCGTATCCTTTATCGTCCATTTTATCATCTCTTATTGTTTCCACAACTCCAATCGTACAGGTATGGAATTTGGTACATCCCCCGTGTAGATAGCCTCAGTCTTTATCTGGCTGGTATCTACAGTATATCCATATGATCGCAGGGTATCAGTTAAATTATTAGCTGCAATGGTCTTTGCATCAGTTGGGTTTGATGCAAATGAATCCACCCATATACTTGACAGGAATTTGGGGTAAACAACGCTTACTCTTGTACCCGAAAAAATTTCAGGGTTTGCAATAGCATTATACGAAATAGCGCCATTAGGTCTAGATGACCCTCCATAATCACCAGATTCATATGATGCTCCAGGAGTTATACTTAGGCTTATAGTGTAATTTCCAGGTTTCAGTTGATAAGTACCATTTGGATTTATGGTTGTAAGTAAATGGGTTGTTTTCGCTGCATCAAGATCTCCCAGATCCAGTGAAAATGGAACAGGCCCACTGCTATAAAGTGTTGAACTTGCTCCAGTACTGTTTTTAATTGTAACTGTTATATTTTTAGTATCTAATCCCGTACCTATAAATAATATGGCTTCCTGAGCATCGGAATCTATTTTAAAGGTTTTAGTTTGAGTTGCAGTAGTATCATCATACTGTTTGCTGTCAAATGGGTAAGTATCCCACCTGATCGGCAGCTGACTGTATTTAATTATAGAATAACAGCTGGTTAGTCCAACTAAATCATTATCACTGCTTGGCGCATCGTCCCATATGATAACTCTAACCTGGTTATTGCCTGAGGTAAGATAAGGTGCTATGTTTAATATCCCAGGAATGTTACCGTAACCTCCATCATCACGTTCGGTATAAGAACCAAATGAAGTGAATATGGTTTGCCATGTACCTTTTGAATTTTTAACCTGTACAATAGCCCTATCAACACCACCATATGGATTTATAACAGTATACGCATCAAAAAGTCGGGTGTTTGGAGGTAAATAAACATTAGATACAGAAGCAACTGCAGACCCTGTGGATGTACCATAAGGTATGCCTGTTATTTGGAAAGGTTTATTTGTATTTATATCACTGCTCTGTATAGTATTCCAACTTATACTACTTCCCGTAGAATTTGTTACTGTTCCAGTATTCAAATCATAGGTCAAAGAGTTGGATGATGTACCCGCTCCTGCAATGTCTGGGAAATTTGAGGTAGCGGTCACAACTCCCTGAGGAACCTTCATTGTTGTAGTATAATTACCTATTATGGAAAACCAGGGTAATTCCTGATACGAATTTGCTGAAAAATCGAGATAAAAGTTATTCATTCCAATATTTAATTCTGAATTAGTTATATTACCCAAATAGTTGTACATATAACGTCTATAATTGGTATAACCACTGGAATATGCAGTATAATATAGAGCACTACCAAAGTCTGCACTACTTATATTGTGGTTAGCATTACCATTTAAAATAAATTTTGCGCCGAAAGCACTTGGATTTGACCAACTACTACGATCATAAGCACTGCCTATTAAAAATTTAGCCCCATTTATTGATGTTCCATTAATGTAAAATGAAATACTTTTGGGAACTTGTGAACTATAATATGAAGGATTATTGCCTCCCCAGTAGTTATAATCATCAAGACCGTTATTCCATGGGTTGAAGTTCTGCAGCCAGTTATGGAAATTCCATAATGTAGTTACTGCAGTATCCGTTTGATCCTCAAACTGAACCTGCTCTATCTTATAATAAGCCCTTCCTACCCATCCTTCCTGCGGCCCTGATATGACTTTAACTTTAGTTGCAATATCATTACTGGTAAGCAAATTACGGGTACCTGTTGTATTTTGAACCACATATGAGTTTCCAGAGGTCATAGTAATCTTATAAGCAACACCTGAAGGTACAAGCGTACCAAGAGTTGTGTTTAAATCAGCATTGGCTTTGGCAATAAGACTTGCATCACCACTAGAATAATAAACCGCATCAGTACGCAACTGTCCGCTCTGCTCCATAGTTTCTAAAATACTGTCTGCTAGAGCCTCCAGATGCTGGTGGTCTTCACCTTGATAATATGGAAGCAACGTATATGCTGTAATAGTAGCAGTAAGTACTATTACCACTATTAAAGCTAGTGCTGCGTCAACTGTGAATATAAAACCTTTATCATCCATAATAATCAGTCCCTAATTGGTCCACAGAAATAGTATCACCCTACATGGTTTTGGTTTAATATTGTCTAAACTAATTTGATCTTCAGGAATCCCTTTAGGAGCTTGAATTATATAAACATCCATTGAAGCCCCTGGATTACTTACAGTCCTTACAGTTACTGTATTATCCTGTAGAGTTGTCATATTCTTTAAAAATGACTCATCAATTTGTTCTGTTATATTAGCATGACGTGTGCTCTGCCCGTTGAAATTATTACCTTTTATTACGGTTTTACTGTTGATATCTACAGTCGCAGAGTCGTATCCATTATTTACAACAAGAACATAATAATCATAGATAGTAAGATAAAAATTATTAGTTGGAAAAGGATTAGGCGGGCTGGTATATATCCTTGGAACTCCAGCATCTCTAATACCATCTTTTAAAGAAGATACTACATCCAGTTGTGCATAATTAGCTACTTTTTCTACTCTAACAATATCAGAAGCAGTGCTGTTAATTCCAGCTCCACTTGCACCTACATTATTTGTACCTATACTTTTCAAAATAGTACTATCATCTATGGTAGTAATATTCAAATAGAATCCATATTCGTTGCCTATAAGTTTCTGCATATTAGATACATTCAAAGCTGTCAGTTTACTCGCCGATACCGTCCCTTCTAAGGGTATTCCCTTATTAGAATCATACTTTGCAATTCCTACAACATTCACAGATCCATTTTGTTCCCAGTTTGTAGGATCCCCCGATGTTTCAAGTAATGTATTCAAGGTATCTGCAGCAACCCTTTCAGTGGAACCTCGATAAACAGTGTCCTGTATTAAATATGTTATATTGTCCATATCAGAAGCAACCATGCCTAAAACAAGCACTAGAGGTATAAGAGCAAACAATATATCTAAAGAAAATAATTGACCCCTTGAATCGCCTGATATTAATCCCAAATTCTTACACTCCTATATTATGATTATATAAACTTCAATTGATATTTTATATAACTTAACAATATTTATATATGTTTGTAAACTCCCATCTCATCCCAAAATAGTATTACACTTCCTAAAAATGTAAATGTATTCAAATAAAAAACATATAGATTAATTAAATAGTATTACAATAGTTAAAATAGTAAAACATATACTCCAATACTGAAAAAGAGTTAATCATGATAATGGATCGACGAGGACAAATATCATTAGAATTCGTTCTTATACTTGCTATTATGGCAGTAATTGTAGGTGCTATTGGTTGGTATGCAGGAAATGCAAACGAACAAAACGTTATAACATCAGCAGTAAGATCTGCAGCAGATAATGCAACAACTACCCTTGCTATGTTAAATAGAACCATGAAACCTGTAACAGTCAAAGATATAACCACAACTACTAATGGAAATAATATAACACTCCAAGTAGATATCAGTGGTTCGCTTTCCACTAACCAAAATCAAATCATAAAAAGCAGCATACTATCTTCAATAGCCTCCCAGGGGTACAATGTGACCAGCAACACCATTGTAACAAATAAACATGTATACACAATTAAAGTAGTGTAATTTATAATTTCATTTACTACTGTTTAGTCAGTAGTATTCCCTTTTTTAAAATTAAATAAAAAAAATAATTAATTTATAATCTCAATTATATTAACCGGCTTATTTCCACCAGTGCTTAATAGTTTTTCTTTTATTTGAAGTTTAACTTCGTCTCCCTTACCAGCACCACAGCTGTTAGTTACAAAGTACATATCAGGCTTCACATTAGAACATATATCATATTCTACTTTCACATAGGCTGTATTTTCACTGGTTTCAACTACAGTCCCATATGTGTAATTTCGATGATACCTTATTCTGAAAATTAAAAAAACAGCCACAGATAATAAAGCTGCAAAAATCAGAATTGTAAGATATGGGAAAAATTCGAATGAAAACGCCATGATAAAGTTTGGATTACTGCTGACTACGACTAAGACTATGCCTGCCACAATATACATTAAAAAAAAGTCACGGTAAGCATTAAAGTCTACAGGATACATTAATTTAACCTTAGACCGCAGCAGATATACCATGTATACAACTAATAGAATTCCAAGAATACAGAAAATAATGAAAGACAGAAAATTAAATAGATAAATTACAGATACAACTAAAAAACCTATAGAAATTAGTTGAAGTTTAAATACGGTTCTTTCCTTTTCTTTTGAAGTAAATTTTCCAGATAATGGTGTATCATGCATCTGAATTTCTTTAGCATCATCATTTAATTGAGAACTTTGAGGATTTCTCATTTCAGAAACCTTTGAAGCCCCTTTTTCACCAATCTCAAGACCTGTATCTTTTACTTTAGACAAATTTTCTTTAAAAGACCCCGAATTAACCTTATCTTTAATATCGTTAGTGTTAATACCCCTCAAAATAGAAGGGATTTTGGGTATTGCTAAAATTAGCATTCCAATAAAATTAAATATTCTTATGATTAACTCACCGAATTTGGCAAATATATTCATTGAAATTCCTCTAATTTGTGTTATTAATAAGGCGTTATGCATTATATAAATTAATGAACTTCATAGATTACTGTTACAAGTAAATATTAAACAGAAATTGCCTTATTACTTTAATTCTTTCTGGTTAATGTTGTTTATATCTTATATAAATAATTAAGTGTACATACATTAAGATAAGTTCTATTAATTATTATATGATACTATAAATCAATATAGTATTACATATAATATTTTCTGAAGTATAACAGCTAAATCTCCAATAAATAGAGAAATTAAAAGGCCTATCAAGATTGATGGCGCAAATGGCACTCCCCTTTTGATTTTAATTTTAGGATCTATTTTATTTTCTTCAAATAACTTTTTAAGAAGAGTTATATCATCTTCAGTTAAACCTGCTGCCATGGAACTTATTAAAAGTTTACCTTTATGGGCAGTGATTCCAGCAGTAGGATCCCCATTTTTTAAAGATTCTTTTATTTTATCAAAAAAACCTTTATCATCAACATAAACTTCGTCTGTTCTTTCATAGATATTATAAGCCGGTATCATCCCTTCTTTTAAATCAGAAATTTCATAGTCGTCCTGGAGAGCTTTTCTATTTACCGATGTAATCAATTTTCTAATAATTCCAATAGCTGTTATTGATAAGAATATAGCAACTATACCAATTACAGTTACTTTTATATTTGTGTATAATGCAAAAGCTGTAAAAACAGATAAAATAACTGCTTTTATTATATTCGGCAGCTTTGAAATGACGAGTGATAAAACAAATATAAGAACTAATGAAACTATTATTGTTTTATAGGGTAAATAAGGCAGTATGAGGTATGTCAATGAAACTGCTGCTGTTGTAACCAGCGCCAGTACAATATTCTTTTTATATTCTTTAACTGGAGCCAATAATTCGTCTACGAGATAAGGTTTCCTCCGTATTGCTATAAATAACACGTAAATTAGGAGAAAAGGAAGTATAGAAAGCAAACTATTTATTATAAGAGTAATAGGGAACCCATAGATAGAAACAATTGGGAAAGCTGCACCCCATATATTGTAACTTAACGTTAATGGATAAAAAGGGAGTAAAGCTGCCAGTGCTGTAAATAATTTAACATCTCCACCTGCCCATGCCCCTAATTTCCAGAAAATGTAGCCCAGAGCAAAGATCACCGCTGTAAATACTACACCAGTTACAATAAACCAGATATCATTAATCATAAATGCATATACTGCATTTAATGCAATTCCTAATCCAATTAATGAGAAAGTAAGTTTATTCTGGATAATTCCAGATTTTAAATCTGTATAACTTGCATACAAACATGCTATAATTGCTATGAATGTACAGACTAAAGGTATATCGAAAACCATGATAATCACTTGACCCGTTGAGATATTTAGATATTTGAAATTAAATAGCCTAAGATTTATTCTTTTTATTTTCAAATGAGGCATTCATAAATGATACAAAGATAGGATGAGCATTATTTGGTCTTGATTTAAATTCTGGATGGAACTGACAGCCTAAAAACCACGGATGATCTTTAAGCTCTATCATTTCAACAAGTAAATCATTAGGAGATACGCCTGAAATTATTAAACCTTTTTCCTGCAATATTTCACGGTATTCATTGTTGAATTCAAATCTATGCCTATGCCGTTCATCCACAGACTTTTTTTGATATGCTTCATATGCTTGTGTTCCAGTTTTAACATTACATGGATAAGAACCAAGCCTCATTGTCCCGCCCATATATTCAACTTTTATCTGTTCAGGCATGATGTCAATAACAGGATTTTTAGTCTCTGGATCAAATTCAGTACTGTTTGCATCTTCAAAACCATTTAATCTTGCAAATTCAATTACCATACACTGCATTCCAAGGCAAATTCCAAATAGTGGGACTTTCTGCTCTATTGAATATTTTACTGCCTCTAGTTTTCCTGAAATACCTCTTTCACCAAAACCTCCAGGTATAAGTAGTCCATCCAATCCCCCAAGTTTATTGGTATCAAATGAATCTCCGGCATTTATCCAGTCTATATTAACTTTAACACCAATACTCGCCGCTGCATGTTTTAAAGACTCTCTAATACTTATATAAGCATCTTCAAGCTCCACATACTTTCCTATAATTCCTATATTTACTACTGGCTCCTCTTTTTTTAAGGACTTCACAATTTTTTGCCAGTCTTTAAGGTCTGGCTGTCGAGTTTCCATTTTTAATCTTTTAAGTACATATTCCCCTACATTTTCTTTACTTAAAATTAAAGGAACTTCATAAATTGAACTAACATCAGGACAATTTATAACAGCATTTCTTTCAACGTCACAAAAATGAGCTATTTTTTGTTTTAGGGGAGCATCAATAGATAACTCAGACCTGCAAATTATCATATCTGGAATAATACCAGTACTTCTTAATTCTTTAGTACTGTGCTGGGTAGGTTTAGTTTTAAATTCACCAGCAGCATTCAGGTAAGGTACATAGGTTACATGGACAAACATTACATTGTCATGCCCCTCTTCATTACGCAGCTGTCTCACAGCTTCTAAAAACGGCTGACTTTCTATATCTCCAACAGTTCCGCCTATTTCCACTAAAACTACATCTGCATCGCTTTTGTTTGAAATTTTTCTTATCATTGACTTAATTTCGTCAGTTATATGTGGAATTATCTGTACGCATGATCCAAGATAATCTCCTTTCCTTTCTTTATCAATAACAGATGAATAAACTTTACCTGTAGTTATATTAGAATCACCGGAGAGTTCTACGTCTAAAAACCTTTCATAATGCCCTAAATCTAAATCAGTTTCCATACCGTCTTCTGTAACAAACACTTCTCCATGTTGATACGGATTAAGTGTTCCTGAATCCCAGTTTAAATAAGGATCTATTTTTATTGCAGTTACATCAATTCCATATGACCTTAATATCCTACCAATTGATGCTGCAGTTATTCCTTTTCCGATTGAACTTACAACTCCACCAGTTACCACTATATATTTTGACAGCTAAACCATCTCCTAATAATATCGATGTATATCATTAAAAATCTTATATCGAGTTAAAATTATAATCTACAATCTGGATTTATAAAGCATTATTTATAACATTAATGGAATGCTCTAAAATTAATTTTAACAAATAATATGGATATTAAAATTATAGTTTAAATATCCAAAAAACTTTTCATAAATTTATGCCCTTCAATGGTGCCCAAAGAACCCATTTTTGCTGAAAATTCATTATACTGGTTGACATTATCTTTAACTTCATTTGTAGAGCACATTGCATATGGAATTGCATCAGTTGTATGTGTTTTAAGAGATATAGGGGTCGCATGATCAGGCAGTATAGAAATAGCATAATTATCAAATTTTGGAAGCTCATCAAGAAGTTTTCCAATGATCTTTTCATCTATACTTTCTATAGCTTTGATCTTTTCTGTGATGTCACCAGCATGGCCTGCTTCATCCGGAGCTTCAACATGAACAAACACTAAATCATGGTCATTTAATGCATTTACTGCATAATTTGCCTTTTGAGTGTAATCAGTGTCAAAATATCCAGTTGCTCCCGGCACATCAACATTAGTCAGTCCAAGATAAGATCCAAGGCCTTTTATAAGGTCCACACCAGTTATTGTGGCACCTTCTAATCCATATTTGTCAGCAAATGGAACCATATTAGGTTTAGTTCCCTGTCCCCATAACCATATCATATTTGCAGGATACTTACCATTTGCAGTTCTTTTTTTATTAACAGGATGATCTTCCAGTATTTTCACTGAGTCACACATGACTTTATTTAACAATTCAGCATTTTTATCATCATAAGGCTTTAGAAGGTTTTCTTCAATGCCTTCTCCAACTACATCGTGAGGAGGAGTGGATTTTAACGAAGCAAATTCAGCATTATCCATTACAAACAAATGCCTGTAACTTACACCAAGGTAAAATTTCCCAACTTCTCCAAATTCCTGATTTAAAGTGCCTATAAGCTCCTTTGCTTCTTCTGTAGAAATATGATTTGCATTAAAATCTGCTAATTTTCCATCTTTACTTGTTATAAAATTACATCTAAAAGCAACTTCCCCATTTTGAAGATCAGCACCTATACTTGCCGCTTCAAGCGGCCCTCTTCCAGTATAATATTTTTTAGGGTCATAACCCATTATCGAAAGGTTTGCAACATCAGACCCCGGCAGCATACCTTCAGGAACGGTTTTAAGTAATCCATTTGTACCATTAGATGCTATAAAATCCATATTGGGAATCACAGAAGCTTGAAGAACGGTTTTATTATTTAATTCTTCAAGGGGATAATCTGCCATTCCATCTCCTATTACAACTACGTATTTCATTTTTAAAAAGTCTCCAAGTTAATATTGATCCAAACTGATATCGTGTTATTATATTTGGTTTACCCGTTGCATTGTTTAATCTTGTAAATACTTATTATATCACTTAAAATAGCAGAAGCAGTTTCAAGGGGCCCTGCACCTTTTCCAACAACAGTTACATCTTCTGCAAGATCTGTTTTAAGTGTCGCCACATTCAGTGTACCATCTACTGCAAAAGGAGATCCTTCCCTTACAAGTCTTGGTGAAACTTCAAGAACATCTCCCGATACTTCCCCAATTAATTTAATGAGATAACCTTCATTTTTGGCAAGCGAAATAGATTCAGGAGTAATTTTTGATATTCCAATTACTTCCACATCTTTATAACTTACATCTCTACCTAAAAGTGAATTTGCAAGAATTACAGTTTTACATGCGGCATCTATACCTTCAACATCTTGTGCAGGATTAGTTTCAGCTATTCCCAGCTCTTGAGATTCTTTTAAAATCTGTTCATATGATGAACCTTCCTTAGCCATCCTTGAGAGTATATAATTGGTTGTACCATTTAATATTCCCACTATAGAATCTATATCGCAGCTGGACAGAGTTTCATGGGCAAAGTTTATAATTGGCATTGCCCCACCTACGGAAGCTTCAAATTTAAACTGAACTCCATTATTCATTGCAGATCCATTTAGTTCTTTAAAGTATAAAGCTAAAGGTCCCTTATTTGAGGTAACTACATCTCTTTTGTCCTCAAATGCATTTAAAATATGTGTTTTAGCAGGTTCACCGTTGCAGATATCAGTAGGAGTTACTTCAACAAGACAGTCATATTCAGCCTTATCAAGTACTTGCATATTTGACATTCCAGAAACTCCATATCCTGGATAATTAGAAACCTTTCCAGTTTTTTCTTTAGTTTCAAGGAGTAAATCAAGATCTAACCCATTATTAGAGATTGCAGCTCCCGAAGTATCTGTAACTGCTACCACCTTAAGATCTAATCCATATTTTTCTTTAAATCTATCATTTTTCAGGGAAATAGCCTTTACTACACCCTTTCCAACTGCACCAAAACCTAAAATACAAATTTTCATTTATTTCCTCCAAAAATATTTTTTATATTTTTGGGGTTCAGAAAATTCATGGAATTTTCTTCAACCTCCAAAAATTTCAATTTTTGGGGCTGCCAAACACAAGTGTTTGGGCATTCGAAAAATCGTAGCTTGCAAAAATCGAAGATTTTTGCGCTCCAAAAATTCGTAGAATTTTTGAGAGATTTTTCAAATGTTCAGGAAATCATAGCTAACGAAAAATGAAATTTTTCGTGCTCCGAAATTTTTAATTTTCGAGAGATTTCCTTCAAACTCTCCCAAGTAGCAGCGAATCAACGTCTAAACTTCATTTATAACTAAAAATCCTTTAGATTTTCCAATTCCTTTTATTTTTCCCAGTATCTCTTTTCTTTTACCGGAATCTGCTTCAAGGATGATCTTAGATGCGGATCTTTCTGGATCATCCCCAATTTTTAAATTAAAATCAATTACTCTTACACCTTCAATGTTATTAAGCCTGCCAAGTGCATCCTTAACATCTTTTTCAACGATATTTCCAATAAAGATTGTTCTTATTTTTTCTTTCCTTAAAACACCATCTATTTCCATTATCTGAATATTCTGACTTTCAAGAGTGTCTATAACCTTGTCCAATGTATCTTTATCTCCCTCAATTGTAATTTGGACAGGTATTGTACCCCTTTCAGTTTTAACATCCCTCTGGTGAATTACAGTGACTATATTAGCTCCAAGCCTACTAATAGGCTTAAAAGCATCAGTAAGTTGTCCGGGGATATCTAAAAGTTCTAAAACCAAATTTAATCTCATTCCATCATACCTCATTAAAAAGGATAAACGGTGTTTATTTTACCCATTTTCCTTTTTCTGCAATAATATTTCCATTTTCATCCAGTTCTGCATTTCTAAGAATTTTTTCAGGGTTTTTATCTTTTCCACAATCTGGACGCGTTAGATTAACATTATCAACAATATATTGAGTTTCTTCAAGTTCAGGAATGTCTTGAAGGGCTTCCCGAAATTTTTCTAATATTATTTCAGCTTCTTTTTCTATTTTCATGTTTTTCCCCTCTAAATCATATATAAATCATTTATTAAACTTAATTACTGTATTGATCAAATCTATTTTGGATATTTTTAAAGGATTCTTCCTTTAAAACTTTCTTAACGAGCATTTTATGGATACCTGATCCATATTGAGCTGCTTTTTTGGGCCTCTTTACAATTTCTTCAGGCACTCCAAGTTCAGCCCCTACTTCCCTGAGAATACATTTTCTCAAGGTATCATCTTTGTTTATTTTATATTTCATAGGTATGTTCATAGCAATATTTATAATATCGGGATCAAGATAAGGCACCCTAAGTTCAATTGAATTTGCCATAGTGACAGCATCATCTCTCTGTAAGTTTACATGATACAGGTTTAAAATATCATTCTTCAAGTCTTCCTGTGCCCTTTCACCTTTCTCCTCATAGAACTTTAAATAACGATTATATCCTCCAAAAAGTTCATCTGCCCCCTGTCCTGAAAGCATGACTTTTAAATTATCTTCATGTGCCATCTCTGCTGCAATATATGCAGGCATTCCCACTCCAATTTTCATAATATTGAATTCTTCTACCGCATCCAATACAGGTATCACATATTTCCTGACATCTTTTACATCTATTACACTAGTCTTAAGAGATAAATTCATTTCTTCAGCAGTTTTCCTTGCAAACTTAAGATCAGCAGAATCTTTATGGCCAACACTATAAAGGTGCGTTTTAATTCCAAGATCATCTGTTATTTTGGCAATTATTGTACTATCTATGCCCCCTGAAAAAAGTATACCCACTTCAGAAAGTCCGGATACTCTCTTTTCTACAGATGTTATCAAAAGCTCCTTTAACTGCTTTCTTAGTGTCTCTTTAGATAAATTAGATTGACTTCCTAAATTCTGTATATTAACATTTTCATTTAATTTATTGTTTATTTTTACCAGTTCTTTATTATACAACATTGAATCTGGTGGAAGTGTTTTTACGTTGGTTATACCTATTTTCCAAAGTGCTTTCTTCTCAGAGGCAAATGCAAAAATTTTTTCATCATTTTCTCCAAAATAAAGCGGTTTTACCCCAACAGGATCTCGCACTGATGCAAAGTTTCTACCATCATACACCGCAAATGCATAATCTCCATCTACTTGTTCAATGGTTTTTATTACGGCATCATAAAGTGAGCCCTCATAAAACATTTTAATAAGACTTATAATAATTTCACAATCAGAATCTGTTTTAAAATCTATATTAAACTTGTTTTTAAGTTCTTTAAAATTGTATATTTCCCCATTACACACTAAAACATAATTATCATAGGCTATGGGTTGTGAATCAGGTTCACACCCAACTATAGAAAGTAAATTATGTCCAAGTCCAAATGATCCTTCAAAAATTTCTAAATTATCCAAATTTCCATAAGATGTAACACCATCTACAAAAACGCCGGTTCCATCAGGACCTCTGTGTTTTAAAGAGATAAGCATATCATATAGTTTTTTTGATATATCTGTTCCCATTACTCCTGCTATTCCGCACATACTCAACTTCCCAATTTAAAAAATTAAAAATATTCCTCAAAATTAGCATTTATTTTATAGTAAATAACATGTGAAAATTCTATGAATTTCACGGTTACGGAACTCTCGAAATTCGTAGAATTTCGGAGCACAAAAATCGAAGATTTTTGTTAGCTTCGTTCCGTAAACACAACTCATTAAACGCTTATTTTTGAGTTGAAATTTAACATATCCACAAATTTCTTATAAATACTTGTCAAAAATATTTGGTTAGTCACCATAATAAATCAATATTTGAAGTAGATTTTTCATATTTATTTACTTTTTCCCACAGAAGATAGTGTCCATCAATGAATTTTATTAGCTATTTAAACAACTATCATAACCATTTTACATTTTCGATATTAAAAATTCTAATACGTTTAATTATTTTATTTACCCACTGCCCTATTTAATACTTTTATCCTAATATTTAAAGATTTTAATGGTTTTTATTCTAAAAATATCTGATAATTACGTGACAATCTTTTAATTATATTAAATATATCCTATTTTCTTATAAATAACAAAAAATCAATTAAATTAATTTAATATTTTTTATCTAAATTTTATTTTATAATTTTGTTTTTTTTAATTTACTTAATTGGAAAGAAAATATTAATGTAATTTTGTTTAATAATGTTCAAATTACTAATTTTTTGTTGGATGATTAGTTTAGTATATCTATATAATTTAAAATATTATTACTAATAGTAAATTTTTTATTACATATGTAATATAATAATTAATTAAAGTATTACTTTGAAGGAGACAATGAATACCACTACCAAAAAGAAAATCTTGGAAATATGTTATGCACCAAAAATTGAGATTTTTTTTCATAACCACATCTAATTTTCTATGGACTTTTATATCATACAAAATGTCCCACTACGTGCATAATAAAAATTAGATATTTTTAACTCCTATTTTAACTAAATAAACAATTTAATAGGGGTAATGAAATGATTTGGAGAATTTAATGGTTAATTCTGTGCTGAAAAATAACAGGAGGAAACTGAATGAAAAAAGTTTTGGTTTTATTTCTAACCATAGCTGTGGTAGCAGGTACCAGCATTGGATTCGGCGCAACTTTAAATTCAAATACAAATGATTCTGGAAATACAATTAACACAGCCGCCAATGATGGAAGCAATATTGATAATTCTCAAAATGATGGAAACAGTGATAATATAAATCAAAATAGGGACGACACTGATAATAGTCAAGGAAAAAATGATGGAAACAACTTTGACCAAGATTATGGAAACAACTATCATGGAAATGACAAAGATAACTGGTACAACGGGTTCTGGAATAAGAAAGATAAAGGATTCGATAAATGCCGCGATAAAGATTATGATACGCTGTGGAACTGCCATGATACAGACGAATGCTGCGATGACGACTACTATGGGTGTGATGGTGGCGATGAATGTTACAATGCTAATTACATAAATAATCAAATAGCCGTTAATAATGATATAAACAATGTAAACGTGAATACTGCATCTAATGCAGGAACTGAACTTGCTTCAAGTAGCAAAGCTAGTCAGATATACAGTGAAATTCAAGAATATAGTTATAAAAATAGATCTGTCAATGAATTACCTATGCAGAAAACAGGTTTACCAGTTGTACCTGCACTTTTATCCACATTACTTGTAGGCAGTGGTTTACTGTATAGAAAATTAAGGAAATAATCCACTCCTTAATTTTTATACATTTTTCAGTATAAAATTTTTATTTACCATAATAAATCTTTTAGTTTAATTTATTGGTTTTTAAAGATATTTAATTGTTAGATATGTTAATTCTGAATTTCGTCTATATCTTTTCATTATTTGACATAAAGCAGTTTATTAATTTATTTACTATTAAAAAAATAGATAATAAAAATTTTATTTTTATTATAAGGATTATTATGGTTCAATAAATTAATTAAATTATTTTACTATTTTTATTCCTTTTTTTAGTAAAAATAAGAAAGTTTTTATTGTATTATTAATATAATAATCAATTATAGTATTAAAATAATGGGTATGGATAATCCTGTTAAAAAGGAAAGCATAAATAATCCATATTTCACAATTTATAGGTATTAACAACTTAAGTTCTCCCAAAATCCATTTAATACAATAAAATACATGTATAAAAATTTAAGCCAGTTAAATTTCCTTTCTAATAAATTAGTTCCAACATGTTATCCAGCCTGAGGGCAATTAATCATTTCAAGATGATGCCCTGCACAAAAAATTAAGGGAGGGAACCTCATGAATAAAACATTGGTTTTATTTCTAGCTTTTATCGTTGTGATAAATGTTAGTCTCGGACTTAGTGCAGCTGCAGCACAAGATTCAAACGATGCCGGAAATATAACTATTGATTCATATAACCTAAACTTAGATCCCAACACAAATCATCAGAAAGATCCTGGAAAAACATTGCCACTACAGAAAACTGGTTTACCAGTTGTACCTGCACTTTTATCCACATTACTTGTAATTAGTGGCTCATTATATGTAAAAATAAGGAAATAATCCTTATTTTTTTTTATTTTTTTAATTTTATAGGTTTAAATTTATTAATATATACTAAAAACTTTTTTTATCAATTCACCTGATTTAAATACAGTACAATTACAATTTAAGCTTCTTTTTTATTTTTACATTCCCCCAGTAGTCTTAATTATCCAAAACATTAAATAGATTTATCTTTTAAATCGTTTATTTTCATGAAATATTGGTCATTATTGATTTATACGTTGTAATATACAAAATAAAGTTCATTTCATTATAATTACTGCAAAATAAATTAAATTTATTTAGAGATTTCTAATTGCACTCTATTTTTTAAACTTTATTTTCTTAAATTTTTTAGTACTAAAGAGGGTTGTAAAAAATGCTTTCTTAATATTAGTTAAATTACTATTTTTTTATTGGTTGATCTGCTTGGTATAGTAATATTATTTTTCCTTTTAATACAAATAGTAAAGTTTTTATTATATTAATAATATAATAAGCTACAATAGTAATAACATGATACTTGCAAGAAATACAACTATCAAAGGGGAAGATATGTTACAATCCATCAAATCTAAAAAATCAATAATTTCCACAATTAGTTTTACGCATCCATTGATCTCTCCCTTAACTAGAAGATCCTTGTAAACAAAAACTAAAAAATAAGGGCATTTAATGTCCCATTTTTGATATTGAATCAAATAATTAGGGACTCAAAGCAGATAAATCGTTAAGTAGGGCATCTTAAAGATAGACGGAGTTTTACTAACCCTGCCCTACGCCTAAAATACTGGAGGAAAAGAATATGAAAAAAGCATTAGTATTGCTTCTAGCATTTGTAATGGTTATAGGTGCTGGAATGGGATTTGGTGCTGCAGCAGATACAGATTCAGGTACAGGCGACACAACTGTACAGGATGCTGATCAAGGCCAAGATGCTGTAGATGATGGAGATGCTGGTCAATCTGATGTAACTGATGATCAACAAGACGATGACACGTCTGAAATAAATGATGACGATGAAATAGAAGATGGTGATGACGGAAAAGAAGATGGAAAAGACGATGAAACAACCATCATAATCATCCAAAAGAAAATCATGTACTACTTATACTACAGCGGCTACTGTGGAAATGGCTGTGGATCCAGTGGTGGTAACAACGCTGGTAACAACGCTGGTAACAACGCTGGTGCCGGAGGAAAAACAGTCCCAATGCAAAAAACTGGTTTACCTATTTTACCTGCTGTATTATCCACATTGATGATAGGTAGTGGTTTATTGTATGGTAGATTAAGGAACTAATTTCCTTAATTATACCTTTTATTATTTTAAAACCAAAATTAAATATATTTAAATGCGCTTTTTTTAGGAATATCAATTATTTAATAATTGAATTAATATACTGATTTAGATATAAATTATTTTTTTATTTCTACTAAAAAAACAGTTAGATTCTATTATTAAGCTCTATTTCTACTTCATTTTATACATTAATTTTTTTTAAATTTAATTATATCAAAGAGAATTATAAAACAGACTTTATCAATATCACTTAAATTAGTAGTTAATTAATAACTAATTAAAATATTATATTAATATTATTTTTGTATTTAATACTAATCGTAAAGTTTTTATTATATTACTGATATAATAAGCAAGTAATAACACACAAATAAGCAAGTAATAACACAACTTACCAAATATAATCATCACGGAAAATAACCTGCAATCAATTTACATTAAAAATTCAAAACAAGAGAAAAAAACTGCTTTAAACATATTATTAATCATTAGTAGAGCAATTGCGTTGTTAAGGGTGTCACAACCCCGCTCTGCACCAAAAAATAGGAGGTTACCATATGAACAAGATATTGATAATATTCTTGTCACTTGTTGTGATTGCAGGTGTTGGGATAGGAAGTACTGCTGCTCAAAACATAACAGTAGGTAGCGGCGCATCAGTACTGGATCCTTCTCAAAACCAAACTCAAGACCAAGCACAAGCGGAAACCCAAACTCAAAGTTCAGCCAATAACAATACCCTGAACAATTCTAACAATAATACAGCTACCAGCACTGCTAATGCAATAAATAACATAAGTATTATAAACACAAATACTTTCAATCCATTTATATACCTGACTTCTGAAAACAGGATAGGTGATATAAGCGTCTGTTCATCTAACATAAACGCACAACTAAAAGCAGAAGGGCTAAGATACGTGCCATTTGACGGTGCCTATGGAACAGGTAATGTACCTGAACTCATGGCTTCAACACCAAATAAAAGTAGTAGCACAAATCCAAGTGGCGTTGGTATGCAAGAATCAGGACTTAATATCACTTCCCTATTAATGGGAATAGTTGGAGTACTTGGTGGATTACTCGCAAGCAGATATAGTTCATAATCGGGACTTCCCGATTATGAATTATTTACTTTTTATGAAATAACTTCCAATAAGATTTTAGAACCTTATTTTCAAGATTTAACTTTTAAATAGATTTTAAATTTCTAGTCAAATCGAATAAGATTATTTTTAAAATCTGTTTTAATATGAATTATGTAATATTAGTATCACTTATAGAAAAGTTTTTATTACTATTTTAACATACTAATAATGCTGATTGTATTAATCAGGTCGGTTAAATTAAGTCAATAATTTGTACTAATTTAATTGGCTTGCATTAATCAAAATGCATGAATTATTTAAGAAGGAGGTGAAAAATTGAAACGACCAATGCTAATTTTATTACTAACGTTCATCGCAGCAGTAGGAATGACTGGAGCAGCATCAGCACAACTAATAGACATAAACCTAACACTAGGTCCTAACGCATCATTATTAGATCCAACCCAAAACCAAACTCAGGACCAGGCACAAGCACAAACACAAGTTTCGACCATTACTAACACAAACAATTTAACAAACGCCAACACCAACGTAGCAACCAGTACTTCTTCATCTACCAATACTAATATTATATCAAACAACAACACATTTAATCCAGTTATGATTTTCAGTAACTCAAACAGCGTAGGCACTATAAATCTCAGTTCATATAATCTTAACTTCTAAAATTTTGACAAGTAACCAGTTGATAGAATAGAATCGTCAGTAGGGGTAACTAATTATAGTTGTTATAATAGTACAAGCTGATTGAACTGATGATTCCCCTCTATCAATTAATTTAATTACATTTTTTTTATTTTTGTTCAATAAATTTATATTTAAACCCTAATAGGATTATTTTAAATCATTATTTTTTAGATAAATTATTAATATGAGTATTATCAATAGTAAAGTTTTTATTAATGTAAGTACATACTAATAGTGTTGATAGTATTAATCAAGTCGATTATATTAAGTCAATAATTTGTACTAATTTAATTGGCTTGCATTAATCAAAATGCATGAATTATTTAAGAAGGAGGTGAAAAATTGAAACGACCAATGCTAATTTTATTACTAACGTTCATCGCAGCAGTAGGAATGACTGGAGCAGCATCAGCACAACTAATAGACATAAACCTAACGCTAGATCCTAACGCATCATTATTAAGTCCGGTTCAAAACCAAACTCAGGACCAGGCACAAGCACAAACACAAGTTTCGACCATTACTAACACAAACAATTTAACAAACGCCAACACCAACGTAGCAACCAGTAGTTCCTCATCTACTAACACTTACAATATAACAAATACCAATACATTTAATCCAGTTATAGTTAACAGTAATTCAAACAGTGTGGGAGCAATAACTATTCGTTCATTAAACTTAAACTACTAAAAACTATTAATTAACTTCGACAAGGTTAAAATCTGTTGAAAAATGAATCGTCAGTGCCGTAATATAATTATGGTTATTATATAATACAAGCTGATTGCACTGGCGATTCTACAGGTTTTAAACTTTCAATTTACTCCCCTTATTATTTTAAATTAATATTTACTAAAATATAATTATTTTCACTTCCAAATTTTTATTTAGCAACTACTAAAAACTATTTTTTTAAATTAAAAGTGACCTTATTTAACTTAAATTTTATTGTTCTCCCAAATAATATCAAAATTTAACTTCAAATCATGTATTTTATTTCCGTGATTTTAGATCATATGTTAATAATAAATTTTTTATCATATTAATTACATAATAAATATTGTAATATAGATGTACGGTCCAAATTTAGTAATATTTCAGATATTAACACATAATATGGACTAAACTATTTACATATTGACCAAACGAGACTTTTCAGTGTAATCAGCTTGTATTACAACTTTATTAATTACCCACTGATCCCGTTTGGTCCATTAAATTTTAAATATTTTCAATTTTCAGTTCTTCTTAAGATTAAAAGTTTTTAAAATAATTAAACTATTAAAGAATTCTTAATTTTTATCAACTGCCAAACTCAGTTAGAAATGATTTTCATTTAATATTATAAGTAATAATCAAGTAATTCAAATCGTTTTTTAAGCCCATATTGATTTAAAGTAGGTAGTGCTGAAAGATTATTTACGCTTTTTCTATAATTTTTGTTCTCCACAATAATAAAGTAATAATCTACTGTCCTATTTTAATTAGTAGGAAGTTTAACAATATTTTTATTACTGAAAAAACATAAGTCACCCCAAGACACAAAATTTAAATTTTGTGTCAATGCATGCGTATGGAGGTGAAAATATGAAAAAAGAACTAGCTATTCTTATAATGGCTTTTGTAGTCTCTATGAGCTTCATTGGAGCAGCAGCAGCAGTAGATCAAGGACAATGGCAAGGACACGGGAAATGGCAAGGTGGACAGGGTAAATGGATGGGAGGCCACGGATCCTGGTGGTGGAGACATCATTACAGACCATGGTGGAGACATCATTACAACCCATGGTGGTGGAGACATCATCACAGATGGTGGAGATAAGCATCTTGAAGTCTTTCACTTTAGATAAATCAAAAATTACAAATAATATTGCAAAATCTATAAGTGAAAGTATAAAAAATAAGGAGGACTAAATCCTCCTTTTACTATTTGGTATGTTTAAGTCCTAAAATATCAAATTAAACATTAGCAAAGTTTATGATTTACTACAAAACTTTAAATAAATTGTGTAGAAAGTTAAGCTCAAATTTGATAACATTTGGATAGTAACGCAGGAATATAATAAATTAATTATATAGATCAAACGTAATTTTCAGGTAATTTGTTTATATTGCACATCTCATCACCCGATGATTCCGCTCAGCATATAACTCTAAATTTATAGTAAATGACCAAATATTTTGACTAAATTGTTATAAGAAATTTGTTAACATGCCCAAATTTAAATATACATTTTAATTCTAAAATTTATAAGTTTAAACAGTTATGTCATTCACCATACATATTTAACTTATTTTAATTGAAAAGAAAATTAAAATCTTAAATCTTTTATTCATAACTTAACAATTAAATAAAATATTTCTTTTGCTCTCTTCATTTTAATTTTAATTCAATAATAAAAAACAGTTAATAATTTCTTATTTATCTTAAAGTAATTCAAATAATAGATTTTTTATGTATTGAAAAGAATGTAATAAACTATGTTACCTAAAATCAAATATTAACTATTTTATGCCCTATTAATTCATTATTATAACCATATAACAAATAAGATTTCAGGCAAATTTCTCCCTTCGTATTTATTTTTAATTTTCTCGAGAAACTATGTATCATTACAACTTCATTTAATTACATTTTTTGATAGTAAAACTAATAGGTAGTAATAATAATAGTAATATTTTTATTACTAAATGGCCATATAGTTATTTAGTACAAATATAAAATTTTGTATTACAAATGTATATGTGGAGGTTAAAATATGAAAAAACAATTAGGAATAATCCTATTTGCTCTTATGGTAGCAATAGGTCTTTCTGGAGTAGTAGCAGCCGCACCAAGCAATAACGGGCCAAATCACGGACAAATCGGAACTAACCATGGAAACACAAACCATGGACAAATCGGAACTAACCATGGAAACACAAACCATGGACAAATCGGAACTAACTACGGACATGGATATAAATGGAACAAATGGAATAAATGGAACAAATGGAATAAATGGCACAAATGGAATAAATGGCACAAATGGAATAAATGGCATAAGTGGCATAAATGGCACAAACATCATAAACACCATCATCATTGCTGCAGATAATATAACTAAATCATCAAACATGGTGTAAATTTACTCTTAAACCAATAGGAGGGACTTTCAACCCTCCTTTTTAATAATATTTAAAACTCTTTTTTTCAATTTTAAAATTTAAAAAATAAGTGGACACTACTCCTAACATTAGATGATTATAAAAAAGGAAATATTGAAATTAAAATAAAAAAATTATTGTCTTGCTCTTGCAACTTTTCTTGCAATTACAAGCTCACCAATAGCAATTAAACCAACAAAGAATTTTTCAAGGCCACCAGTTGCCCAGATAGCCTCACCAAAGGTAGCATCTCTAATATTTTTCTCATACTCTTCTGGTGTAATTCTTTGGCCAGTTCTCCTTCTAGTAACTATTGCAGACGCTTCCATGAGTTCATCCCAGCTTACTCCCTTAAGTTCATCTGCCATAGCTTCAAATATTTTATAAACTTTAATTTCATAGAGCTGTGAAAGCGTTTCTACTATGTCAAATGTCCTTACAACGCCAACTACAACATCATCATCATTTAAAACTGGTATACTTATTACTTTGTGCTTTGTAGTTTCTAAAACAGCTAACCTTGCTGGATCATTTTCATGGACATTAACAATTTCCTCTTTAGAACGCATAACGTCAGATACTTTCTTTTTACTTTCTCTAAACCCTTTTGTAACTTCAAGAGAGGTTATCCATCCAATTAACCTCTTTTCACTATCTACAACAGGTGTTGTAAATTTCTTTGTCTTTTCCATTAGTAATGATACTTCAACAATGTCTTGATCCGGAGATACGTATATATATTCCTTATCCATAATTTCTTTAACTTTCATTGGACAACCTCTCAAGTTTTAATGCGCTCACTGGACATTTACTAGAACACACTTCACATAAAATACATTTATCTTCAGAAAATACTAATTCGCCATCTTCAAGTTTAATAGCACCTACAGGGCAATTCTCTTCACATACTTGACAGGAAACACACGCTTCTCTATCAATTGAGAGTTCTTTTGTTCTTAATACTGGCCCTAATTCCCTTTCAAGCTTTATCGCATTTTCTGGACATACGTTAACACATGCTCCACACCCGACACATGCTGATTTATCTATTACAGTTGGTTTTCCATCTTCAGCATTTACTGCACCTGTAGGACAGAATTTAGCGCAAGTTCCACAGGAAATACATTTATCTTCAGCTACTTCAATATTTTTCATTTTAAGGGTTCTATGAGGTACCTTTAATTCTTTAAGACGATATTTTACTTCTTCATCTTCAACATCAGATGTACTTTCTATAACATGTATACTCTTTACAGGACAAGTTTGGGCGCATATTTCACAGTTTACGCAGTTATCAAGTACTTTAGCAGGTTTAGTTGCTTTTGCTTCAGATATAGCACTTACAGGGCATTCTTCAGTGCACAAATTGCACCTTATACACTCTGGAGAAATAGTTATACATTTCCTCTTCAGCCTATATTTTTCAATCTCTGGTTTAATTTCTTCTAGATCCATAGCCTTATGGATGACTTCGTCTTTTAGCACATTCTTGTCCTTTTTAAATGTTATGTCCATAATTACACCTTTGGTAGGTAGATGAAATTTATATGTTAATTATTTTATCAAATTTATCCAATTCAGATAGTTTTGGCAATCCTTTAATTGCCCCAGATTCCATTATACAACATGAAGCAATAAAATTCCCTAATTTACATGATTCTTCAATGTTCTTATTATTAAGAAACCCATATAAAAATCCTGCGTTAAATGCATCCCCTGCACCTGTTGTATCAATACATTTAACATCAAATGGCTCTATGAAATAGCTTTCATCACCATTTGTAATATAAGTACTTTTATCTCCTCTTTTAACTACTACAATATTTATACTGGACTCCAGTAAAACTTCAGCTCCCTCTTTAAATGTTTTATATTTATTACCAGTTAAATACTTTAATTCTTCTTCATTAGTAAGAATAATATCTGTTCTATTTAAAATATTTTTAAGATAGTTAATGCCCCTTTCAGCATATATTCTTCCAGGATCTAGACTTACAATAATATCTTCGGAGATTTCATTTATAATACTTTCTTGAGCCTTAAAAGATTCACCTACAAAGGATGCAAGATGTAATATCCTACAATTTTCCAAATAATCTAATTTAACTTCATCAGGCTTAATTAAATCATTGACCCCAGGATCTACATACAGCGCTCTTTGCCCCTCATTATCCACAAATCCAAGAACATTACCACTTCTACCCTCTGAAATAATAATACCTTCAGTATCTACACCCTCTTTTTGGAGGTTTTCAAGTAAAAGTTTTCCATCATAATCTTTAGAAACTTTACCTATAAATCCCGTTTTCATGCCTAATTTTGAAAGTCCTATAACTGTATTAGCAGCAGATCCACCACATGATCTGTTGAAATCAGTTATATAAGATTCTTCATCTTCGCAGGTTATTTTATTCACATTATAAAGTTTATCAACATTCAATGCGCCAAATCCCACTACATCAAACTTCTTCATTAAATTCTCCTTTAGCTTAAATTTATTCAAACAATTCATTTAAATATATCTTATGATCTCCTAACTGACCGCCATAATTTCCTGAAGAGACACTTACAACACCATCAATATCCATTACTGCTTCAATTCCTGCTTTCATAGCTTTTTTTGTGATATCTATATTTAAACCATTAATCACGATCTCAGGAATATATTTAACATTATTAGGAACCATTGATTCTTCTTCAAGAGTTTTTTTAAGTGAAGGGCAGTAAGGATGATTTGTTGTTGGTCCTATCCACGGATAATTTGTTTCAGGTTTAGAAGCCGCTGAACAAATATCAAAAGGAGTTATAGCACCTTCAACTTCACCTATAGCATTCAATGCTTCCCTTCCAGCTTCCATTACGGCTTCCTTAGTACTACACATGTACCAGAAATTTGCACCCATAATTCCACGCATGTATCCTACATCACGTTCTATCTGGAAATCAGGGATAGCTATAGGCACAACTATCATGTTACGCCCATAATTTTCTTCTTCCCATTCATAACCATCACCGCAGTGACCTACATCCCTCATCATATCCATTTTTCCAGCAGGATTTTTTGAAGCATCGAAAAGTGCAGTAAAAGGTTTTACAAGTATATCCTGCCTTATTCTATATGATAATTCCACTTCGAATTTCTTGATATCCTCTTTTGGGTACCATATCTGAAGCACTGCTCCTTTTCTCCCATCAGGAGTCTCATCAGCGCTTAGCCAGCTTTCAATGCCTCCTTCAACACGTCCAATAACAGTTCCAGGAGTTGCTGTTGCATCATAAGCTGCTCTTTGAAGGATTTCATTATTGTCTGCTGTTACAATTACCCTGCAGCAGATTCCATCAAATGCTTCACAGTAAGTATTTTCCATGTTCATTTTATCAACTCAATAATATTTGATACATTATCCTAATGCACCTATCAATTCTCCCCTAACTAATCTTCTAAATGTCTTACTTTCATCAACGAGTGCTTCAATATTTTCGCTGGTCACAATCGCGATTTTGGGGAGATTTACCTGTTTTATTGCTTCTTTAAGTTTTTTATTTACAGGATAACTATTAATGGCATCTTCCGTATTATCCATATATGACTTAATGAAATTAATAACTTCATCTTTTCCAAATCTATTAAATAAATCAGCGACGACTGATGTTATAATAGTGTTGTCAGCCATTATTGCAATTTCTGCTTCTTTTATAGCATATTCATTCCCATTAAATGAAATTGCAAGCCCTCCATGCTCTTTTGCAAATCTCAAAGGCTCAACATCAGTTATACTGTCCCCAACATACATGACATCCGAATTTTCAAAGCTAAACCTGTCTAAAATATCCATAACAGCTTCTTTTTTACCTTCTCCACCAACAGGCTTTATTTTTTCTGTGATTTTACTGATTTCCATCTCAGGAATATCATCCCAAAATATTTTATCAATTACTTCAAAGTCTGGATTTGCCATTACAGTGGTTCTAAATTCCATTAGTTTTTCTTTATCTTCTTCATTAATTGAATATGCATCCATATCCAGGTTAGTTGAATACGTATTTTCAAAAGGGAATTTAATGACATCACAAAGAGCCTGAATATACTGTTCATAGCTCGTACTTACAATAAAAGAAGGCATTATACCATCTATAAATTGCATTGTATCCTTTGCACCAGGAAGGAGAAGTACATTTTCTCTGGAAAAATCTACTATACTACGATTTGTAGCGCCATATGCTTTTAAGAAAGGAACAATTAATTTTAAAGTTCCTCCAGCATAGTATCCTTCTCTTTTAACTTCATCAACCAGAATATCATCATATTTACTGAGTATAGTGAAAAATTTTTCCCCATCTTCGATAAAAATACCTGCAAGTTCAAATGCATTATCATTTATAGATATAGGGCCTTCACAATCAGAAATAAAAACTTTTCTGCCCAATTTTTTTCCTCCAAAATCTTCGATTTTGGGGTTCAAAAAATCTCAATCTTCGATTGAGATTTTTTTCAACCTCCAAATATTTCGTATTTGGGTTCGGAAAATCCCTCAAAATCTTCGATTTTGGGGCATGTAAAAATTCTTTGAATTTTTACGGTTGCGGAATTACATTCCGCAAACATCAAAAAACCTACGGTTTTTTGAAAGCTACGATTTTCCTCAACCTCCAATTAAAAAAATTAAACCCTCCAAAAACCTTTCAAAGTTTTTGTGGGCATCACAATCAAATCCTACAAAAACCATCTTTTTGATGTTGAAAATCTTAGATTTTGACAGATTGTGATAATATTACAAAATGTAGCTTCATAAACCTACAAAATGGAATTTTGCAAACTAGAGGACCTTAAATAATATGAATTAAGGTGCTTTTAATTTTACAGCACCTACCGGACATGTCACTTCACATGTGTCACATACTATACATTTTTCAGTATCTACTACTACTTTACCCTCTTCGATACTCATTGCATCCTTAGGACACTTATTTACACATACGCCACACAGCTGGCATGTTTCACTATCAATAGATATCTCTCCAGTTCTTGGACCTTCTAAATTCTTTCGAACAAAGAATATTTTATTATCATGGGCATCAAAATATTCTTCTTTAAGGACTATAGACCCAAATGGACATGTTTCAACACATTTTCCACAGTAAATACACTCTTCACCAACATGAACCGGTGAAGGCATTTCAAGCTCAATTGCTTCAACTGGACAGACACCAATACACGCTCCGCATCCTATACAGCTTTCTTCAACCACAGCTATATTCCTTTTTGGAACTGTACTTTCAATTACATCCTTTATATCCTCAATTTCGAGGGCGCCATCCATAGCAGCACTGATTTCATCCTTTAACTTATCGGTTATATCAATTTCAAATTCATCTTCAGTATGTTCAAAGCTGACATCCCTTGAAATTTTATTCAGGATATTATCTACTTTACCTGCATCCCTTGCAAGTTTAGCTGTTTCTTTTTCAAGAAGTTCAGAAACTATTTCCATTGTTTTGATTTTACCGAATTTTTCGTAAGCTTTTTTTCTTGAAGAATACCTAATTGCAGTTGACGGGCATACATCCATACACTCTTCACATCTTGCACAATATGCAGGATTTATATAAGGTAATTTACTTATTTTACCTACATTTATAGCTCCTTTAGATGGACAAACCCTTGTACATGTCATACATCCAATACACTGCTTTTCATTTACAACTACTCCTTTTCCACCTGCTACAGACCTTGGTAAAATTTCACCATATTTTATGGCTTCTGTAGGGCATACTCTGGAACAGTAACCGCACTTAACACATTTTTCTTCATCAATTACGCTGTGAGCTTCTTCTCTACCTGAAGATATAAGCTGAATTGCTCCAGTTCTACATGCATTTACACATGCCCCGCATCTTCTGCACAATTTAGAGTTAATGTTAGGAACATTTTCCCTTACAGCTTCTGCTAAAGTAGTTTCCATCTTTATAGCATCAAATGGACATGCTTCTCTACAAAGTACACATCCAAAACATTTATCATCAATCTCTATGTGTTTATCTGGAGGTACTTCATGGACTGCATCCACAGGACAAGCTTGAAGACAAGGTTTATCTATACACTGCTCACATTTAGATGAATCTATTTCATATGCCACTTCTACTTCCCTAAGTGGTTTGTATGATTTTTTATCAGTTTTAGTTTCAGGAATTTTATCATTCCCCCACGGGTAATAATGCTGGTTTTACAGTCACAAGAATTTCATCACCTTTCACTTCACTCTGCGTAAGTAAAAATCTTGCAACATAAAAGCCTGCAACACCAAATGGACATGTTTGATAACATGTGGTGCATCTCAGACATTTATCAGAATCTCTAACAACGCCTTTTTCTTTATCATAAGTTATGGCACCAGTAGGACATTCATCAATGCACAGTTTACATTGTTTACATTTTGAATCGTCCCAGGTAATGACTCTCAGTTTTAATCTATCAGTCACTTTCTCAACCAGATCCCTTATACGCTCTTCATCAGGCATTATTTCACGAGCTTTTTCCAGAATATCCTCAAATGGAACTTCAAAGGTCACTGCTTTTTCAGGTGGAAGATCTTTAAGTTCATCCTGTTTAGACTCTATTAAATTTTCAAGGGTCTGTACCACCATATTAATTACATCTTTTTGACCTTCAACATCAGAAATGTATATCCCTTTAATGGAACCTTTTACTGGGCATGTTTTGGCACAGTCACCACATGCTACACATTTAGATTGATCTATCATGATCTTATTGTCTTCTTCAATAATGGCACCTTCAACTTTACAGGCTTTCATACATTTTTTGCACCGGATACAGAGATAATCATCAATAACAAACATCTTCTCTGCAGGCAGTATTGTGAATTCTTCACGAATTAAATGACTTTCACCAGTTCTAAGTGTTTTGGGATCTGTGGGACATACTTCTGCACAGAAACCACATCTAATACACGCGTCTGTATTTATAACTGGATAGGTTATACCTTCCCCATTCTCCTCATCCTTGTCTTTTGTTCTTACAAGTTTTATAGCAGCTGGAGATGGACATGCTGCCGTACATGCCCCGCAGGCAATACACAATTCCCTTATAACTTCAGGAAAGTCTCTAAACCTGTCAGGTGTTTCCACAGTTTCCCTGTTTGTTGCAGCCCCTACAAAGTTTTCAACCCATCCTTTTCTTGCAAATTCGTATAAATACCATATTACTGAAGACATAAAACACCATCTTTTATTTTAAATTAATTGTGAATTAACCTCGATTAATTATTTCAACTTAATTGAATTAACATTTTGTATTCCATCAAATTCTGTAACTTTACCTGATTCTTCATTTATTACTGTAACTCTTTCTGTACATGCGACACATGGATCTACGCTTGCATAGGTCGCAACAGCGTCTGCAACTGTTGCAACATCTTTAAGCATGTATCTAGCACATGCATCGATATTCATTATACTTGGAGTCCTTATGGAGATGTTCTTTATTAGATTACCATTTGTTTCTATCATGTATGCTACTTCTCCCCTTGGAGCTTCATTTCTGTTATCTGCATATCCTGCAGGTATATCTACTTTAGTCCTTACCTTACCTTCAGGAAGGTTTTCTATAGCTTGCCTGATCATTTTTACTGATTCTGTAACTTCATCAAACCGGTTCATATTTCTTGCGAAGTTATCCCCTTCATCACGCCAGATTACATTGAAATCTAAATGGTCCTTATATACAGGTTTATCTGATCTCCAATCATGTTTTATGGATGAAGCTCTGGCTATGGGCCCTACAGTCCTTGCTTTAAGTGAATCTTCTTTAGATATAACTCCCACATCTCTAGATCTTAGACCTAGAAGTGGGCCGTGTTCAAACATTTGAGGATATTTAGCATACTGCGACTCAAATTTATCTAAAAGATCCAGAATACTTTTTAGATGAACTTCTTTAGCATCTAACCTCACTCCTCCAACGACATTCCATGCCATGTGAACCCTGTTACCAGTTAAAAGTTCAATAGCATCCATTATAAGTTCTCTCATGGAAAGCATGTACATAAATAGGGTTTCATGTTCAATTGTGTTGAAATATGTTGAATTTGCAAGTAGATGGCTTTGTATTCTGTCCAGTTCATTGGCAATTACCCTTAAAAATTGAGCCCGTAATGGAGGTTCTGCACCTGCAATCTTTTCAAATGTTTCAGTGAATGTCATTGTATGTACATATGAACATATTCCACAAACCCTTTCTGATAAATAAACACATTTTTGCCAGGTTTTTCCTTCCATAACCTTTTCAATACCTCTGTAAACATAACCATAATCTATTTCAGCACCTATAACTCTTTCTCCCTTTGTGTGGAGTTTTAAACGCAGAGGTTCTTTAAGTGCAGGGTGAAGTGGTCCTATAGGAACTATCATTTACTTTGCCTCCCTTTGGCTGCTATTGCATCGGGACCAACTGCCAGAAGGGCCTTTAATATTTCTGTTGGTCTTGGTGGGCATCCTGGAACTGATGCATCCACTGGAATAAAATCGTGAAGAGGAGGGTATATTGCACTACCTTCCTGATTATAAACGTTTCCTGAAAGTGGGCATGCTCCAATTGCAACCACTATCTTAGGGTTTGGAGCTTTAGCATAAAGTCGTTGTAGATTTTCTTTCCACTGCTCTGCTACTGGTCCTGTAACTAAAATTACATCAGCTTCTCTTGGATTATTGTGGAAATAAATCCCATACTGTTCTAAATCATAACGAGGAGATAAAAGGGCAACTATTTCAATATCACACCCATTACATCCCCCAGTATTTATAAGACAGGCGTGAATAGAGCTTTTCCTTACGATATCTTTAAGCGCATCTAACATTTCTTTACCTCATAAGATATTCAATCAATTCTTTTTTACCATCAACTATGGCATCTTCATAAGATTTACCATTAATAACTTCTTTTGCAATTTTATCTTTTATTGCATCAGCGTCTTCCTTTGATATAATCTCCATTACATCAGAAAGCCAGCAAATTTGCAGGTCTGAATGTATTTTATTAAGTATACAACTATATCTAGACGATTCAAAGCGCGGATGTAAAGCTTCAAGGCTTGACATGTCTAATCGTCTCATTAAAATTTTTTCTAATTCTTTGGGAGTAATACCCATTTCCTTTGAAAATGGCTTTATTATATCTTCCTGCCATCTGTAACTGTTTAATATTCTCCCTTTCATCAGTTCCATTAATGATTCACTTTTTTCTTTTAAATCACTATTCATAAAAGGACCATCCCTACAAGCCAAATTAGGCCAGATACTATAAATCCAATTGCTAATTCATATCTTCCATATCCAGGTCTCATTCCAAGTACAGTAGCCACAAAGAACAGACCTACTGTAATCGAAATATATTGTGGAATTAGCGCAATAAATTGACTATTTAAGAACAATATCCATCCTATAATTGAGATTACAAGGGCCACCAGATCAATATTTTTGCTAACGAAAGGTTCAGTATACTTTTTATAACTAAGTAAAAGCCCTACAATCATCCCAATTACAAATGAAAGTATATATATAAGATAAATTATTAAATCCATGATATCACCAGTCAGGCAGGTTTATAAAGGTATATAAATGATAATATAAACAATATAAGGGCTACAATAAAAGCTCCTTTTTCAAGAGACTCTGCAAGATGAGCAAATTTGTGTCTATTCTGGTATAGAAGAAGAAATGCCAGAATAACTACAGCAATTGTTAAAGGTGCTACGATAATCCACTGTTCAAATACAGCAAGTATACTCATTATTATGGCCCCTACTCCAACAAGAGCCATTAAGAAGAGCGTATCCTGTTCTTTCATCATTTTTTTTTATTCTCCTATGAAAATATTTTATTTATTAACTAAATCACATTCATGAGTAATATTGAACCTATAATTCCTATTGCTGCAAATATTATCTGCAGTACTACAGAGTGGTTAGGGTTTAAAAGTGGTGTAGTAGCACTTATAAACGCTATTCCTACTGTCATTATTATCATTCCTATTATAAGCCATAAAGGACTTAATACTCCAAAGAATACTATTAAAAATACCCATAGTAACATATACCACATAAGGGCCTCAGATATCATTAGATATCCTCGTAGTAATCCGTAGTGTTCAGTTTCATATCCCGATACTATATCTTTTCCTTTAGTTATTGAAAATGGAGTATATTGCGCTTTTGATACTATAAGCACGAAAAACATTGCGGCTGCTAGTGGTATACTGTAAAGCAAAGGTCCATGAACAGCCTGATAATTTATTATATCTGCAATTCCCATAGATCCTGTTTTAAGGTAAATAATAACAAGGACCGAGAAGAGAGGCACTTCTGCTGCTGCTGAATATACTGCCCTGACACAGCTTAATTTACCATACGGCGAGCCTGAAGAGGATCCGGCATTGTGTTCCACTATTTTATGAAGAGCATATACGGCAAATATGATTAAAAGTGATCCTTGAACCACTGGCCCCACTATTACTGCAGTTATCCATATAACCATCATAATACTAGCTATTCCTAGATAAAAAGGCATTGCAGCCGTTTTAGTAAATGATGATTCTTTAATATAAAATTTAAGTAAATGTAAAAGGTACTGGATTATTGGAGGGCCAGGCCTAGTCTGTACTCTAGCCACCACTTTCCTGTATAATCCTAGAAGCAAGCTTCCAATTAAGAATGCAATAAGGACGTTTAGTAGGATATTTGCCATTAAATTCATCTGATCACCGATTGAAATTGATTATTAATATCCGATGAAGGGTTCCTTCCTTCTATCTTCTTTCTCTTCTTCTCTGGCTTTTGCCATGATTATTAGTCCAAATGAGAGTACGCCCAATGGGATAAATATAATTGAAATTCCATAGACTATCCAATCTGCAGGATTAAATATCAATGCGTATATTATACTCCCTACAGAAATTATTAATACTATTGAGCTTATTATACTCATTTTATTCATTATTTCACCTGATAAATCTTTTAAAATGGTTTGTTGATAAGCAGCAATATTTCAATTGCCCTTACAATTACAAGTAATGAACTTAAATGTATTATAACTAAAAACGGTGAACCGGGAGTTCTAAACATTTCAGCTTTTGTTGCATAAAATGGAGCTATACCAGTCTCACCCGCAATACCCATTAAGAGCAGTACCGATGCAAATTGTACCATTGGTGTCACCAAACTCAAGTGAGAAATTTCTATCAAACTTAAAGTACCTGTTGCAGCTAAAATTGTTGCTGCTCCTCCAAATAAAGGAAGGGATGCAATCATGGCAATTATACCGTACTGGAATGCTGAATCTAAAACATCCACCATTTTAACAGCGCCTACCAATCCGATATTTACTATACCAATTAATGCAACGAATAATGTAAAGTTGAAAAGGTCTCCTGTTATCATAGCACCTGCAGTTGCAAGACCACATATTATCGCAAGAAATCTCCTTACTTTAAATTCATCTTTATCTACTTTTACTTCCCTATCTTCAAGAGAACCAAATCTAGCTTCTACCTGGGTCTCTGTATTACTTACAGCTATAAGAAATGTAAACAGGAGTGCTCCACCAAATAGGAACAGATTAAATGGGGTAAAGTAAAGCACAATATCTCCTAAAGGTATGTAACCAAATAATTGCCCACCTAATGTTGCTATATCCATTTTTATTTGCTCCAAATCATTTTAAGTATGAATCATAATTATTTTTCTCTCTTAAATTCTTCTCTACCCAAAACACCTATAAGTCCAACTTTAGATGCTACCTTTATCAACACTCCAAATGCTGACAAGAATAGAGCGAGTAACCAGTATTGAGGGGTAACAAAGAACATGAGGAAACCTATTAACCAGAGTACCCATGCCACTCCAGATATTCCTGCAACTCCTTCCCATATAGATGAAGGGACTCCTCTAATTGTTTTAGAAAGGACGTAAAACAATATTCCTGTTCCTGCAACGGCCCCTCCTGTAAATCCGCTTAGAAATGCCCCATAAGCTATAAGTATTATTGCAAGGAAAGCAGGTGCAGTTTCTAAAATTTCCATATCCAGTGAAAGTGGAAGTGGAATCAAATCAACATTTTTTCCTGTTTTTCTCATTTCTCTGCTCATAAGGACTTCTGAAATCGCAAGGATTTCAGCAAGTTCGACTACAAGTCCCGGAAGTATAAGCGCTTCCGCCAAATCAGTTGCAACTGCTGCAACTATAATTAACATTGCAAATCCTACAATGTCTGTAAGTATAAGAGCAGTTAAATCACCTTTTTTAAAGGCTATTCCAAGAAGGCCTATAAAACCGGTTAATAAACCAACCAGTATGGCCGGTTGGTAAAGTGAAACTACCAAAGGGGAAACAACACTTGGAACTAAAACTTCAGCACCGGTCATTCTTCTTCCCTCCTCATTGTAAATTGAAGTGCTATAAATGAAGCAATTACAAATGCCATCATCAAGATACTGGACTCAAGAATTGTATCGAAACCCCTTGAGTAGTAGAGTATTTCATCTATTAACCCACCAGGAGATGAATAAATTGAAGTACCATAATATAATGTTGTATTTTTAACTGATAATGCCATTGGAGACAGATATCCTGTTACTTTGCCTGAGTTTACCGAAAACTGTGGGTATTGCGATTTAACAATACCTGGCTGTAAAAGGAAGTTACCATTAAGGCCCCAATCTGCAATTACAGTACCACCACGGTCATAAGGTGCCAGCGGATCACCTGAATTAATCTGGCTTTGAGGTTCAGGTCTTGGATAAATTTGATGGTCATTTAATGCAAATGGCATTACAAAACCTACTATAAGCACAATTCCCAGCACTAAGGAAAAAAACCTCGGAATATTATCCGGGTTTGCAAGATCATTTAAAAGCCTTCCTATGCTTCTCATACCTTAGCCCCCATTTCCTCAAGCCTTACAATTGCCCTCAAAAGGATCATAGTCATTATAACAGTTGCTGCAACGAATGTAAGAAGCGCTATAGTATGATTGTAAGTCAAAAGTATCATTGAAACTCCCACTGCAGCTACTTCTGTATTTAATGTCCTTACTATTGGGTCTTTAACCCCAGGACCAATAACTGTTGCAATGCTGCCCAGTATTACCAGTGCACAGCCTGTATAAAACCATATGTAAATATCAAGCAATGTTCGATTCCTCCTGGGCTTCTAGTTTTTTTCGTCTTACATCATTGAGTTTTATAATACCAATTAAAAGGATAACTGTTGAAATTGGATCGAATAATGCAACAGCTACTGCAACATCCAAGTATTTCGCTGCTACTATCATCCCTATAAAACCTCCCTGAAGCAGAGTAAACATTATCACTTTATCAACAGGCTTTGGGAGTAATATTATACCAGCTGACCCAATCAAAGCTACGGCAGCCGATACTGTTGATATATTTATGAAATCTACGATAGCCATTATTCCACCGATTTTAAATTATTTAACAGTAATTTCCTCTTGTATTCTTCCAATAGAATATGCAATTGCATTCGAACTTATAGTAGAAGCTACAAAATAAGTTATTGCAATTATAGCTCCAAATGGAGTCTGTATATAAAGGGCAATAAGTGCAGATATACCAAAACTCATCGCATTTAGATAGAGCATCCTTTCACTTCTATCTCGGGCAATTAGAGTTCTTAAAGCCATAAATACAATTATAATCCCTGCAATCTCTATTAGCATCTTTATCTACCTTTTTAATATATTGTAGTTTATTTATTTTATAGTTTGATGTTTTAAGTTAAGTTTGTATATCTTCCCATTTTTTTGGCAATTTTACCAAGTAATTTAGATGCTCTTGGGTGATCTAGTCCTTGTATTGTAACAATTGCAAGTAACATACCTATAATAAATTGCTCTGGAGAGATACCAATAAATGAAGTTAAAGCTATTATAATCATTATAGTAATTGCACCAGTTGTACCAGCATATCCTGGGTCTGCACAAAGTCTATTACCAATAAATACAAGTAAAGCTGCGACAAATCCACCTGCAGGAATACCTATAAGGTAACATGCTATAGCACTTAACAGTGTACCTGCTGATGCATCAGGAGAGCATACAATGTTTCCCTGGAAGAATCCACCCGATAGATCTCCACCTCTTTTTTTTACATCTCTTCCAATAACACCTGCACCTTTGACACCGGGTTTTTCAGGAAGGCCCATCCAGGTATCTATAAGTACAAAGTTAAACCAGCATAGAACTGCTGCTATTATAATTCCTATTATCTCATTCACCAGATTCACCCCCAATCAGGTCTGTATGTGGTGGGAGAATTTTTTCAAGTAAATATTTGGAAATTAATGCAGATAGTACTCCTATGACAATTCCCACTATCATTCCATTCCATCCAAGCTCAAAAACTATTGCAGATAACCCCAGTGCAATTATGATAGTTGGAAAAATTATACTTATTGTCCATGAATCCCTCATTGGCCTTTCAGGAAGTAAAGGAAGTCTAAGTATAAATCCTACAATAATTGCAGATATTACTGCGAGAACATAACTTAACACCGTTACAATATCAACATGAATAATCATGATAAAAAGATGATCAACTAAATATATAAATGTTTTCACTTTCAGTCCTTCCCATTTTTATTAGAGCGTATGATGACAATAATTTCTTTCAACTCAATACAATCATACCTTAAATTCTCCAATCAATGCTTTTACAAATTATACCTCTTCTATAGAACTTATTAATAATTTTACATTGGCAATATGATGTAAAATCATTTTAAATTAGCATATTCACAAATTTGCCACATTTTCCATTAGATGTTAAAACATTAATTGGATCATTTAACCATAACAAATTAATTTTAATTGAATATATTCCCATTATCCAAATTAACAATGTTTATTTAATTTAAATATACATTTAAAGATATATTCACAACATCATCCGCATATAGTCCATATATTCTTAATGTATCATTCAATGGTTGTGTTTTAAGCCGAAAGCAAGATAATTTCTATCTTTTTTTTGCTTTTTGTGAATTTTTCGATGGTTGTTCGTCATACCGGAATAAGGAAACATAGTTCCGACAAACCAGATTATGTTTTTATCCCATATAAATGTTTTTGAAATCATGAATTCGTAAGATTAAATGGGAAATCTCCATATAGATCATACTGGTTTTCCATTTTTCAATATTAAAAACAGGGAATTTCCACTTAAATCATAATTATTAATTCAATGGATTCAGATCATCTTACCATAAATATTTGAAATAATTGTACTAACACTAATATAAATTAAAAAATTAAGGCTGTAAAATACATTGTACTTTTCTAGGGAGGAATTCTTAAAGATTTTCTAGATATTATAATTTGCCCGATTTTAAAGTTCAATAACTTTTAAAATTTCACAAAATATCCCTATACTTATTTTAATATATCATTAATTTAATCTATATATGTATACAAATAGAAAAAAGTATTATGTAAATTTAGTATAAAATAAACAAAAATAATTATCAAAACAAATAAAATAATAATATTCTAGAAATATGATCTAATTTAAATAAACAATTTTTAAATAAGCAATTTTATAGAATAAATTTAACACACACAAAGAAGGAAGATTATATATGAGTAAATTTAACTTGGATAAACCACTATCAATTATTTTAATTATTGCACTTATCATTGCAGTTGTTGCAACTATTTATATTGTCGTTTTTCCACAACCTGGCGAAAAATTCACCGAATTTTATATTTTAGGACCTACTGGAAAAGCAGGTGATTACCCAACTAATTTAACTGCCGGCGAAAGTGGAAATATGATTATTGGTATTGTAAATCATGAATATGCAAATACTACATACCAGTTAGTGGTAAAAAATAATCAAACTATTTTAAAAAATGAAAGCATTACCCTTACAAATGGTGAACAAAAAGAAATTCCATTCAAATTTAATCTTCCTGCTGGAAACCAGAGTGTAAAATTTTTATTATATAAATTGCCTGATACTCAAAACGTGTATCGTTCGCTTAATCTAAACGTGAGTGTAACTCGAAGTTCAGTTTAAACAGTAATATCTTATAGAGGAATACCTATGAAAAATAAAAAAGTTGTAGTTACAGGCGGTCTCGGATTTATTGGATCACATCTTGTCGAAAAACTTAGTGAAGACAATCTGGTCGTTATTATTGATGATCAATCAACTGGAAATATAGAAAATATAAAACACTTTAATATTTCTAAAATTGACACTACACTGGGGGATATAACTTCAATTAATTTAGAAGAAATTTTTGATGGTGCAGATTATGTTTTCCATGAGGCAGCCGTTACCAGCGTTCAAAAAAGTGTAGATGATCCATTTACTTCAAATAAAGTCAATATAACAGGGACATTAAAAGTTTTGGAGGCTGCAAAAAATACCGATGTTAAAAAGGTAGTGCTTGCCTCTTCTTCTGCTGTTTATGGAGATACAGAATCACTGCCGCTTGGTGAAGATGATCCAGTTAACCCTTTATCACCCTATGCTGTAGGTAAAACTACAGGGGAACTATACTGCAATGTATTTTCTGAAATTTATGGATTACCAACAATTTCCCTTAGGTATTTTAATGTATTTGGACCAAGGCAGGACCCTAACTCACAATATGCTGCTGTAATTCCTATTTTCATTGATAAAATACTTAAAAATCAAAGTCCAATCATATATGGAGATGGAGAGCAGAGCAGAGATTTCGTCTCAGTAAAAAACGTTGTAGCCGCCAATATTATGGCAGCAGAATCAAAATTAACAGGTGCATTCAATATAGGCCTTGGTAAAAGCACTACTATAAACCAGCTTTTTTTGATGATAAAAGAAATTATTGGAATAGACATACAGCCATTATATGAGAAAGAACGCCCTGGAGATATAAAGTATTCATTAGCAGATATATCCAAGGCTAAATCACTGGGTTATGATCCAAAAGCTGATTTTAAAGAGGAACTGAAAGAAACTGTAGAATGGTTTAAAAAAGTTCTATCTTAAAATAATGCCGTTTAATTTTATAAAAATATAAAAAAACTATTTTTTTTTAACTTAAATTCATTATTAACTCATCTAATTTACAAAAAATACAAATATTATCATTAAGCCATTTATTTATTTAATTTCCAATTTGTACATGAAAATGATCCCATAATAGAAATATATTTATTGTAAGTAAGTAATAAGTTACAGTGATATTGTAATGTACAATAAAGAAGTCAAAAACAAATATTCCTAATTTAATATATGATATGCACTTGATTTCATTATTTTAATGTAGAATTACCATTTTAACCAGTTATAAAGAGTTATTAAAGTTATAAAAACTAGATCTGTAATTTAATAGATCCAACTTTAATTTAATACATCATCATTAAAAAAGGAAGAATTTTTAATGAGCAGAGTTCGTAAAATAGCAAAAAATACTACTTTTTTATTGATATCACAGATTATAAGCTATATTTTCACATTTTTTATTACAATGTACGCTGCAAGATACTTTGGAGCCAATATATTTGGAATATGGTCTATTGCACTTTCGATTACCGGAATTCTCGGCATCTTTGCGGATTTAGGTATGAGCACGCTTATGGTAAGAGAAATTTCAAGGAATTTATCTGATAGAGATAAATATATCTCCAATATTTTTCTCATAAAAATTATCCTGTCCATTTTAACGTTTGGATTGATAATAATCATCGCCAATATAATTGGATACCCCGAAATCGTTAAAAATGTTATTTATATTGTCACAGTATCTGTGATAATAGGATCTTTTTCAGGTGTTTTAGGTGCTATTTTCCAGGCCAATGAAAGAATGGAATACATATCATTGAGTACCATACTGAGTTCGGTTATAGTGCTTTTAGGCACTGTAATTATGATACACTATAATTTAAGCATTATTTTCTTTGCTTTTATTAATGTGATTTCTGCAGGATTAATCTTAGCATATATCCTTTTCAAATATGTGCAAAACTTTCCGTTGCCTGAACTTAGAATAGATCTTTCATTTTGGAAGCCCCTAATAAAAGAATCATGGCCATTTGGGATAACTGCCCTTAGTGGAATGTTGTATAATTATATTGACTCAATAATGCTATCTGTAGTACAGGGAGCAGAAGTGGTTGGTTGGTACAGTGCTGCATACAGATTAATGCTGATACTGTTGTTTATACCAAATGCAATTAATATGGCTATTTTTCCAGTTATGTCCCAGTTTTACACATCTTCCAAAAATTCGCTTAAATTAATGAACGAAAAATATTTCAAATATATGATCATACTTGGAGTTCCGCTGGGAGTGGGAGTGACAATTTTAGCAGATAAAATTATATTAACGATCTTCGGTCCAGGATATAGTCAATCAATAATTGCCTTACAGATACTGATATGGACAATTATGCTAACTTTTGCAGGGGCTCCATTTGTACAGCTGTTACAATCAATAAATAAACAGTATATTATAACCAAAATCTCTATAATATCTGCTGCAACAAATATATTATTAAATTTATTCTTAATTCCTCTCTTTAGTTATATTGGAGCAAGTTTTGCTACGCTTATATCTGCAATATTTTCAACAGTGTACATTTTTCTGGTTACTTACAAATCTGGTTATGGAATTCAATATAAAACAGTCATGGATGATTTATCAAAGATTTTATTTGCAACTCTGGTCATGAGTATATTTATTTTGTATTTTAAAGATTTAAATCTGTTTTTATTGATTATTATGGCCACTTTGCTGTATTTCATCCTTATTTATATAGTTGGGTGCATTGATGAAGTTGATATAATGCTATTGAAACAATTAAGGAGATAAATATATTACTAATAATAAATATAGTAATATATAGCATTTTAACTGAAATGGTCTTGAAATATTCAAATAAAACCTTAAAAAAGGACAATCATGAATTTAAATAATCTAAAATTTTGACATAATCAATATTTTAATGACATCATGGAGGTAATCTAATGGAAAATAATGAAATATTTAGGGATACTAAAGACTGGTATTTAACTATAGAACCATGTGCATCCTTAAAGTCCATTAATTTTGTTACCAACCATGCGGGAAGGAAAATATTAGATTTAGGATGTGCTACAGGAGGTTATTGTTGTAATTTAAACAATTTGGGATTTAAATGTACAGGTGTAGACATAAATCCCGAATATGTTGAAAAAACACGTGAAAATGACGTAGAAGCATATACAATGGACGCATACAATTTAGAATTTCCAGACAACACTTTTGATACAGTTTTACTCTTTGAAATTTTAGAACATGTAGATAATCCACATAAAATTTTAAAGGAATCAAAACGAGTAGCAAAGAAAAATATACTTATAACAGTACCCAACTGCACACAATTTTTTGAGCTTAAATCAACAGGATTAACATATGAACATATTTTAGAAAGAGATCATGTTAATTTTTTCACAAAAAAAGACCTTGAAAACTTAATTTCAAAAGAATTCAGCACATTTAGAGTTGTAGAAGATGATCCTATTAATTTAAATCAATTATCATTAATTGCAGGATTACCTTTATGGTTAAGATTGCCAATTAGTCTATTTAATAAATTAAAATTCATTAAATCTTCCCTATATTACCGTTTATACGCAGTAATTGATGTATAATTGTTATTTTAAATTATATTCTAAATAAAATTTCGATAATGGTCGCTTAATTCATAAATTATAAATTAAGCTTTATTTATTAATTTGAGGTCCTAAATGAACCCAAAAGTTTCAATAATTATTCTAAACTGGAACCGCTGGAAAGACACCATAGAGTGTCTAGAATCAATTTACCAGATTAATTATTCCAATTATGATGTTATATTAGTAGACAACAGTTCTACTGATAATTCCATAGAAAAAATAAAAGAGTACTGTAAAGGCAAAATTAAGGTCCAATCCAAACATATTAAGTACAGCCATTTAAACAAACCTATTAAAATCTTTGAATACACAGAAAAAGAACTTAAAACATTGAAAAATAGATCAGATGAATATCATAGGATATTATCATCTAAAAAAATAACTATAATTAAAAATAAGCAAAATTATGGCTTTGCTGGGGGAAACAACGTTGGGATAAGATTTGCATTAAATACTGACTCGCAATATATACTCCTTTTAAATAATGATACTATGGTTGAGCCTGATTTTCTTACAGAATTAATAAAAGCAGCGAAAAAATATAGGAACATAGGGAGCATTCAATCTTTACTTTTAAAACCTGATGGAAAGTTAATAGATTCTTTAGGTCAGGAAATTCATATTTGGAGTGCAATGGACAAAGGAATAAATTCAGCATATAATCCAATTAGGAAGGATAGAGAAATATTTGGAGCCTGTGCTGCAGCGGCTGTTTATCCAAAAGAAGTTTTAAAAAACAGTGGATTATTTGATGAAAATTTTTTTGTAATCTTTGAAGATGTAGATCTTTCCTGGAGAATCAGATTAAAAGGATTCAAATCTGTTTTAGCCGTAAATTCAATAGTCTATCATAAAAGAGGTATTTCAGAAAGTATAAATCAGCATAAAACATCTGATCTAGTGGAATACCATTACAATAAAAATTTATTGATTACAATGCTTAAATATTATCCATTATCACACCTTTTTGGTATTAAAAATTTAAATAAAACAATATTTTATCTAAAAAAAGCATTATTATATTCATTAAAAGTTAAAAAGACATTAGAACTTAATAAAATTATTTTAAGTAATATATGGCTTAGAATCAGTATGTTTAACCACCCGCTATTATATGAAATACAAAAAGAATGGATTATATAATAATTCAGCACATTTAAAGGTTATATCATGAAAAAACCAGAAAATAATGTTGCTATAATTATTCTGAACTGGAATGGATGGAAAGATACTATAAAATGTTTAGAATCAATTTATCATATTAATTATCCTGATTTTAATGTTATATTAATTGATAACAATTCCAACGACAACTCTGTAGAAAAAATAAAAGAATACTGTAAAGGAAAAATAGAAGTAAAATCTAACTTCTTCAATTATAATACATTCAATAAACCCATAAGAATATTTGAATATAATGAAAATGAATTTGAAACTGCACAAAAAGATGAAAAAGAGATTTCTAACATATTACCCGCCGAAAAAATTATTTTAATAAAAAATAATGAAAATTACGGTTTTGCAGGCGGAAACAATACTGGAATTAAATACGCAGTTTGTATCCTTAAATCTAACTATGTTCTCTTGTTAAACAATGATACAGTTGTTGACAGAAATTTTCTCGAAGAACTCGTAAAAGCAGCTGAAAATGATGAAAAAATAGGGTTTGTAGGGGCAAAAACTTATTTCTACGACAAAAAAGAAGTTATACAAGCAGCTGGTGGAGGAAAAATAGACCTCAAAAAAGTTATTGCGGTTGAAACAGCTTTTAATCAGATAGATGATGGCAAATATGATCAAAACTGCGAATTAGATTACATCACCGGTTCATGTATACTCTGTAAAAAAGAAGTGATTAATAAAATCGGAATGTTAAATGCTAATTATTTTATGTATTGGGAGGATGTTGACTGGTGTTTTAGGGGAAGAAAATCAGGATATAAATCAGTTTATGCATTCAAGTCGAAAATCTGGCACAAAGTAAGTGTATCAAGTACAAACTATCTTAAAACTTATTACTGTACCCGAAATAGAATTTATTTTATGGAACAAAACATCAATAACCATAATAATTTTAAATTCTTATTATATTTCTTCATATACCTATTTTTACCGCAGATCATTTCTTACCTAATTAATAGAGATTTAAGAGGAGGATTTAACCCCTATTTAAAAGGATTTATCAGCGGGCTTAAATTATACGGCAGCCCTATCAGAACTGGTAAAAAATACAATTTACAGGACAATAGCATTGATTATAACAGTAATCAAATAAAAAATCTTGATTAATATATAAAAATAATATTTGAACATAAATAACAGTTTAAATAAAATTTTAGGCTTAAAACATGTGTAATAATTAAATTGTTTCAAAATTATCCAGAATAAAGAATTTACTTGCCTGCTTAAAAATTACTGTACATAGAGGAGTCATATGAAAGAAACATTAAAAATTGCTGTTTTTCATAATTTACCTTCAGGAGGTGCCAAAAGAGCATTGTATGATCATGTTAAATATCTGGTCTCTTCAGGACATGAAGTTGATGTTTTTGTTCCTGAAACTGCAAATGAAAGCTTTTTATCTCTAGTAGAATTGGTGAATAATTTTAAGATATTTCCTGTAAAAACTGGTTTTTTAAGATCATTAATTTATTCCAAACTTAACCCAGAAACTCCCAGTAATGACTTGATATCACTGAAAGAGCTTGAATCAACTGAAAAACTTATTGCCACGCATATTAATGGAGGAAATTATGATGTAGTTTTAAGTGAACAGGACAGGTTTACAATGTCCCCTTTCATTCTTAAATATATCAAAATACCTGCTGTTTACTACTGCCAACAGCCTTTACGCAACGATAAAATCCTTGAAGAAGTCTCAAATGATATAGAAAATCCTAATTTTATTAGAAAAAAAATGAAATATCGGGATTTGAACAATACATTTAAAATTGACAGCATAAATGCCAGGCATGCTAGATATATCCTAGCAAACTCCTATTTTTCAAGAGAATCTCTTCTAAAAACATACGGATTGAATTCTTTTGTTTCTTACCTTGGAATTGATACATATAAATTTAAACCGCTGCAACTATCTTCTGAAAATTTCGTGCTGTCTGTGGGTTCGTGTACACCTATCAAAGGATATGATTTTACAATACGATCTTTATCTTTAATAAACGAACAAATACGTCCAGAATTCATCATAGTTTCTAATTTCTCATCGCTGGAATGGAAAAATTACATAGAACAACTTGCAAATAAATTAGGAGTAAAATTAACTATTCTAGATTTAATAAAGGACCATGAACTGATAAAATTATATAATAAAGCAAAAATAGTTATTTATACTCCTTATCTTGAACCATTTGGGTTAATTCCGATTGAATCCATGAACTGTGGAACTCCTGTTGTTGCTGTTAAAGAAGGAGGTGTTAGGGAAACAGTGGTACACAATGAAACAGGATTGCTCATAGATAGAGATGAAAATCTATTTGCACATGCCATTCTTGAACTTCTAAGGGACACAGATAAAAGTCGTGAAATGTCAAAAAATGCCATAACTAATGTTCAAAATTTCTGGACCATAAAACATGCAGGAATCAGATTATTAAACCATTTAAACCGAGCAATAGACAAATATACATCATAAATTGCAAATTTAAAGTTTAAATTTATCATTTTTAAAGCCTCAATCAAGAAAACTAATAATTTAAATTCATTGTAGATTGTCTATCTTTACAACCCGATTATATGGAATAATAGTTACTAATTATATAATAAAAACTTTAAAAAGTTCAAATAGGGCTATTTTGAAGAAATAATACCCTAAAATCAATGTTAATTTTATATTATATTGATATAAAAATTATTTATGTTAGAAAGTACATACTAACTATGAGTATCATTTTTACCTCCAGAACATTTAAAGGAATGTTTTCCAGTCAAAAAAAAAAACATATCATGATATTATGAACCCTAAAATTGCAGTGGTAATTTTAAACTGGAATGGTTCTGAAGACACTATAGAATGTCTTGAATCATTACGCCAAACTACCTATTTCAATTACAGTATAATTGTTGTTGACAATTCATCTTCAGATAATTCTCTGGAAAAAATAAGGCGATACTGTAAAGGCGGAATTGAAGTTAAATCTGCTTTTTTTAAATATTCTTTAAAAGATAAACCGATTAAAACTGCAGAATATACAAAAGAACAATCTGAAAAAATAGAATTTAATTCTGCAGAGGTTGTGCTGATTAAAAATGACAAAAATTATGGATTTGCAGAGGGAAGCAACATTGGAATAAGATATGGATTAACTAATTTAGATTCAGACTACATTCTCCTCTTAAACAATGATACAGTAGTTGACAGTGATTTTTTAAGAGAACTGGTTAAAGTTTCTGAAAGCAGTCATAAAATAGGATTTGCAAGCCCCAAAACATATTACTATGATTTTAATAACAAGCGAAATGTTATAAATTTCGCCGGCGGATCCTTAAACATGTTTAAAGGACAGTCTCGCTCCATTGGTGTAAATGAAGTTGATAATGGCCAGTATGATGAAATAAAGACTGTAGAATATGGTGAAGGTTCCTGCTTGCTTGTAAAAAGAGAAGTTTTAGAGAAAATAGGTTTATTCGATACAAAATATTTTGCTTACTGGGAAGAAGCAGATTTATGCACAAGAGGAAATAAAGCAGGGTACAGGTCAGTATACGTTCCAAAAGCTAAAATATGGCATAAGGTTTCAGCATCAACAGATGACCCCACTAAATTATATTATTATACCCGGAATAAGTTCTGGTTCATGCGAAAATATGCAAATAGAACAGAGTATATTTCTTTTCTGCTCCTTTTTTTTGGATTCTATTTCTGGAATTTAACCTGTAAGTATACATTATACGGCATATATAAAAGAAGCCTGAAACACAGTAATTACTTTTTAAAAGGAATAAAAAACGGTATTTTTATTAAATAATCACCAGATGGAAAAATGATTACTATTAATTTCATTACCAGCTGGAACACAGAATGTGGAATAGCTGATACCACCAGACTACTTGTTGATGAATTAAAAAAATATGATGATATTCAAATCAACATCTGTCCCGTTAAAAAATCAGGACCTAAAAATCTTTTTTATTTCTTTAAATTATTAAAAAATATCCCAAAGGATCAGATTACACATATTCAGTACCACAGCGATTTATTTGGCCCGTTTATACCTAACATTTCACTCAGTTATTTTCCAATGGTTATATCTCTGCTGAAATTCTGGAGAAAAAATAAAATAATTACCACTGTACATGAAATAGACTCAAATTCAAGGATAGATAAACTTATTATTAAATTTCTAAACTTTTCTGACAAATTAATTGTCCATAACCGTAATTTAATCAATTCTATGGAAAATTGTGGAGTAAAAAAGGGTAAGTTATTTTTAATTCCGCTGGGTACCATCCAAATCAAATTACTGGATAAAAAGTTATGTAAGAATAGGTTAGGCGTAGCAGACAAGAAAATATTGACTATTTTTGGATTTATAGGTTTAAATAAAGGACATGATCTCCTTGTTGATATTTTACCTGAGCTTGATAAAAACCATATCCTTGTTATAGCAGGCGAGCCCAGAACTAAAGAACAAATTGAGTACAAGCACCTTTTAGAAGAGCAAATATTTTATGCAGGGTTACAGGACAGGGTGAAATTTCTTGGTTTTGTTGATAGAAAACATTTGCCAGTTGTTGCAGGCGCCACGGATATTTTTATATATCCTTACCGGTGGATTATAGCTTCTGCAGCTCTTAATATAGCCTTAAGCTACCAAATCCCAACCATAACTTCTGACCTGGATTATTTTAAAGAAATAAAAAGAGAATATAGTTGTATAGAACTATTTAAAAGCGAAAATAAGCAGGATTTACTGGAAAAAATATGCGGCCTCCTAAGAAGTGCTGAAAAACAGGAACATCTTAAGGAAAAATGCAAGTATTTTAACAAAAAAACAAGCTGGAAAGCTGTTGGAAATAAAACGAGGGAATTATATCTGGAATTAACATACTAAATTTGTATATTAGTAAGTAATTAGTAACATTAATTAATAATAAACACATACTTAATAATAAGAATTCCCTGACGAATGCATGTGAAAAATGAACATACATTAATACTCCCATTTGCACGGCTACTGAAATAAAAAATTTAAATGACCATATCCCGCATTCTACGAAATATAAGACATATCACATACAATAAAAGCTAAAATGAGTAATATAACACAGAAATTACTTAATTTAAAGTGTAAATTTAGTTATGAGGGGCTTAAATGAACTGGAAAGGTAAAAATGTTTTAATAACTGGAATAGATGGATTTGTAGGGCCTTATTTAGGAGAAAGCTTGTTAAAAAAGGAAGCTAATGTCTGTGGGTTAGTTAGAAAGAGGGCGGATGGAATAAAAACCAAAAGTTTAGAGGACAAGGGAATTGAAAAGGATGTAAAGTTGATTGGTGGTGATTTAACTGATATTACTTCGCTTGCTAATGCACTTGACGTGTCAGATCCTGATTTTATTTTTCATTTAGCTGCTCAGTCCTTTGTTCCAAGGTCCTTTGAGAATTCACTGGAAACACAGCAGATAAACTGCATAGGAACCGCAAATTTATTAGATGCTGTAAGGATGAAAGATATTGACTCAAAAATTGTTTTTGCAGGTTCCAGCGAAGAATATGGGCTGGTTATATCATCCAGTACTCACCATGAGCAGGCGCAAAAAAAACATCACGCCATATTTCCTGAAGTAGAAAATATTCCCGAAGTTCCTATTAAAGAGACTAATCCTTTACGCCCCATGTCTCCCTATGCTGTTTCTAAAGTTTATGGTGATTTTTTAATGAGGAATTATTATCATTCTTATGGGTTGGATACTGTTGTTTCTCGTGCTTTTAACCATGAAGGTGCTGGAAGAGGCCCTATGTTCGTTACATCAGTTATAACTAACCATATTATGAAATTAAAATTTGGAGAAATTAGCAAAATTAATATAGGTAATGTGAACGCTTTTAGAGACTGGTCACATGTCAAAGACATAGTTAACGGCTACATGCTCCTGGCAGAGAAAGGTAAAAGTGGAGAAGTATATAACCAAGGTTCAATGCAAACAAATTCCGTACTAAGCTACATATTATTAAGTTTAAAAGAAGCAGGATGGAATATTAATAAAATTGAAACATTTAATGGAGAAAAAATAATTAAAGAACCAGTTTCAATGGACCATTCCAAGATTTTTGGAATTGGTTTTGAAAAAACAGCAGTAGACCATATGATGTTAGAAGGAGAACTTGAGTATACAATTGCAGATAAAGGAATTTACGCCCACACAGATAAAGGAAAAATAGCAGTAGAATTCAACCCAGACAGATTCAGACCAGCAGAAGTGCCAATTTTACTATCAAATACCAAAAAAATTCAAAAATCAGGGGTTAAAATAGAATATAAACTAAACCACATCATAAAAGACCAGTTGAATTACTATCTAAAAAAAGAAAATAGAGTTTAATCCACTCTAACGTCACTTTCATTATGGTTAAGTGTTAGATATACCAAATTAGTCCATGGACTGTTAACTTGCTTTAAAAACTAAAATTTATTGTTTATTTATTCTTTTTGTATAATATCTAACTGATTAAACATAATACCTATTTTAAAGCCACATATGTTAAATTAGAATATAAACCAGATTTTTAGATTATGCGAAAAAATATTTATTGCTTACTGTTAAAAATTAAATATTAAAACTTAGAAACATGACCAACATATAAATCATGCGCATTTAAATTTGATATGTTAAATCATATTATACTTCTAAGATTTTCAAGGACTTTTAACTCAAGGTGATGAATTGGACAGTGCAAAAAACAAACATAAACCTGCTTTTACAAATTTAAATAAAATATACCGCAACCCTCTCTTTATATTAACCCTAATTACAGTAGGAATAACTTCCTATATTTTATACGTTCAAATGAAAATTGGTGTTCCCTACTGGGATGTTTTTAACTATTTAAATAATGCACTCTACTTTGCAGGTATAGGAAAAGGCAGTGCACTCTACCTTCCACCAGTTGTACCCCTTTTAACATCTCTTTTTTTTAAAACAGGATATGTTTCCATCAATGCTATTTTTATTTTAGATAGTATACTGCTCGTAATTGGAGTAATTGGACTGTATTTATTATTAAACATGCGGTTTAATGAAATTCAAAGCTTTACTGGCAGCATAATATTTATATCATTTCCAGTTGTACTGTCATGGGTTGCTGCAGGCGGCATAGATATTCCCGGAGTTTCTTTTTCAATATGGGCAATTTATTTAACTGTTTTAGGTGTTAAAAAGGATTCAAAATTTTTATACTTTGTCATACCCATTATTATGTTAGCATTCCTTACAAGGTACACTGCAGGCCTCATAGTTCTCCCAATAGTACTTTATTCCATCATCAATATACGAAAAATACAAAAAATTAAAAAAGTTATTTTAGGTATTTCGTTAGAGCTTGCAGTGCTGGTTGTTGCATTTATATTCTATTTAATGCATTTAGGAGCTATAAAAACTTTTTATAACCTGTTAATGAATATTACTACCTCTTCAACTACAGGAGTAGGGGATGTTGCATATAACCCCAGTGTATGGTATTATCTCCAAAACATACCAAATTATATATCAGTAGGCCCCATCCAAGGCACTTATCAACAAATATTAAATCCTTCCATGGGCGTTCCATCCATATTGTCATATATAACCATATTAATCGCTTCTATTGGGATTATCTTATATATGCGCTCTATTTTAAGCTCTAAGCTTAACCTGAATAAATTAAAAATAAGCAGGAATAACTTAATTAAAATTATAGTGCTGATTGTTCTGGTTATTGGCTTTGCCGCTGCTTTTAATAATGTATCCTATGTTATAAATGAGATAATTCTCTTTGGAATATGTTGTATTTTGTATATGCTTTTGGGGAACCAAAAAACCAAAAATCTGGATATGGATTTAATGTTTTTTTCATGGTTTGGAGCTTATTTAATATTTCAAAGTATTTTAGGAATGAAAGTGGATAGATATTTTATTACAATGGCCCCCGCACTTGTATATTTCATTATTTTAGGTTTAAGTGAATTTATTAATAAAATAAATCCTAGAATTAAAAATAAAAATTTGAAATCATGGGGTATTTACTCAATAATCGCATTGATATTTTTATCGTCTGCTGCAGTTACTTACATCGGACATACGCCTAAAAAAACGTTTACCGTGGATATAGGAGACGCAAGCAACTGGATTAAAGAACATGATCCCGATTACAAAAACAAAATAATTTATTCGGACTATCCTCCTGCAGTCAGCTGGTATCTCAAAAAACAGGTGAACGGTGCATATACAAGACTTTACAGTAATTCAGAAGAATTTTCGAAACGGCTCCAGAAAAAAGATGCTTATTATTACATTGATTCGCTAAGCGAGCCCAAACCTGATCTTGATGGTTATCATATAGTCAAAACATTTGGAACTGTGGCAGTTTACGAGAAATATTAATTCAATCCATTATTATAATCAGCTGGGGAAGGTGCTTAAAAATGATAATAATGGAATTCTTTCAAAACTTCAAGAAGCCCCTGAGAATAATCATTGAATCAGGGCTTTTCCGTAATTTTTTGTGATGCAGGGGCTGCAGTTTTAATGATACTGTCCTCCTCAGGGACTGCCTTTACTTCATCATATGTTGAATCCATGAATTTTTCTACATCCAGTAAAAACATGCTCATTTCCTTAAAATAATTGGTAATTGTTTTATCAGATTTAATAACCCTATTTTTAACTAAGGTGACATCTTTTAATTCTTTTGAGGCCAAATTTACCAATTCAATGATTCCTAAAAAAGAAAAATTAATATTAAAGTCATTATTAATAGTTTTCAGGAAGGCACTCGTCCTGTTATCTACATTAAAAAGATAAGAAGGTTTTCCATTAGATAAAAAATGAATATTACAGTGAAGACGAGTTCCAATATGAATATCTGAAAATTTAATCTCTTTTATCTCATCTAAACTTCTCTTTGAAGCGTCTACCCTTTTAATTCCAAATAAATTACTGTATGCACAGATTAGATTAATAATTGAATTAAATCCATGTTGCAAAACTAAATAGCTTTCATTGTCAATTTTGTTAAATTTAAAGACCATTTTCACGTAAGAAATGAAAAACAGGATCAATAAAAAATCTTTAAGGGTAAATAAAATATCAGTAAATGAATGTATATCCATTTTAATGTTGGGAATGGTCAAAGAGACTTTTAACTTTTCTCCTTTTTTAATATTAAATTCGTTGTCAAACCCAATATTATCTAAATCAAATAATGCAGGACAACCAGTTAGTCTAGCATCAATACCAAAATGTTTTAACAACGAATAAGTCTGCTCATCCCTGACTGAAATCAAATTAGAACTTTCATATATATCTTTCCAAAAAGTTAAGGATTCATCAGTGAAATATTCGTCAAGGTCCCCATAAGGTTCGCCAGATACACCAATACCTAAAGCTACAACCGGTATTTTTTTATCATCAAGATATTCCTTAATCCTCCTGGAGTGCACATGCATATTCCTGGAAATAATAGGGCCGCCCAAAATTATCAAGGCATCAAAATTACCTTTAAATGGTTCCCATCTTTTAATATGTACCAATTCAAATTTAGAACCCAAATACTGATTTAATAGCTTAGTGCCCCTCTTACATATTAAATAATCTCCCCCATTTAAAATTGCACCATGTAATAAACCTATTCTTTTAACGCCCATATTACCTACTCATAGTTTTTTAATATTGATTTCAGAATATATGTAATAATTATGTGTTATTTTTTTAATAATTCCTTTATTTACCCTCTATTTTTTAATATCTCTATTATTTGCTCTTAGTTTAAATAACTATGCCAAAAAATTATAAATTTTAGTTTAAATAGGTAATTATAAATCTTTCATTGATAAATTTAGTATCAGTTTACGTCAGGTGATTGTACAAAACACTGAGTATACTGATTATAAGTTACATCTAATTCACATTTGGTGATTACATGAAGATACTAGGAATAATACCCGCAAGGGGCGGAAGTAAAGGCATTAAAAGAAAAAATTTAAGGATACTCAACAGAAAACCACTGATTTATTATCAAATTAAAAATGCTCTTGAAAGTAAGCATATAAATGACATAGTCGTTACTTCAGATAGTGACGAAATTTTAGATTATGCATCCAGTTTAAATGTTTATTTAAGAAAACGCCCTGAATCGTTAGCAGACGATATTACCACTTTAGATCCAGTAATATATGATGCTTTAGAGTATACGGAACTTAACAATAAAAAGAAATATGACATTGTAATAACACTTCAACCAACTTCACCATTAATGTCACCAGTATCTTTAGATAAAGCTATTGAAAAGTTTAGGGATGAAAACTTAGATACTCTCCTGCCTGTAGTTGATGCTACACACCTCTACTGGAAAAAAGAGAACGATAAGTTATCTCCAGATTACGAAGCTAGACTAAACAGACAGTGGCTTCCTAAAAAATATAAAGAGGCAGGAGCTTTTCTAATAACTAAAAGAGAATTTGTTAAAGAGGATTCCAGATTCGGTGAAAATGTTGATATCTTTATTTTAGATGAAACAGAAGGATTAGACATTGATACTGAAATGGACTTTTTAATTGCAGAAACTGCCATAAAACGTTTGAAAATTACATTTATTGTTAATGGAAATAATGATATAGGAATGGGCCATGTTTACAGGACTTTAACACTTGCCGATGGGCTCTTAGGCAATGATATAACATTTATAATGACAGATAGTGGTGAAACATCAATTAATTTAATTAAAGAAAGAGGATATAACGTTATAAGTACCAAAAAAGATTCACTATTTAACTTATTAGATGATATAAATCCAAATATAGTAATTAATGATATTCTAGATACCAAATTTGATTACATTAATAAATTAAAGGACTCTGGATTTTTTGTAGTTAATTTTGAAGATTTAGGAGATGGAGCAGATAACGCCCACTTAGTATTCAATGCACTATACGAAAAAACCAATCCTAATCCTAACCATAGATTCGGATATGAATATGAATGTTTAAATGAAAAATTCCTTTTAAATGAACCTATTGAATTTAATGATGTCCCTAAAGCGCTGATTATTACTTTCGGCGGTGTAGATCAATGTAATGTGACTTCAAAATTATTAAATTTAAGCTCGGATATATTTAATCAAACTCCTTTAGAGAAAATAATCGTTATTTTAGGAGGGGGCTACAGACATAATATCGATCTATCTCAAATAGATTCACGTATTGAAATCCATCAAAAAGTTGATAATATGCAGAAATTAATGAAAAAAGCTGATATTGCAGTAACATCCAACGGCAGAACTATCTATGAACTGACATCCATGGGTATCCCTACCATAAGTATTGCACAAAATGATAGAGAAACACTTCATTTATTTGCCCGTTATAATAAAGGAATTAAATACTTAGGAATATCATGTACCGTTACTGATGAAGATATACTAAATTCTATAAAGGCCATTTCAAACGATGACAATTTAAGAAGGAAAATGTACCATAAACAGCTCAAGTCATCTGCAGTAATAAAAAATGGACTGACCAAAATTATCGATGAGATTTCTTCAAATTACTGGAAGTGGAAACATGAAAAAAATCAAAATTAACCCTACTGACAACTTTAAAAAGCCTTATATTATCTCCGAAGTTGGAGTTAATCATGAAGGTGATCTGGATAAAGCAAAACAAATGATTGAAGAAGTTGCAAATGCAGGAGGAGATGCTGTTAAGTTCCAGGCTTACAAAGCAGAAACACTGGCTTCTAAATATTCTCCGGCATACTGGGATACAGAAAAGGAAAAAACAAAATCCCAGTATGAACTATTTAAAAAACACGATACATTCTGGAAATCTGAATTTGAAGAATTAGCAGACTACTGTAAAGAATATAATGTTGATTTTTTAGCTACACCATTTGATATTGAAAGTACAGATTTTTTAGAACCATTGATGCCTTCATATAAAATAGCTTCAGCAGATATTACAAATAAACCATTTTTAGAATATATTGCTCTAAAGGGTAAACCTATACTCTTATCTACTGGGGCTTCGACCATATCTGAAATATGGAGAGCTGTAGAATGGATCAAAAATAAAGGAAATACCCAGATAGTCTTACTTCACTGTGTTCTAAACTACCCTACCGATTATAAAGACGCTAATCTTGGAATGATTAACCATATGAAGAAAATTTTCTCAGATTTTGTTATTGGTTATTCAGACCATACTTTACCCGAATACACAAATGATGTTTTAACTACTGCATGGCATTTAGGCGCTATGGTCCTTGAGAAACATTATACATGGAATAAAGAACTGCCTGGAAATGATCACTATCATGCCATGGACTATAATGATCTAAAAAGTTTTGTGGAAAAAATTGAACTTAATAATGAACTATTAGGGCAGTTTAATAAAAATTATTTAGAAAGTGAAGAAAACTCACGTAAATACGCCCGAAGAAGTTTAGTTGCTAAAAAATCCATTCCAAAGGGCAAAATAATTGAAAAAAATGATATAACATGGAAAAGACCAGGTACTGGCATCCCCCCATGGATGATGGACCATTTAATTGGAGGTAAAGCTTTAGAGGACATTAAAGAAGATGAAATATTGAAATTTGACAAGATCAAATTTACAGAAACTGTCTAATTTTTACAGACCATAGTACTATTCCTTTTAAATTACTTATTTTTAAGTGAACTAAAACTGAATTTAATTTTTTACCATTTTTTTGAAAAAGTTAAGTTCATCAGGGGAAATACCTTTTAACAGAAGGATGACCAGCAGATAAACCACTGCGCATACCCCAACAGTAGCCACTATCCCAACAAAAGATACTGGATTTATAAACAGAAGGACAAATGACATCAATACAGAAGCAGATATGCTTTTTAATATAAATATAAAGTCAAAGTTCAATTTAATGAATTTCAGTGAATAAAAAGATGTAATTAAACAAACGAATACGTAAGCAATCAATGTCGTAATTCCTGCTGCTATTATACCAAAAAACGGCACCAGTATTATATTTAAAACAACATTAAGAACACCTGCAGCTATCCACCGGGATCCTATAACCTTTGTTTTCTTTTCCAGTAACAAAATTTGAGTAATTATTCCCTGAACACCAAAAATAAGTGCGCCCAAAGCAACGAATGGAGTTACTATATAACCATTTTGAGCTATTGCCTGTGTAGTTAACACATTGAGTAACGGTTTTGATAAAATAGATAAACCAAAAACAGCAGGTATTGCTATCAACAGGAAATATTTAATAGAATAGTCCAGATGTTTTCTCACTTCGTCTATTCTATTATTATCATAATATGAGGATAATAAAGAAGGTAAAAGAAGAGTAAATGGGGCCGAAAACATCATTATTATATTACCTAAAGTGTAACCTGGAGAATAGTAACCAACAAATGCAGTTCCCAGAAAAATGCCTATTATAGTACGATCACTTAAATCCACAAGCCAGCTTGAAAAATTACCTGGAACAGTAGGTAACCCAAACGATATATATTCCCTTAAATTTTCAAATTTAGGGAATTTAAATCCAATTTCATGGATTACAAATGCCATTACTATTAAAAATACGATAAACTGTGAAATAACATATCCGAGCACTGCCCCATTAACTTGATATCCTGAATATACAAAGAATGCTACCATGAAAACTCCAAGATAAGTCTGTGCTAGCTGAAGTATTGAATATATTTTCATCTGTTGGAATGTTCTAAAAAAGGTAAAAAAGGAAACACTCATAACACTTATCACAGTACCTATTGCTAATAATATAGAAACACTGGTGTTGCCATCAAAGAGAACCAGTGCAATCTGATTTGAAAATAATAGGAGTATTCCTAATGCAATTAAACCTACAAATAAAGTTATGAACATAATTGAGTAAAATCCTTCCTTTATATCTTCTTTTTCTGTTTTAACCGGCAAATATCTGACCATTGTATAAGGTAGGCCCAAATTTATAAATAAAGGTATAAAAGAGAGATAAGTATTGAACAGGTTCCATACACCTAAATTTTGAATCGTTAAATTTTTGGATAAGATAGGTAGCAGGATAAGTGTGCTTAAACTTATAAATATATTTGTTACGCCTACTAAACCAATTCTCTGTACAAAAAGTTTGTATTCTTTCAAAAGCTCACCATTAATAAGATTATATTATTTCCAACGATTATATTCCATTTCAATTTTAAACTTTAATTTATAGTAATGATATCCTAAAAAATCTTTATTTAAGTTTTTAATCTTCAATCATTTTAATTATAGCATTACAGATTCTTTCTGATGCTTTTCCGTCTTGAAGATATGCATAATTATAAACAAATCTTTTACGATTCTCTGCAAGTTCATCTCGTATTTTATCGTTGTATAAGCTATCATTAATTTTTGATTTAAGATTTTTTAAGTTTTTAACCTCTAGTGCAACTCCACTTTCAATGTAAACTATTTTTTGATTATATAAATTCACACAAACCATCGGTTTTTCTAAAATAGCGGCTTCCAGGCCAACAGTAGAAAATAGATTTATAAGAACATCTGCATCCAGCAGCAAATCAATTATATTGTCACCGCTGTCTTTAACGCTGACTTTTTGTGAAAACTGTTTTGTAATTGATTTATAATAATCCGTATTCTCACTAGGATGGGGTTTAACAATTAACCGTATATTATCTGTTTTTTCTAACATTAAAGAAATTTCATTTATTATTCTAGAGTTCAAATTACCAGGCAGAGGTTGAGTTGCAAAGAGCAGGGTTTTAATATTATCGTCATCTGCAGGTTTAAAATGGTTTTTTAACTTATATACCAGTGAATCATATTTGGGAGATCCTGTAACTTCCATCTGGTCACCAGATGCACCGGCTTCAAGGAGGGCGGGTTTTGTTGATTCACCCCATACAAATATTTTATTTGAAATTGGAGTTGCCATAGCTTTGTCAATTCTATATACACCATGTTGAATTTCAACTATAGGAACACATTCATGTTTAGCATAGAGTAAATCAGCTCTTACAGCAGAAGGTCCTCGATCATCCCCTACAACTATTAAATCAGGTTTTATATCATTAAGAATATCTTTAAAATTTTTCAGGTGCCCCAGTACATTTAATTTATTTTTGTTTGAAAGATAAAGATCATCTCTTAATAAAGGCCATAAATCTATTCCATTGTAATCAAAGATTTTTGAACTTTCTGCTCGTGAAATATATTGTTTTAATGTTTCATTTAATTTATTACACTTTATTTTTGGAAGTTTAATTTTTGAAAATGAATGTTTAGATTTATACCTATTTATATCTTCATCTTTAGCCAGTAAATAGACATTATAACCCTTTCTCAAAAGGAGTTCCATTACAGGAAATACAATATCCAGATGGTTAGCATAAGGCGTGTCAAATAAAATATTGGGAGAATTTTCATTTAAATTATCAACAGAATAAAAATTAATTGTTTCTATGTTATTTCTGTAATATCCTCCATATTTAACTCTATCTATAACTTTCCTTTTAGTTTTACCATAAAATGAATATATAGAATCAGATTCCAGCCCTAAACCTTCACATATTATCCCCAAAGCCTTTCCATCAGGAGAGTATGGATTTTCAAAAAATATTTTATCTACTTCTTCCTTAGAAATTATAGACTCAAAAACCTGCACTTTTTCAAAAAGAGTCCTTACTATATCTATAGTCTCAGTTTCTGTAGCCTCGCCTATATTAACACCATTGAAACTTAATTCTTCATTTTTATCCAATTTATACCAATTCTGCGCAATATAAATACTCTTTTTTTTTGAAAGTTCTTTTTGGTCGGGATTCAAAAGATCTTTACCAATCAAATTGCAACTAAACCCATTATCACTTAATATTCTAAGTGTTCCTGAATCTTGTAGAAATATGTCAATATCATAATTCTTTTTGATTTTATTTAAAAAAGGCAAAATAAACAGTTTGACTTCAAAAGATCTGATATTTTTTTCTACTGAAACCGTTAATTTTGTTCTAGCTGCTTGACCAGGTTCTAAAAAAACCATTGCTTTACCTTTTTTCATTCAATTGCCTCACTATAAACATAAAATTGTAAATGCCTAAACTATTTTATTATACAGATCGTTCAGTTTTTGTCCAATACTGTCCCAACCATACTCTTTTTCTGCCATTTGTTTACCATTACTGCCTATTCTTTTTCTTTCTTCTTTATTTTCTATTAAATAATTTATAGCTTCAATAAAATGAGTATTTATATCCTCAACAATGACTGCATGCTCATAGTTAACGGCATTTATACCTTCCATACCTTTATCTGTGCTTACAATAGGTAAACCTACGCCCATATAATCAAGTATCTTCAATTTAGTCCCTGCACCATGTAAAATAGGAACTATAGCTATATCTGAACTTTTAAGGAGAGAATATATGTCTTCTACAAAACCAATGAGTCTTAGTCCTTCCTTTTTAGAGGATACAGGAACACCAACACCTGCAATAACAAATTCAACTTTATCCAATTTTTTTCTAAATTCGGGATAAATTTTATCCTTTATTAAATTAATTGCTTCATAGTTAGGGAGATGTTCATAGGATCCATGGAAAACAATTGATATTTTATTTTTATCCAGCCCAAAAATCTCTTTATTTCTAGACGATTTCAAAATTTTAGTAAAATCAGTCCCATTATGAATTACTTTAATTTTATCATTGCTTGATTTATACTTACTAGCCATGGATTCTTTGTCGGAATTACTCACGCAGACTACAATATCTGATAACTTAACTGCGCACCTTTCAATTAACTTTGTATAAGGATATATCAAATTAAATATCAGCACTTTAAAAAAGCCAGATTCCTTTAAATTCCTGTGATAATCCCTAAGATCTTTTTGCATTCCCGCCTCATAATTATGGGAACTGTAAACAACCTTTGCTTTTTTTCCAAATAGTCTATTTATTATATTTACAGCAGTTGCACCCCACGGTAATTCAATATGGACGAGGTCTGTATCTTTTTTTAAAAGTAACTTAATAATTTTAAAGATAAAAAATGGATTTAAATCAGCGAAAACTGAGAGATCTCTCCCTAATATGTTTCCAGTGTAATTAAAGATTTCAAATTCGCCAGTATTTTCTTTATTATCCTGCGGCTGTAAAACAGTTATATTATGTCCTGCATTTTGAAGCTGTTTTGCTAGATTATAGCTTCTATTAGCGCCTCCTCCTTGTGGTCTAGTTAAATCTCCTGGAAAAGTTATTAGTATGTTCATTTTGGTCCTCACTGTTCTAAACTTTAGATATTATCTTTAACATAGTTAACATTAATTACAATTTTTTACAGAAATCTTAAATGCTTTTAATTAAAAAGAATCAATTTATTTATTTATCACATAATTTACAGCATTTTGAAAGCCTTTAACCATATTCCCATATCTAAATCTTTCTTCGATTATCTGTTTTGATTTATATCCCATTTTTTCTTTTAAATCTGGATCAGATAAAACATCAGCAATAGTTTTATATAAAGATTCTACATCTCTTTCAGGTACTATAAATCCATTTTCCCCATTTTTTATCATATCAAACGCAGCCCCTACTGCATCTGTTGCAATTACAGGTTTTCCGAAGTACATTGCTTCATTTAAAATGAAAACCCATGGGTCCCCCATTTCATAAGTTATAGACGGTACCACACACACATCACAAAGTGCATAATAAGCAGGCAAATCTTCATTTCCTATTTGACCTGTGAAATAAATATCATCAATACCCCTGGAAATAGATTCAAGTTGAGACCTGCAATTACCATCCCCCACTATTATTAGAACAATATCTTTTCTTTGTTTATGGAGCTTTTTAAATGATTTAATTAAATATTCAACTCCTTTTCTTTTAACCAGCCTACCTACATATAAAACTACTTTTTTATTTTTTAATTTTAGTTTTTCTTTTAAAAATTCCTTTTTTTCTAAATAGTCACTTTTATATGTCATATTACTGACATTAGGCATCAAAAATGTTTTCGATGGAGAAGATCCCAACGAAATAAAATATTCCCTGTGTTTAGTGCCTGGCACAATGACAGCATCAGAATTTCTAATAATTAATTTAATTAAAGGAGTTATCATGGATTTTTTAAATGATTCAACTCCCCATGCCCAGTCTTCTCTCCATATTACAAATTTTTTTCTTCTAAGTTTTGCAACCATAAAATAAAAGGTAGTTTCAAATAATTCAGAAAGCGTATCCCAGCTTCCCCCCACTAATATATCATAATCTCCAAACGATTCCTTTATTGCACCAAAAGCTATATTAAAATGATTTTTAAGGACACTGTAATTTACATCGTTCATGCCCTCAATTTCATCAGGTATTTCAACATTATATATCTCTTTGGAGGCCTGCATGTGGGTGAAAATAAATTTAATATTATAAATTTCACTCAATTTTTTGAAAAATGGTTTTCTATACCACATTACAGTATTATGGATAAAAAGAATCTTTATATCCTTTAAATTGTTATTTATTTCCAAATTTCTGCCCCTCCATTGTCATAAATTTTACTTTTCCCTGCTAAAAATGCGAAATCATTGATATTTCTAGGATTAGTAGATGATAAATAGATAATATGCTTATTGACATTAATATAATTAAGATAAACATATCCTCCTGCTTTTTTATTTAAAATAGGGGTTCCTCCAAAGCCAAGCATTAATCTCATGTATCCTGTTGCATCAGCTTGTATCCCTAGATCTGTCACCCTATACTGATTTAGCCAGGACGCTGCAGCTACTTCCTGATCATAGACATAATATTCATCCCTTAGATCTCCATTATGTTCATAAAATGGTGAATAGGGGATACCATAAAAATGGTACTGCAGGTAGGTGCCACAGGTGAAAAGTGATATTAAAAGTACTAAAATTATAACTATGCCATATTTTGGTTTTTTAATAAGTTTAGCAAATTTAAGGCACCCCATAATAAAAATAGGCGCTAAAAATACTGCTAATTGTAAGAATAACCTTTGAGGGCCATATGCATTTGAAACATATGGTAAAATAACAAACAATACCAGGAGCAGGACCGAAATTAGAGCTCCTAATAGATAGCCGTTTCCAAATTTCTTTTTAAATTCACTGTAATTTTTAATTATAAATATTAAACCTATACCAATCATGACAAAAATTAGGTTATTTACAATTACACTTATAAAATTAGGTAATGACTGAATTCCAATACCTAAAATACTTAAAACAGCATTATTTCGAATGGAAGAACCGCCTGCATTTAACTGTAAACTACTTACTGTACTTCCTATAACCGCACTTCCTGCTTCAAACTGGACTTTGGCAGCGAAAATATACCATATAGCAGTTAAAATCAGAATAATGATAATTACATCAAAATTCTGGAAGCATACAAATCTTTGATTTGCTGCATCATTCTTAGATTTAATTCCATCTTTTAAAACTTTAAACAAGCTCTTTAAAAACGGTAAAAGTAATATTGGGAATATTAAAACCAGAGCTATATATGCAGTGGTGTAATGTGAAACCATTGCTGAAATAATGAATAATATAAAAAATGCTTTTTTAATTGATTTATTGAAATCAGAGCCAAAAAATGCCCATACTGCCAGGAAAAAGAATAAAAATGCAATTTCTTGCCTTACAGTATCTAAAATTAGAATAAAATAAGTTTGAAATACAAAAAGAAGGGATGCACAAAATGCATATCGGTTATCAAGATACTTTTGAAATATTATGTAAAGTGAAAGAGGAATAAATGAACCTATAAGTCCAAAAAACAATTTAAAAATATATTCACTGCTTATGTTTGATAGAACTTTATAAATGACTGGAAGTATTGTAATGCTTAAACATGCATTATAAGGATTGTTATAAGCAAGTAAATTCCAGTAATAGTTTTTTAATGCAAGCTGAAATACGTAAAATTCAATATGGACATCTCTTCCAGTTATATGATTTGAAGTTAATCCCCTCATTAAAAGCAGGCTCAGGCCAATCATAAAAATTGCAAAAGGATAAACACTGTCATCTATTTTATCTTTGAGATAAATAAGTACAACTACATAAACAGGGATTAATAGAAGCATTGCAATTAAAATTATATTATTATTAGCTATATTCATTAAATAAGTGCCGAATATGGCCATAAATGGAAATATAACTGGAAAAATAAATGGGGAAACCAGTTTATCTTTAATTTTTATATGTAAATTAAATAATTTAAAATTTTGAAAATCTTCCTTATTTCGATAGTAAGAGAGAAATGCCAGGATTACTACCATAAAATTGAGCGAAATAAGAACGGGTCCTAATGATAAAGGTTCTGGTAAAATTGGATACATGCAATTTAAAAATAAACCTATAAATATCAATAAAGAAACACTCGTTCCAACTGCTAAAACAGATCTTTTAAGAAAATTCAGTTTATTTAACCTGAATATCTGAATAACTAATATTCCAGGGACAATTGTAAAAAATAAGAAGGGTAATGCTTCTCTTAAAAAACTAATACTTGTTAATATTATTATATCTATCAAAAAAAGAGTTGATATTACAATTATTAACCATCTTTTAGCATTTATGTTTTTAATTTCATTAAGCATTCAATTTCTCCTTATTATAAAGATATAACTATATGATTTAACACATTCAATTAAAACACACCGTAAGATTAGATAAATTTAGTTAACTAAAATTAAGGATTCATATATTTCTATAAGTTTATTTATATGGTTTTCCATAGAGTACTTTTGGACGGATTTTAAAGCTCCATCTTCCAGCTCTTTTAATTTAGATGGATTCTCGATAACACATTCCAATATTTTCTCAAGTTCACCTATATTTCCTGTCTCAAAAAGAAATCCATTATATCCATTTTCAATTAATTCAGGTATCCCGCCTATTCTACTTCCTATTACAGGAGTTCCACACATTAAACTTTCATAAATCACCATTGGAGAATTATCATACCATATTGACGGAACAACACTGATATTTGCACTCTTATAAAAATTTATAAGGTCTTTACCTGTCTTAAATCCATGAAAGATTATTCTATTATCGTCTTTTGCAATTTGCTTAAATTTAGACTCATCATTGCCTTTCCCTACAATGTGAAGAGTTATATTTTCATATTTTAAATTTTTAAAAGCATTTATTAATATATGAACTCCTTTATGTTCACTTAACGCACCTGCATATAAAATATCAATGGTACCATAGTCTTTATCTTCTTGTTTATCCCCTATTTCAATTCCTAATGGAACTTTAACAGCTTCAATATTTTTAAATAAGCCTTCTGATTTTAACTTATCAATTACAAATTTTGAAGGTGCAATGACCACATCAGGCTTATTATCCACCAGATTTTTTTGAATTTTGTTATATACACTACATAACGCGGAGGGGGCATCACAAATGTTTCCAGAGCTATTTAAAAGATTTGCCCTCATACATATCAATGAATAGTCATGCGCTGTGAAAACTAGAGGTAAATTCAATTTTTTAACCACTTGAAACGCTGATAAAGAAAATCCTTTAAAATTATGAATATGCACAATATCAGGGTTTTCATCTTCTAAAATTGATTTTAATGTTTTATAAACCTGAATATTCCATAAATCAATTGTATGCCATATTGGTTTCATAAAAGAAGGTTTTTTAGGGTGGTCATACATTTTATAAACATTTAATGGATTTACCCTGTAAACCTTAACACCATTTACATTTTCAACAGTTTCTTCATCATAACTGGTGGTAATGACCACCACTTCATGACCTTTTATTGCCAGATTCTTAGCGACCTTTTCTACTACTACCTCTGCTCCTCCCAATATACAAGGAGGATACAAGTTAGATATAAGACAGATCTTCATATTAACTCCCTATAAACTTTTTCAGCCATTTTAGCAATACCTGCCCATGTATACTTTTCTTCTACAAGTTTTCTTCCATTAATTCCCATTTTGAAGGAGGACTCTTTATTAGATAATATTTTAAGTATTGCATCTGCTAGTTTATCTACATCTTTAGGAGGTACAATAATCCCAGAATTACTTTCTTTGACATCAGCTGCTACACCAACAATCTCTGTGCTTATCACGGGAGTTTCACATGCAAGCGCCTCAAGGGCAACGATACCAAAGCCTTCCTGCTTTGATGAGATTGAAGGCAGTATAAAAACACTGCATTTACTGTAATATTCCACAATTTTTTCATCTGGAATAAAACCATGGAATTCAACATTGTCCCCTAAGCCCATTTCATTTACCATGCTGCGGTAATAATCCAATAACTTACCTTTTCCACCAACTATTAATTTTACGTCTTCTATTTCAAGTTTTACTATTTTTAATGCATTTAATAAATAGTCCAGGCCTTTATATTTGTGAAATTCATCTAAAAGGCTCAGGAAAAATATGCTGTTTTCTTCTTTCTTTATATTGATGGGTTTGAATTTATCCACATCAACTCCATTGGGTATAACTTCAATCTTATCTTTATAATTTCCTAGATAAGGAGATGAATACATATAATTAGGTTGAGTAATTATTATTTTATCTGCTTTGCCCAACAACGATTTTAAAGCAGTGGAATTATAAAATCCTGCAATATAATTTGCAATACCGTCTCCAATTATATCATTATGATAAGTAACAACTAACGGCTTTTTTTTAAATTTAGAGATTACATTACTCCAATCAGCACTCCACGGAGTAGGTACATGGGTATGAATAACATCAAATTCTTCTTTTGACAGTGCAAAGGGCAATTGGGGAGTTATATTCGTATTTGCAATTTTACCAAAATAAGAAAGCCTTTTTATTTCGATGCCATCAATAGCTTCTTGTTTTTTTGAAACAGGTTCGTTTGCACAAATAACAGTAATATCATGACCTAATTTAACCAGTTCCTTTGATAAATAATATACATAATTTTCCACACCGCCTATAAACGGGTAAAACCTAACAGGCGTTTGAACTATCTTCATTTTATTCACTTCAACATTAAATTAATCAAAAAAGCATTATTTAGTCTTAATATTAGCGTTTATAAAATTCTTCCAGAGTATCTACTATTTTATCCCAATCATATTCCTTTGAAGTTTGAATACAACCATCCTGCATTTCTTTCTTTTTGTTAATCATGTTAATTATATTCTCTGCAATATCATCTTTAGAAAAACCAGATACAATTCCATTCTTATTATTAATTATAAGGTCAGATGCAGCATTCATCTTGTGGTCTACCACTACAACCGGAAGTCCACATGCATTTGCTTCAATTACGACTATTCCAAATCCTTCCCTTGTTGAAGGCAGAACAAAAACTTCAGAAGACTTCATGTAAGAAATTAAGTTATCATAATCTTTCATAAAACCCTTAAATTCAACATTATCCTGTATATTAAGTTCTTGTACCAGTTTCTCAAGTTTTGCCCTTTCTGGACCGTCGCCTATTATACAGCATTTTATATCTGGAATTTTCTCTTTTACATTAGAGATAGCCTTAATTAATACCTCAACATTTTTTTCTTTGATTAACCTGCCTGCAAATATAACATCTGATTTTTCACCTGCAGGACCTATTTTAGAGATATAGTTAAAATCAATACCATTAGGAATAACTAATGACTTTTCAGAGGATTTAATTGCCTTTAAATCAAATTTTGTTTTCTTGGAAACTGTTATAATCCTACCTGTAAGATTAACCATTACTTTTTCAACTAATTTGCCAAAAAATCCTGCTTTTCCAAGATATTCATACCAGTAATCATTCCATACTTCATGTAATGTAATTATAAGTGGAGAACCTCCAAATAAAGAATTTAACTTGGCTGTGAAGCATGAAAAGAAAGGAAATCCCTGGCAGTCAATAACATCAAACTTTTCCCTTCCAAGTTTTGGAAGGAGACGCACTGCAAAATAGACAGCTTCATTTATAGACCTTCTTTCGCAATTATATAAATCCATAGGTTTGCAAACACCATGTAAGTGAATTCCTTCCATTTCAATATCTTTTTGCCCTTTTTCAGGCCACCACCAGCCGACACCATACCAGTGGACATCATGGCCCCTTTGAACAAGCCGTCTTGCCAGTTCATAGACTCTTTTTTCCGCCCCTCCAGTAATAAAAGGATAAACAGCATCATAAATAAAAGCAATTTTCATTTTCAATTCACAAACCTATTAAAATTTTTTTAAAAATTTAATGTTCGAAAAACCTCTCAAAAATTCTACGAATTTTTGGAGCACTCGAACATGAAACATTCGACAATGCGTAGCATTTTCGATGCATCAAAAATCTTTGATTTTTGACAGTGTTCAGTGCATCAAAAACCTTCGGTTTTTAAAGGCACGAAAATCTACGATTTTCGTAAGCTTCGGTTTTTCTCAACTTCAAAAATTTCTTATTTTTATAGTCGAAAAACATGATGGTTTCAACTTAAAATCTTTGATGAGATCTTTAAATAGAGAAATGTGAAAATCCTTGATTTTTTTAGATTTTCAAGTAATGCATAATTTTGGTAGATGAATTGTAAATTCATCTAAACCTCAATTAATCGTCATAGTCACTGTTTAACAGCAGCAAGCTCAAGAACATTCCGGAGAATATAGTCTGAATTCCCAAGATTGATAATATCAGAGCCAGTGTGGCAAACTGAATCTCAGAAAGAGCTCCAAATCCAACTGCCTGCCAGCTGAAGAGCACCTTAAACCCTACAAGTACCCCACAGACTAAAAGAAGAATCCCTAAAAATAGTTCTCTTCCAAGTGAATGGTAATTAACGAATTTCTTTATTGTTCCAGAAGTTCCAGTGATTCCATTGACCATTCCAAATGCTCCAAATTGTATCCACGCCAGAAGCATTTGATAACCTATAATAAGCAGTAAACTACCTAAAATTAAAGTATGCCGTCTGGACTGGAATCCAAAAAGAACTCCAAGAGTTAAAGCTATACCTACAATCAATACTATTAAACCAGGACCCAAAAGAAACGGTGTAGGCCGGTAAAGCATCATAAACCTTAAGTGTCTCCAACCATCTGAAAAAGAACTTAACTTTGATTCACCTTCTCTAGGATAGTATGTAATTGGAATTTCAGTCATTCTAACATTTTTTCTAGCGGCTTCAATTACCATCTCTGAAGCAAATTCCATTCCGCTGCTTTTAAGGTTTAAATCATCAAGAACATCTTTTTTTATGGCCCTCATTCCACAATGAGCATCAGAAATTCCGGCTTTAAATAGAACATTTAAAACCCATGTAAGAAAAGGGTTACCTATATATCTGTGAAGTGCAGGCATGGCACCCTCTTTTATATCTCCATTGAGCCTGGAGCCCATTACAAAATCAACTTCTCCCTTCAAGATAGGTTGAATGAATTCATATGTCATTTCAAAAGGATATGTACCGTCTGCATCCCCCATTACAACTATATCCCCTTCTGCTTCAGAAAATCCTTTTAAATAAGCATTACCATATCCTCTCTTTTCTCCATATACCACTCTTGCTCCAGCTTCACGTGCTTCTGAAGCAGTGTTATCAGTTGATGCATTATCTACCACTAGTATCTCAACATCAAGCCCATTGTTCTTTAATTTTTCAACTGGAACCGATTTAACTGTTTTACCAACGATTCCTTCTTCATTTAATGCGGGGATAACAATCGAAATCTTCATAAAATCACTTAGTTTAATATCTTTCCACAATTTTTAAATCATAAATAATTCAGTATACTGTTCAATTTTTGATGGTATTGCTTATATAATTTGTTTATAATCAATAAAAAAAGAGATGTTAAATTAATAAAAATAATTAAAAACATCGATTATTTTAGAAGATTGCTTAAATGCTCCAGTAATTCCTTTTTAACATCTTCATCTTCCATTGCAATTTCAATTGAGCTTTTAAGCCAGTCCACCGTATTCCCAATATCATGGAGTTTACCATTGAATATACAACCGTAGCTTTCATCTAAATGCCTTAAAGCATCTGTAAGCTGGATTTCGCCACCGACACCGGGTTCAACTTCATCAATATGATCAAAAATATCAGGAGTGAGTAAATATCTTCCTATAATTCCTAAATTGGAAGGTGCATCCGCTAATTTAGGTTTTTCAACCAGGTCTTCAATTTTATAAAGAGAATCATCAATTTTAGATCCCTTAATTATACCATATCTTTCTACTTTTTCATCAGGAACTTCTTCTATAGCAATCACTGAAGATTCATACTTATCATAAACATTCATAAGCTGCTTTGTACAGGGAACTTTAGATTGAGCTATGGTATCTCCAAGCAAAACTGCAAAAGGATCGCCGTCGACGTGTTTTCTTGCACATGCTATTGCATCTCCAAGTCCCTTCTGCTTTTTTTGTCTTACATAATAAATATCAGCAAGCTCAGATATGTACTCTACTTCCTTGAGATAATCAGTTTTTCCACCATTTTTAAGGAAGTATTCTAATTCAAAAGCTCTGTCAAAATGATCTTCAATGGATCGTTTACCTTTTCCTGTTATTATTAATATATCATCTATTCCGGAAGCTACAGCTTCTTCAACTACGTATTGTATTGTTGGTTTATTAAACACTGGGAGCATTTCTTTTGGTTGTGCTTTTGTGGCAGGTAAAAACCTTGTACCAAGTCCAGCAGCAGGTATCACCGCTTTCATAACTGTTCACCTATTAATTACATGTTAAAAGTTTAAATTCTTTAGTTATACATATTATACTTACATTCAAATGACTTATAAACTTTTTTGGTTTTTTTATGGATTTAATTTTCCACTTGTACTTTATTATTTATGGAATATATCTTTAAAACATTTATTTTATCATTTGTAACTTCAGTATATCCCTTAAACAGAGTTATTATATCCCCATACTATATAAAAGTCAACATTATATTTTTCAATTTTATTGTAACTGGAAACTACTGATATCATTCGTTTGCCCCAAATAGTTAGTTCCCAGATAATACGACAAATAAGTTATACGTATTTTCTTTGTCTGATTAACTGCCATATTTCCACAGATATATTGTATTGATCTTCAATAAGATTCGCCAGGTCATATATTTCATTATCTAAATTAATATTTTCACTCAAAAACGACACATGCATCCATATAAATGAAAGTACAAAAACCAGCAAAACTATACTTTTCACATGGGCTGTGAAAAAGCTATGTTTAAACAATTCATTAAGCAAATGACCTCCAATTAAACGTAATGAAGTATATAATGCCCACGATATCTCTCTTCAACTAAAATAGGAAGGTAACCTGCAGAAAATATAATTACAGTTAAAATAGGATATATTCTATTATCCTTTAATATTTTCTTAAATGGTTTAAAAAAAATATTTTATAGCTAACTCAAAATTTTATATTTTTTACTCTAAAAGCACTTAGCACTTCAGTATATAAACTCAAGTGCAAAACAAATTAAAGCTAAAATCGGCAGTGGAAGTGTCATTATGTAATATTTTTTATCTGCACTAATTTTAGAGAAATATGTGATTAAAATCAGCGTTAATCCCAATAAGAACCATCCTGATGCGTTAAAATAGTACTTTGTATAGAACGCATATACCGCCATAATAAAAACTACAGCTACGATTAAATAATTTGTATTTTTACCTGTCATATTTTATAACCTGTTTTTAAATAATTGCCAATATTTTATATTTTCACTTGAATATTGCTCATAATATATTGTTTTAACTAATTTCAAGGGGATAACAGTAAACTCAAGTGAAATAAATTAGATAATTTTTGTTTTTAGTATGAGATTAAATGTTAATGGTATAAAAATAACGCAACTTTTAGATATATAATATTTGTTTTACCTAATCACATATTTTATAGTGAATAATCAGATGTTCTACTATCAAAAATCATAGATTGATGTTTACGACTATAAGTTTAATAAGATGCATACTATAAATTAAATTTATCCTTTAGAATTTGTAAAAATTCAGATTTAGAGAGATTATAAACTCGGAGAGTCTTATGATGGCTTTTCAGTCCCGAAACAATCTCAACTTGCGACCCAGTAAGACGCGAAAATTCATTTACTATTTCCTTATTAGCTTTACCCTTTTGTGGAACTGATTTTATTCTAATTTCTATTTTTTCTCTCCACTCATTGTAACCAATTATTTCAAACTTCTTTGATTTAGTAGAAACTTCTATATCTACTAATATTTCATCATTGGTTTCAGTTACAGCTTTCATAGCAATACATTACATAACCATATTAATTATATATTTTAAATAACTTTTTAGGCTCATGTCCATATTATGTGCATGTTTTATACTTCATATGTTGTACTGGTTATTTAAGTTGAACTTGTTTTAATCCATTTATTTAATCAAAAATTACATAATAATTCAATAATAGTTGAACAATACTCTCAAGCATTAAGGAATTTATGTTCCATTTTTTAAACATTTTTATTAGTCGGAAAGTAAAAGTTCAATTTTAATTCACTTAAATTTTTTTCTGGGGAAACTCAAATACTAAAGAGGATTTATTAAAAAAATACAAAGAAATAACCAACGGCACCATAAACGGTTTGAAAATATACAAAATAAGATGAAATCAGCAACGTAGAATCGAAACATTTATATAGTGAAACATAAATAAGATGATATGTTCTCTTGTTAGTTCAACATGAACAAGCAGGGGTGGTCGAGCGGTCAAAGGCGCTAGGTTGAGGGCCTAGTGAGTGAGTCTCTTCGCGGGTTCGAATCCCGTCCCCTGCATTTCAACAAATCAGATTTTTCTAATTTTGTTGTGAAAATCTAAAATTTTAGAATGTATTCAAAGTTTTCTAATTTTAAAATAACTTTTTTTTCAATCAAGTCATAATTAACCTATTTATGCAAAATCATTATTTACTTTAAATAAAAAAGATTATGACTATTTAACATAATCTAAATCAAGTGGTCAATAAAACTCCAAACAATGAGCATAATAACAAATAAAAGCAGTGTAACTATTATATACAACTTTCCGCGTTGTTTAACAGAATTTACGGGACGCGTATATAAATATACTGCAGGTATAAGTGCAAATATAAAAACAAATGGCATTATAAAACCAATAATTATTGCCGCTATTGTAATGATATTAACAATAAGATAGCTTCTCCCATTATCCATTTGCTCTCCGCATTTTAAACAATATTTTTCATTATCAGAAGTTTCAGTTCCGCATTTTTGACATGTTGCCATAATATCCTCCATAACTGTATTATTCAAAACGCAGATATATTCTTTGCTAAAAACATCAAATAGGCATGTAAATTAAGTAAAAATTTTAGATTATTATTTTTAATGTTTCCATTTTAAAAACAAACTCAAAAAATAATAATATCCGGTTTTGGATACTAAATTAAAATTTTATTTTTCAAAAAAGATTTACTCAATAATATTCTTTTTTAAAGCATTTATGGCACCTATAAACATGAATATGCTGAATATCTCCTTCAGGAGTTTCTTTAAGCTCTGTATCTTCATGTTCCATAGGTTCAAAGCAGTCTATACATACTCTATTATTTACACAGCCCGTTTCAAAAAAATGTTCTTCAGTTACTATATTATCATTTTTAAGCTGCTTGAGCACTTCTAAAAGGGTTTCTTCATCGACCCCCAGAATATCCTCTATCTCGCAGAGGTAATATTCATCGCCGTTGTCTTCTATGAATGATTTGACCTTTTCATATATATGATCCAAATCTATCACCTGTTTTTAGCTTTGATTATAGCTATTGCTAAAATTACGCCTATTATTGCGCCTATTACTCCACCCAGTACTGCACCCATTATATTCATAAAAATCACTTTAAATTATCTGTTTAATTATTCAAGATAGTTTAACTTTTATTATTCTACCAATATTGTTACCTTTAAATCTTTTCCTTCCTTTAAATCCTCTACAAGTTCCCTTTTAAGGTCAATTGCAGCTTTGTTTGATTTTATCATCAAAGTACGGCTGCATTTAAACTCACTTTTTCTACATACCATATCTGTTGGATGATCCAGAGTAAGTTCGGGATGTCCATACCCTTTAATTTCATCCTTTGCATTTTCTGTTTTAAGTTGAACTTTAATCCGTGTATTTTCATCTTTTATGGCTTCTCTAAGTTCTGGAGGAAGATCTACAAGCTTAATTTTAGATGAAACCCCTACAATACAATCAGCCCTTATTCCTATTTCTTTATCCATAGTAACTTCAAATGTTGATCTATGGGCAGAAGTGACATTTTTATGTCCTTTAGCATAAAAAGTATATTCCATATCATTTCTCCAATATCATTCTTTTAAATTCAATTATTCTATTAAAACAAATCAGTTAGTTAATATTGATTAAAGACTATAAATAATTAAATATATTAATTTTAATTTAAAAATTATTAAGTACAAAATTTAGCTTTCAGGAAGATTAATTTATGCAGTTTTTTACCGAGGCAACGAAAAATTGTAAATTTTTCTGTGCACCAAAAATTTAAGAATTTTTGAAAGCTCAAGAATTATTTACCCTCATATTTGCCATTCATTTTACATTAATAATAGATAGAGTTCATAGAAATTACAACCCTTATGACACATATAATGCATGGAAAGGTCAGTTACACGCCATAAGAAGATTACTGTTATCATGGGCAATTAATGCATGGAAAGGTCAGTTACACGCCATAAGAAGATTACTGTTATCATGGGCAATTATGTACATACTGCCCCTTCTTAATTTCGCCGCATTTCTCATTATTTTAGGAGCATATGGCGTATCATTTGATCCAACTCCACACGGCACTTTAAATATTGTTTTAGTTGGTTTATCCTCATTTTTTGATTTTGGATACTACAGAATATTTGAATTTGAGAAAATCTCTCAAAATTCATAGAATTTTGGAGCGACAAATACGAAGTATTTGTCAGCTTTGATTTTCGAACCACAAAAATCTTTGATTTTTGTAGCTATGCTTTATCTATCTCCAAAAACATTTTATACGGATAAAGAAGCTGACAAAATGCTGGCTAAAGACCGTGACGAATTTCAGGCACATTTTATACCTGGAATCCTGTATGTCATTGCCAGTTTTATAATGATTTTTATTGTTATCATTTAAACAAGCAGTTACGCTTTTAAATTTTCAGAATATGAATATTTCCTGAGATGAAAAATCAGATTATTTAACCGGCCGGTAATTATTAAGTAAATTTGGAAAAAATAAGTTAATTTCTAAATTAAAGAGATATTACTTGTTTTAGCTTTTAAACCTAATATATTTCCAAAAAAAAGTCATAAAACTTAACAATGTATAAATTAAAGCTTAAATCCGGTTAAATGATCTAAAATTTACCTGCCAAAATATTCACATAGCAATAATTCATCCTATAATAGGAAAAATCTAAATAATCCTTATGACAAATATTAGTACAACCAACAAAGTTGTCTAACATAGTCGTAGAGGTGAAACTAAATGGATGAAATTATTGATAGGGAAGTATCCAGTAAATTTTTAGATGATGCATATAAATGCAAACCAGATAATTTAGGGTTTTTACTTCAAAAAATAGAATATGAAATCCAGAATAGAGATCATGCAGACAGCATTCTTCTAAGGGCCAAAACAGTAGTGACCAGTAAAATTGCATTGATAAATAGTAAATAATACTTTTAATAGAAGTTAAGATTTATCTTAATATTCAATTGATCTTATTCCTAATACTTCCGTCACCAATATGCTTTAAATTTCAATATAATTTGTAAACTTTAACTTATTTTATTTAATATTAAGTTAGACTCAGTGACATCTACTTTTTTTAATTTATTGGATTTTTAAATGATTGATTGGAAATTAACCAAATGAATTCTTTGTTCTCCAGTTATAGATTTACCTATGTTAAACAGGTTAATTAATTAACCAGTAAAAAGTTAACTACGGCCTTAAAAATACAAATTCATTCACTAATTAACTGATACTTAATTAAAACAATTTGGACATATAGTTTACAATTGTGATGTATACATTCAATTTAAGAAGAATTAATATCAATTCCAATAATTTTTAATGGCAGGCTAGATCATTTTTTTTTAATATCCAATATTATGAAAGGCTACTCCCGTTAAAAATCATTTTTTTAAAATAATAAATAAGTATCAAACGGTTAGCATATTTATATTAGTTATTTCAAATAATTTAACATGCCCCAGGTTGAAAAAAAAATACTGAAAGCCAAAGAATATGAAAGAATGGTTTCAAGCTTGGATATAGAAAGCTTTGAATTAAAAACATCTTCTATTCTTGAAGCCAGAATGACTTTAATTGGTATAGAGCGAATAGAAGAAAATTTGCTGGAAATAAGGCGGCAAGTTTCTGCAGATATGAGATCAGTTAAATTGAAATATTTAAATTATGATTACAACAAATCTTCTCTTTTAGGGTCAATTAAAAGAACCAAAGTTTCATCTAAACGAAAATCAATTGATAAAAAATGTGATCGTGAACTTGGGCCCTATGAAAATGTGTTATATATAATCGATGACTATCTTGAACAGATAAAAGATGTAAAAGATTATATAAGCAAAATTAAAGCATAACCTTAATTTATATAACCTACAATTAAAACTAATTTTAAGCATAACTAAGGTGTTAAAATGGCAACATACTGTCTCATAATCCAATTAAGCCAAGATTCAACAATTAAAATCGGAAAGATTGGAGAAATAGAATTTAAAAAGGGTTACTACGTATATGTAGGATCTGCACTTAATTCTATAGACAGCAGAATACGTAGACACTTATCAAAAGAGAAAAAATTATTCTGGCATATTGACTACCTTTTAAACTCCCCAAATTCAAATGTAAAAGAAGTAATACTGGAAAGAAGCCCAGAAAAATGGGAGTGTGATGTTGCCATGGAAATTTCAAAGAAAGGAACGTCCACTGACAGATTCGGTTGTTCTGACTGCAAGTGCAGTTCACATTTATTCTATTTTGAAAGCAAAAAAACTGCAGAGGATACATGTTTGTATTCATTTAAAAAATTAAAATTAACTTTTCAAAAAATAGAAAATTAATTCACGTTAAAAAAAGAATTTTGGGGATGGTTTAAATATATTTGCTTAAAATCAATTTAACCACAAATATTTTATCTAAAAAACTATTCAAATCAATATACTTCACTAAATTGATTGTAGACTTCACTAAAATAAATTTAATACAAATCACTTAATTTATGACCATCATTTTTCTATTTAAACATATTTATTTTTAACCCTATTTAAAGAACCAGTTCTGAACCTTCTTTTGGACTTGAAATATCATCGATTTTACCATATACTGCCATAAAAACCCACCGTGAATGGCGGAGCGCCATGAATTGCATGTGTAATTAGGAACAACCATATAATAATTTTCTCCATTAAATTTGAAATTAAATCTCACACCATTTCATAATCTTTACATTCAACATTTACGATTATACACTCTGGCACAAATTCACTAAAATGAAAATATAAATAAGTCAAAAATTAGTATTAAATTACCCATATACTAACCTTCCCTAGACGTTGAGTGCCACCATTTAATGTCCAGCATATCACATTTACCTGAATAAAATAGAATAAAAAATAGAGAAAAAAATGCTTTTTTCGTATTGAAACACCAACAAGCAATGAGTTGAAGGGCGAATTTTAATTTAAAAAGGGTAAATTATGAATATCTGAGACGATATTTCGCCCTTCGATTTCTTTATTAAATTTAATGTGTATCATATTTTGCGGTACTAAAAAAATAGGACTAAAATGCTGCAGCTATTTTTTAAAATTAAATATTTGATAATAATATCTATTTAGGTAAATTAGTTGTATTAAACCAGAATTCCTTGAGAGTATCCATTATATTTTCAAAATCAGCTAAATTAGATGGTTTAACAATATAACAATTGGCATAATTACCATAGCATTCCTGTACATCCTCTTCTGATGTAGAAGTAGTTAAAACAATCACAGGTATCCTTTTTAAAGTATCGTCTTTTTTCATTTCTTTTAGAACTTCAATACCACCCATTCGAGGTAGATTTAAGTCCAGCATAACGATATCAGGACAGTAATTAGTAGCGGCCTTACAATGAGTATTCATAAATTCAAGGGCTTCAACACCATCATCAACCACATACAATACATGATCTATATCTGCTTCCTTTAAAAATTCTTTTACTAATCTTGCATCCGATTCACTATCTTCGACCAATAAAATATGAATAGTTCCATTAATTAAAGAGTTTACTGTCATTTAACACCATATTTACAATTTTTATAAAGCCAAAAATTATTAAAACTTAAGAATTAATGTATTAGTTGATATGTGTTAATCACACTATTTAAACTTAAACTTTAGTAACTACTTTTATCCAAATATTATAAAATAAGAGATTATAGTGCTTTTTTCAGCTGGAAAACAAAGATTATTAAAATAATTAATATAATAAGATCATAAATGATCTCTGTATTAAAAAGAGGTTTTTCTAATGAATATTAGGAGGATAAGAAAAAATTTAGCATTTTAATTATTGACGATAATGTTGCAGATATAAGAATGATAAAAGAAATATTTAAAGAATCCAACACAAAAACAAATATACATATTGCTTATAATGGTATTGAAGCCTCCAAACAATTAGTGTTTGGGGTTTACAATCAAAGATTGTAAAGCTTTAAAATTTCTAAATAAAAAAGAAACCAAGTAAAACCTAATTTAATATTGCTTGATCTAAATATTCCCCTAATTGACGGTTTTCGAGTCTTAAAAGAGATAAAAACTAATAATAATTTAAATGATATACCTGTAATTATTTTAACTACTTCTAATAGCAAAGAAAACTTTTTAAAAGCTCAAAAATTTCAAACTGACTGTTTTATAATTAAACCCTTAGATTATGATGGATATACCCTCCTTACAACATGTTGAAGAATGTTGGTTCAAAACTAAATCATCTTCCAATATTTAGATTATCATATAAATATGTAATTTAGTTAGTGAACCCTGATTTTTAATTGATTTCATTATCTATTTAAAAACATGGACTCAAAAGGTTTAAAAAATGCTTATCTTATTGGTATAGTAAAATAAAAAGTAGAACCCCTATTTAATTCTGATTCAACCCATATTTTGCCACCATGATGATCAATAATTCTTTTAACAACTGCTAATCCTACTCCCGTTCCTTTATACTCATCCATAGTATGTAAACGCTGAAATATTCTAAATATCCTATCTAAATACTGCTTTTCTATTCCAATCCCATTATCCTGCATACTAAATATGTATTCCCTGTTTTTTTCATCTTTGTACGCAGAAATATAAATTTTTGGACTTTCATCTGGGTTTCTGTATTTAATTGAATTTCCAATAATATTTTGAAAAACTCTTCTTAATTGATCACCATCAGCAATTACATCGGGTAACGGATCACGAGTTATTTTAGCATTGTTTTCATCTATGGAACTTTTAAGATTAATAATAGCTTGATCCAAAATAGAATCAGTATTAACACATTTAAATTCATTTTCTGCTGTGCTAACACGTGAATATTCTAACAAGTCATTAATTTGCTGTTTCATACGGACAGCAGCAGCAACAATATAATCCATGAATTCATCAGCATCTTCATCTAACTTACCCTTGTAACGCCTTTCCATTAATTGAGTAAAACTTGCTATAGTCCGGAGAGGTTCTTGCAAGTCATGAGAAGAAACGTACGCAAACTGCTGTAATTCCTCATTAGATCTTTTTAACTTCTGTATAGTTTCCTGTAATTCTTCTTCCATCTGTTTACGTTCAGTAATGTCCTGAGTTGTACCTAATATTAGGCGAGGCTTTCCATTTTCATCGAAATCTGTAACTTCCGCCTTGGTATTTAGAATACGTGTTGACCCATCTGCTAAAACTATCCGATAGTCTAAGTCAACTGATATGCCCTTTGATGTTACCTGATGTATAATATTTTTCATATATTCCCAATCATCGGGATGGATAAAAGTTATAAATGAATTAAAATCAGGATCAAAAGTATTTGGATCTACCCGGAATATAGAATATAATTCATCGGACCAGCTTACCTCCCCTGTCTGGATATTTGATTCCCAGCTGCCAATATGGGCCATGTGTTGAGCTTTTGCTAGACTGTTTTCGCTTTTCTTTAATTTTTTTTCAGATTTTTTACGTTCTGTAATGTCATGAGCAATAGCAAGACTTACCTTTTTTTCTCCAAGTTTAAAAGTATGCACACCAACTTCAACAGGTATTTGCTTTCCATTTTTGGTTATGGTAACTGATTCAAATCTAATATATCCTTTCTTTTGAAGTTCTGCCATGAATTCAGGTACTTCTTCTTTATTAGCAGGCGCAAATAAGTTTAAAGGTGTTTTATTTAAAAATTCTTCTCTTGTGTAACCCAATATGTTAACTGCAGCATCATTTACTTCAATAAAATTCCCAAATAACCCGTTGTTCCGACTTTCAGATAAGGTTATCATATCAAGTGCCTTATTGAATAAAGCACGGAACTTAACTTCACTTTCTTTTATAATATTGTAAGCTTTCTCTAATTCTGAAGTACGCTCTTTTACCATTTTCTCTAAATTATCACGAGCTTCTTTTAACTCCTGTTCCCCATGTCGTCGTTTAATGATCTTGTATAGCTCATTAGCCACTGATTGAATCTGAATTATATCACAATCATCATATTCTTCAATTTTATTTCCCACACCAAAAATAAACTTAACTTTATCCCCATCAAATACAGGAACACTTATAAATCTTTTAACAGATACATGTCCCTCCGGAAATCCCTTTCTATTAGGAGAATTTTTAAAATCATTATAAACAACAGGACCTTCTGATTTTATACAATCAGTCCAGTTACCGGCTTGTTCAATAGGATAATGTGTTTTAAATAAAGTTTTACATGTCTTTAAAGCTTCATTATTCCATGTATTTAAAATAATATTTTTCTGGTCCTCAGAAATTAAATGAAAAAATCCTATAGTACTATTTGTGATACTGACTGCATGATCTAATACAGAGTTATACAATTCATTATCTGTAAGCTGAGAAGATCTCTTGTAAAGCTCAAGAAGAAAACTTTCCTGTTCTACATTCTTCCTGAAAAGATTTTCAGCCTTTTTACGTTTAGTATCATCAAAAACATAACCTTTAACTTGAGCAAGCTCACCTGAATCATTAAATACGCCCACTACATTGGCAACAATATGGATTTGTTTTCCATTGGGCGTTTTATGCCAACTTTGATAATCATGAATTTTATGTTCATCCTTCAGGCGGGATATAAGATCAATCCAGTCAGTCGAGTTGAATTTTGAAATATTTGGATGGATAGCTTTTTCACGGTTATTAAACCCATATATCTCCAAAAATGATGGATTACATTCAAGAAGTTCTCCCTCAGGCGTTGCAATGAAATTACCTGCCAAATCCTCCTCAAACCAACGACGATATTTATCTTCACTTTCCTTTAACTTTTTATCAAGCTTATGTTTATAGAGCGCAGTTTCTATAGATGCTCTTAATTCATCCGTGCTGAGAGGTTTAGTGATAAATCCGTACGGTTCTGTTAATTTAGCCCTTTTAAAAGTTTTTTCGTCGCCATAAGCAGTGACATAAATTATGGAAACATCAAAAATAGCTTTTATTTTCCGAGCAGCTTCAATACCGTCCATTTCATCATCAAGCACAATATCCATAAGTATCAAATCAGGTTTAAGATCCCTAGCTTTTTGAATGGCTTCTGCTCCAGTTGAAGCTGTTGAAACTACTTCAAAACCCATATTTTCTAATGAGCTTTCTATATCTTTTAAGATAATATATTCGTTCTCAACAACCAGGATCTTAGATTCCATATGTAATTATTGTTAATAAATAAACTTATACTTTTAGAAATATCATTTTTTTAATTTTAGAGATTTAATGTCTTCTTCAAAATTATTAAGACTTTTATAATCTTTTAATTAAATGATTTTTGAGATAATAGCTTCCTTTTATGTAAATATATGATATTTTGGGTCTTAATCCATTATCAGAAATAGATATATGTGTGAAAAATGACTTCAGATTATATAAAATTCCATCCAGCACCTCTGATTAATTCTAAAATTCTGCAGGAGGTTATAGTATTACCATGTTTACATACAATCAATTTAATTTACTAAATTGAAACAGACCCCAACTTGCCTAAAAGAAATTATTTTAATCACTTTTTTAAAGAAATGCCCCCCCCCCTAATTTCAGAGGGTTTAAAAGGAATCGTAAAATAAAAAGTAGAACCGGCTCCAAGTTCGGATTCAACCCAAATATAGCCATTATGTCTTTCTATAATCTTTTTAATTATTGATAATCCAATTCCGGTACCATGATATTCTTCTCTTGTGTGTAATCGCTGAAATATTGTAAAGATACGTTCAAAGTATTGTTCTTCTATCCCAATACCATTATCTTTTACACTAAAGACATACTCTTCCCAGTATTCTGCCCTATATGATGATATGTGGATTTTAAGCGGTTCTTCACTTTTCCTAAACTTGATAGCATTTGAGATGAGGTTTTGGAATACTCTTTGAAGTTGATCAGCATTTCCTATTACATTTGGGAGTTTATCGTGTGTTATTTCAGCTTTAGCATTTTTAATTGAATAATGGAGATTTAAAAGAGCTTTATTTAGTATATTATTAGTATCGATAAGTTTAAATTCTTCTTTGTTGGCCTTAACACGTGAATATTCAAGTAAGTCCTGAATTTGCTGTTTCATATGTACTGTAGCATCTACAATATACTCTACGAATTCGTCCGCATCACTATCTAACTTACCTTTATAGCGCCTTTCAAGTAATTGAGTAAAACTGGTTATAGTTCTGAGAGGTTCTTGCAAATCATGAGAAGACACATAAGCAAACTGTTGTAATTCATCATTAGAGCTCTTTAATTGATCTATAGTTTCCATTAACTGTTTTTCAAGTTTTTTACGTTCAGTGATATCCGTTATAGTTATACGGTAACATTCATTAAACCTTTCATATATAGGCATAATATTCATATGCACATCAAAAGATAGGTCATTCCTTTTTAACTTGAGTTCTACACTCTGATTTTCATGAGTATTAATCGCATTAGCTAATGAACGATAATATTCATTTTCAAAATCTTTTTGCATGAATCTACTAAAACCACGCCCAATAATATCCTTTTTACTTAATTTAAGTAATTCAATACCTTTTAAATTCACATTACGTATAATTCCATCTCTATTTAATGAAAAATATCCTACAGGAGCATGGTCATAAAGTTCATAGTATTGATCATAAAGCCTTGAAATTTCGTCATGGGACTCTTTTAGTTCTTTATTTTGCATTTGAAGTTCTACTTGATGAATCTGAAGTTCATATATCAATTCAGACGTATCCTTTGGCATATAACCTTTTTTATCAGCCTTTAATAGTTCTTTCTTTGCACGTTCACGCAATTCATCCGTTTTACTCATAGATACACCCTAAAAAAAATAATAATTCAAGTAAACTTCTCTTAACTTGTACAATTACTATTTTGATTCACCAATTGTACTATGATTCAAATTATTTAAAATTATGTACATTATAATATAAAACTTTTTATTATTTTAATTCTTTAACTATTTTATACATTTCTAGCAAGATCTATTCAATTTAAAAAGGTATTCAGCTAACAATATACATTTAAATATTTATTCTATTTTATATCAAAAATTTATTTTTAAAATAATTGCAAAATTTTTTATTTTGCAAATTTCCAGTCCTTAGACGGAGTCTTTTCCTGGGAGGGGGCGGGGCTATTTTGTTAAATACGAGATATTACGAAGTTTTTAAAAAATTTTTTATTTTTTCAAAACTTGGGAGCTTGCGACCGCACGTAATATCTCATGTATTTAACGAATAGGGCGGATTAGATATTAATCTTACTCTTTCGCCCCCGTTTGTGATTTCTTTAAATGGGTTCATTACTGATATCGTTAAAAGAACCTCATTTGATTTTATTTCATAAAAAAGAAGCCATAAAAAAGAATTTAACTGTAAAATTCATAAAAATTAAAGGTTTTATTCTTGGTATAAATCTCTTAAAGCGTCTTTAAATGGTGGTGAATAGGGAGAACCCATTCTAGTAAGTGCTTCATCTACTTCTTCAAGTGTACTCCATCCTACTGTTCCTAGAAAAGTTTTACTTTTTCCTGTTATAAGATCAACATAAACATATCCTATTATTTCTTCCTCATTATATGTTGCATTCATTCCTTGGCTGTTTGATTTATATACTGGTACTTTCCAGATTTCTTTACCATCAAGGGTAATTTTAGATGGTTTTCCTATGTATAAATCTTTATGAGTAGCAGTTTTAAGTTCAGCTATGTATTTTGCTTTCAATTCGTCTAAGGATCTCCATGTATTGTTAGTTCCTTCTAGACTTTCTCCATTTTTTTTGCTCATCCATGTTTTGGGATCAACAGTAACAATCCACTCGAAAGGTTCTCCCATGCTCATATTAACTATCCAATATTTTTTATTATAGCTTAAAGAAGCATTTATCTTAATATATGGGGCATAACCCGAATTATACAGAACATTACTACCAAAACCCATCATTCCTTCATTTAATCTTGCTACAGATATTGCTGTTGCTTCAGAAGTTGAATTATTAAAAGTATAATACATTGGATCCCCACAATAAGAAGCATCATTGTTAGTTGAGTAATGGGCATCATAACTGATTGGATTATACATTACAAAGATTCCTATAACTAAAACAATAGCTCCAATTAGAATGCCAACCATCAATAATTTTTTCCCGTCCATCATAATCCCCTTTTAAAATAAAAACAATTATTATACAATTTAGTCATTTAATATGTAAAATTACATAACTCCTAATATTTAAATTGAATACACTTTAAAAAGAAGCCATAAAAAAAGAATTTAACTTGTGGTCTCATCGATAGAACTCATTTAATTGGTACCTATCTTAAGAATCACATTAACTTACTAATATCAGTATTCAACAATTTGAAATAAGTTCTATTAGCCACAATCACGTCTTCTGATAATATTTTGTTTCTATCTCGATTCACAGCACTACATGCAGCTAAAAAGGTTAACGAATAATTTTCGCCCGTACCAAAAGTACTTGAATCTGAAACCCACCTAACAACTCTAATATCTCCACGTATTCTATGTATTTTTCCAAAGAGTTTTTTAGCACTTTTATCCCATTTTACATCTTTTAATTTTTTATAAAATTTCTCATCAGGTGGTTGAAAATTTATTGGCTTGCCAAAATCATCTAAAAGTGACATTAAACGTTCTAAAATAGCATGTTCCCTCAGGGTATCTTTATGATTCAATTTTCTTTGAGCATAAACATACCATATTTCAGGAATTAAACCTGCAAACAGCGCTTTAAGATGTGAAAAAATTACAACACCTGTTAAAGACGAAATATAAAGAGGAGGTTCCTTAAGAATTTCAGAAGCTAATTTAACTTGTTTTAATTTCAAAAGATCATCTACCGTATCAATATATGATGACATTTCCTCAGGATCCTTCAAACTAGCCTCATAAACTTTATCATAAACTTCAGAATCCATCAAAGCCTGTACATCATCAAGAACCTCTTTTAAACCTTCAACATCAGGGAATTCTTTCAATATTTTCTCTGCATTTTTCTTATTTTTCTCTTTTTCTTCGTCAATATCCCAATCAATATATTCCCACAAACTCACTTTTATCTCCATCCTATCCAGCTTTCAAAGGATGTTTATACTTCTCCATAATTCAATCTAATTTTTTATAGTTAAAAGACAGTATTATCATTTGCTGTTACAATCAAGAATTTATTTGATAGGTGCATTTTATTGGATTCTTATATGGCACCTTCAGTAGAACTACCGTCTTTCTTATCAGGGTTGAAATACTGCAAAGCTCTCCTAAGGAACTAGTCACTTCTATTTCTCTAAAGTTCGAATCTCCCGCTAGGACCTACTATTCTAGGGCAATATTCTGGATCCAGCTAAGGGATTCTATAAAATAGGGCTCGTCTTTGCTACTTCAAATTAAATTTTAACAGGTTTATTTTAAAAATAAAGGTTTCATACCACTTTAATAAAGCTTAATTAAATATATTTAGCAAAAATAAAAAGCTAAATTTGAAAATAAATAACGTTCTTTTCCGTGTAAAAAAAAGAAACTAATTATTTATCAATTCATATCTTCAGTAATTAACATTAATTATTTCTGACGCGTTATCTAACAATTGCTTACAGTCCTCACTTAAATGTTTAATATGGACCTTTTTCCCCAATTTAGCATACCGTTCAGTTGTGCAGTTTAAAGCTTCAATTGCTGAGTGATCCATAACTTTAGAATCGCTGAAATCAATAACTATTTTATCAGGGTCATTTGAATAATCAAATATTTCCTTGAATGCCGTTGTTGAGCCGAAAAACAAAGGGCCACTTATTCCATAGTACTTCACATTATTAGCATCAAATGATACATGTGCATGGATTTTTTTAGCGCTATTCCAGGCAAAGGATAATGCAGAAATAATAACACCAATTATTACAGCTACTGCAAGGTTATTAAAGATTACAGTCACTCCAGCCACAACTACCATTACAACTACATCTATTCTCGGCACTTTTTTTATAATTCTAAATGAAGCCCACTCAAATGTACCTATAGCAACCATAAACATTACACCAACTAATGCAGCCATTGGTATCTTTTCTACCAATGAAGAACCTGCTAAAACAATGAATAATAGTACAACTGCTGCTGTAACTCCAGAAATCCTGTTTCTACCTCCAGAACTCACATTTATCATACTTTGACCAATCATTGCACAGCCTCCCATACCCCCAAAGAAACCACAAGCTGTATTGGCAATTCCTTGAGCTACACTTTCTTTATTTCCTTTTCCAGATGATTCAATCATTTCAGAAACGACATTTAACGTTAATAAACTCTCAATTAACCCTACTAATGCCATAACAAGCGAATAAGGCAATATAATTGCAAGAGTTTCCAGATTAATAGGAACTAACGGTAAATGGAATGCAGGCAAACCTCCCCCAATTGATGCAATATCACCAACCGTTTTTGTTGGTATCTGTAAACCTATTGTAACGGCCGAAACTGCCATTATTGCAGCTAATGATGCAGGAATAGCCTTGGTAACTTTAGGTAACAGGTAAATGATCGCCATTGATAGTGCTACAAAACCTAACATTATCCATAGCAGAGGGCCAGTTAGCCAGCCGCCGTCTGCTGTATGAAACTGCGCAAATTGAGATGTAAATATAATTATAGCCAAACCATTTAAAAATCCAAACATCACTGCTCGTGGAACCATACGAATGAATTTCCCAAGCTTTAAAAAGCCAATTGTCATTTGTATAATGCCCATTAAAATTACCGCTGCAAACAGATATTCAACACCATGTGTTACTACTAAAGCGACTATGACCACTGCAACTGCACCAGTAGCACCAGAAATCATTCCAGGCCTACCTCCAAAAAGGGCGGTAATTAATCCTATTATAACTGCAGTGTAAAGACCAACCAGCGGACTTACATTTGCAATTATTGAAAATGCTATAGCTTCAGGTACAAGAGCCAACGCCACAGTAGTACCTGATAAAACTTCATTTTTTGTATTTAAATTGTTTATTTTACTTTTTATTCTACTCATAAAAGACATAATTTTACCAATCCATTGATTATTTAGAGCGGAATGAATAAACGCCCAATTAATTAATCTAAAGTTATTATAAATCTTCAAAAAGCCCATTTTAATGATATGATCGAAAATTTTCTGTTAATGACATGAAAAGCTTAAAATTAGGATTGTTTAACCAAAAAAAATGACATCCTATTTTTAAGGATATATTCTTCTCTTTCATATTATGGATTTTAACCTTTTTATCTCCATAAACGGCATATCATCCTGTAATATACTTATAAATCCCAAAATTTACCTTAAAAGTAGAATAGTCCACTTATAACTGAAAAAAGTTTATTAAAAACTTAGGGGATGTTATATTAATTAAAAATTTTAGATATAACATTCTTCATAAGATCATTATTCTTTAAAATACACATTTTTATTTTATTATACAGAATTATCGTGTGAATATCCTCAATCACAAGTCCTCCTTATTTAATTTGGTTAAAACCATCTACTGTATTCATGTTTCCTATAATTTCCTCGATGCGTTTTTTCATTAACTTACGCATTTTAACTCTTCTTTATCTAATTTAATTCTGTTTTTTTTTCTTTTTCATTCATAAACATATCCATATTGTTTGAAAAAGTTTACAGCACATTAATTCATAGCTATCGCTAGGAATGATTTTAATTTGGCCAAAAAAGATTCTAGTACAAACTAAGTGATGACCAAAATGCTTTAAATTTTATGAATTAAAAAGAATTAGTTTAAATCTAACGTTACCGTGATAACTCACATATTGACGAATGATTTTTATTATAGAGTTAACTATATTTGGAGAGCGTATATATTTTTCGCCTGTATTCTTGATATGATATGTTGATCTAAAGTCTAGACTATAATCTTTAGAGAGATTTTTTTTCAATTGAAAAAAATATTTTTACCTTTAAATGTACTAAAAATGCTGTAAATAGCTTTTCTAATATTTATACTGTTTTAAGTTGTTACTCATTTAAATATCTTTTTTAACTTCCTTAATATCTCTATAAAAATAAATTAAATTATGGTTTTTTGTGACATTTACAGTGACTATATCTTACAGGAGGGTAAAACGGGGACTGATTATATTGAAAAGGAGATGAATAAACTTATTGATTTTACCCTTCAAGATTATCATTAAATTTTATTTTAATAGTGGTTATGGGACTTAAAATCAGATAGGTTGAAAATAAGAGTTTTAGAATATAAATCTAGAATAGGTTAATTAAATCCATTTAAATCAAAATATACACTGTCAAATAAGAATAAACGACAAATTATAACTATTATCCAATTATGAAATTAATTATTCTTCGCTTTGGTGCCGGCCCAATAGCTCAACTTATATTTATAGTCTAACATGGATCTTCTTCCATGCAATCTAATAAGTTAGCATATACTGCAATAAATATAGTATCAATTAAACCATTTAGATTATTATTTAAGTTATCCATTCATTTCACTTTCAAGATAACATTAGATTTGGGCATAATCAGTAATAATTTGGGAAAAACTTTGGAATAATTACTTAAATACTATTTACTAAATAGAATACGTGAGATACGGCAGTTAAGAAATTAAAGCCAGTCAAATAATTAAAAAAATCCAGGGAGTATAAAAAATATAAAAAATCCGCCTCCTACATAATTTTTGGGGATCTTTACACACTCCCATCCCCATTTATTTTCAAATGATATAAAACATAATAAATATATTTAAGGTGTACTCATGGTAGATATAGATAATTGGACCGTAACATGCAAAAAATGTGGAACAACTTATAATATTCCTAAAAAAGGCCAGATAACAATATTAAGTCTGGAAAAGATCAAATTCAAAAAGAAACATAAATGCCCAACATGCGGGTATTCAAGTTTTACAGCTACTTTAAAACATTATATTGGATATAATTATTATGTACCTTCCTATTGAATATCAAAGACATGTTAGACCAGATATCTCTGGTGATATTTATGTTAGAATATGTAAAAACTATCAAAGAGGACCCCTATAAATTAGGCTTCGTTGATGAAAGCTCCCCAAAGGAATGGGGGCCAATCATCAACCATAAATTGTTAGAATATAAAGAATCGGCCTATGTTGATTCTATAATTAAAATAGATAACATTGTAGTGATTCTTGAATTAAATCCTCAAGATGATGATTTAAATCGTCCAGAATATATTAAAGAAGAAAAAAAACTATTTGAAAATTATTATAAGCGCATATTAGAAGATATAGCAAGTTCAGAATTTTATGATTTATATATTAAATAATTTTTGACATATTTTAAAACACAAGCAATGGAGCCCCTTCAATATTTGTTAGGCTCTACCTCCTTTCAAACCTACCAATTTCCCACTATAACCTATCACCTACTCTGTAGAAGTTGTATTGTCACTTTTTTATAAATTATTCAAATCTCAGTTATATTGATTCAATTCAAAGTACTTAGGAATAAATTTGACTTTTTAAATGAAATATTCTTTTTATTGTATTCTGCTCAATTTTCAATCATGTTGCATCAATTTAAATATTTATTCTGCATCTGCTAATTAGTCCCATAATAATTGATTTCATTCTGGCACTGTTTGCACCTGAAATTGATTCCACAATTCTGGAAGACTATAATAATGTCATTTTCATGTAATGCTTCAATTTACTGCATTGAAGAGTGTCTGACTTACTTTAAAAATATTTATTCTAATTTAGAAAAAAATCACTTTTTAAGGTATACCCTACTAAATATCATATTAAACAGACATAATATTATGAATATTGATTACATGATTTTTGCATTTCTTTTAATTATCTTAATTTTAAGCGGTGCTGTAACGACAAGATCAATATCTAAAATTTCATTATATCTTAAATTGGGTCATTTTGCGGCAGGATTTATAATAATGGCCATTGTAACCAGTGTACCTGAATTAATAATTGGTATAACATCTGCTATAGAGAAAATACCTGAACTTTCTTTAGGAACAGTTTTAGGATCTAATGTGGTCAATTTATCTTTAGTTATAGGCACAGCCGTATTAATAGCTGGAGAAATTAATTTTAAGGATAATAAAATTAAAAAAGAACTCATTTATCCCTTTTTCATAGCCCTCTTACCAATAATATTAGCTTCAGACGGAATTTTATCACGTATCGATGGCATAATTTTAATTATCATTTTTATAGCTTATTTCACTCTGGTTTTTAAGCAGACAGATTTTGAAGAAGAGGAAAATGTAGTAAACAAAAAACAGTTCATAAAAAACTTAATTTTCTTTTCAATAGGTTTAATGGCACTTTTAATCAGTGCAAAATATTTAGTTGATTATACCCCATTAATAGCATCTGATATTGGAATCCCTGTTTTTCTAATAGGAATCATATTGATTTCATTTGGAACATCTCTTCCGGAACTCACATTTGAGACAATTTCTTTGTTACACGGCTACAAAATTCTGGCAGTAGGCGATTTGATGGGAAGTACTGTATCCAATTCTACTTTGATTTTAGGAACGGTATCAATTATAAATCCAATTTTAGTCCCAGATTATAGCGAGTTTCAAATAGTTTCCATATTTTTTATAATTCTAATTTCTATTTTTAGCCTGTATTTAATGAGTAAAAGTGGATTAACTCGTTTAAGAGCATTATTACTGATAATTATTTATATTATTTTTTTATTTTTAACAGGATTTAACATGAATTAAACTTATTAACAATAAAAATAATAATCACGACTAAATTTAATCTGTCTCAGGTTCTAAGTGTATTAAAACTTCTTTCACTCCGGGAATGGATTTTTTAAGCTTTAATTCTACTTTATTACCTATATTATGTGCTTCTTCAATTGAATAACGAGGATCAACTGTGATATGCAGATCTATATATGTTTGGGACTTTTTTCCTCGAGTTCTTATTGCATGGCATTCAATAACATCAGGCACGGATTTTACAATTTTCTCAACAACCCCATCATCTATAACTGATTTATCCAGAAGAACTTCAGAACTTTCCTTTATTATTCCAATTCCTGTTTTAGCTATTAATATTGCTATTAATAAAGCTATAAGTGGATCTATCCATATATAACCTGCAATAATTGCAAAAAATCCAAATATAACTGCTATAGATGCATATATATCACTTCTCGTATGCATTGAATCTGAAATAAGAATTTTACTGTCTATTTCACGTCCTTTTTTGTATTCATAAAATGAAACACCTGCGTTAATTAGAATAGTTATTCCCATTACAAAAAAACTGATTGATGTTATTTCAGGTGCTGAAGGGTTAAAGAACCGAGTTATAGCTGATTGAACAACTTCAAAACATACTAAAAATAAGAATAATGCAATTATTATGGAAGCAAACGTTTCTATTTTCCAATGCCCATATTTATGGTCTTTATCTGCAGGTTTAGATGCCAATGTAATTCCAATAATCCCAACTACATTAGATGCACCGTCAAAAAAAGAATGAAAACCATCAGAAAGCATACTCAAAGAATTAGAATACCAACCATAAAGAACTTTAGCTAAAGCAACAATTATATTGAGTACCAGAATAAAGATTAGAACTCTCCTTACCGTACGATAATATTTATCCAATGGAATTCCCACCAATAAACAGTTAATTTATTATTATAAACTTACTGAATTTAGAATTTTTCTATTTCTAATTTTTACTGGAAAATTATTTCAAAAATAATTCACGAAGCGGTAATTGCAGTTCTTAGACGCAGCATTCTCTTAAAGAGAAGCACGGTATTTAGCCAAATCAATATATGGCGACGTTGTAAAATCTCTGATTTTACACATCAAAATTAAAAATGTTGATAGTCAAACGAAAATTCCATGAGATATCCTTAAAGCCCCTTAATTTGATTTCATAAGAAGCTAAAATAGAATTCATCCAATTGAAATCTTTTAAAATTATTAATTATGTTTTTCTAGTGCAAAGACCCATTTAATCCTTTGAAAAATGGATAATTGCATTGGAAAAATTTATTAAAAATAATAATCAAAGTAGTAATGGAGGAGTTTCATGGCTAAAATAGAATATAATATGGAAAATATTAAAAAATGCGTTTGTAATGTATGTCCAGTACAGGAAAAAAGTGAATGTGCCCAAAAAGTATTCAAAATGATGCCAGAAATGATGAAAAAAGGAGAAATACCCGATCCCAAAAAATTACCTGGACTTTACTGTGCCACAGGCACTACAATGTGCGATGACCTCGACTATGATAAAATGTGCAACTGCCCTACTTGTCCCATATACCAAGAAAATAAATTAGGTGAAGGAAAACCTGGAGGATACTACTGTAAAAACGGAGAAGCACAATAAAACACTTTTTACTTAAATTTTTTAATATAAACTATTTAAAAAACAACTTTTATTTCTTATTTTAACATATTTTCATGAGATAGATACCCATTAAATTTCATAAAGAAGAAGCCGTTAATAGAATGACAGTCTCATTAAATAGAACTTACTTGAGTCGTACCTCTTATTGAATTCATTAATAGTACACATTTGGATTCTTTTATGGTACTTCTGTAGAACTACCGTCCTTTTATTGAAGGTTAAATACTGCAAAGCTTTCCCAAGAAACTAATCACTTCTATTTCTCTAAAGGTCTAATCTCCCACTATGGACTACTACTCTAAGGCTATGTTATAGATCCTAATGGATTCTATAAAAGGTCGCTCATCTTTGTTATAGAAAAGAATATTATCAAACGTTATACTCTATTTGTTGATTTATAATTTTCAACCGATATTCCGTTAATTTTATATACTATTTTCAACATCTATCAATATATCGACATATATAGATATATTGATTTAGTAAAAAATTTAAATTGTTACAGATTACTGGTTGAAACATTAAAAGAGGATGTTTATGAAAACTTGTCAAATTTCAGGCGACGGTAGGCCTGATGAAAATCAAATAAAAAGAATGAAGAAACTTACAGAATCATTACCATCTGAAGATCGTTTTGAGGAATATTCTGGTAAACTTAAAGCTTTATCAGACTCTACCAGGCTTAAAATATTGTACTTATTATCAGATGGTGAACTGTGCGTTTGTGAGATAATATGTGCACTGGAAAAACCCCAGTCAAGCATATCCCACCATTTGAATATCTTAAAAAATTTAGGTTTCATTAAAGGGCGAAAAGAAGGCGTATGGATCCACTACAGCCTTACAAGTCCTAAAATTGCAGATATGATTAAAGAATTAATAGAACTAATTTAGGTGATAGTCATGGTAAATGAAAAGAAATATGCATTAGCTCCATGCAGTGGAATGAGTCCTTATGGACTAATTACAAGAGCAGCAAGTGTTGATACAGTTAAAGAACGAGATGACCTTATATCTATTTGTATGGGTGCAACATCTGCAGATAGAGAAGGTTTCAAACAATTAATAAGAAAATATCCTATTATTGCAGTTAATGGGTGCGAAGGTTCTTGTGTTGATAAAATACTTGAGCAGAAAGGAGTTAAGGTTGCAAAAATTATTAATGCCCAGGAAGAATTAAATTTAGAGAATATGAAGCCTACTGATCCCGTTAGACTTGATGAAAATGGGGAAAAGTGTGTTTTAGTAATGAAAAAGAAAATTAAAGAACTTATAGATTAAAAAAAGTAAATTTCGTAAGTTTAAGATTATTAGATGTTGACGGGTGGGAAAATACAAAAAAAATCAGCGTTATACATTCATTGCTAAACGCTGCAAAATTGTATAGGTTTGATTAACTAGTCGGGAAAAACATCTAAGGTGGTTTAAATGGCAAAAGAAAGAGTTTTATTCATGTGTATACATAATGCAGCCCGTTCTCAAATGGCAGAAGGGCTGTTCAGACATTTGTATGGTGATGATTTTGATGTTTACAGTGCTGGAAGCGACCCTCAAAAAGTAGACCCGCTTGCAATAAAATGTATGGGCGAAATTGGAATTGATATTTCAAGCCATAGATCTAAAAGCTTAAAGGAATTTGAGGACCATGAATTTGATTATGTTATAACCGTTTGTGGAAATCCATATAATGCATGTCCTTTCTTTGCGGGAGGTAAAAAATACTTTAAGCAGCCATTTGAAGATCCTTCATCATTTGACGGGACAGAAGAAGAAAAATTAGAATTATTTAAAAAGATAAGGGATGAATTAAAAGACTGGTTAGAAGATTTATACTATTCCCATATGATACCAGGATGCTGCGATTTATCTGAAGATATTGGAGAATGCTGCGAGCCCATTGATAAAGAATTCTCATGTAAATAATTCTTTTTATTTAAAAACTTAAAATGATCTAAAGAGGATGATTATGGGGAAAAACACTACAGATCAATTTACAAGTCAACTTTGTGGAGTTACCAGACTCAGTTTTCTGGATAGATATCTAACTCTGTGGATTTTCCTGGCAATGGTTTTAGGAGTATCATTAGGGTATCTCATTCCAGGGGTAGAATCATTTATAGGTAAGTTTTCGGTTGGAACAACAAGCATACCTATAGCAATTGGATTAATCTTAATGATGTACCCTCCGCTTGCAAAAGTAAAATATGAAGAACTAGGAGATGTATTTAAAAATAAAAAAATATTAGGTTTGGCTATTTTCCAGAACTGGGTTATAGCACCTATTCTAATGTTCATATTGGCAATAGTCTTTTTAAGTGCATATCCCGAATATGTAACTGGTTTAATCTTAATTGGAATAGCACCTTGTATCGCAATGGTTATAGTTTGGAATGAGCTTGCAAGAGGAAATACAGAATATGCAGCAGGTCTTGTAGCATTTAACAGCGTATTTCAAGTATTATTTTACAGTGTTTATGCTTATGTATTCCTTACAGTACTTCTTCCAATCTTTGGAATACAGGGAAGCATTGTAAATATTAGTATAGGCCAAATAGCTCAGAGTGTGTTTATTTATCTTGGAATTCCATTTTTAGCAGGGATAACCACAAGATTCATTTTAATCGGAAAAAAAGGCAGAGTGTGGTATCAAAATCAATTTATCCCTAAAATCAGCCCTATCACATTAATAGCACTACTCTTTACTATAGTGGTGATGTTTAGCTTAAAAGGTAATTTTATCGTTCAAATACCTCTAGATGTTGTTCGTATTGCTATTCCACTACTCCTGTATTTTATAATAATGTTTTTTGTAACATTTTACTTAGGCCGCAGGATTGGGGCAGATTACTCAAAAACAACTACAATATCATTTACAGCAGCAAGTAACAATTTTGAACTTGCAATAGCTGTTGCAGTAGCAGTTTTTGGTATAGGATCTGGAGTTGCATTTGCTACAGTAATTGGACCTTTAATAGAGGTTCCAGTACTTATAAGCCTTGTAAATGTGGCATTGATGTTCCATAGAAAATATTTTAAAAAATAAAACAATCGTAAAACTTATAAAAATGAGGGAAAATCATGAATGATAATAAATGTGGATGTGAAGACGATAAATTAGATAAAGAAATTGAAGATAAGGTAAAAGATATTAATGAATGTAGTTGTGGCTGTGATGATGAATTACCTACAGGAAATCAGGATGAAGATTGTGAATGTGGATGTGAAGATAAATCTACTTTAAACAATCGAAATGCTTCAAAAGAAGTTGAAGACTGTGGATGTGGGACCATAAAAGATGATAATCATTTGGAAGAAGATAATGGATGCGGCTGCGGGGCAGAAAGCACAGCAGAAAAAGAAGGTGGAGAATGCTGTGGAGCTATTGAGTTACCTGATTTATCACGGGCAGAAAATCCGGATAAGCCTAAATTTATAGCTGATAATGACTTTATGCAAGAATTTGAAAATTACGCTCATTCATTAGGTATTAGTAGTTTAGGATACACTCAAACGACCCCAGACTTAATGCTTAAGGATAAATTCATCCAATACCCATTTACTATTGTTTTAACTGTAGAAATGGGTATGGATATTATTGAAACTGCTCCGGGAGCAGATGCCCAGGACCTTAATAATACTGCATATGTTAAAACGGCTATTTTAACTACTAAGCTCTCTGATTATCTTAGAAAAAATGGCTATGCAACTGAAGTTGCCCATCCAGAAGGGGGAATTGTTAACTTCTCTGCACTTGGCCAAAAGGCAGGTTTAGGTCATATCGGAAAAAGTGGACTTCTTATAACTCCAGAACTCGGGCCAAGACTTAAAGTTTCTGCCATATTTGTGAGCATTGCTAATTTACCAGTAAACGAAGACAATGAACATGAATGGATACCAGAATACTGTGCTAAATGTAATAAATGTGTTAAAGCATGCCCTTACGAAGCTTTGATAGAAAAAGAAACCTGCTGCGGTGGTAAAGAAGTTGAACTTATAAAGAAAAACTGTATAGGATGCAGCAATGGCTGTACTTACTGTATAGAAGGATGTCCATTTTACCTGAAAGGATATGAACACGTTAAAAATAAATTTGACAAAATGAATGCTAAATTAAAGGAAAAACAAAACCCTCAAACACCAAATGCGTTTGGGGCACCAAAAAATCTTCGATTTTTTGAGTGTAAAAAATTTAAAGTTGAAATATGGGATAACTGGGCTAGACAAAATTCTGCTTTATTTGATGATTTAATTGATAGTGCTGCTATTGCAATATCCATGACTGAAAATAAAGAGAAATTAGTAATTATAGAAAAAGAAAATAATAGTTTAAAGACAGATATAAAAGATTTAAAGAGCCTGCAGAAATTAGAAAGTCCTGTTGCAGATTTACTGTTTATACTCGATGAAAAAGATATTGCACAAATATTAAAAGACGATAGTTCCTCAAAATTCATAGATTTACTTTCATCCGGAAAAATAGAAGTTTATGGACTTGTAGATCAGGCTCAACTCGTGGATAAGGGATATGTGACATTTTTAAATAATTTAGGCCTTAGTATAGGCGGGGGAAGCTGCTGCGGTTAAATCCCCTTTATAAATTTTGCAGGTAATTTAAATGACAGAAAAAGAAAATAAACCAGTAATGGAAGGTAATCGCAACATTGGACCATTTTCCTGTTGTGCAAGTATAAAACCACACAAAGAGGGCTTTAAAGAAGCCATATGTGAAGTTTGCGATAAAGTATTTAAAACACGTAAAATCTCTGATTTTACTTGTGAAAAAATCAAGATTTTTTCAACAGATAAGAATGTTTATATCTGTCCAGATTGCCAGGAAAAAGCTGATAAATAAATGGTTTATATGTTAAAAGATGTATATTCACTTGAAAATTTAAATAAAAATGAATTGATGCAAATCTTGAAAAAAGAAGCATCAAAAGTATGTATAATGGACATAATGAAGGCTTCTGTCTTTTTAAGTGAAGATGCCAAATATGTGCCTGGAAGTTATAGGGAAGAATACATTAAATCTTACACTGAAGCGTTTATTACAAGACTTAAAGTTCTTAAAGAGGATGGAGAAGAGTACAGTGAGCAAGTGGATTGTGAAAATCTTCAAAAAGCCGTGAAACTTTTAAATGAACAAGAAACCCAAGTAAATGCTGGTGAAGGGTTTGACCCTGATTTTTTTAAGATATATAAAATAATGTCACTCTATACTACTTTTATTTTAGAAGAATCTGTTCATCCACCTGGAACTCCATTTCCAGGAAGTCTTAAAGTTAAATATGAAAATGGAAGTTATCTGTGCCCTGTAAAAGAAAATCAAAAGGATAATCCTGGTGCGGTCTGTGGATTCTGCATTGCAGAGCAGGACGAATCTCTATTATAATGTTTTATAAATTAAATTTTTATGCTCAACTCTATTAAGTTTGAAACATTAAAAATCATCAGCAGCAGTTAAATTTTTGTTTGAATTAATTCAGTACATAAATTAAAAAGAAGAATTAAATAATTACTCTTTTCTTCTTTGAATAACTACTGGCGATTTTACACCTTTTTTTCTCATGATCCATGTTGCAAGTATCACCAAGATCAATATAATTAACCATATAGGTATCACAATCATGTTATCTTTTTGAGTTATTGTCTTGGTTCCGTTGTATTGACCATATGTTAAGTTCGTTTCCACAGTATATACTCCAAAATCATAGATATCGGGCGTCCAAGTATTCTGGATATAGTAATCATTTCCAGGGTAAACCTTTCCTGATGTTTTAATATTGTAGTTGTTGAACCATCCATTAATTTGACTGTCAGCTGTGACATTTTCCATAACTGTCCCATTATTCTTTATGTGGTAATTAAAGTTTCCAGGCATGTATGTTAAAAGTAACCATGGAATGTCCTGTCCTGAAAGTCCTATAGATTCTGTTATTGGACCTGGAAGTCCTACAATTAGAGGTATAAGCAGTTCAACTCCTTGTTTCACCACTACAGCTATCCCACCATTAGAACTGTTTTGTTTACTTACAGGAGTAGCCTTTATTACAAGTACACCAAATGCATCACTGTAATTTATGGTACTTGGTGCTGTAACTTTGAAATTGATAGTTTTAGTTTCACCAGGATTTAAGGTTATATTGGTAGTATCCACTGATATCCACTGTGCAATTCCATCATCTGCAAAGAGAGTAATTTTACCATTGTTCTGCTCTCTTTTTTTATCAACAGTTACTTGTAAAGTTCCTTTTCCAGTGTTCTGGACATTGACACTTCCAGTAAATGTTTGAGATGATTTAAGGTTTATATTAAATTTAGCAGGTGATGCTAAGAGCCCTGCACCAGATACAGGTAATACAAGGACTAGAACATATACTGCTACTAATAATATACTTAAAAGTTTTTTTTTCATGAAAATTCACTTCCAAAAGATTAAATTTAAAGTATGGTAGCTCTTTTTTTAAAATAAGTTTTTAACTAAAAAAATAAAAAAAAAGGAAAAAAATTTATGTAGCAGCCTGTGCAACATGATATATGGTAGTTGTGTAAGTTCCAGGCTTTGTGTTCCATGGTACTGTTATTTTATATGTCACCGGTGTTGTAGGTGTTGAAGCTTGATCCGGTGTATCCCATGTTTTCACTGCTGAAGGTGTAGTGGTGAACGCAGTGTCTGGTACACTATTACCATAATCTGAGTACAACATGTTTGCTAATGGAATTGTTTCTGAACTACCTGAAAGTGCTCCACTAGCATATGTTGAAAGAGCTATTGGAACATTTGAGTAATCTTTTACAGTTTCATTACCTGAAAATGTAGTTGCAACATTATTAGCTACAAGATTTCCAAAATCAATATCACTTCCTTCATTACCATTCCAAAGAGTAGTAATAGCTACTAAACTTGTCACGTTTCCAGAAGCTGCTTGAGTTGCACTTGAAGTTGGATCTGCAGCAAATGAAGGTGATGCTCCAACAGCCATAATACAAACCAGTGCTACTGTAACAAATAGTTTATACATGTTCATATTAAATTTACCTCCTATTTTTTTTTTAAAAATCAAATTATCTTATCTATTCACAATATAAAAACGTTTAAGGATCTATTAGTGACTATATTCACAAAAAGCCAAAAAATATGAGGTAAAAATATAATTTGAAAATTATATTCATACTTTTAATCATAAAAAGCCTTTTTATCCAGATTTAGATTCAAACAGCCACCATAGTCTCAAAAATTTAAGTTCATTACATACTAGTCAACCCATAAAACCTATTTTTAAACATTTATAAGAATTTAAAATCATAAAATTAATGAATAAAACCATTTAAAGATTAAATAATTTATATATATTAAAAATAAAACATAATATATGTTATTAAGACATAAAAATTGATTTAAACAGAATATTAAGTTACCAACATAATAAAGTTTTGTGTAAAACTTATGTGACGATTTTAGATAAAATTTTATTTCTAAATTTATAATTCAATCAAAATATACATAAAACCATCTCAATTTAAGCCAATATAAAATAGAAGAACAATTACAGCAATTAAAATAGAAATTATTCCATTCATACATTCTAACAGAATATGCATGAATAAAAAAATATTTTTCAGTTTCTAATGTATATATCCCATATGCTAATAAACGATGACAAAAAGGCATATTTTATTTATTAAGCTTTAATTTATACATTTAGAAAATAATATTAATTTAACTTACTTTTTTATTTACCTTTTTATTCATTTTTACATTTAAATTAATATTTTCTCGTTATTCTGCCAAATAAAGCGAGGTAACATTAAAATAGGATGAATAGGAAATATTATGTTTATTAGGATCATTTTTGATCTTTATTTAAGAAACAGAGGCATTAAATAGCTAATGGATATAAGGATTTAATTAAATTAATAACACCGTTGATCTTTATATTAAAAATAAGGGCATTAAAAGGAAAATAGCGAGAAATAAAAGATTTGTTCGGCGATTAAAGTTAATAAAAAATAGGTAGTTGGAGGAACATCACATATGACAATTAAAATTATTATTGTTGAAGACGAAAGCATAGTAGCTTGGGATCTCGAACAAAGATTAAAATTATTGGGACATGAAGTGGTAGGTATAGCAGCTTCAGGTGCAGATGCCCTAAACTTAGTAAAAAATAATAAAGTGGATTTAATTCTTATGGATATAATTTTAAAAGGAAACTTAAATGGCATTGAAACTGCAATATTAATTAAAAAAGATTATAATATTCCCATTATTTATAATTCTGCTAATTCTGATTTTAAAACTCTTGAAGAAATCAAAAAAACTGAACCTTATGAATATTTAGTAAAGCCCTTTGATGATACCAAACTGAAAAAAGCTATAAATAATGCACTTAATTGTCAATAGTTAAATATAAAAACATATATTATTCTTTTTATTACATATTAATGCTAATTTTTAATTATATGTGGATAATACTCTATCAATATATCAAATATAACCATAGATAAATATCTTAATTATGGATCCAAACCTCTACAATCTTTTATGTTTAGTTAATGGTAATTTGTGGAATTATAGTCATGTATTTCAGTATTTTATAAATATTATGCCTAATTTTAACATAATTCCTTTTTAATAACATTTTAAAATTAGTTAAGATAACATTTGTAAAAAAGAAAGAGTTATTGGATTTAAAAAAGAAAAAGTGCCTATAACTTTTTAACGACTAGTTCAATGTCTGATGCTTTAACTGTTTTTCTTCCAGCGTGTTTTGCAAGTTTAACAGCTTCTGCAGCTATTTCTTCACCCATTTCTTCAAGCACTTTTGTTAACTCGTCCCTTGCATCATCACTTACTCTTTGAGCACCTGCATTTTTTATGATTCTTCCAACTGGAGCAACTGGTAATTCAGTCATACCTATCACCTCATTTTTTATTTTATTATTATATTATCTCTTAGTAATTTTATATAAATTTATCGTTTAATTTTAGGATTATTTTAAAAATCATATCATTTTTACTCACATAAAGTCAATCAATACAATTTTTGAGCACCATATCTTAAATTATATAATTATGATATCAACAGAAAAAATTTAGAATAAAAAAAAGTTAAATTCATTTAAAAAAGTTAGGAATAATCTCAAATTTTATTTTAATTAAATGTAATTTTCTAGTATTTTAAAAAGAATTCATAAAGATTACTTATGTATATTATAGCTTTTAAACTGCAACATTTATACAATTAACATGGGGCAATAATCCCCCTCAGTTGTCCCGGGTTCATAAACTCTGCCAAATTAAGTAATACACTTAAGTTCAGGGGTGCTAAATATACCAATTTATTGTCCAGGCACACATCGTATTTCTGAAACTGAATGAATGTAATTATTATATAATAATTTAATTATTCACATACAGAATCCAGTTAATTTATATTTTTAATGTATTTAATTAAACGAGTGAATCTGGATTACTATAAAATAAAAAGTTTAACATATTTACATCTTTTAGGGTATATGTACAGCATTATATTTGCTATATTTTACTGATCTTAATATTTGACTTGTAATTACAACTTAATACAAACAGAATTGCATAAAAATATCGAAGATATTTGAATTTTTAACTTCATGTCAAAGATCACAGATTTTTGCATGTGAAAAAATTAAAACCAACAAAAATCGGAGATTTTTTGTGGCGTGCAAAAATTTAAATTTTTGCAGTTGCGAAACAAGTTTCGCAAACGTCAAAATTAAAAATTTTGACAGATTTTTTCAACTGTCAAAAATGTAATTTTTGATGCACCAAAAATTGAAAATTTTCGTGTGCTTCGTTATAGCTAGATTTAACGAAGTATTTGGGACCCCAATTTATATGCCAAAAATTTTGATAATGTAAAACCATCAAAAAAATATAAATGTAAAAAAGTCTTAATTTACATATTCAAACAATTTTATTAATTTTATTTAATGTAACAACCTATACCTAAGAAATCTATGAACATTTACCGAATTATAAATAGTAACAGTAAATAATGGCGTTGTGCTGTTTTTAAACCATGAATAATTAATTACTGATTAAAAAGAGGATTTTATGAACTGGGATTTTTCAGAAATATCAGAGTCTTTTTTAAAGGATAATAAAGGAAAATTATTGGTAGAGGGTAATTTTGGCCTGGAAAAAGAGTGTCAGAGGGTTCTTTCCTCAGGTGATCTTGCATTGACACCTCATCCCACATTATTTGGGGATAAAACTAAAAATCCACGCATTACCACTGACTTTTCTGAAAGTCAGATCGAGATGATAACAGCAACCTTCAATTCAGTTGAAGAAGTTTATGAAGAATTAAACACCATAAGCAAGGAGGTTGAAAGTAGCATAGGTAACGAGCTCCTATGGCCACTCAGTATGCCTCCAAAACTTCCAGATGAAGAGCAAATACCCATTGCACGTTTTCCAGGTTCTGAAAATGGAAAAAATATGGAAATATATAGAAAAGGGCTGGCAGTGAGATATGGTAAAAAAATGCAGATGATATCTGGAATTCACTACAATTTTTCTTTTGGCACTGAAATAATTGATTATTTATATAAAAAATTTGGGAACAAAAAAAATAAACGTTTATTTATTGATGAAATACATTTTGGGCTTGCAAGAAACTTTTTACGATACAGATGGGTACTAATTTATCTTTTTGGTGCTTCACCATTCTGCCATCATACTTACCATTCAGTTATAAACAGGGAACTTGAGATAATTCAAAAATGCTGCCCCAGCTGTGCAGAAATTATAGAAAATTTCAATCAATACGCAACATCTCTACGTGTAAGCAGATTTGGCTATTCAAACAGTCTTAAAAATGAGAAGATGTACTTCAACAGTTTAAAGGAGTATTCTACAAAGCTCCGTAAGATGATGTCAACTAAGGATGAAAAATATTCAAAGATGGGTATCTACAGGAACGGTTCTCAGGTGCAACTCAATGAAAATGTCTTGCAAAAAGAAAACGAATTTTATTCTTCAATTAGATTAAAGCAAACCGTCAAGAAAGGAGAAACACATCTAGATGCGCTGGAAAAAAGAGGTGTGGAATATGTGGAAGTAAGAATTTTAGATTTAAATCCATTTGAAAAGATGGGTTTAAGTATTGAACAAATGAACTTCCTTCAAGTTTTCATGCTCTTCTGCCTGTTTGAAGAAAGTTCCCCCATCACCGAAGAGGAACATACCAAAATGAACTTAAACCACCAGCTAGTATCACTTTTTGGAAGGAAAAAAGATTTAATGCTCCAAAAATATGATAAAAAAGAGATCAATCTGAAATCATGGGGAGAAGAGATATTTAAAAGGCTTAAAACTATAGCAGATTTAATGTACATGGGCACTGGAGACAATAAATATCTTCTAAGTGTAGAAAAGGAGCATCAAAAGCTTCTTGATATATCATTATTACCCTCTGAAATGATAAACATGGAAATGAAAGAAAATAATGAAAATTTTTTAGAATTTGGAACAAGATGGGCCAAAAATAATATACAAAAAAGTGCCACCATGACTAATTTAAATAACAATATCAAAAGAGGCGAGTTATGCAAACAAACTATGAACGACTAGAACTTTCAACTCAAATTGTTATAAAGGAAGCTTTAAAAAGAGGAGTTGATGTAGAAGTACTTGACCATGATGATAACTTCATCCGCTTGAAAAAAGGAAGCAACGTTGAATACGTTAAGCAGGCTACAAAAACCTCTGTAGATACATATATAGCCCCATTGATCATGGAAAACAAAGAAATAACAAAGTTGGTTCTTAAGGAGCACGACATTAATGTGCCTCCCAGTGTAACCGTGGACAATATAAATAAAGCTCTAGATAAATATTCCAACTTTATATATAAAGATATTGTGATAAAACCTAAATCCACTAATTTTGGAGACGGTGTTCTAATATTAAAATGTTTAAAGTCTAAAGAAGAATATATAAAAGCAGTTAAACATGCATTAAGCTATGATAACTCTGTTATGATTGAAGAATTCGTGCCAGGAAAAGAATATAGATTTTTAGTAATTGACGATGAAGTTGCGGCAGTGATGCACCGAGTTCCGGCAAATGTTGTAGGTGATGGAGTACAGAACATTAAAGAACTGGTTTTTGAAAAAAATATGAATCCTATGAGGGGTAAAGGGTATTTAACTCCACTTGAGAAAATCAGCATAGGTCCAGTTGAAGAGAATTACCTGGCTTCTCAAATGAAGAACATATCTTATGTTCCAAATGGTGGAGAAATTGTATATCTCAGGGAAAATTCCAATATCAGTACCGGTGGTGACAGCATCGATTTTACAGATGATGTGCTGAAACATTACAAGATCATCGCCGTAAACTCAACAAAGGCAGTAGGAGCGAAGATCTGTGGGGTTGACATGATCATCCAAGATATAAAAGCAAAACCAGATAAAAACAATCACAGTGTTATTGAATTAAATTTCAATCCAGTGCTTTATCCCCATAATTTTCCATATAAAGGTCAAAATAGACATGTTGAAAATAAAATACTTGATTTATTAAGGTTTTGATAAAAAAGAGTTATGCTAAAAATAGCTGAAGAAGTTAAATTTGACAGTGCGGTAGTCAAGCCCTGATCAAATTCTGATAAAACCAGAGGAGAATTTAACCTTAATTTGTAAATTCTTCAGTTTCATATTCGTTGAATACTTCTTCAAATACCCATTCCATGCTCAAATACCTTTCTCCAGTATCTGGAAGTATTACAACAATTCTTTTACCTTTATTTTCCTCTCTTTTAGCCAGTTTAAGGGCGGCCCATGTTGCGGCTCCCGATGATATACCTGCAAAGATTCCTTCTTTTCTTGCCAGCATTAACATAGTTCTTGCAGCATCGTCATCTTCAACTTTTATAATTTCATCAATCAAATCTTTTCTAAGCACATCAGGAACAAAACCTGCACCAATTCCCTGTATTTTGTGAGGTCCTGGTTGCCCACCAGATAGAACTGGGGAATTAGCAGGTTCAACTGCAACTGCTTTAAAATCAGGATTTTTTTCCTTTAAAACTTCTGCAATACCAGTTATTGTTCCACCAGTACCTACACCTGCCACTATGATATCAACTTTACCGTCAGTATCTCTTAATATTTCATGTGCAGTTGTTTCCCTGTGCATTTTAGGGTTTGCAGGGTTTTTAAACTGCTGTAGCATCACGGCATTGGGTGTGTTTTCTGCAAGTTCTTCAGCTTTTGCTACTGCACCTTTCATTCCACCTGCACCGGGGGTGAGTACAATTTCAGCCCCAAAAAGTGCAAGCAGCTTCCGCCGCTCTATTGACATTGTATCTGGCATTGTAAGAATTAATTTGTAACCCTTTGCCGCTGCAACAAATGCAAGAGCTATACCAGTATTCCCACTTGTAGGTTCTACCAGTACAGTATCTTTATTAATTAAACCCTGTTCCTCCCCATATTCAATCATTGCAACCCCTATCCTATCTTTTACGCTGCTTAAGGGGTTGAAAGATTCTAATTTTGCTATAATTTCTGCATCTGCCCCTTCATTAATTTTGTTTAACCTTACCAAAGGAGTATTACCTATAAGTTCTGTTGCATTATCTGCTATTCCTCTTTTTAACTCAGGTATCTTCACCATACTTCCACCATGTAATACTATGTCTATTTTTATTATTGTTTTTTTGCATTACTAAAACAGGGATTTTATAGGTGATTAAGTTTTTTAAAGAATGTAATCAAGTATATTCCCCAAAATAAATGGCTATTTCACTATACAACTTAATTTTCTCTAAATATCCAAAAAAAGATCTTAAAATGTTTTTATTTCCCAAAAATATTATTATTTAAATACTATTTCCCATGATATATTAATCACTATTTCCGAAATATATTAATATATTCTGGTTAAATAGCTAAAACTGTAATGTATATTAGTATAATGTAAAAATTAATGACTATAAATAATTAAACACTTTTTAAGGCTTATTGAGTTTTATTAAATCATTAGATTTAACAAAAATATTCAAAATGTAGGGATTTAAAAATCTACAAACATCCTAACTATTGATAAGTTCATATAAAACGATAATTAAGTCCAGAAAGAACAAAAATTACTATAGCTAACTCAATTGACATTTAAAATCAGATTAGACACTACTAACTAATATAAACATGTATACTCTAAAATCTTAGAATTTTAAAAGGTTAGACAAATGAAATTTAAGAAATCAAATAATAAAACAAAAGAAAACTCAGAAGATTTATTAAACAAAGCATATTCATGCAAGCCCAATGAATTAAAAGACTTACTTGAAGAAATTAAGGCAAAAATTAAGTCTGATGGTCACAGCGAAATTCTTTCCCGTGCAAAGAGTGTAACTACAACGAGAATGATTTTAAACCAGGAAAAAGCAGCCAATGGCTTATAAATACGTATTAAAAAATAAAGTTATTTAAAACAATCAATTTTAAGATTAAATTAATCTTATAATTTAAAATTCATTTTTCTCATTTGAAGAAAAAATATTGAACTGATATCATTTCTAATTCAATCCAAACACGTCTATATGACCATCGATAACTCTTTTTATAACTGTTGATCTTAATTTTTAAAAAAGTTAATTTTAGGTTTAATGAGCTTAAAATTAAAACAGTTTAAAAAAAAGTATGATTATTTTATAACAGCATGTTAATTTGAAAAGCTTTAAGTGAAAAATAAAAAGTAGAGCCTTACAGAAGTTTATAAAACTTCTGCAGCCGCTGAAGCTGAATTCACCGGCTTTAAACACTAACAGTGTTTAAGGCATACCCTGCCAAGATTTGGCTATATTAAAAAAATTTATAAATTTTTAACAGCTAATTCTATGTCTGATGCTTTAACTGTTTTTCTTCCAGCGTGTTTTGCGAGTTTAACAGCTTCTGCTGCTATTTCTTCGCCTTTAGCTTCTAAAGCTTTTGCTAAAGCTTCTGTTGCATCTTCGCTTACTCTTTGAGCACCAGCATTTTTTATGATTCTTCCGACTGGAGCTAATGGTAATTCTGCCATAAACATTCACCTCATTTTTGTTTTGTCAATATATCCTATTTAAACTATCCTATATATATTTATCGTTTAATCCTGTGATTATTTTAAAAATCATATCATTTTTACTCACATAAAGTCGATTCATACCATCTTTTTGGTACAATATTAAAAATTTAGAGAAATAATGCACATAAATGCTTTTGCACATATCCGCAAAAATGAAATTAGAATATCAGGATCAATATTAACATTTTTGCTCAAATACCTGATCTTAGACACTTACAATTACAAGTGCCACATTTCAATTTTAAAAAAATAAATCAGTGAAATCTATGATTTCTGGGTATCACAATCAAAGATTGTGAAAACCCTTCAAAAATAAAAAAATTTTGAGTTGAAGAAATTTATAATTCTTGCGACTTTTTCGCAATTTTACAAATCTACAAATATTTGTAGATTTGTAATTTCCAAACCGCAGAAAACAAGGTTTTTGAGGATTGATTGAATTATTGAAATCCTCTAAAGAATTCATCAAACTCATCTACACCCATAGGTTCTGGAATAACAAAATCTTCATTGGAATATATAGATTTTGCAAGCTCCCTATAAATATCGGCCTGTTCAGACTCTCCAAATTTCTCAATAACGGTCTTTGCGTCAATTTCACTCTTTTGAACCATTTCACTGCGAGGAATAACACCTATAACCTTGCTTCCAACTTTACCCGCAAATTCACTTACAATCTGAACCTCATTTTCAATTCCTCGGCAGTTGCAGATGATGCCTCCAAGGTTACTTTTAAGCTTTTTAATACCTCTGCAGATATTATTGGCAGCATATAATGCCATGTACTCCCCAGAAGTCACTATATAGACTTCGTCAGCGAAATCTTCCCTAAGAGGTACTGCAAATCCACCGCAGACCACATCTCCAAGCACGTCATATATAATAATATCTATATCATCAGAAAATGTTCCCAGTTTGTCTAGAAGCCCCATTGCAACTATAACGCCTCTTCCAGCACATCCAACTCCAGGTTCAGGACCTCCACTTTCCACACATTTAACATTTCCATATCCTTCAAATAAAACCTCTTCAATGGATGCGTTCTTCTTTTTTTTTACAATGTCAAGGATAGTAGGCAATCTTTTACCTATAAGAGTCCTTGTTGTATCAGCTTTAGGGTCACATCCAATTACAAGCACGTTATAATCTTTAGAATAGGCTGCAGCTATATTGGAAACAATAGTGGATTTTCCAATTCCACCTTTACCATAAATAGCAATTCGCTTACTCATTCCTTCCTCACCAAAGCACCTATGATATCTCCCCTTGTTACAATACCTACCAATTTGTTATTTTCATCAACTACAGGGAGCCTGTTGACGTTATGTTTATCCATTAATGCTGCTGCATCAGAAATTGAAGCGTCTTTTTTTGTGGTTCTGACTTTTTTGGTCATTATTTCGCCGACTAAAACAGATGCTGCCTTTCTTACATCGTTTGCTATCTCTTCATATCCAACTTCCATTCTTACCGGAAGTTCAATTAAATCAAATGGGGCTGGTAAAAGCAGGTTAAGGTTAGGAGAATGAACTTCAATAAGTCTCATTATATCCCCTTCGCTTACGATACCAATTACTTTATTATCTTCATCAACTATTGGGGCCCCACTTATATTTTTTCCCCTTAAAATTTCTGTAACATAAGCTATTGTATCAACATCTTTAAATTTAACTACATCTTTAGCCATAGCATCTTCTACAGTTATCATAGTGATAATTCCTCCGTGATGTACTCATTTACTATAAAATTTATACAATCTATATGAATATTAAGGAAGACCCCATTCTTATAGATTTCTTAGAATCAGGAGACATCCATGATTATATGAAAAAATTTACACAAAAGGATTAACTTACATGTTGAACTTCCTTTAATCAGGAGTTCTGGAGGTATTGAATTAAGAGACTATTTAAATTCACAAGACATATCCTTATCTATAACTTAATAAAATTACAAAATCATTACTATCAAAGCTAAACGTCAGAAGCAGGCCCTAAAAAACAGTTTAATGAGTATTTATATCTTTTTCAACAAAAATAAAATCTTCATCATGGTTTAATATGTATTCTTCAGCCGTCCAATTAAGCTTTCTTAAAGCAGTTTCTACTGTTTTTAAATTCTCTTCACTGTATGGAAAAGTTATCCACGCAACACAGGTAGCTTTTTTTTCAAAGTCAAAATCTAATTCTATTAATTTTTTAATTACTAAATCTAATGTTATTATTTTTTTCATTTTTAATAATTCAACATCATCCTTGTAATTCATTATAATCCCTCAAAAGGTATGGGACATTAAAATTTAAAATAAGCTTTAAATGCCCTATACCTCCTTGGTTAAAAGTTTTTGATATATTCAATCTCTTAAATACATAAGAGAATATTTTGGTGGGGGGATTGATGGCAAAATAGCAAAGTAATAATTAAAGAGGCTATTTTTAACTAATTATAATACTTAGTCAATGCTTTTACCACTACAAAGAATAAATTAGTACTTTTTATATATAATACTTTCTATTTTTTTAGTATTATTACTTTCAAGGTTAATTTAGTCAAAATTGTAATACCCAACTAGAAAAAATGTATAGTTAATTTAAAAATTTTCAATATAATTTTTAAAGCAGTTCTTTATCTATAAAAATAATGTTTTCATCATAGGTCAGCCTGTAATCTTTTATATTCCAATTTAGTTCCTTTAATGATTCGTTTATTAGTTTAAGATTGCTTCTGCTGTAAGGAAATTTCACCCATACAATACATGTATTTTTATCTCCAGATTTTCTCTCGAGTTTTTTAAGTTGTTCTTTAATGTTAATCAACCAATTTTATTATTAGATTCCATTTTAACACCACAATTGAAGGTTAAGTTATATTTAAGAAGAAAAAGTGATGGCAAAGAGGGATTTGTTAATAATCATGCCAACGAATTTGTGTTTAAATAATACTTTACAGTGGTTTTGCCATCACAGACAGAAAATTGGTTTTCAATATATTTAACACTTTCTATTTTATTTTTATTATTACTTTTAACCTCAATACTTGCTTTTTAGTAATAAAAAAGTAAATTTATTACTCTAAAAGATGAAAAACTTTATTTCTTATTAATTTATAGAAATTACGAATATAAAATAAAATATTTTTACAATTAGCCCAGAAATCCATAGAGATATCATAATAATTTTCATTTAAATTTAATTGAAATATTAATACTATTTAATAAAAAGCTAATATTTATATAGGTTAAAATTTAATGATTATTAGTGGTAATATAATGTTGAGAAAGTTTAGGATAGAGTTACCCATACCATTCCCCATATTATCTATACTTACATATCACATGAGCATAATTATGGATTTTACCACTTATTTTTACAATAATATTTGCATTAAGCAATATTTCATAGTATGAAATAAAATATCATGAATTTTATGAATATAGGAATCCATAGTCCTTAAATATAGACACAATAAATTTAAAGAGCATCTTCAAGGATAAAAATTTGAATGGAAATAAAACATGAAAAATCAAATAAACAAAAACAATAAAAGATTTAAAGGAATTTACACCTGCAGCGCACATTCTCTGGGACTATTATTAATCCAATTAAAAGTTGACTTTTAAACTGATAATGTCCAAATAGTTTCAATTCTTAAATTAAGTTATACACTGATTTTGGGATCATTATTAAATAGACAATGCAAATGCATATGTAAAATTAGTATAGTTTAACCTAATTTTCAGTCATAATCGCGTATATTTTCTATAACTGCAGTAAAACATCATAAAACAATGATAAACCCTTGAAAAACGTTGTCATTTGTTAATCCGCTCTAAATTTTGCAGGAGAAAATAAAACATTAAAGTGATCTTAATAAATTTATGTTATCTTCTTAATAAGTACCGAAGTATTGTTTACTTTGCCCGTTGGAAAAACCCTTCCAAGCTCAGTGAAACCACTTAAATCCTCATGTTTTATAGGCGTGTAAAGAATTGCCCTCATGCCACTGTAAGTCCTGTAAAGAATCTTGGTTTCAGGCCTAACTAATTCATGAACGTGTTCAAAAACCCTTATTTTAGGTTCTGCAAATGCGGCAACCATGACACCATCATATTTCACGTGGGACAGCACCGTTTCATCCCCATCAACAACATTTATCTGGGAACTGAGTCCAAGCTTTTCAAGAACTTTTCTTGAGAGATCAGCTATTTCAGGGACCACTTCAATACTCGTGCCTTTAACACCAAAGAACTTGTTAAACAATATAACTGTTAACGGAAGAGGCCCTCCACCTATAAAAACAAGCCTATCATCTTTAGAAAGCTTTGCAAGATTTTTTTCGTTGTTTACAAGCTTTTCATACCTATGGTAAAAATGGAACGATGAGAGTTTCGCCCATGGGTCTTCAGCTTCCAGTATTTCCTTTGCATTGTTTATTTCCAGATTGGTCCCAACATCAACATAGAACTTCCTGATAGTCTTGAGGGCCTGGTTCATCCTTTCATTTTCCAGTATGTGTTTTGCTGAATCAAAGTCAATGCTTTCATCATGCGCAATAATTTCAACAGCATCTAAGATAGGTATAACCTCATCTAAAGGATATTCTCCTATTTTACAGCCGTCGTACTTTTCAAGTGATTTGCATATATTCACTATGTTTCCCCAGTATTTGTAACAGCTCATTTAAACACCTTCATGATTATTTTTTCATAGAACTCCTTTAATATCCCTGTTTCACTGTTTTTTTAAAGATATACCTTTAAAAATCCATATAATTTCGAATCATGTTTTTAAAATTTCATGTTATTGTCTTTTTTTTATTTCATAGAAACTCAAAGTCATACCTGTTTTAATACACATTTTAGTATATATTCAAACTACAATATAAAGAATATTACTAAAACGGCTTAAAACAGGATAAAAGTATTACAATAATCGCCCCAGTATTACTTTATAGGAGAATTGTGGTTTAACACAATATAACTTATTTAATAGAAATTTTTGCAGATTAAAAGTCAATAATAAAAAATTAGAGTTTCATAGAATAAGATCTAAGGTCTGTAAAAAAGTTGTATTATGGATTTGACGTTTTAAACTTCTTTTTTAATGAGCACCGATGTATTGTTCACTTTACCTGTAGGCAAAACCATATTTTCCCTTTTAAACCCTTTAAGTACATCTTCTGTAACTGGAGCATATAAAATTGCTCTCATACCCATATAAGTTCTATAAATGACCGGAATCGATTGATCTATCTGTTTCCTTATGTTTTTAAATACCCTTTCTTTTGGTTCGGCCAGTGCAGCCACCATCACAACGTCATACTCCAAATGGCTGAGGTAAGTTTCGTCTCCCACTACCACATCTATATACTGGTCTAAACGCAGTTTTTTTATTATTTCCTTTGAAAGTGCAGCAATTTCAGGAATAATTTCTATGCTTATACCATGTATCCCATAAAATTTGTGGAGCATTATCAAAGTCAGGGGAAGTGGTCCGCCCCCAATAAACACTATTTTTTCGCCAGGTACAAAAGGAATAAGTCCATGTTCATTTTGAATCAGTTTTTGATAGTGATCAAAGAAATAAAACGATTCTAATGTTTTCCAGGGGTCATGGGACTGAAGTATCTCCTGTGCTTTTTCAACTTCTAACCTTTCCGCTATATCAATGTAGAATTCTCTAATTACATCCAGGGCGGGACCCATCTTTTTATCGCTTAATATGTGCTTTGCATCATCAAATCCAATATTTTTATCATGAGCAATTTCCTCTATTTCCCCAAGCAAAGGTAAAAATTTATCTAAAGGTAAACTTTTTGACTCAAAGTCATTAAATTTACTTAAAGTTTGGGAAATTTTTAAAATCTTATCCCAGTAAATGTAACAACTCATCACGGGCCTCCTTTACAGTTAGTTTAACTTTAATATCTAGGCCTTCCTTCTTTAAGCTATATAATAGATCTGCAACCTGTGGCTGTCTTAAATGTGCTTTTTTTACCAGTTCTGGGCTGGAAAATATCTCCTCTGGTGAACCTTCACCCGCTATTTCTCCATGATGCATCACATAAATCCTATCTGCAAAAAGAGGTATTATATCCACATCGTGACTGGTTAAAAGAATCGTCATTCCTTCCTGGTTTAGTTTATTGAGTATTTTTAATATTTGAAGCACCCCATAAGGGTCCAATCCTGTTGTCGGCTCATCTAGTACCAGTATCTTTGGTTCCATGGCTAGAATACCTGCAATTGCGACTCTCTTTTTTTGACCGCCGCTCAGGTGATGTGGTGCTTTCTTTTTATATTCTTCCATTTCCACGCGCTTTAGGGCATCGTCAACTCTTTTTTTTACTTCTTCTTTTGATAAACCTAAATTCATAGGTCCAAATGCGACATCTTCCACCACAGTAGGGGCAAAAAGTTGATCATCAGGATTTTGAAAAACAATACCCACTTCCTGCCTTATTCTGGTTAAAACTTCCTTTTTATATCCCATTTTTTCTCCAGAAATATTAATCCTTCCATATACAGGTTTTAAAATACCGTTAAATTGTAAAAAGAGAGTAGTTTTACCTGCACCATTTGAACCAATAAAAGCAACTTTTTCCCCTTTTTTAATTTTGATGCTGACATCCCTAAGTGCATGTGTTCCATCAGGGTAATCATAATTTAGATCTTTTGTTTCAATCACTGGTGTTTCCATTAGATATTCCCCAATTGACAATAGGTTTAAATATCTTTGTTGTATATTATATTGTCAGTTAATATAGATATAGTAATGTGTATTACTAAACTGGACTTTTTCATTTAAAAAGTATTAAACAATGCAATATGCGGCAAAGGAGAGGTTCATATTACTTATTTCAATATAAAACAGATGAAAACAGAAGACATAAAACATTACAGCGTAGAAAATTTCATTTTTAAAATAATAAATGAAGAATTTGGTTACGGGTACGTTCCAGAATACCACCACGACATCATAAACATAGAAGACTATTATATTAAACCTGATAAAAGCGTATTTTTACTTGCAACCCATAAAAATACAGGAAGTTTAATAGGAACTCTCGCAATAAGAGCTTATGACAAAAATTATAATATATTTGATGGGATTTATAATTCAAAAAGTACTGCAAGCATTTGGAGAGTTTTTATAGATAAAAGATGGAGAAGAAACGGTGTTGGCTCTAAATTAGTAAGCACCGCAGAAAAGTTCTGCAAAGATAAAGGTTATAAAAACCTGTACCTCCATACACAAAAGATAGTGGATGGTTCTCTGGATTTCTGGCTTTCAAAGGGATACAGGATTACCAGAGACATGAAAAATGAATTAGGGACCGTGCACATGGAGAAAATTATATAATTAAATTTAAGTCACTGAAAATTTAAGAATATGAAATAAAATCTCCAAGCATTGATAAAATCAGAAAATATGAACCCCCTGGGAAAATTATCCATTGTTAGAAAAATAAAAAAAATAAATTAAATTTTCATGAAATCTTCCTTTTCATCCAGAAAGCGCCCCCTGCAAGGCCCCCAATAACACCAATTAATAGACCTGCTGCAAACGGCGTTGCAAATCCTCCACTGCTGTTATTTGAAGTTAACAGAGTTAAACCATTTTTAATATCCATCTCATCGGCTGAGCATACGAATACCCTATTTGACACATTGGAGTTATTGGTTATAAATTCACTGACTGTGCCCTGATAGGCCACTGCCAGAATTCTTTTATTTGGATTAGATAATGCATGTTCAAGCTGATGGGCAACTTCATCATCAGATGTAAATTTGTAGACACTGGCATTCACGCCCATTTCATCCACTACTTTCTTAGCCAGTACCCCGCTTGAATTATCAGCAATTACAATGGTTGATTGAGGTGTAACATCCACCCCATGGGCACTGACAGATGCTACGGTACCCATTATCAAAATCAATAGACATATAACTTTTATTTTCATTTTAATATCTCCTCACCCTTATTCAGTGTTAAAAGTTCAGGTTTAACACCGGATAGTGCCGATACAATTAATACGTTCGCAATCCCTTCAATAACCGCTACAAACAAATAGAATGGAATCAACGTGGCCATTAACATGTCTAATGTTGCAACTCCTGCCGCAATCAGTATCAATACCTGCGTTATTGTGGCCATAGTTATTCCCATTAATGTACCTGCAAAAACACTTAATCTCTTATCAAGATCTAAAGTTAGTTTATAGAAGAGATACGTTGAAAAGCTCAGTACTATTCCCATAGTCACAGTATTAGCACCTAAAGAAGTTATGCCCCCCATTCCCAAAAAGAAAAACTGCACAATAAGGCATAAAAACTCCACTGCAACACCGCTTAAAGGACCAAGCAAAATCACCACAAGAGGTATCAGGAAAAAATGCACAGGTACTCCAAATGGTGATGGTATCGATAATGATGATGCTACAAATGTAGCGGCTGCAAATATGGCCGTTGCCACAATTTTTTTCTCCTTTTCTTCAGTTCTGGAAAGTTTGAATATATATACTGTCAGTATAATAATGGTCAAAATCCAGTAAATCGCAGCCTGCCATAAAGGTATAAGTCCATCAGGTAAATGCAGAATAAAACCTCCTTTTTAAATTTAAATGTTTATTATAGAAACAAAGATTATTTGAACAAACTACTCTTTAAAAAGAGCCCAACAGCCCCCAATCCCACTACAAGAAACACTACAATAGCAGCAGTGTTCCACGGTGAGCTGTTTGAATTTTTGGAAGTTGCATTTGTATCAGACGTGTTGGAATCAGAAGTTGTATTGGTAACTTTACTAGGCTTAGATGTATCATCCACAGATTGATCTCCAGAATCATCAGAATCAGCGTTACTTGAAGATGTTCCAGATTGTACTGACTTTCCAGTATTTGTACTGCTCGCGCCTGATGTACTTCCTGTACTACTTGCACTTCCCGTACTCTTTTTAGTGTTTGTACTTGTACCACTGGTACCTGTTGTTCCACTACTCGTGCTCTGATCGGATGTTTGATCAGAAGTAACTTCTTCAGGATACACGGTACCATGCCCAGGATGTGCCGCTGCAGCACTGCAAAAAGCTAAAACAAACACCATTGTAGATACTAACAAGACACTGAATTTTTTTATGTGTTTTATAAGCTCATCTCCTTTAAATTGTAAACTATTTAAAAAATAAAAAAAGAAAGGGAAAAATATTTTATTTCCTTAAGAATCCCAGAATACTACCTTTAAAGAACCCTACCACAAGAAGTCCTCCGCAGAGAACAGCTCCTAAAGCTATTAATGCATAGTTCAAATCAGACTCTTCTGAGTTAGGAGCAGCTTTGGAAACTTCATAGGCATTACCTCCAGCACTAGGAGTTCCTTCATCAGAAGTAGTAACTTCTGTTTGAGTAGCTGCACTAACAGTAGGTCCAGAATCGCCTACAGATCCAGTAGCAGAACCAGTACCACTGCTTGAAATACCTTGAGAATTGCCTTGAACTCCATCAGGAGCTTCTACTACAGCAGTTCCATTATTATTCTGAGTACCATTCTGATTATGAGTACCGTTCTGATTCTGATTCAGTAAACTTATGAGATCTGCTTGCGTACGCACAGGTAAGCTCTTAATATACTCCAGAGCATTGAGAGATCCATTGCCTCCAGATATGATTGCTTGCCACTCTTCTTCAGTTACCCAAGTATCAACAGTCCGGGTTATTGAAGGTCCAGAAATCAGGTTGGGTATAGTCGCTAACTCCGCAAGACACTCTGGTGAATTCCAGTCGTCGTATTTTTGGAGTACTTTATAAAGATTTATATAGTTTTCATAAGAGTTACCACCTGAAAATTTGGGACTGGTCAAATTGAGTATAGCTACTCTTCGAGTTTTAGTTTTGCTGTCATATATACTGATAATTCCAACTTCACTACCTGCTGACTCCATTCGCTGGTTATAGTAGGTTCCAGATCCTGCAGAAACTCCTAAGAGATAGGATAAAATATCATCTCTACAGATGTCATTGGTAGATACGTAAGAGTACTGTTCATCTTCGCTTATAGGGAAATTATCATAAACGTAGTCGGTAATTAAGTATCCAGTTGTACTACCTCCACAGACGTGGTTGTGCCATAACCATGCCATTAAGACATCGTATGGTGGGTCGTACGGGAGTACCTGGTCTATGATACAGGAAGATTCGTTCTTCACAGTAAAATTACCTGTTTCTGGATCGTAAGTAAGAGTTTTACTGATATATGTTCCATTTTGTACCAGAGTGAACTGGAAGAATAACGGATTGAACCTTGCATTGTGCTGTGATAGTAATGTTGCTCTGGAAAGTCTGGATCCTAAGACATCGTAAATTCCATCAAAGACCATGTCCATTACCTGTTCATTGACACGTACATAACCTGCAGATGTGAAGACTGTGAGGTTAGGATCATCTTTCTCCAGAGTAATGCCGTCTGCCGCGAATAATTCAATGGCTTTGTTAGCAGCATCTATTCCAATCTGTTTGATCTGATCCTCAGTTAGGTTTCCAGTAGTGTAGTTTGTAGCATTTTTCTGGTCCACTAGGTTTGTCAGTCCAAGTCCTAATATGTAGTCCATGTCTAATCCAAGTGCATCACATACAACATTTTTGGAGTCGACTCCTCCAGTCAGGTTGTTGTGAACTTCTGCAGTTATATTGAAAACGTACAGTATATCCACGAGGGAATCTGGGTCGTTTTCTAATTTGTTTATTAACCATGCATTGAATTTCAACTCGGATGCTATACCTGAGTAAGCTATAAGGCCTGTTTTATTCTTGTATGCCTGTACCACTTTGTCTTCATCGAAAGCCATTATTATAAGAGTTCCTGTGTTGGTTGATGCACACCATCGGATGAATCCCACCATGTTGTCAGCGGCACCTGAGTCGCTGGTTTCATATCCAACCCAAGAACGTTTTCCTGAAGTTAAATCTAAGGAATAGATGAACGCATCATCATCTGAATTACCTGGCACACTAACTGCCCTGTAACTTGTTGCTTCCAGTTCTCCATCATCTCCATATACCCCTGGAGGGTAATATTTGAGCAGGAGGCTTATCATAGCCTGTCCGCTGATGGTTCCCAGACAAACATGGCCGTGGTATGCAGCTTGTCTCAGGATGTCTGTTGATAATCCTTCTTTCCAGGCATTAGCCAGGCTGACATAGCCAAATGCTTCATCACCCAATGTTGGAACAATGGTTTTCTCCCATAAAGTCTGGTTGATAGCAGAGAAAGTACCTTTATAAGCTGGTGCTAATGAACCATTCTTGAAGAACGCTGCAGTCAGTGAATTCCCATTCATAACCACAAAACAGAAATCCAGTGGATCTGTTCGGGTTGATTGAAAAGTTAGCAGGTTCCCTTGACCGTAACTGATCTTACCGCCAGAACCGTTTAAAATACCTTCCAAACAGTCCTCAGTCGTGGTCCCATTTAAATAAGCTAAACCAGCAGTAGTTATAACCAGCACTTTATCTGCTTTTGAAAAGTTTAAAAGCTGATCTGCCTTTTTAGTTACCTCTCGACCTAATTTATAAGCAGCAGTAGCATTCATGTTGAAAGTTGCGCTGCCGTACAGGTTAGTGTCTGTAGCATTGGCAGAGTTTAAAAACACGCCGATCATCTGACTTTGGGTAGTATAACCCGGTGCAGAGACCGTTACATTAAATTTAGTACCGTTTACAGCGCCATCATAATCAAAACTCAGCCTATAACCTTTAAAAGCCATGTCATAGGTCTTGGTGACATTAATTTTCGCGCCTTTGCTATCTTTGACAGTTATTTCTGGATTAATAGAATCAGAAGAATACTCATAACCCACTTTCACACCGATTATGGGGTCTACTACATGACTATTATTTTGTGAAGATAACTGCAATGCAGAATTAGTACTATTCTGTAAAGATTGGTTCAAATCTGAACCAGTACCATTACCTCCAGTGGTTGATGAGTCTGCAGCTGATGCGGACCCACAAATAAACAGCGTAAATAGAACTGCTAACACTAGTAATACCATATTTCGCTTAATTGTCCTATTTTTCATATTTTTCACCTCCAAAAAAATTTTCTATTTAATTGGGGCCCTCGAACACCGTGTGTTCGGGACATCGGAAATCGAAGATTTCCAAACGTTTCGAAAAATGCAAAGCATGAGAAATTCAAAGAATTTCTCTTGTATCAAAATCTCCGATTTTGATAACATTTTTCTCGACCTCCTTTTTGTTGACAAACTCAATTTATAGCACAGTTATATTTAATACTTGTTATTAATTTTTTATTATTACTTTCAAGCTTAAAATATAGGCTTCAGTAATAAAAATCAGGAAAAATTAATATTTTTCATTGCAATAATTTTAAAATATTATTAAAACCATTCATACTCGTTCAAATTAACTATTGTTAATTTTAAGTAGTATTAAATAACCACAATAGTTTTAAAATACCAAAAAAAACCTTTAATTAGTTTTAAAATGAGAATAAAAATTTTTAAATAATATAAGAATTATTGAATTTTAGATTATTTATTATTAAAATAATTAATAGCTGCTTTTAGTCAAAATAACATCAGCTACCATTTAAAAATCTAGTCAATAAAATACATAATAATATGGTAGAATGCAGCAAATTACTTGTTATAATTATGTATCTTAAATCAAAATAAAAAAAATAATATAAACACATATCTTATCTGCCACGCAATTTACCCCTAAGTACAAAACCCGCTACAAGCAAGCCAACTATGACTACACATGCTAAAGCAATTTCCCAATAAAAACTTTTTAAATCTCCATAATTTGTAACGCTTTCATTATTATCTTCAGTGTCATTGATTTCCTCAACAGGCTGAACCTTTGTATAATTATCATCAGCAGGTTTGTACTGAATTATCCCCTTTATTTTCACTGCTTGTTGTGCTGCTTTTAATTGTCCCACCATTCCCCCTTTGATCTGGTGTCGAACCTGGCGTTGGATCTGGAGTTGTAATATTAATTTCTTCCGGATATTCAGTACCGTGACCAGAGCGTGCCGCAAAAAGCTAACATATATTGCCATTACAAGTATAAGTATTCCCTTCTCTTCATGTGTTTTATAATCTCACATCCCTTATAAAAAAATAAAAAAAAGTAGGAATTATTTTTTAGTGAAACCTAAAAAGTTCAATAAGCCACCCTTAAAGTAACCTACTGTCAAAAGGCTAATTATCAAAATAACTCCTATTATTCCTGCTGTTAATGGCATTTCATCTTCTGTAGAACCCTGAGATTCTGCTTTAGAGATTTCATAAGCTGTCTGTCCCTGATCACCTGCACTTTGGCCTGCATCAGCAGCCACTGCAACTGCCTGAACAACCTGCCCAGAATCACCTACAGAACCACCTGAAGAACCCGTGTTGATATCAGAAGTTCCTTCCACTCCCTGGGGAGCTTTTACTACATTAGTACTATTCTGATTATTATTCGAGTTGTTATTTTGTTCAGGTAATCCCAAGATCTTATTCAATGACTTAACTTGATCCGAAGAAAGCTGCATCATGCCACGTTTATTAAGCTGATTAACCACGTTTGCAATCATTGCTCTTGCATCAGGATCCGTAAGCCTGTTTTTACCAAATAAGTACATATCGGCTATTTCCTGCCACATATCAGGATCTACTGCACCATTAATATTTAATGTATACATGCTACGTACGGCCAGAGCCACACGCCTCTGTCCTGCAGGTCCTTCATTCAACATGCCTTCTCTCCAAACTGGATTAAGCAGAGTCATGGTTATGCTATCATATAATGCTTCTTTTAATGTTTTTACACTAATACCAGTGATAGTGCTTCCATCAATTCGCGCATTGCCTGTGTTAACAACATAGCTTGTTATATTTCTACCAGTAAGGCGTTTGACCATGAATTCTATCATAGTTATACCCCTGTAAGTTGGTGCAGTTGCGCCGTTGGTTACACGAGGAGTAATTACCATACTAGTTTCAACAGTCATTAACAATTTTTCCATTACTGAACGGCCAGGTACCCCATACAAGCCATCACCATACAGACATGACTCATATTCTAAGTAAGCTTCTGCAAGCTCTTCCTCAGTCCATGTTTCAGAAGAACGCAAAATTCTTGCAGTTCCCATTGCATGAGGATCAGCACCCGGCGGTAAGCCAAATATTCTTGCCCTTGCCAGACGTTCTGCCTGAGTCTGTGCTTCAGTTTGACTCAATCCCTTTGATAACAGCTCTTTTTTTAATTGACCCATCATAGCCAGATAATGTTTGCGCACATAATTTTTGTTAGTGGGCTCATCTAAAAGAGCTACTTGTTTGATGGCGTTGTCAATGAGTGCTATTATATTAGGACATACGTTAATGAAACTAACAGAAGCGCCAATAAGTACATCAATTCTGGGCCTTCCTCCCATTTCACTTAGAGGAATCACTTCAATTCCCACAACTGTTCCACTTACATATACTGGTTTTACACCCAGTAAATAGAAAATAGTGGCAATACTTTCACCATTGGTAGTTATCACTTCTCCTCCACGTATAGAAGTACCCATAGTTTCAGGATACTTACCTTTATTGTCAGCCAGATACTGTTTTAACACAGCTTCTACTGTTGCAGTACCAATAGCCAATGCGGCTGCATCAGGAACTTTTCTAGGGTCAAATGAATACGTATTTTTTCCAGTAGGCATTGATGTTAAATCTCTTACGGGATCACCGACCACCCCTGGTTTGACAAAGCCTCCGTTTAAAGCATTAATCAAAGAAGCCATCTCATTAGTTACGCTCTGATTCAGAAGACTAAGGATGTAATCATGTTGACCTGTTCTGTTTCCGGGATCATATGCAATGATAGCTGCAATAAATTTCTCCAGAGTTTCATTATCTGGCAATTCGCCAAAAGTATGCAGACCATATGGAGTCAGCAGTGATTGCAGTTCATGAAGATAATCATGCAACCTGTTCAAAACTGTTCCAAATCCTGTTTTAGAGTCCATACCTAACCTTTCTTTTAAACCCGTTTCATTGTTGATTTTATTTAGAATCTGAGTCTTTAAAAGAGCCATTCTTTCATTATCGTTTCTATTGTAGGCATCATCAAATGAATTTAACAGATCATGCATTTCCAATAGATTACCATATAATGCTGTTTCAACAACAGGCGGGGTCAAATGAGAAATAAGTACTGCATATGCACGCCTCTTAGCATTATCATTGGTACCGGAGAAAATGTAGATATTAGGCATTCCACCAATAAGCGTGTTTGGCCAGTTGTCCTCAGTCATACCACTACTATGTCCTGGAAGAAGTTCCAGTGTACCGTGCTCTCCAGTATGAACCACTGCATCAGCGTTAAAATCTTCCTGCAGCCACAGGTAGAAAGCAATGTACTGGTGAGTCGGAGGTAAGGTGTCATTATCTAGACTGGATGAATTACCATTCCACTTCCAGATCGGCTGTGGTCCCATGAAGATATTGCCCATCATTATTCCAGGGAATACGATCCGGCCGTTATAAATCATCAGGTTTCCAGGAGCAGGGCCCCAAACAGCTTCAACTTCCTGACGCAGTTTCAATGGTAAAGCATTGTATAACTGAAGATATCTCTGTACAGACATAGTAGGCGCGCCTTTCTTGATAAGATTCGCCAGATCCTGTTGAGTATAATTTACAATATTACGTCCATGGTCATTAATTAAAGCCAAAATACTGCTTGCAGTCAAATTAGCGGTGTTCAGAGATCCTACATTGTACCCTTCATTAGCCAGAGCTTTAAGGATATTTGCCAGACTAGCTTCAATATTAAGACTGCCCCCGACAGGCATTCCCTCATCGTGAGTGTTGTCGAAGTATATCAAAGCAAGTTTTTTATCCTGATTAAGTTTATGCTTCAAATTACCCCATGCAACAGCCCTATCTGCCAGCTGATCAATGCCTGGCTGGTAAGGAGTAAACACCTTAATATCCGTACCAGTAGTCGGATCAGTACCTACACTCATGGACCCACCTATAAGAACAGGTTGAGAACGTCCATTTATTTCAGGAGTTATAATCCATGTGGTTAATTCGTTACCAGTAAGCCCTGTGCTGCTTGCAAGATAACCGTCAAGAGTATCTTGAAGGAACACGTGTACTGGGCTAAGTATAGGTATATTTAACTTATCAATTATATCTAAACTTGCATTATCAGTCATTCCACTATGTAAATGAGTAATCAGAACATCTATAGCCGGAGTACCGTTTACTATGAAGAATTTATTGGCTGTGGTTGCAAAGTTTGAAAATATAGGGACTATTACATTAGCTCCGCGTTTTTCCAATTCATGGATTAAATCATTGTATGCCTCCAGATCATTGGCACCATAGTACCAGCTGTGGAATAACAATCCCACCCATGGACCATTTGCTTTGTATTTACCTGCTGAAATATACCAGTCCACATACTCCTGCCTGGTATTGAAAATTTTTGTGGTATCTGGATGGTAAACAAATTCTGTAGGTAGTGTAATTACTGTGGTATTTGTCGAACTATCAATAGCTTTATACTCTTTTAATGCTTGTAACATACCTCTTCTAATGTTTTCAGGACTTAAATTGGAATTTAAGATGGAAGAAGCTATACCCAGCGTTGTTACATTAGTACTATCTGTTAAAGGATTAGATCCCCCCAGTAAATACACCTTAGAGCCAGATGGCATTTTCTGTACAACCGGTGAAAGGGTCGCTGTGAACGTATTAGTACCGGGGTTAACCATCAGGAAAATATTCGCTGTTTTTAATGCCTCAGAAAACCTTTTGAATGTTGCGGAATCTGTAGACAATGTATCTTCAGAGAATATCTTTAATTCAAAATCATATCCTTCTGGAACCAGATTATTCAGGTAAACATCGTTCATTACTCGATCAACGACCCCTACCCTACTACCTGCGACAAATATAACCATTTTCACTGATTTCAACATCTTTGATGGTACAAATGTGTGATTTAGTTCTGCTGTTGGTATTGGAGAACCAGCAGGTGTTACTGTAGTCGTGTAATTCTTATAGGTAGAATATGCTATATTCACTTTGAATTGCGTGAGATTAGATACAAAACTGACATCATAATTTCCAGTGGAGTTTGTAGTCCCTGAAGCAATAACCGAATTATTATTTGGGTTAATTATAGTGATCTTGGCACCGCTAACCGGGGACTTATTAACTTTAACAACCCCATATATCCGCGGATCAATATCCTTTAAACTTCCATTATCATTATTTTGTGCAGTAGATCGTTCTACAACACTATTGTTTAAATCATCTCCAGTTTTAGTATCATCTGCTGCTACCGTTCCACAAATACTCAATACAAAAAGAACCGCTAGCATCATTAATACCACATATCGCTTAATTATTCTATTTTTCATATTTTCACCTCCTTTCGCTGATATAAAACTGTTATAGCCCAATTACATTTAATACTTGTTATTAATTTTTTATTATTATTTTCAAGCTTAAAATCATAGTTTTAGTAATAAAAATCAGTAAAAATTAATAATTTATAACTAAATTAGTTAGAATTAGTAATAAAATTGATTTTATTTAGTAAATTAACAGAAACTTAATATTTGACATTACTAACCTTATATTCAATATTTAACCATATATACTATCCATAAATAAAATACAAATCATTATATGAATCTTAAATCATTTATAAGCAATATAATTGATTTTAAACAATTAAAAAGTGGACAATATGCATTTTTATAAAAAAGTATAAATTTTAATCATTAGAAGAATAATAAAAGATTTATCACTTAGAGTATTACAAAATAATAAAACAATACTAAAAATACAGTAAAAAGTAATAATATACTAATTCAATACTTTTCATAAATATAAATTGAAGTAAATTCATTTTTCATTATTTATAATCTCAATATTTTCATATTCCTTTATTTTACCCATATTATCGTTCAACACATCCCTAAAAATAGATAATGCTTTTTTGATACCGCATTCCTGCCTTTTGAGTAATCGTGACGAATCATGAGTTGTAATATCTGCATAAAATCCAGAACTGGTCACAACAGTATATTCATCAGTTGATATAGCGATACCTCCCCTCCCAATACCTGCAGTTGTCCCAATTCCCATATCTGCCTCTAAAAGATCTTTCACGGCTTCTGCCATCATAACTGCCACTTTTTTGTCGTTTTCTTCATCGTAAACTTTTATTCCACGAATTAATTTTAAAGGTTCAGGAGGATCTACTTTTAAAACTTTTTGAAGTGCTGATAATGTAGGGGCAAAAATTCCACACACTACAGTCAAATCTTGAGTAACATTCTTTAATAAAGGGTAGTTAGGGCCAAATTCACCATCGTATCCTTGGGAAATTGCATGTATTTCCCTTGCAATATGTCCATGTGTAAAACACTCTGCAGTTGCTACTTTAATCATAATAATCATATCAATAGTTTTAAAATTTCTTTAGTCATTATAATAGAATACGCATCTAAAACGTAAGGTGTAATTGGTATATTGTCCTCAATGAACCTTCCAGTAGTTACTATTTTGTGATTTTCTTCAATTCCATGCGCTCTAAGTTCTTTAACCACAGGATTACTGTCATCTACCTCAGAGATATCCATAACAGTTATTTTTTCTTCTCCAATACCAAAAACGCCGGCAGTACTTATTGTTTTTGCTCCAATTTCATGGGCTCTTTTAATAATAGCTGCGGTAGTAGGGATAGTGTTCCCTCCCGCAGATTGTATGGAAACAACATTTCCTTTTATAAGATCTAAATTATTTTTGGTTATATCTTCTTTAAATGCAGTTACTTTCCTTAAACTCTCTGGATGCGTGCAAATGTTTTTTAGAAAATCCACTTTATAATCTCCAAAATTCCCTCCAAGAATCTTAAATATTATATCTGACTTTGAAATTTTCTGGCCGTCAAAAGCACTGATCTCTTTTGGACCTCCTCTATGAACCTGTATTAAATTTATACCTATCCTCAACCCCAATCTACCTACGCCGACCAGTGTTACATGTCCATTAGATACTTTCTTATTTTCTAATTCACCAATACTCTGTATTTTGTTTTCTAGAACTTCACCCATCATTTTGATGTTCCCCATGATTACCAATTAGTCAGGTAACAATTGTTATGTATTTTACAAGATTTGCTAATTACATTTTTAAACCAATTTTAAAAAAAATAAATTTAATATTGAGCTGTTTGAATTTTTTCAAATATTCCACTTGCAAATTGATAGCTACAACTAAGGTAACCTTAAAACAATTCAAATGTCACATTTTCGTCAACAGGATAAGTTATATCTATTTTTATCCCTGATTTTGCAAAACCCGCTAATGTAACATAGTTTTTAGGGTTTTCATCATATTTTAATTTTTCAATACTCATTTTCACACCTTCCAAATGACTTTTTATATAAAAAATACGGAAAAATTTATTTAATATAAGTTAATGAATATCATCTATAGATCTTATTGTTGAGGGACATTCAAACAATTAAATGATACATTTGAGCGAATGTGATATTTTGGTTGTTTTGAATGTCCCATTTTTTTTCAATTAGGTTAATAAAAATACCTAATATTTTATTACTTACCAAGGATGTTTTAATAAATGGAAAAAATCATCCTCAAAGTAATGAAGTAGTATCTCCTATAAATACTTTTTTATATAATCGTATTACATTTAATGGCTTTAATTAATCTTTTGTAATAAATATAAATAATTTTTACAGCTTTTTAAATAGAATATATCCCTAAAACTATCTTAAATATCCATTAAACATCACTATTACACCTAATTTAAATAAATATACAATTATTATTCTAAATTTTAATAGTTTTCCATGGTACTTCTCCATCTACAAATTCAGCTTTAACTCCTAATTTAGATATGAAATCACATAGTTTTATCAATCCAGGAATTTCAGTAGCATGATGAGTAGCATCAATAACGCATAACCCCAATTTTTCTGCAAGTATAGCACTTTGGTGAGTTAAATCTCCAGATATATAGACATCTGCACCTTTTTTGTATGCTAAATTTATATATTCAAGGTTATTAAGGCCAAATCCAGAAACAACAGCAATTTTTTTAATTATTTTCTGTTGATTACCTACTATTTTAATGTGATCTGTAGGTATGGCTCTTGATATATTTTTGATAAATTTTTCAATGGTTGTAACTGTGGAGCAAATTCTACCAATGCCTGTTTTTTCATCTAAAACATCCAAAACCCATAAATTTAAACACTCCGCAAGAGCATCATTTGCTCCCCCATTTACAATATCCCAATTTGAGTGAACAACATATACTGGAAAATCTGGCTCAAAGAGGGGAGGATGATGACAAACCACAATATCTGAATTAGACGGATATTCCCACGGGAGAATATCCATTCTTACTTGAACTTTATCTATTTCCATTTCTTCAGGATTTCCTGGACCTAAATAACCTATTCTATCATTTTTAAGGGCCAAATAAGGAGGGGCTATTTTGTTAATGGCATTAAAAAGTTCAGAGGCCAACATTTTTTACCTCGCTGCCTATTTTTTTAAGATAATTTTCGATTATTTCATCACATGAAAGTGGTTCAAGTGTTGAAACTGTAAGTGCAGGTTTTTTAATAAGCCTTAAAAACTTATCAACATCTTTTTCTTTAAAAAGTGCCCCCTCATAGAATTCCATACCGGCTATGCCATACAAAACACCAGATCTTTTTAGGACATCTTCAAGACTTTTCCTTAAAACTTCTACAGTTAATGTCATTGTGCCTGATGTTTTGGAATTTAAACCTTCTGTTTTTAGAATTCCCCTACAATTTGAGTTAGATAGTCGTAATCTATTTATTATATTATTTTTTTGGCGTATTGGATTGTCACTACCGTCTGATACTGGATCTTCAACTAGAAAAACGTTACCATTAATAAGTTTAGCTATTTTAGGTCTAAGTCCACCTAAACCAGTAGTATCCACAACCAGATCTGCGTCTTTAATCTTCATTAAATCTGAATTGAATTCAACATCCTTTTCAACAAATTTTTCCATGTGGGGATAAATATCAATAACTGTAACATTTGAAATTCTTTTAAGTCTTTTGGATAATTCAATTCCTGTGAGATATGCCCCTACTACAACTGAGTTCTCTATATTTACATTTAAAGAGTTTATCCAGTCAAGCGCGGCATTACATTTTATTTCAGTTATTTTTTTAATGATATCTTCGACCCTCATCCTTGAAGTGACAGTGAAAACTTCTGAAGTAATCCCAGTATCGTATTTCATTTTATCCTCTTTAACCCAATTCCTTCCAGCGCATGCACGATTTCACCGCTGACTGCATCCTTCACCTCTTTTTTATGCACAACATGGGAAGGAGAAGTCGCTGCAGTGAGAATTCTACCCTTCTTATCGATTATTACAAGCATTGAACCTGAACCTGGAACACCAAGACGGCCTCTAGAAATTATTAGATCACACTCACACTGATCAAGAGCCATAATGGCCTTTGAAAGTGCAGGTAATCTGTTCAAATCAGCTGCACTGGTATTGATATGCAGTTGTTCAGCTTCTTGAAGTCCAAATTCTTTTAATACACTGTTTATAATATTTAATTTTACAGTATTCCTGCTTGGAACTATAATTTTCTGGGCAGACTTTAAATAATTCTGGATGAATTTAATTTCATCTTCTGTATCACCTGTCCTTGATTCGCTGATTGATTCTTCACATGCATTTTTGATTATTTTTTCAAGTTTCATTTTGACCTCTCTTTTTATGATTCTAATTTTAATCCAAGCTCTTTAACAATACTTACCACATCTTTAAGATTTCCATAAGATGAAGATCCAACTCCTTTAACATTAGATGGATAATCTTCAGGAATTACAGTAGCTAAATTGTTAGCTCCAGCAATTAATGGATATTTAACATTTTTTGGGCCGATTGTAGGAGTAGGCACAGTTATCCTGAGATCAGGGAAGACTAATCTGGTTATTGCAATTGTTTTAATCTGTTCAATCAAAGAACATGGAGGGTAATATTCCATAGGAGTATCTCTGTATGGATTGAATCCCATTATCGGAATTTCTCCAAGTGTCTTGAACTTTTTAAGATAAAGCAGGTGATCAGCCCGATCCATATATGATTCACCTAATCCAATTAAAAGTCCTGAAGAGAGTTCTATTCCAGAATCAGATATATTATTACATATTTTTATTCTATCTTCTAATTTTTCGCCTGGTTTAAGTTCATTAAAGAGGTTTTGATTTACAGTTTCCAAATTACAACATATTGTATCAGTTTCATATTTACCAAGTTCTTTTAACGATTCTTTATTTAAATCAGCCCCCACATTAACCAAAAGTTCTAAGGAAGTATTTTCCTTAACTAACCTGGCAGCATTAACTGCGTGGGAACCTTCATACCCATGAGCACCTGAACAGCTTATTCTAGGAATACCAGACCTTTCTACACATTTAGCAGCATTTAATATCTCAGAATCTGCTTTAAAGAAAGGGTGGTAATATCCATCATGTGATGTTCCAGCAGCAAATCCGCAGTATTTGCATTTAGGAGTAACCTTGCAAACATTAGTTAGATGAACCGTAGATGTGAGTTTTATTTTACCATCTCTTAAATCACAGGCAGTTTGTAACAGATATAAAAGATCTTCAGCACTTTTGGTCTGAAATAAACTTATTATATCATTCTTTTCAAGTTCATTTCCATTTTGAACTTTTTTTAGGGTATTTTGTATCAATTTAACACCATAAACTGTTAATATGCAACATTTTATTTCTAAAAATAAAAAATAAAAAAAATAAGAGCATTATTTTACTCTGCAGCTCTTTTATTTAATGATTCAAGAATTATAGGCAGTAATTCTGCTGTTGATCCAAAATTCATAGAGTCTGCTGTCCCCAGTAAAGCACTAGGGTCTAAACTTTCTTCCATTTTATCAATACCTACTTTATCCATCAGATCTGTAATCTGGGTGAGTGATTCTTTAGCCATCATCTGAGCGAATCCCGCAGGAGCTCCCAGAACATTCATTACAGAATCTCTGTAACCTAATAATCCAGCATATGTAATTGCAGTTAATGCTGAGCACATATCACATACAGGCCCAAGGAGTTCTGCAGGCATTTTATATGCGTTACCTCTTGCCTTCTGACCTAACTCAAAAAGAGTGTTTATTGCATTATCCGTAGCGTAGCCTTCAGCTATGTACACTTGCCCCTTCATTTCTGGAACAGCTCCAGGGTGATAGGATGTGACGTTGAGTGTTTCAGGTGAGGTTACAAGGTCACCGTGTTTTTCTGCAAATATCTTGCTGAATTTTGTGGTTGGAATTGTACATGCGTGGGTTATTGTTGCGCCCTTTTTAACATCATCTAAGAAGTTATCAACTATTGCTGGCTGCATGTCGCCTTTAGGGAACCATGTCATTATAAAGTCTGCATCTGCAACTGCTTCACGGTCATCAGTTGTTACTTCAAATCCAAGGTCTTCAGGATGGACGAAGTGAATAGCTCCTTTTGGGGGTTTCGGCAGGTCTTTAGCAACTTCATTGACTTTTTCTCTTATTTGAGGCATTACACTTTCAGGGTTTTCTTTATGGGCCTCTATAACGTTTTCATAATCAAAATCATCGATAACTCTAAAGTCGTTGTCGAATACAGGATCAGCAATTACTATATCTTTAACTCCTGCAAGTTCCATTAATTCTGCGCCCATAGTCATTGTGGAATGAGTCATGGCTATTTCAGGTTTTCCTACCATTTCAGCCACTTCACATGCCCTTGTGAAGTTCGTAATTCCACTCGCAGCGTGTGTCCTGTAACATCCTGCCCCTAATATTGCAATCTTCATACTATCACTCCTTTTTTTGCTAATTAAGTAATACTACCTTAATTCTATGTAGTACAGATTGAGAATTGATATCATAAAAAATATAAATCTTTTGATTTGTTTTTTTCGCGTAATAATTCTGATGGTATGGAAGTATTAAGTTTTAAAGTTAGGTAAGTATAACGAATTAATTTTGGATAATTTTAAGCATTTTTTATAAAAAATAACCTTTTTAGTCCAGAATATGGAGTAATAAATAATACTTTATTAATGATATTAAATTCAGTTACTCATTTCATTTATTTTTACTATTTAAGCCATTATTTACTTCTAAAAAAATATATAACTTCTTATTTTGATTTATACATGATTATAATGTTTAATACTTGCTTTAATAGTTTAAAACTCCCATTTTTTCCGCGAATTTTTTAAAATAAATAATAATTTTTTTTAAAATAGTATCATAAAATACGTTTATTAAATAACATGATATTGTACACACATTTTTCAGTTTAAAACACATAATCCTTCACTTTAAGCCTGAATGAAGCTGTTTAATGAGCGTTATATAATCATAAATTTTATATAAGTAATACTAAGTATTTGTTGTTTGATCAAGTGGAGGTGGAGGAAAAATGAAAATTTCTGTAAATAAACTACAAATAATTCGTCCGGAAAAAGATCCCAAAAAACCCAACATAGATTTAGATGTTGACTGGTATGTTGATTTTAAAGAAAAGAGTAATTCTTCATTAGAATATTCATGTACAATTAAAACATCGGATAAGTACCCTATAACCTTCAAAATCAATGGCACAGTAGGGTTAGAAGGTCTAAAAGATCCAGCAAATATTTTACCCAGCACGATCTTTGATAATAGTTTAAAAATAATGTTAACTATGTTAAATTTAACAAAAAGCGTTGATATAAATATAAAAACCGAATTAGAAGATTCAAAATCAACATTTACTAAAAACAGCTCACCTAATAAAAATTTTGTTGACATGTACCCCAGTATATACTGTTAAAATAATTAATTTTTAAATTTTTTTATTAAAACGTTAAAGGTGAAAAAATGAAAGTAATTTTAAACGTAGCACACAGCATATGTCCACAATGTAGTGTTGGCTGTGGAATAAACCTGATAACTAAAGAAAATAAAGTAGTGGATACCTATCCCTATAAAAGACACCCTATAAATGAAGGAAAAAATTGTGAAAAAGGAAAAAACTGTTTTAATCTAATAACTGCTAAAAATAGATTAAAAAACCCCCTTATAATGAAAAATGGTAATTTATCAAAATCTAACTGGGAAGACGCTTTAGATTTAATAGTTTCCAAAATAAAATCTTATCCCCCTTCTCAAATTGGAATAATAGGTTCAGGGAACTATACAAATGAAGACATGAAAACTTTGAAAAAATTTGCTGACACATTAAATATAAAAAATATAGGGTATTACACCGGAAATTTTCCCGAGTTTGACATAAAAACTGCCACTTTTGAAGATTTAGAGAATTCAAATTTCATTTTGATAATAGGGGATGTAATTAAAGAAAATCCATTACTGGGCAGAAGAATAATTATTGCCAGTGAAAATGGTGCAGAAATAACATCTGCAGACTCTCCAGATAAGACTTTCACCGGATTAAATTCAGATAATTACATTCAAATCAAAACAATTTCAGAATTTTTAGATAATATGGATCCAGACGTGCTTAATAAGCTAAATGAATCATCAACTATCATATTCAACAAATTAGATCATAAAAAAGAATTTGAAAAGATATTAAATCTTACGAAAAATACCAAATCTAAAATACTCCCTGTAATGAAACAGTGCAATGGAATGGGAGTTATGAAAATTCTTCCAGCATTAGATAAAGAGGGAATAGCTGAATTAATATCAAATGTAAAACTTCTTTATGTGGTGGGAGACAATCCTGCATCTTATGTAGAAGAATCATTAAATAATCTTGATTTTTTAATTACTCAAGATAGTTCAGTGAACGAAACCACTTTATTATCGGATGCAGTACTTCCTGCTTCCTGCTGGGCGGAAAAAACTGGAACTTTTACGAGTAGTATGGGAGATATACAGAAAATTTCAAAAACCGTTCCAGCACCTGGAAGTGCACTTGAAGATCAAATAATCATCGATAAAATCGCAGGAAAGATGGGAATTGAACTACAGGTGATAAAATGAATTCAGAATATTTACTCGCCAGATCAAAAAACCCTGAAATACTGGATGAAGGTGAATGCGGTGGAGCAGTAAGTTCTATTTTTCAGTATTTACTTGACAAAGAGCTGGTAGAAGGTGTTCTAACTTTAACAAGAGGTGAAGATATCTATGATGGTATTCCTTCACTTATTGAAGAAGCAGAAGATGTACTGAAAACATGCGGTTCACTGCACTGTGCACCTACCATGTTCGGGGATATAATAAAAAAACACATGAATGACATGAAGCTCGCAGTGGCTGTGAAACCATGTGACGCTATGGCAATCAATGAATTAGAAAAGCGGTGCCAGCTAAAAAAAGATAAACTGTATGAAATAGGTTTAAACTGTGGAGGTACCGTAATGCCAGTAACCGCACGAAAAATGATAGACATGTTCTATGATGTTGATCCAGATGATGTGATCAAAGAAGAAATAGACAAAGGGCAGTTCATAATCGAACTTAAAGACGGCAGCCATAAATCTGTTAAAATAGATGAACTCGAAGAAAAAGGGCATGGAAGGCGTGCAAACTGCCAGAGATGTGATCTTATGGTTCCTAGAAATGCAGATATAGCCTGCGGTAACTGGGGAGCGGAACCCGGATGGACATTTATAGAAATAAATACAGAAAAAGGAAAAGAATTAGTAGAAAATGCAAAAAAAGAAGGCTATATTGAAATTAAATCTCCTTCTGAAAAGTCCATATCTATAAGAAACAAAATTGAAGAATCTATGATAAAGCTAGCCCTGAATTTCCAGGATAAATATCTAGAAGAAAATTATCCATCTTCCGAAAGCTGGGAAAAATACTGGAATAGATGTATAAAATGTTATGCATGTCGAGATGTCTGCCCTATCTGTTACTGCAAAGAATGTGCACTCGATAAAGAATGTTATGTAGAAGAAGACCAGATCCCTCCTAATCCAATTACTTTCCAGGGTGTTAAGTTATCCCATATGAGTTTTAGCTGTATAAACTGCGGCCAGTGCGAAGATATCTGCCCTATGGAAATTCCGCTGTCTGTAATCTACCAAAAAATGCAAAAAAAATATAAAAAAGAATCAGGGTACATAGCGGGAGTAAATGATGAATTACCTCCGTTATACAGCCCAGAAAAGGAGTAAAAAATTAAGGTGATAAAATGTCTGAACCAAAAATAGTGGGATTCTGTTGTAACTGGTGTTGTTATGGAGGGGCAGATACTGCAGGGACTGCCCGTATGCAGTACCCTCCAGGAGTTAGAATTATAAGAGTCATGTGTTCTGGAAGAATCAATCCAGAAATGATACTCAAAGCATTTAAGGAAGGAGCAGACGGTGTATTTGTAGGCGGATGTCATATTGGGGACTGTCATTATGATTCTGGGAACTATAAATGGAAAAGAAGGGCTAAATTCATTGAAGATCTCATTCCCGAATTTGGAATAGATAAAAAAAGGTTTAAATTTGAATGGATCTCTGCTTCAGAGGGTGAAAAATTCCAAAAAACCATGAAAGAATTTTATAACTGTATAAAATCAATTGGACCTATTCAAAAGTCCAATTAACTTTTTTTTATATTTTTTCTTTTATTTTGAAGAGTACCACTTCTGAAATGCATGTATGAATTATACAGAGCAATCTAAGAAAAAAGTAATACAAAATCTGGATTAAATGCTAATATTTAAATATAAAATACACTTATCTAAATTAATAGAATTTTAGAAGCCGTAATTAATACAAATAAGACAAAACAGTATTTTTTATATACTTTTTTAGCGTTCCAAAAGTCTGAAAGGTGACATAAATGCATGAAATAATAAAAGAATCCGTTAATGATATGGATTCAGCATTAGAACTTTGTAAATCACAAAAAAACGTTGTTGATGTGGTAAATACAGTATCAGAATTGAATACAGAAGAAGCTATGAAATTAGGTATGAATTTTAAAAAGTTTCCCCTGGGTTGCGACCTGACAGAAATCGTTGTGGGAACCTGCGCATCCGATCTGGAAAAACGAGACCTTCTTGGTAATTGTATTCTAGCAAATATGATTGGGGCTCCAATACATATATGTGCTTACGCCTTCGCAGACATTGCAGAAGCCCATGGCATGAACGGAATTGACATTATCAAAGAAGTCAGCGCGATAACTGATGTCCCCCTAGATCTTGACCACTTTGGCCGCTATGGCCCCATGAGATTTCCCAAAGAGATAGTTAAGTGTTCAGGGCAGTGTTATTATCAAGGGCCCTACTTTGAAGAGTGCCCAAAGGGAAGAATTCATTCAAGACTTTTTGATAAGGAAAAAATAGAAGAAATAAACAAAGAAGAATGGATTAAGCTTTCTTCTTCAGTAGCTGTTAATTTAACAATCGAACAGGGCGGAGAAGGCCATGCAGCCCCCATAGAAGAAGCAGAAGAAGTTGCCGACTTAGCTAAAAAATATGGAAAAGGGCTAGAAGCCATCATGTTCATTGGTGACGGTTATGATGACCTGATCACTGGTTTTGAGAAAGCTCTGGATATAGGTGCCGATGTTTTTGTTTTAGAAGGAGGCCCATTTAATAATTCCAAAAATAGACTGGATGCATTTGCTAAAGCAGTTGCCATGGCTAGAATTTTAGTTCCTGGCAAAGTAGTCGCAACCAACGGTGCATATGAAGACGAATGCAGAGCAGGTCTAAGGGCAGGTCTTAATGCAATTATAACAGGCTTCCCTAATAATCACCACGGTTATATGTGTGGATACTCCCCAGGAACTGCCAAAAGAGGTATTTTTGGGCTCCCCCGAGTTATAAAAATGATAAAAGAGGAAGTTAAATGTGAATCTACAAGCATCCCAGTACAAAGAGAAGAATTAAAAGCTCTGACAAGGGCTGTAAAGATAGCTGGTCCTCACAACATATATCCTCATAAAATTGGATCTTTTGAAGTTGGAGATGCTCATTGGGTTACTTTAGCTAATTCAAACCTTTATAAATATATAAATATAAATAAAACTGCAAAAAGTATAGTAAATGATTTAAAAGGAGATAATGTATCTTTATTAGGAGGTAGATTTGTCTCATGGGTTATAGCTAAAGAATTAGATGGATTAGTGGATGAAATTATTATCAGCGACATGGATCCATGGGTAGAAAAAGTTACAGTTAAAAACCTAAGTGAAGAACTAAATACAAATATTACTGGTGCTGGATCTAATGACAAATATGCTGCAGAAAATTCAAAAAACAGCATTATAACTTCAACAGTTCCACAAATTGCAGATAAAATTTCAAAAAAGATACCTGGCACTATCAAATTGATATAACCCTCTAAAAGACATTTTTAACGCGATAAAAGTTAATTAGGATATAAGTTTCATTATTTTCTATCTAAATTCATTCTTATAGAAATACGGGGGATAAATAAATTCAAGTTAAATGGCATTTAATTTTAGTTATTATAATTAAATGCCACATATTTCTTGAATTGTATAGGTCTCTAATGGTTATAATTTTTTTATATCCTAACCGATATTTCTAGGGGGAAATAAATGGCAAGGTCGAAATTAATAATTAAAATTGGTATTTTTAACTATTAATAATATTTTTTGACATCTTGCAAAAATTCTATGAATTTTTGCAGCCGCAAAAACAAAGAAAATCTATGATTTTCGAAATTTTTTACAAGCTTTACCACTACAAAGAAGAATTAGTGCTTTTTATATATAATACTTTCTATTTATTTTATATTATTACTTTTGAGGCCAAATTAAGAAAAGTTATAATACTTAACTGAAAAATTAAAGGAAAATTGCCAGATTGAAGCAATCAAATACCCTTTACATAAATTAAATAGATTCAAATACAGGCTGTAACAGTGTAAATACTCCAATTACCATAATAATAGCTCCACTTATCAGTGGAATCTTGTTTATAGCATTGCTGCCCATGTATCTTTGGATAAATCCTCTTCCTTTAACAAAAAGTGCTGAAAGAAGAGTTATGGATATTGCAAGCCCTGCACTGAATATCAAAACATATGTAAGGCCGTTGTATAACTGGTTATTTGCAATACTGAAAAGCAGTACTGCCAGGGCTGCAGGGCATGGTATTAAACCAGTAGATAATCCAATAGCAACAACACCTTTCTTAGTATCGATGCTGTGTTCATGGTGGTGATGAGGATGAAGATATTTTCTCACTATCCATATACCAACTCCGACCAGTATGATTCCCCCTATTAAACTCATAACTTCATGGGTTCCGTTAACGTCTAAAGCTCCTATTAAAAATATTGAAGCTATTCCAAGCAAAACTACAACAATTACATGGGAAAAAACTACTGTAAGCCCAAGTAATGAAGCATCTTTTAATTCTGCATTGGTACCCATAACAAATGCGGCCATGACAGATTTTCCATGTCCTGGTTCCAGTGCATGCAGCGCACCAAGTATAAAAGCGGAAAGTATAAACATTAAACTCATTTCTGATGGAACAGCTGTTATTCCTGATATTAAATTCATTTAAACCACCTCTGTAATTTAACATTTTAAGTAATACAATTTTCCAATTTCTTTATATTAAGTAATACACGTAATCACTGCGATAGTACCTCCATTTAACTACCCAAAATATCCAACAAATTGTAATACAATTTTCTAATTTATTTATAAGATGAGTAATACTTACAAGCACTGAAGTGTCAATAACTCAAAAAAAAATCAAAAAAATAAGGAGTTAACTGATATTTCAGTAAGAATTAAATATTTTAATTTGATTATATATCCTTCTTCGAGCTTCACCTATCGTAAGAGGATACGGTTTATCAAACGGCAATTTATCTTCCTTTTGCAGTATTTCCATAAGATGTGCTATTCTTGGAAGGCGCAAATTAGCTTTTCTTATGGTTTCAGCATCTTCAAAAACTTCCTGAGGGTTTCCTTTTTTGATTAAATTTCCTTTACTAATTATATAAACAGTATGTGCATAGAGAGGTACCAGATCAACATCATGGGTGGATATGATAATAGTAATCCCTTCCCTGTTAAGCTCATAAAGCAGTTTCATAATTCTGGATGCACCCCTCGGATCAAGACCGCTTGTTGGTTCATCTAGAACCATTATCTTAGGGTGCATTGCTAATATACCTGCAATGGCAACACGTTTCTTTTGACCGCCGCTTAAATGATGGGGCGCTTTCTTTTTAAATTCAATCATATCTACTCGTCTTAAAGAGTCCTCAACGCGTTTTTTTACTTCTTCCTTTGATAAACCTAAATTCATAGGTCCAAATGCGACATCTTCCTGCACAGTCGGGGCAAATAATTGATCATCTGGATTTTGAAAGACTATCCCTACTTTCTGCCTTAAATTCATAAGACTATCTTTTTTATATTTTAAAGATTTACCATCTACTATTACACTTCCAGATGTAGGTTGAAGTATCCCATTGAAGTGTAAAAACAATGTGGACTTTCCTGCGCCATTTGGACCGAGAAGTGCGATAATTTTGCCTGTAGCAGCGCTAAAATTAATAGTTTCCAAAGCATTAGTTCCATCAGGATACTGATACGTGACATTTTTTGTTTCAACAATATTCATGTTATCTCCTTAAATCCCCTTAAATCAAATTCATAACTTTTCTGTCGTAATACAATTTTGCATTTTATTTATATAATCAGTAATACCTCTAAGCGATGAAATATCTTTATTTAATCACTCCTAAAAAAATTAAAATATGTTAAAATTCCCTGTTAAATACACACTTATAGAGAGTGTTATCTCAAACAACACTAGTAATGTCAAATTACGAATTCCAATACTTCTTATACTCCTATATTCGCCCATTGTTTTCATTGAACCATTGTAACATCTTGATTCCATTGAAACATATATCTGCTCACCTTTTATCCATGTTTTAATAAACAGGTTGCTTGCAAGCATTCCCATTGAGTTATATGCTCTTTTCATACTGGAATAGCCAAGCCTTGTTTCCTGGGAATGATACATGTTGATAGCTTCATCCAGAAAGACAAATATATAACGATACATGAGCATGGTAATTTCTACAACCACAGATGGAATTTTTAACCTTTCTAGTATTGAAAAAAGTTCTGTCATTGGGGTTGTAAGAGCCAGAAATGCTAGACATGAGAAACCTCCCAGCATCCTTGCAAAAACAAGAAGTCCAAGGTTAAAACCATCAGCCGTCACTGCAAGGTTAAATATACCTAGATCTAGGACATGTGCTCCGACTCCAAAGAATATTGCCATGAAAATGAATGTTATGAATGCGAATATAAACGGAACTGCAAAAAATTTTAAGTAGAATTTATAAGGAATTTTAGCCTTAAATATGATTAAATAGGTCAATATTAGTAACACAATAAAAGGTACAACTGGTGAAGTGGATATCAAGTTCACTACCATAGTTAAAATTGCAAATATAACCTTAAGGTAAGTATTTACAGTTCTAAGTCCGTTAGAGTGAGCATATCCATCTAATGTATTTTCAAACATTTTTATCACCAGTTATCTTCCATTATTTTGCTTTATTTATCAGCTTATTTGCTTCATCTATTTTTTGACTTTCTTTAACTATTTCCTCTGTTCTTTTTCTCCGTTCTTTGGCCTGACCATTATAATATCCTAAAACATAGCCTATTATAATGGCCCCAATAGCAGCCTGCACTGCAAACAGCAGACTTTCTATTTCACCACTTGGAGGTTCCCATATCGAGCTGAACCATGGCTCGTAACCTGTTGACTCTATTAATTCACTTCCCTGGTCATCAGCTCCACTAAAATATCCCTGTTCCTCCCCTTTACCATTGTACATGGCAAGAGGGAATGCTACAATCAGGACAACCAGAAGTAATAAAATTATAGGTTTTTTGTCAACCATTTAAGCTACCTCCGGTGTTTTTTCTGAAGTTTTTTCGGATGCTTCTTTGGCAGTTATAACTCCAAGAGTCTTCAATATATCTGGCCTGAGTTTCATGATGTAGTCAAATACAACTACAGTTAAAAGACCTTCTGCTATTGCAAGAGGTACCTGGGTGTAAGCATATATTGCTATGAACTTTACAAAAGCGTCACCAAATGTTGGTATTGGGAATGCCATTGAAAGCTGTACCGCTGTTGTTACATAAGTTAACCAGTCCCCTACAACTGCTGCGAGGAATATTGACACTGAAAAGGACCAGCCTATTTTTCTTGAAGCCTTCCAAACCAGCCATGCCGAAATTGGACCTACGATGGCCATTGAAAAGTCGTTAGCTCCAAGAGTGGTTATACCTCCATGGGCCAGTAACAGTGCCTGGAAAGCTAGTACAATTACTCCCAAAACACTTACAACTGTTGGTCCGAATAAAACTGCACCTAAACCATTACCACATGGATGAGAGCAGCTTCCAGTTACTGAAGGCATTTTTAAAGATGACAAAATAAACATAAATGCTCCGGCCACAGCTAACAGTGGTTTTGATTCAGGATGTTTTTCAGTTACTTTTTTTATCTGGATTACTCCATGGACAACAAATGGTATTGCAATCGCGTACCAGAAAACGCACCAGTACCATGGTAAGTATCCTTCCATTATATGCATGTTAATTTCTCCTTCATTTTATCCACCTATTCAATTTAACTTTAATATTTTTCAAATATACTTGATCTATATTAAAATATATAAAGTTTGCTATTTTTGGTTGGTTCGCCAAACAAGAACTTTAAAATAACATTTATGAATTTTTAATGAAAAAATAATATTTAAATTATAAAAATTTGTAAGATAATACCTATTATTTAGTTTTAGTAAGTAATTAGTTGTTTTTATGCATTTAAACACCTAAAATCAAGTTAAATGTTATTCAGATTACATTAATTGTTATTAGAAGCAGTTTTAAATTTAATAGAGTAATCTAATTGAAACTAAAATATAGGCATAAAAATCAAATCAAGAAAACTGAATAATGAGTTTAGATTCAAATTTAAAATGAGAAACTTTTATATTATCATGAATATTTCAATAAAAACAGAAAAATCAATATTAATTCCTTAATTAAAGAACAAAAAGATAGGACTTAACTATATATTTAAAATATAAATAAAAAATATTTTAAGAAGGATTTAAACTTCTTAAAATTATTCACTTGATTTTACCCTTGCACTCTGGGAAAGTTCGGATACAGGACCGGATCCACCTTCTTTTAACATCAACCTCATATCAACAGCTAATGCTCCTTCTTCAAAGACCATTAACGGGTTGATTTCAAACTCGTTGATTTCTGGGAAGTCTGTAACAAGCTGTGAAATTCTCAGTATGATATCTGCAATGGCTTCAGTGTCCATTGCTTTATCTCCTCTTGTTCCTTCGAGGAGTTCATGAGTTTTAATTCCAGCTATCATTTCCCTTGCTTCCTCTTCATTTACAGGTGCAATTGCAAATTTAACGTCCTTTAATATTTCAACGTAGATACCGCCAAGTCCGAACATCATCATTGGACCAAAGGTAGGATCCTGGACCATACCTATGATAACCTCTTTACCACCGGACAACATTTTCTGTAGCTGAACACCTTCAAGAGTTGCATTAGGTTCTTTTTTAGGTATATTTTCCATCATGTCTTCATAAGCTGCTTTGACATCATCTGCACTGTTCAGGTTAAGTTTAATTCCACCTACATCCGATTTATGTGAAATCTGCGGTGAAACTATTTTCATAACCAGAGGATATCCAATTTCTTCAGCTGCTTTTATTGTATCTTCAAGATTCTTTGTAATTGCAGTGCCTACTGTTGGAATTCCGTATGCTTTAAGTATATCAAATGATTCAAGACCCAGGGTATACATATCTTTTTCCTGTGCCTCTTGAATAATGTTTTTAACAATTTCTTTGTCAACGTCAAAATCAGGGGAGTCTGGATATTCCTGGTCTTTGATAATGCTGTAGTTGTATAAAGTTTTCAAACTTTTAACAGCTCGTTTAGGATACAGGTAATTTGGTATCTGATGTTCAGCTAGAAGTTTTTCAGCCCCTTCAAAACTGGTTCCTCCAAAGAAACTGCATAAAATTGGTTTTTCAGAATTCTTTGCGTGTTCAATTGCAACTTTAGCAATTCCATCAGCATCGGTAACAGACTGAGGTGTAACCAAATAAATTACTCCGTCTACATTAGGGTCTGCTAAGACAGTTTCAAGTGCAAATGCATATCTTTCGGGGCTTGCATCACCTAAAACATCAACAGGATTTTTAACACTTGCAGTTGCAGGTAATCCGTCTTTTAATTTTTGTTTAGTTTCACATGTAAGTTCAGCAATTTCAAGGTTATTTTTTATTGCAACATCTGTTGTCATAATTGCTGGACCCCCAGCATTTGTGATTATAGCTATTCTATTTCCCTTTGGAAGTGGAGATAAAGCCAAAGCACTACTGTAATCCATCATTTCGTCGAGGGAATTTACACGTATAATTCCACACTGGGAGAAAGCTGCTTCATAAGCAGAGTCAGAACCTGCAATTGTGCCTGTGTGTGAAGAAACAGCTTCAGATCCTTTGGAAGTTCTTCCAGATTTTATAACAAGAACCGGTTTTTTCCTGGAAGCTTCTCTACTGGCTTCTATAAAACCAGGGCCGTCGACAATACCTTCCAGATATGCAGTTATAACTTCTGTATTTTCATCTTCCATAAAGTCTTTCATACAGTCATTTTCATTGATCACAGCTTTGTTTCCAAGGCTGACAATTCTGGAAAAACCAATATTCTTTTTATCAGCATAATCAAGAATAGCTGCCATGATAGCTCCAGATTGGGTCATAAAAGAGATTTTACCTTTGTGGGCAATATCAGAGGAAAAAGATGCATTCATATCGTTATAAGTATTCATTACACCTAAACAGTTAGGACCTACCAGTTTGATCTTGTATTTTTTACATAGTTCCACTAATTCATTTTCAAGTCGGGCCCCTTCTTCATCAATTTCTTTAAATCCTGCTGAAATTACAACAATATTTTTAATTCCAATTTCACCGCATTCTTCAACAGTTGCAGGAATTAAATGCGAAGGTATGGTTATAACTGCAAGATCTACAGGACCATGCTCACTTATTGATGTACAGGCAGTAATTCCAAGTATTTCACCGCCTTTAATATTAACCGGGACGATTTCTCCTTTATAGTAATTCAAAAGGGATCTCATTATATCGTATCCGATTTTACCTTTTGTTTCCGACGCACCTATTACTGCAATCGATTTTGCATTGAACATATCACGCATGTCTATCACCTATTACACATTCTATTACACATTGTATCCTTACGGAATCTTTATATTTCTATTACACAATTGTATCCTTACGGAATTTTTTTATTTTATTGATTATGAAATTAAAATTTATTAAAAAGAGTTTAAAGTTTTAGCTGCCTTCATTTTAAATATTACATTTTAATAGATTTGTAACTTTTCTTTTATAACTTGAATTTATTGTATCTACCTTTTCGCTTTATTATAAAACTCACCTAATTATTATAAAGCGATCATATTGCGTTTTCAATTAGTTGAATTTTACATTATTTATTATTTTAAACCTTAAATATATTTCTAAAAAAAGTTTAAAAATAATATCTTCATAAACGTTCTGTTTTTTAAATCCAGCAAATATACGATAATTTATTCTATTTCTATTTCACGAATATGATATTAAGCAAGTTTAAGACTTCTCACAAGTTAATTTCACCTATTTTTGTTGTACTGCTTTTATTACATATACATTTTCATTATAAAAGCAATTATTTTATTAGTAGCATGATAAGCCTGAATATGAACACTGTGTTTTAACCAAGTATTAATATTTTTGATTTAATGATCTCTATATTCACGTGGTAAATTCTATTTATAATATCTATAAAGTTTAAGGAGCTTTATTTATTTAAATATTTCCATAAAAGGTAGTTATGCTATTTTCTTTATTTGTAATAAATTTATTTTAATTTTAATATCATAATACACTTTTAATAATTAATTAAGATTTAATTAAATAATATTAATTCATAAATAACTTCATAATTCTATTTATACAAGGTAAAATTTTCTCTAGTCCACTAAAAAATAAAATTAATTAAATATAACCTTTTAAATCTTGTTCTTTATTTTAATTTAACTAATTAAAATATAAAAAAACATTTATTAACTTTATATTTTAAATTTTAAGCTCAAATTATCTATCAAATAATTTTAAGTCCATATAAAAAATTAAAGATTTTTAAAAAAGCTAATCAATTTTTAAACATCATCAAAAATTATTTAAAATGGTCTGGTTAGTAATAAGGAAATGCTAACAGGAATATATGCCAATAAAACTCAATTAGAATGTTTCAAATGATAAAATCCGTTATTTAATTTCTTTATTTTTGATTTAAAACCAAATCATTTATAAGATATAGATAACTATCCTGATCTGTAAATAATTTTTAAATTAAAAACCGTTGATTAGATTTAATTTAAATTTTATTTAGATTAATAAGGAGGTTGAAGAAAATTTCTTTCGAAATTTTCTGAACCCCAAAAAATAGAAAATTTTTCGGAGGCGGAAAAATGCGGAAATTGTTCTTTGTAGCAGTATTTGCTATGGCACTTTTTTTAAGTATCAGCAACATATCTGCAGCAAATTCTACAAACGTCACAACAGATCAGGTCATTAATGCATCGACTGCAGTGAAATCATACGTAGAAACAAATCACACACTTCCAAGTACTGTAAATGTATCTGGAAAACAGGTGAACATGCAGCAATTCTTAGAACTTTCAACTACAGCAGTGTCAAATATCAACAATAATAAGTCCAATGCAACAATTACCCTTAAAGACTATGGTAACGCAACTGCTCCATCAGAAAACATTACAAGCAGAAATATCACTAAAGCAGAATATCTAGATATTGCAAACCGCGTTAAGTCTTACATGGATTCCAATGGACGAGCACCTAATTACGCCACACAAACCAGTACTGGAGACACCATAAGCTTCGAATCTATGGTTTATATGTATTCAAAGGTACTTAACTACTACAAAACAAATAAAGTGCTACCAAACTACGTTTCAGTAAATTCATGGTCAACAATTAGTACACCAAATGGCGCAAATGTAATAGGCAGTACAAGCTATGGTTATGTTGAAAAAGAAGTTTACGGGAATCTAAGTTCAAATAAAACCATAGTAATCATAGTAGGTGTACATCCCCAGGAAAATGGAATTCATACCGCTGTTGCAAATGCTCTGGCAAGTAAATCAGCGACTCTCAGTAAAAGGTATGTCATCTACAAGGTTCATGTAACCCAGGATGCAGATGATTACAGCAAAGGAAGAATGAATGGACAGTTATTAGCCCAGAAATTCGTGGTACCTGCTGTTTCTAAAGAAAATCCAATGTTAGTGGTAGATGTTCACGAAAATCACGGTGCAGATAGTGGATATGAATACTACAGATTTTTATATCCAATTTCAAGTACTGCTATAACTAAAACCTATGCTAACCAGATAATCAGTGCTATGCCATTTTTATTGACATACAGCCCACCAAATCCAACAAGTACACAGTACGTTACAGTGCCTATCGCAAATAAAGGAATACCTACCATAATCTATGAAACTTACATGAGTGATTCAACAGCTAAGAAAAACAGTGATGCAAACGCATTTATAAACGCGTTAGACACTAAAGTTGGAAGTGCATCAACTGGAAACACAACACATGATACAACAGCTCCAAAAGTAACTTCAAGCACTCCCCAAAATGGTGCTACTGGAGTTTCAAGGACAACTACTATCACTATCAAATTCAGTGAAAACATTAAATCAAATGTTAACTGGTCTAAAATTTACATGAAAAACATGAATAATGGAAAAACAGTTGTAATCAGCAAATCTATAAGTGGTAACACGCTTTCCATCAAAATGGATTTAAATAGATATGCTCATAATGTGTACCAGATCTATATTCCAGCATCAGCTGTAAAAGACAGTGCAGGTAACAATTTATCTGCAGGATATACATTAAGATTTATGACAGGGGCATGATGCCTTTTTCCTTTTTATTTTTTAAAATAATAGATATTTTTGTTTTTATTTCTTAAATTCAATTATCAGACCTATTTACGTGACTTATAATTTTAAGCTTTTTTATGTATAAAATATGCATAAAAACACACAATCACAAAAATGAAATTATAAATAAGTATAAAATCACTATTTAATTTGCATTAAGATTGTTTTCATTGGACATTAAGCGTATCCCCTTTAATGTCCAAGGTAAAACATCTATTTTAATAAAAAATAGAGCAGGATTATCCTGCAATAGATAACTAAATATTTACGAATTATCCAACTAAACCACTGTCCTTTAATTTTTCTTCTAGATCTTGTGAATTTTTTATTTTTCCTGTAATTAGCAATGCTAGCACTAAGATAATGCTTGTGGATATAATTAATACCCCTAAATTGTACCAGTAACTGTTCCATAAAACTCCAGCTACCACTTCCCTGAGAGTTCTAATAGCATATGTCATGGGCAAATATGGCTGTATAACCTGGAAAAACGTGGATTGGAGTTCTGCAGGATAAATTCCTCCTGACGAGGCAATTTGCAAAATCAACAGTAAAACTGCTATTACTTTCCCAAGACTTCCAAAGATTGAAACCACAGAATACATGATTATCATAAAGCACATGCCTATGATCAATATGGTTAATGTCATTAGTGCTGCTGATGAATTTTGTACATTTAAAAGCAATACACCCAATGCTATTAATAATGACTGAAATACGCCTATTACTAAAAATAAATTCATTCTTCCCAAATAAGCAGCCCTAACAGAATATATATTTGATTTCACACGCACAGCTACCATAGCTATAGCTATAAGGCCCCCTATCCATAGCGATAAAGCAATATAAAATGGAGCAAGACTAGACCCATAATTATTCACAGGATACATGCTTTCTTTATTTAATTCTACTGGGCTTTCAAAGTAATTTTTAACATCACCATGGTTAGTATCTGAGAATGCTATTAATTTATCTATGTCCTCTTCATTTATCGAATTAAGCTTAGCTGTAGCTATAGGTATGGCACTTTTAATTGTAGGCCATTTTGAATTAACCATATTTAATGTGGCCGCAGCTTTGTTAATTTTATGGCTTATGCTGGCTTTGTTTGCTGCGAGGGTATTTACACCATCATCCATCTGGTCAATTAAAGATTTTAGCTCTGTTAATTTTCCTCCCGGGTTTTTACCATCTTTTATATTAGTTTCTATATTTTTTAAAACTGCAAGAACTTGATTTGCATAGTTGATATTAGTTTCAATTTGTGTAATGACAGATTCTAGCTGAGAGTCTCCTGTTGCATTGTATAAACTTGTTAAAATCGCATCAACATATTTGAGACCTGTTATGGTTGTGCCGACCTGTGATTCCATGTCCTGGACTTTAGTTAAAGATTTCTGTGGATCAAATAAAATTTGATTGTATAAAGAATCATAATTTTTTCTGGCATAATTGGAATATTTTTGTATTTCAGGCAGTGCAGCACTAACTTTAGGCCATATTTTCTGTACTGTGCCCATATCTGAATTTACTTCTGATATTGACGAATCTATAATGTCTATCTTTCCATTTAACTCATTTACAAATGATCTTAACTTAATGAATTGTGCTTTATTTTCTTTAGCCACTTCCCCTACATCGCTGAGCTTACCAAAAATAATTCCATCAATGGTTTTAACTATTTCATCATTAATTTTAGTTTGTATCTCATTAGCCCCAGCACTAGTAAGTCTTGTTGCAATAGGACTCAATTTTTCATTGTCTATATACTGTATTTTAGCCTGTTGAGGAGTTGTTGTTTCAATGGAAAGTAAATCTTCACTGAAATTACCAGGCATTATCAAAGCTGCATAATATTTTCCATTTTTAACGCCATCTAACGCTGTTTCCTTATCAACAAACTGCCAGCTAAAATTGGTATTATTTTTTAATTCATCAACTAACATGTTTCCAATATCATAACGTGTTCCATTAGTACTATAACCGGTATCATCATTAACTACAGCAACCTCCATATTTGAGGTTTGAGAATATGGATCCCAAGCAGAAGGAATAGTAAACAGAATATACAGTGAAGGTAAACAGATAATCACTATCAAAAAGATTATAAGTAGTGGGAGTTGTTTAATCGTTTTAATATCCTTTTTAAATATTTTAATTGCTTCTTTTATCATTAAAACCACCTAAACAGTTTATATACTTTTTCACAGTTTTTACTAAATATTTTCATTTAATTACTCCAGCAATAATTGCTTTAATAATAGTTACTTAAGCAACTATTAAAAAATAAATTTAAACTGGAAAACTACAAAAATTATAAAGAATATTTCTGTACATTTTGTTCTATACGCTTTAATACATCTTTAACTATTTTTTCTTCATAAGAACTGACATTCTCCAGTAACTTTCCTCTTTGATGCATTATCAAAGGAATAAAACTATTAAAACGAGATTTACCCTCCTCGGACATGTAAACTTTAAAGATCCTGCGGTCATTCTCATCGACTTCTCGGCGTACATATCCCTTCTTTTCCAGCTTGTCAATAAGGCGGGTTATATTGGGATAATCATTGAGAATTTTGTCTGCAAGCTGTCTCTGTGATTGGCCATCATTCATATACAATTTATAGAGTAAAAATGCCTGTTCTGGTGTGAAATTAGGTTCGTTCTCATCTAACAACTTTTGAAGTTGAAATCGTAACAAACGCGCAGATCCATAGATCTGGTAGATCAAAAAGTCATCCAGATCAATTAATTCATTTTTTTCCATGAAATACCTCATAATCGTTGCTTAGGCAACTATTATATATTTATATTATAAAAACTTTGTGTAAAATCATCAAATCAAGAGGGATGTCTTGCATAATTCACTGTTGACAGTGTTATAACAATTAACCCCTAAAAAAAAATTGGAAATTAAACTATAAATAAAATTCAAAATATCAAAATCAGAAATTGAGACTATGTACAACCCAGATGCAAACAGCAAAAAAATATAAATTCTCATCACCAATTAAAAATTGAGAAACGATCATGTGCAGAAGTTGTGCAAAATAATGTAATTATAAAATAATGTAATTTTCATGCGATATGGTTGAATTATATATTTAAAGATAATTCATTATAAACTTACAATTTAACATGTATAATTCATGCGCGTGTCAGACATGAGCATAAGAAATATTGAATCAGATATTGCAGATTTATATCCTATGTCTTCTTTAAATATAGTAACAATTAAAATCAAAAATCTAAGATGTGAAAAAATGGGTAACGATTCTATTTTCATGGGTGCATCAACAAAACAGGGCTATGATATAGCCTCTAAAAGTAGAGAAATAGTAAGATCATTAATTGCAGATAAAATAAAAGATCTTTCTCCAGCCGAGCAAAGGATAGTTGAGAGAATAGTTCACTCCACAGCAGATCCTGAATATGCAGATATCAGCAGAGTATCTTCTAATTTTGTAGATGAAAGTATAAAAGCAATTAAAGCCAGGAAAGATATTCTTACAGACATAAATATGGTCAAAGTTGGAATAAATAAATATGAAGGTGAAATAAAGTGCTATATCAGCCATGAAGATGCCATTAAACTTGCAAAAGAAGAACAGATAACTCGAGCAGCCGCTGCAATGCGCGTTGCACAGGAAGAGGGTTTTGATGGAATTATTGTAATTGGAAACGCTCCCACAGCACTTTTTGAAGCTATAAATCTGGTTGAAAATGAAGGTATGAAAGCTAGATCCATTGCAGGGGTCCCAGTTGGATTTGTCGGTGCTGCAGAATCTAAAGAAGTACTTGCAAAAACTAAAATACCTCATATTATAACCAAAGGACCAAAAGGCGGGACCCCAGTTGCAGTGGCCATTGCAAATTCACTTATTGGACTTGAAAAATTAGTTAAATAGTACACCATACGTAAACCCATAACTAAATTACATTTAATTATTTCAAACTTACCCCATTAGCTAACAAGATAAGGAGTTAAAAATATGAAATCTGAAGAATTATTCAAAGAAGCCCAAAATTATCTCCCAGGAGGAGTAAATTCTCCTGTTAGAGCTTATAAACCATATCCATTCTTTGCAAAAGAAGCAAAAGGTTCAAAAATAATAGATGTTGATGGAAATTCATATATAGATTACTGCCTCGCATATGGGCCTCTCGTTTTAGGTCATGCCAACGAAAAAATAATTGGCAAAGTTGCAGAACAGCTTAAAATTGGTTCAGCATATGGTGTTCCTACAGAAAATGAAATTAAGCTTGCAAAACTTGTAATTAAAAAAGTACCATGTGCCGAAATGGTTCGGTTTGTAAATTCAGGTACAGAAGCAACAATGAGCGCAATAAGACTCGCAAGAGCAGCTACCAGTAAAAAAAAGATCATTAAATTTGAAGGATCTTATCATGGAGCACATGATTACGTTCTCGTTAAATCAGGTTCTGGAGCTGCTGGATTACCAGATTCGCCAGGTGTGCCAGAAGATACAACAAAAAATACAGTTCTAATACCTTTTAACGATAAAGAAGCTGTGGTAGATTTAATAGAAAGAGAAAAAAATGACATTGCAGCCATAATTGTAGAACCTATAATGGGAAATGTGGGTTTTATTCCCCCAAAAGAAGACTATTTAAAATTTTTACGTGAAATGACAGGCCAAAATAATATTATCTTAATATTTGATGAAGTTATCACTGGTTTTAGGATAGCTGAAGGTGGAGCTCAAGAATATTTTGGTGTAACTCCAGATCTTGTAACTTTCGGTAAAATTCTTGGTGGAGGATTCCCTATCGGTGCTTTAGCAGGTAAAAAAGAGATTATGGAAATGATAGCTCCAGCGGGCACTGTTTATCAGGCAGGGACATTTAATGGAAATCCAGTGTCAATTACTGCAGGACTTGCAATGTTAAACCAGCTTAATGATAATTTTTATGCAGAATCAAAAAGAAAAGGAAAGATGATAAGAACTGGAATTCAAGATATACTCTCTGATAATAATTTGAACTTTAAAATATCTGGTTTAAGCTCCATGTTCCAGTTATACTTTACAGATAAAGAAGTATATGATTATATCAGTGCTAAATCTGCAGATACTGAAAAGTTCAACCAGTATTTCCAGACTTTACTTAAAAATGGAGTTTTCATTCCACCATCACAGTTTGAATGCTGTTTCATATCATCCATGCATGATAATGAAGATATTCAAAAAACACTGGAAGCTGTAGAAAAAGCAATAAAAGTTTAAAACTTTTTTTTAGTTTTTATATCAGTTATGGGGTTTTCATCCCTTTTCTAAATTTTAACTACGCTCATGTCTAAATAGTTGTGCAGATGTTACTTTGAATTTTTATGGGTCATATGGTTAAGTAAATTACACTCTTCCAAATATAATTTCATATAATTAATTGATATTATAATTTAACATAAAGCATGAACTGTGCACATGATCATAGGACATGTAAAAATCGCAGCTGACAAATCTTTTGATAGCTTGCAAAATTTCTAATTTTGCAGCCCTAAAAATCCACGATTTTTCGGCGGTGCTCAAAAATTCCTTGAATTTTTGATACCCAGAAAATTCTACGAATTTTCGGCGGCTTGCAAAACCGAAGTTTTTGTGAACATGTGCGTTAAAATAATTACTTAAAATAAAGAACATGATTTTAAGTCGTTGCATATAAAAATAAAAGCACAAAAGCAGTTATAATAAATAAAGTTGCACTTATTTTTGTAAAATAATGGCTTTCTGCACGTTCTGCCCTTGACCGCTGCTTTTTAACATGTGATAAAAAATTATTTTCCTGTACAGCCATATTTACAGTAGTAGTTTCAATGATGCTTTCATCTAAACTTTTTTCTTCAAGTGTATCCCATAGTCCGTTTTCTCCATAATTGATCTCAGCCAATATGTCTTCCTGCATTTTAATACGCATTGATAACTCTTCAAAAAACTTTTTTCTCTTCTCAGATTTGCTTTTAATGGCATTTTCTATTTCTTGCAGTTCATCATAATTACCGTTCACTGTTCCGGAGTTATCCCCGTATAAGTCTTTTGAATCTTTGATCTTTATAAAATCATCAATATCTTCATAAAATTCCAGATCACTACCACATTCACATTCTAAAAAATCATCTGGTGATTCATTTTCTTTAAGAGGATAATATCCATAACATTTATGACATATTAAATATCCATGGTCCTCATTTGATCTTTTTAAATTTTCAAAGAAATTTAGATCAAATGACTTGCCCCTATTACTGTCTGATGACATCAAAACACCTTACTATTATACATTAGTTAAATTTGTTAACGTATTATATAATACTATTAGTATTGCACAAATAATACTCGCTATTTAAGCATATTTTTACATAATTTCAAAGCATAATTTATGATTATTCTTTAAATGATATTAAATATTTTCAGGTAATTTATTGTTTCTATTTGTGGTAAGTATGCCAATATGCAATACTCAAAATTAAAGATATATTTTAAAAAAAATAGAATCAGTACTCGAAAAACTGTCAAAAACTCTCAAACCCGTGGGCTTTGTACAACTGTAATTAATCTTGTTAGATCGGCACGGTTATAAAGCTCACTTAAAAAAACTATTTATTACAAAAGAACAGATTACTATACAAATTTTAAAGAGGAATTTTAGTTGGAAAAAACAGAATTTATAGAAAAAATTAAAGACATTGGGTTTATAAAAGAGGAATCTAAAAAAAATAAAGAAATTTTCAAAGTTACTGAGGGCGTGTTATTAAGCGTTAAATTACGATTTAATATTTACAAAGTGAATACAAACTATATTGAACTTATACATTCAGAAGTATGGTTTAATTACTGGAATAATACTCAATTCCATCGTAAATTGGGTGAATTTTCATTAAATGAAATTGAAGACGTATGGGAAACTCATAAACCATAGATTTTAACTAAATTTTAATTTTAAAAAAAAATAATTAAGTTATTGCATTTAAATCAGTTAATACATCATTTAAATAAATATCATCTATTTAACATACTTTGAAGTGGATTTAGTGTATATGAGTATTGTTTTTACTATTAGTATTTGATGATGTATATTATCTTAGTTAAGAATAAATACTACCTATTTAACTAATAAAAAAGGAAATCCTGCAAAAATTCTCAAAACCAAAGCCAACAAACACCCTTGTGTTTGTGGCCTGCGAAATCTTCGATTTCACGGTTCAGGAAATGAAACATGCAAACACGTTGTGTTTGCAGTTACAAAATCAAAGATTTTGAGGGAATTTTTGAAAAATTTTTGATTCAACAAATTAAAGTAAAGATTTAAACCCATATGCAATAGATATCTTTACAAATGCATCCCTTGGCACAACTACTATGTTTCCCAAGGCATATTGGGCGGTAGCTGCCTGTAAAAATGCAGAAAATTTGCTTTTATCCTTTATAGCATTCATCATAGGATTCATAACCGATTTTACAGCTTCGCCCCTACTCATACTTTCATTATACTGTTCATTTCGTACGAAAGCTATAGAACTACCAGTAACATCTGTGCCATTAACATATATTGGCCCAATAGCATTTATCAATGCATCTATAGCATCAGGAGTTACCACTACAACAACATCCGTTTTATAGCCAGTATGGTATTGAACAATCTCTTGAGCTAGCTTAGTTCCAGTTTCTACATTAGCATCCCATAGGGAATCATGGAGATAAAGTTTATTTACACCCTGCGTTTCTTTTAGATACTCAGGAGGTGAAGCAGTTGGATGAGCCATACCACCAGGATATATTGGTGTTACATTTTCAATATTTCCATCATGTGTATGGACTACAAAAGCCATATCTACAGCCCCAATACCTGGCCTCTTTTCTGAAGGATCTGCACAGAGAATAAGTATGTTATGGTCTCCTTGCAGTACATTTTCATCCGAAGTTGTAGTTTCATATTCATAAGCTACAAATAAAATGCCTGCAATGAAAATGACTAGAATTATGATAGCAATTCTCTTTTTCCATGACATATCTTTCAATGACATATTATTAACCTACAATCAAATCTTGAATTTAAAAATAGTAATAGTAATTCATACCATATAACCTTTGGTAAATATTGGTATGATTCAATCTAATCAAAAATCATTCAATAAGCATTCTTATTAACAAAACCCTGGATTAAAGTCATTAAAAATATCTTTACATCTAAAATTAAAGTCCAGTTTTCCACATAATAGATATCAAATTCTATCCTCTTTTTGATGGAAGTATTTCCTCTCCACCCATGTACTTGAGCCCAACCACTCATCCCAGGACGTACATGATGTTTAATCATGTAATCTGGAACTTCCTCACGGAACTTTTCTACAAAATAAGGGCGCTCAGGCCTAGGGCCTATTAAACTCATATCTCCCTTTAATATATTAAAAAGCTGTGGAAGTTCATCAATACTTGTTTTCCGGATAAATGAACCAAATTTAGTGGTACGGGGGTCATCTTTAACTGTCCATTGATGTTTTTCTGCTTCTCCCTCCTGAATTTTCATACTGCGAAATTTATACATCACAAATTTTCTCCTGTTAAACCCTATCCTTTCCTGTTTAAATATAATTGGTCCTGGAGAACTTAATTTTATTATAAAGGCAGTTAAAATCAGGACAGGCGAAAGAAGGATAATGCCGATTATAGCAAATAGAAGATCTGAAATTCTTTTAACGATTTTTTTAAACGAACTATCCAAAGGAACGTATCTAACGTCTATAATTGGAATGTCATCTATCATATCGATATAGTGTTTTGCAGGGAAGTATCTATAATAGTCAGGTACAATTTCTGCTTTTACACCATACCTTTCGCATAAATCTATTATAGATTCTAATAGAGCAGAATGTCTTGGAGATATTGTTATAATTACCTTATCTATCTGATTTGTTAAAATAACATCACATAAGTCATCAATGTTTCCTATTACTTGAGAATTTGCAATTTTATGTCCATTTTCAATATTATCATCTAAGAATCCAATTATATTATATCCTAGATATTCACGCTGATTGAGTTTAGTTGCAACCTGTTCACCTAGTACTCCTCCCCCTATCATTAGGATATATTTAATATTAAAACCCTTGCTGCGTATAAATCGAAGTGATTGTCTGAATATGATTCTTTCAATACTGGAAAATACGGTACTGAATACGGCAAATAATGCAAGTAAATACCTGGAGTAATCAATTTGTTCAATTATAAAAAGGAACGTTACAAGCATTAATAATCCCATAACATTTGCTTTAATGATATTTACAGGCAATGATCTAACGCTTTTAGTCCTTTGAGGAGTATATAAACCAAAAACAGAATATAATAAAATATATAATGGTATAATCACTAAAAGGGATAACATATAGTACCCAAAACCTAAATTAGACTCATGAATAAATAAATTACTCTGAAAACGGACAAACCATGCGCATACGAGTGAAAATGCGATTACTATTATGTCTATAATTACTAGAGCCAGATTAAAAAATCTTTGATTTTGCCTGATCATTCCATCACCAATTCACCAATTATATCTTATTTAGATAGTTGCGAAACAGGTTCTTTTGGAGTTTTATTAGGCATAATCATGCCATAGTTAATTTTTAATGTGTTTAAAGATAGTTTTAATCCATACATTCCCCATATTCCTGCATATGTAATTGCGGTTATAATTCTAGAATACTCATCTTTGTAGTGTTTGTTGTAAAATATATACATTGCCCTGTAAAACTCATATATGAGCTTATTTTTTTGTTTACTGCTTGCTCCCTTGTAATGGATTATTTCAGCATCACTGTAATACACTATTTTCCAGCCAGCTGCTTTAATTCTATAGCACCAGTCAATATCTTCCCCATACATGAAAAATGTTTCATCTAGAAGCCCTACTTGACGGATAGCAGCAGATCTTAGCATCATGAAAGCTCCAACTAAACAATCAACTTCATAAGTTTCATTTTCATCAAGATATGTGAGGTTATACCTTCCAAAACGTTCACTTTTTGGAAAAATGTGTGACAATCCAGTCATTCGATAAAATGAAACATTGAAATCGGGAAAACTTCTTCTACATGCTTTATCCAACGTGCCGTCTGGTAGAACAACTTTACATCCTACTGCACCTAATGCATTATCATTTTCCATGTATTCTATGCATTTTTCAATGCAGTCGTCAACAACTATGGTATCAGAATTAAGTAACAGTACATATTTAGAAGATATTTGATTCAGGGCCAAATTGTTTGCGTGGGCAAAGCCTTTATTTTCTTCATTTGCAATAAATTTAATTAGACCAGTTTCTGATTCTCTGAAAAAATCTTTTTTTAGATTTTCGAGACTGCCGTCAGCTGATGCATTGTCCACCACATATATTTCATAACTGAAAGGGTGTTTTTTGTTGATTACAGATTCTATGGTTTGTTTTGTTAAATCATATGTACGATAGTTCACTATTATTATAGATAAGTCCATAAACTCCGCCTCTATATAAAATATTCTACTTGAGAATTGAAACAATCAATCTTAAGTAATACTTTCTTTAATTTTTTGATTACAAGATTGAAAAGTTATTTAACATTTCAGGAGGTTATAATATTATATTAAAATAAGAAAGATAAGCTTTACTATACATTTTTCATATAATAATAAATTTAATAATATTTTTAATAAAAAAACATGCTTTAGTCAAATAATTAAAAAAAATATGTAATATTTATAAAAAAATAGTACCTTATCTAGAAAAAATTAAGTCTGATAATAAATATAATTAATAATATCCAGTTAAATATAATTAGTAAAAATTTTATACTTTATTTAAAAAATTAAATTTGCAGGTACTTATACTTATAGATCATATCAAATACTACATTTTACATTTTCACAGGCATATGAAAAGGTTTTGTATTAAAAAAAAATGAATTTAACAGTATTTTTAATTAAAAACCATTCTATCTTTAAATAATTGATAATATTTTTATTTTCATATTTCGTTTTTTCAAGTTTCCCTAAAGAATTAAATCCCTCTTTTAGACCACTTAAATAGGTACTGCCATATCCTTTTTTAAAGAAAAATATGTACTTTATGAAGTAGCCTGCAAGTAAAAAAATACCGTTTATTATTAGTTGAGGCCATGGCATATTTTTATATGGAACATAAATATTATTCCTCGCAGCTAATCTGATTTTAAACTCATTATACTTACTACCGCTGGTTCCACTGCCAAAATGGTAGACAACAGCCTCAGGACAATATACACATTTATACCCTTGAATTCTTGCTCTATAGCTGATATCCACATCTTCCATATATGCAAAGAAATTTTCATCAAAGCATCCCAGTTCATCTAAAATGCTTCTTCTATAAAGAGCAGCTCCAGCGCAGGCACTGAAAGTTTCTCTTTCTGTGACATATAGATCTGGAGATTTTCCATCACCTACTTTCCGGGTCCAGCCTAAAACAGTGTATTCATCTCCAGCATCGTCCATTTTGCTTCTATCTGCATATTGAATCATCTTGGAAGAGGCTGCAAAGATATTTTCATCTTTTTCAACACATTTTAGAAGATTTGAAATGGAATTTAGCTCTAGTTCCACATCATTATTTAAAAGAAACACATAATCTGAAGATGAACTTCTAATTCCCTGATTAACTGCAGCTGCGAAGCCCAAATTTTCTTTGTTTTGTATTAAAGTGAATTCAGGATAATTTTCATGAATATACCTTACACTTTCATCAGATGACGCGTTATCTATGATTATTACCTCATAAAAGGAGTAATTTTGTCTTTTAATCGAATCAAGACACGTTTTAATGAACTGCCTCCCATTAAAATTAGGTATAATTACTGAAATTTTTGTATCCATAGAAATTTCCTTTTAAGTTAATAACCATTTTATATGATATTACCTTTTATAAATACTGCTTAAATTCAATATTCTGGCTAAAAATCCACGTATATTACCTGGAATTAACTTACTGTTATTTTGAGATTCATCTTTTATTAAGATTTTTACGGCAATGTCAGTCAATGCCCTCACACCATTGCTAACTACATCTCTAGACAAGACAAATAGGACGATAATTGCCCCTAAACCAATATAAACCACACAAAAAATGTAATTCTTAAATAGGAAGTTAAAACCTAAATATTTGAATATATAGGGTAAATAACTTACAAAATACAAATGTAAAACATAAATAGCCAGCGAATTTCTTCCCATTTTAGTTAAAAATGTTTTTTTAGAGGTCATAATATTAAATAGAAGAATACAACACAATATTCCAACGGATATAACTATAAGTCTTAAAATTATACCTTCTGCATTTCCCATATGCATATCAACATAGGAATTTTTTAACATTAGAAGTCTACTTGATTTAAAAACAAAAAACAAAGTCGCAGCTGTAATTAATGCTACAAAAACTCCTGCAGATAAATATTTATTAAAGGTAAACTTTTCTTTTAAATCTTTGAAATAATATCCAAAAAGAAATACCGGGAAGAAACATATAGTCCTTGAAATTGATAAAAGGTCTGATTTAAAATCAATTACTCCTATAAACAGTGCTAATAAAATACTAAACCAGAAAACATATTTTATTCTATCTGCAGCCGGTAAAAAGGTTCTCCAGAAGAAAAGGCTTAATAAGTACCACAACCCATAACCAGGTATTATATACATAGTTCTGGATAAATTTCCATCTATTAAAAAAACAGACAGTATCCACACTGTATTAAATAATAAATATGGTATGAAAACATTCTTTAAAGCTTTCACATTAGTATCTGAAGCAATTTTAGAGAAATAACCACTTATAAATATAAATAAAGGCATATGAAAAAGATATATTGAAGTATAAGCTAAATCTAAAGCACTACCGACAAAACGGTTAGCAACTAAACAGCTGCCAATAAAATGGCCAAAAACTACCAGTATTATAGCTAAACCCCTTAAGTTATCAAATTTAAGATCGCGAATCATCCTAACCACAAGTATCCATTATAATTAGTAATAATATCACCATGTATTAATAAATATCGGCAAATAACCATTGTAATATAAAATATAAGATTTATATGAGTTATATACTTATTAGTATCCATTTATAATAATTTTTTATTATAAAAACACGATACAGAATTATTGCAATAAAAACTTATTATCCAAATTTAGAACCATTATACTAATATAAAAACAAACAATTTATTTTGAAACCTTTAAATACAATACATTGCAAATATCTCCTAAATTCATTTTGAAAAAGAAATATTATATTACTTCATTTCCATTATTTTAGCACATAAGTAATAAATATAAGGATTATTAATCACAATTTAGTATTTAAATTAGTTTATTAATATTGAATCTAATGATATGTTGATTATTTTATTAATTTCAATTTGACAACTATTGAGGTGAATTCATGGATTTAAAAGTTTCAGTTATTGGAGCCGGTGGACTCGGAACAGCTATTGCACAACTTATCTCTGTTAATGCAAATTCAGTTTATTTATACGCCCGAAGAAAAGGAGTTGTCGATGAAATAGCTAAAACAAGACATAACACTGAATACTATCCTAATTTAAAGTTAGCAGAAAATATTATCCCTGTCAATGATTTTAACCATGTTAAAAGTTGTGATATCGTATTTTTATGTGTTCCGTCATCTGGAATTAGATCTCCTCTAAAAGAGTTATCTAAATTCATCTGTAAAGACTGTATACTCGTAAGTACAGCTAAAGGGATAGAATATCCATCATTAAAAACTATGAGTGAAATCGTGACAGAATACTTTGATAGATCTCCAGTTATATTATCTGGACCTAACTTTGCATCTGAAATTGCACTTTCACTGTTTACAGTAGCCAATATAGCTTCTGACGATCCAAAACATCTGGATCTGGTTAAAAAAGTATTAACTACAGACGAATTTAAGGTTAAATTAAACAAAGATGTAATCGGGACAGAATGTTGCGGCGTAATTAAGAACATAAATGCAATTGCCTATGGTATATGTGAAGGAATGAATTTAAATGATAATGCAAGATATGCCGTGTTAACTAAAGGATTTAATGAAACTAAAGACTTAATAGAAGCATTAGGTGGTAAAAGAGATACGGTTAACGATTACTGTGGATTTGGAGACGTAGTTTTAACATCTACATCTGGAGAAAGTAGGAACCACACTCTAGGGATGTTATATGGTCAAAGGATAGTTGTAGATGAAAAAGCCTCAGGAATAATATTTGAAGGTAAAAACTCCATAATGGCCATAAAAGCACTATGTGATAAGACTTCTATAGACAGTACAATTGTTGATTTTGTATATGATATTATAGTGGAATCTATACCTCCAAAAATAGCTTTTAAGAAACTATGGGATAAAATGGAATGCTAAATTCAATATTTTACAAAATTTTTATTAAAATACACTAATAGCAAATAGTTAGGTGATTTTATGATAGCAATAATATTAGCGGCAGGAACAGGAACCCGATTGATGCCATTAACCAAAGATATTCCCAAACCCCTGCTTGAGATTGATAATATGAGTTTACTGGAACGCATGATGATAAACTGCATTTCCAGTGGTATTAATAAGTTTATTATAGTTTTAGGTCACAAAAAAGAAAGGGTAATTGAAAAAATTGAGGACCTGAAGAACAGATGCGATGTTGAAATAAATACCGTTGAAAATAAAAGATATTCCCAAACAAATACATCTTGTTCTGTTAGTTTGGCGACCAGGCAGCTAAATGAAGATGTATTAATCATCAATGGAGATAACGTTGTGGATGAGCGTATAATTTCAGGTCTGCTTGCGATCAACGAAACTGCCCTCGTAGTGGACAATTATAAACAGTTAAATGAAGAGTCTTTTAAGATACGGATTGAAGATAATGTAATAATGGAAATTGGAAAAGGAATAAATATCGATATGGCCTCTGGAGAATTTATAGGGGTTTCAAAAATATCTAAAAATGATTTATCCATGTTTAATTCTATTTTAGAAGGTTTAATTGCAGAAGACGTCCAAAATTATTATGATTTGACCTATAAAGACCTTAGTAAAAAATCTAGAATTGAATATTTTTACACTAACGGGTTAAAATGGACAGAAATAGATGACAAAAATGACTGGGAATATGCCCACACTTTGATTGAAGAGTTTAACAATAAAATTTGAATATTAGATATTTAAGATAATTTCATTAGGGGATGAAATGTTAAACAATATAAAAGTTAGTGTAATTGTTCCAATTTACAATGTAGAAGAATACCTTAAAGAATGCTTGGATTCACTAGTTAATCAATCATTAAAAGAAATTGAAGTTTTAATGGTGAATGATGGTTCAACAGATTCCAGTGGTAAGATTGCTGCAGAATATGCAAACAAATACGAAAACTTCCACCTAATAACAAAACCCAACGGAGGATTAGGCCAAGCAAGAAATTACGCTATTCCTCTTGTTAATGGAGAATACATTGCTTTCGTGGATTCTGATGACTTCTTATCAAAGGACGCTTATAAAAAATTATATGAAATGTCTGAAAACGGGAAACACGACATAATAACTGGAAACGTAAGAAGATTCAACTCCAAAAGATATTATGATTCAAGTTTACATAAAAAAATATTCAAAGAAACTATTGAGAACACACACATCACTAAAAACCCAGAATTAATATACGACACAACAGCATGGAATAAACTATTCAAAACAGAATTCTGGAGAGAAAACAATTTCAAATTTCCAGAAGGAGTTTTATACGAAGATATTCCAGTAACTATCCCTGCACATTTCAAATCCAGATCAACCGCAGTTTTAGCAGATGCTAAATGGCCAATCTATTATTGGAGAGAAAGAGATGGATTAACTAAATCCATAACTCAAGAAAGAACAGATATAACTAACTTTACAGACCGATTATCTGCTTTAAAAACTGTAGACCAATTCATAGAAGAAAATG